>JAZDPP010000205.1:0-11656 GCA_043797445.1 Pseudomonadota bacterium
TCATCGACGGCGCAACCGTTGAGAAACTCTACCGGGACAACATCATGAGCCCCTACCCTTCACGGGAAAGCGATATCATTTACATGCTCAAGCCGCTGGTAAAGTGAGGGGTGCGTTTAAGGCCGGCGTGAGTACTCAGAAAAATTGACAGGCGATACCGAAACCGGTTAGAGTGCACCTAATCGAATTTACAGGCGCAAAGTATCCGGAAAGACCCGATGAAGACGGTTGCGAGGAACCACAATGCCTTCCGCAGTTGATGCGAAAAGGAGATAATAAAATGAAAGAGCCGTTATCTGCCCCCCCGTCACTTTCCGCATGGTGGCGCCGAAGTGTTTTACTGGTGTTCGTTATAGGTATGATCGGTTTGATTTTCATGTCAGTGCAGGCTTACCGGTTTGCCCCGCCTGTTCCGGAAAAGGTGGTCGACTCCGGTGGCAACACCCTTTTCGACCGGCAGGAAATCGAATCCGGCCAGGAGATTTTTTTAAAATACGGCCTAATGCAAAACGGATCGATCTGGGGCCACGGCTCTTATCTGGGCCCGGATTTTTCAGCCCAGTATCTCCATGAACTCTCGCTGGATACTCTCCAGGCTATCGCCAAACAAGAACTGGGTATGAATTTGTCTGCATTGGATGAATCACAACGCGCTTTGGTAGATTCCCGGGTTTCAATCCTTCTGAAAAAAAATCGTTACGATGCCGTATCGAAACAGTTGATCTTCACAGATGCAGAGAAAGCCTCTTTTCAGAAACAGCTCACTACCTGGGCCGATTATTTCAAGCATCCTATAACGAATTCAGGTCTCCCGGACAACTACATCCATGACCCGGCAGAAATTCGCCAGTTAACAGCTTTCTTTGCCTGGACGGCCTGGGCCAGTGTCGCCAACCGCCCGGGCAAGCTTTATTCCTATACCAACAACTTCCCCTATGACCCACTGGTCGGCAACATTCTAACCAGTGATGCGGTTCTCTGGAGTGCTCTGAGCGTCGTCATGCTGCTGGCCGGCCTGGCCGTGGTGCTGTTTGTTTTTGGGAAGTTCAATTATTTGGGCTGGAAAGGCGGCCCCGAGGGCATTCACCCCCACCTGCTGCCTGGCGGAGCTACAGACGGGCAGAAGGCGACCATCAAGTATTTCCTGATTGTTGCGGTGCTTTTTTTGACGCAGGTTATGATCGGTGGTGCCCTGGCGCACTATCGCGCCGAGCCCGGAAATTTTTACGGCATCAATTTGGCCAATTACTTGCCGAGTAATATTTTACGCACTTGGCACCTTCAGCTGGCTATTTTCTGGATTGCCACCGCCTATGTAGCCGGCGGCCTGTTGTTAGCCTCTTCGTTGAGCCAAAAAGAACCGCGTGGACATGTGGTGGGCGTTCACATGCTGTTCTGGGCACTTGTGGTTTTGGTTGCGGGCAGCCTCTTCGGCGAGATCCTCGGAATTCATCAGATCTTCGGCCGGTTATGGTCCTGGTTTGGCCACCAGGGCTGGGAGTTCCTCGAACTGGGGCGATTTTGGCAAATCATTTTAGTGATAGGGTTCAGCTTCTGGCTGGGACTTCTCTACCGGACGACGGCACCGGCCTTGCAAGATCCGGAACGAAAAGAAATCACGCTCCTTTTTTTAGGGGGCGCTGCCGCCATTCCTTTTTTTTACCTGCCGGCCTTTTTTTTCAGCAGCACCTCGAATTTTACGGTGGTGGACATGTGGCGCTTCTGGATTATCCACCTCTGGGTGGAAGGTTTCTTCGAGCTGTTTGTGACCATTCTGGTTGCGGTCACCTTCTACCAGCTGGGGATCGTCAGGCGCATCAACGTCGTGCGCGTCATCTACATGGATGCCATCCTCTTTCTTTCCGGTGGCATCATCGGGACGGCTCACCACTGGTACTGGACGGGACAGGCCAACTTTACCATGGCCCTGGCCGCCATGTTCTCGGCGCTGGAGGTGGTACCACTCACCTTATTGACACTGGATGCCTGGGACTTTATCAAATTGACCGGCACCAAAGATATGGCCGGTGTCCCCAAAACGATTATCCCGCATAAATGGGCCTTTTATTTTTTAATGGCAGTCGGATTTTGGAATTTTGTCGGTGCCGGTATATTCGGGTTCCTGATAAACATGCCGGTCGTAAGTTACTTTGAGGCCGGAACCATCCTGACCTTGAACCACGGGCACGCGGCCTTGCTGGGAGCCTTTGGTATGCTGGCCATGGCGCTTCTGGTGCTGGGGCTGCGCCACGTATTGACATCTGAACAGTGGGTGCTCCCCGAAAAATTTGTCAAGCTGTCTTTCTGGGGCCTGAACATCGGGCTGGCACTAATGGTGATCACTAATTTATTTCCGGAAGGTATTTTACAGGTCTGGGATGTTCTCGAAAATGGCTACTGGCATGCCCGCAGCCTCGAATTTATCGGTACGAACCGGATCCGAATGCTGGAATGGGTCAGCATGCCGTCGCATTTAATCCTAATCATCATAGGGGTCGTTCCAATGGTGATTGCTTCGGGATTAACCTACTTGAAAATAAAAGAAGTCTGATTTTTGTGATGATGCATCAACTCAAGATTGTGGAACTGTTTGCAGACTCATTTTGTGCATTGGAGATGGAAAGGAACGTCAATGGGAAATAAGACAAGCATGATAACCAACGAAATGCTGCCCGAAAAATTTGCTCGCCTGGGCTCCGCTATCCGCCGGTTCCCGGCGGAGTCATCGAATGGAAAAATTGGCGGGAAAAAGAGCATCAAGGATATAAAACGGGATATTTTGTCCAAATTCAGAACCACGAAAAGCGACAGTTACGTTTTGTCCTGCTTATGGCTTCATAAGGAGTACCTGAAGGATCTTAACCGGTTGGAAAAGGAATTTTATGAAACAGCCGTTAATGAACTCGTCGGCATCGGATTGCTGGAATACAAACAGGATGCGTTTTCATGCCTGCGATTAACGCCCAAGGGTGAAAGCCTGCTATTTTGCGATTAAGGTAACTTAGGTGCTAACTTACGGGAAGTAATGGAACAGGCAAGAAACAACATGGACGGCACGATTGTTAACACTCGATGTTCAAGCTTTTCGGAATTGGCCTGTAGGAGCGGCTTCCAGCCGCGATTTTTCACGTGCCGACAATTCCCGTCGCGGCTGGAAGCCGCTCCTACATGCTAAGTCCGATTCTTGCGTTAAGACGGAAGCCAACCTATCCAGAATCCTTATAGGAGAGAGGTAATGACGGAAAAGTCAAAAGGATTGGATCGAAGGCATTTCATGAAAATGGCCGCCCTGGCAGCCGGGAGCGCTGCTTTTGCCGGAAGGATTTCTTTCGCCGGCGCACAACAACCGGCCGAGAAACCAGAGAGCCCCATCTACCTGGCGCTCAATATGTCAAAGGTGACCAATGACGAGGAAAGTTTCCGAATCATGAAGAAGGTCGGCCCCAGGGTCTGCATCACCACTGCGACCCACCCCGGATTCGTGGGCTTCCAGGCAAACATCCAGACCGGAATCCTGCCCCTGGCCGGGAGATACGGCGGGGGAAAAATTCACATGGAAAAGGAACTGAATCCCATCCGCAACTATCAATATACCATGTGGAAGAGATGGGAGGACCACGATGAATTTCACGCTCAGCAGTTTGACAGGGTCTTTGAGCTTTGCGGGAGCTGCCTTGGCATGGTGGTCGAAGGTCCATGGGAACCGGTCTACACAGTCGTGAAGGCAAGGATGGTCCCCATCAGGTCCATGGGCCAGATCGTGGACCTGGCCAAGGATATCCAGCAAAAAAAAGAATTCATTCGTTTTGCAACTCCCACGCGGTGTGTTGCCATCGCCGAGCATACCGTGGCCCCGGGAAAGGAAAAGGCATTTGAAAAAGGTGCTATCGAAACGATGGAAGCCTTGTCTGACTCAACCGGTTTTCTCGGGTATATGATTTTAAAACAAATCGGAGTTTGCGCATTGGGCAGCTTTATGCTCGACCCGGTGTCAATGGCGGAAACCCTGCAGACACTCGGAGCCAACCCGCCGAAAAACCCAAAACCGCTATTTAAAACACGGGATGCCATGCCAAGCCCGCCCGAATACCTTATTCACAGCGAGTGGGACGCGACGGAAATGGCTCAGTTGGGTTTCGCAAAAGTTCTGGTGAACCATACCATCAGAAAAATACATGATGATGGCGTTATGGCCCATCTTATCCGGGGACCCTACATCATGTTTTTTCAACTGATGATGGAAGAACCTGGCTGGAGGTCATTTTTGCCATGATGGTAAACGGAAATTCACTAACCGTCATTCAACTCAACGACAGCCATGCCTATTTTGATCTGCACCAAGAGATGTTCTGGCAGGGTGGTAAAGCAGTCTATCGTCCTGCGGGAGGATATGCCCGCATTGCCGCACTCATAAAACAAATTCGGGCTGCGAACAAGGGGCGTGTGCTCTTTTGCGATTGCGGCGATACGCTCCAGGGTACCTATCCCGCTCAGAGTACGCAGGGACAGGCAATGGTTCCTGTTTTGAATTCATTGGGCCTCGACGCGATGACGGCCCATTGGGAATTTGCTTATGGTCCCGAGGCCTTCAAACAGCGCGTAGCGGAACTCATCTATCCGATGCTTGCAATCAATGTTTTTTGTCAAGCAACCAAAGAGCGGCTCTTTCCACCGTACAACGTCAAGGAGATCGGCGGGCTAAGAATTGGTCTCGTGGGTATCGCCTCCAATATTGTGGGCAAGACCATGCCACCTTCCTTCAGCGAAGGATTGGAATTCACCCTTGGGCGAGAAGAGCTCCCGCCGATCATCGAGGTTTTGCGCACCCAGGAGAAGGTGGACCTGATCGTTCTTATCTCCCATCTCGGGTTTTCCCAGGATATGAAGCTACTATCAGAGGTGGAGGGAATCGATGTCTGCCTGAGCGGCCACACCCATAACCGCCTTTATAAACCGGCACTCCAGGGGAAAACGTTGATCATACAGTCAGGCTGCCACGGTTCTTTCCTGGGCCGCCTGGATCTGGAAATTGAGGGGAGACGTGTCGTTCACTTCCTGCACCAACTGATTGAGGTGGAATCCAATATAACCCCCGATCCTGCAGTGGATGATCTCGTCCGCCAGGCTCTCGCGCCGTATCAAGAGGAATTGTCAATGATGGTGGGTGAAACGGCGACCGCACTCAACCGAGGCACCACGCTGGAAACGACGATGGACAATTTCCTGTTGCAGGCGTTGCTGGAAAACACGGGCGCTCAATTGGCATTTTCGAATGGATGGCGCTATGGCGCACCGGTAATTCCCGGGGAGGTCACGGTGAATGACCTGTACAACATGATCCCGATGAACCCGCCGATCTCAACGGTGGAGCTGACGGGCGAGGAAATTGTCGCAATGCTGGAGGAAAATCTGGAACGAACGTTTGCCCGCGATCCCTATGACCAGATGGGAGGTTACGTCAAACGCGGTCTCGGTTTCAATGCCTTCATTAAGATCAAGAATCCTCCCGGGCAGCGTGTGCAGCAAGTGTTTGTCGGTGATGAAGCGCTGCAACCCGGGCGCCATTACCCTGCGGCATTTGTTACCGAACAAGGCGTCGCGCACAAGTACGGTCGCAATCGCCAACATCACACTGAGCGAAGCATAGAGGCGTTAAGAACATATCTAACCAGGCATCGCCCGCTGCGCGCAGAACTTCGGGGCACGTTTGTTGCGGTATAGGGTATTCGTTTGGTTCGGTGGAACTGCACCAAAGAAACTGATGTCCGTTCGGTCCCCGGCACGGAAGGAAAACAACGCGGCAAAATCAATGCCGGGGATGAGTTTGCACAAAGCGATAAATCCGATGAGAGGTACAACGTGCAGATATCTGACGGAAACTTGAGGGGCATAACAAAATTTGAAAACGTCCCTGCTGATGAAGACCGCCTGATCAAAGACATGGAAGTTATATTACAAGAAAAGATGTCCAAGGATTGTCCCGAAGGACAAACCAAACGTGACGCGCACTCGAAAAACCTGGCCTGCCTGCAAGCAGAATTCATTGTGGAGCCGAATATCCCGGCGGAGCTTAAGGTGGGAATATTTGAGTTTCCCCAAAACCTATTCCGCCTGGGTTCGTATTTCCAGCGCAAGCGGTAAGATTCAGTCGGACAAAGCCAAAGACCTGCATGGTTTTGCCATAAAAATCATGGGGGTCAAAGGAGAGCGGGTTCAGAGGCAAAACGACGAAATTTGCGGTCGAAGGTTTGTCCGGAGCACTAATGAGCCCATAAAATAAGAAGGGAGAACGATAAGCAATGGATAGTAATTCCGAAGAAACAATTCCGATTTGGATGTTAACAGCGGAAGTACCGGAAACATCTTCAGTCACCGAGAATACACATTCCAATATGTGCATTGTGGGTACAGGAATAGCCGATATGACAACCACTTATCTCCTTGGTATAACCGCTTCAGCCCGGCGCTCGAATTGGGGGTTGGTATGAGCAGATCAGAAAAATCGTCCAGTCGTCGCGATTTCTTGCGCAACATGATGGCCCTGGTCCCGGCCCTTTCGATCGCTGCTTGTGCCCCCCTTTCGGCGTTGCGGACACCCCCCGAACAAGCCTATTCGCCCCGGTACTTTACCGAGGAAGAATGGGCCTTCCTTCACGCTGCCTGCGAACGCCTGATTCCCGCTGATGAGAACGGTCCCGGCGCTGTGGAACTGGGTGTGCCGGAATTCATCGACCGGGAAATGGACAGCGCGTTCGGGCATGCTGCAAATTGGTACATGCAGGGACCGTTCGCGTCCGCACTGCCGGAGCTCGGCTATCAGTCGCCACTCACACCGCGCGCGGTCTACCGCGCCGGTATCGCCGCAGTGGACGCGCACTGCCGGCGCATGTTCGGCAACAAGTCTTTTTTCGAACTTCCCGCCACGACGCAAGACTCCGTACTAACCGGCCTTGAAAACGGCGCGCTTGACTTCGAAAACGTATCCGGCACGCCCTTTTTCGGCTTTCTGTTGCAGAACACCAAGGAGGGCTATCTGGCCGATCCGATCCATGGGGGTAACAAAAACCTGGGGAGCTGGAAGATGATCGGTTTTCCCGGCGCGAGAGCGGATTTTATCGACTGGGTGGATAAGTACGGCGCGCGTTATCCGCTCAGTCCGGTCGGTGTTGCGGGCAGAAAGGGGTGATTGCGATGGTCGATATCAAGAAACCTCAGGTAGACGCGGTACTCGTCGGCTTCGGCTGGACCGGCGCCATCATGGGGATGGAACTGACCGAAGCCGGCCTGAACGTCGTCGCCCTCGAGCGGGGCGAAAACCGGGATACCTATCCGGACTTCACCTATCCCCGCTCCGCCGACGAGTTGTCATACGGCATACGCCACAAACTGTTTCAGAATCTGTCACGCGAAACATTTACGATTCGCCATTCGCCCGGGGACCGCGCTCTGCCTTATCGGCAGTTGGGGTCTTTTCTGCCGGGAAACGGCGTCGGCGGTGGCGGAGTCCACTGGAATGGTCAGCACTGGCGCGTTTTGCCTGAAGAACTGCGCCTCAAGAGCCACATTGCGGAACACTATGGCAAGCGCTTCATCCCCGACGATATGACGATCCAGGATTTCGGCGTTAGCTATGAGGAACTCGAACCCTTCTTCGACCAATTCGAGCGCGTCTGCGGCACCTCGGGGAAAGCGGGTAACCTGAACGGCACAATTGTCGAGGGGGGTAATCCGTTCGAGGGACAACGTTCTCAGGAATTTCCATTGCCACCGCTTGCGGATGTCTACGGTGCCTCTCTGTTTGCCAAAGCGGCCAAAGACCTCGGCTACCATCCCTTTTCAGAACCTGCATCGAATGCCTCCCGCCCTTACACAAACCCCTATGGCGCCCAGCTCGGTCCGTGCAACTTTTGCGGCTATTGCGAACGCTTTGGTTGCTATAAGTATGCCAAGGCCTCGCCGCAAACAACCATTCTGCCGGTGCTGTTGAAGAAACCGAATTTCGAATTGCGCACCCAGTCGCAGGTAGTGCGCATCCATCTCGACTCGTCCGGCAAGCGCGCCACCGGTGTTACCTACATCGACACGCAGGGGCGTAACGTATACCAGCCGGCGGATCTCGTCGTTCTTTGTGCCTATCAGCTCAACAACACCCGGCTGCTGCTCCAGTCGGGAATCGGCACGCCATACAATCCTGCGACCGGCCTTGGGGTTGTCGGGCGCAATTATACCTATCAGATGACGGGCAGCGTTATGGTGTTTTTCGATAAGGACAGGCCGATGAACCCCTTCATCGGCTCCGGCGCGGGCGGCCAGGTTATCGATGATCTGAACGGTGATCATTTCGATCACGCCCCGCTCGGTTTTATCGGCGGCGGTTATATCGGCGTGATCCAGACCGGCGGCCGGCCCATTCAGCAGATGTTGCTTCCCAAAGGCACGCCGCAGTGGGGTGCAAAATGGAAGCAGGCGATCAAAGACCATTATTTGTATACGGTCAACATCCAGACCCACGGCACGGTCATGGCCCACCACGACAACTATCTCGACCTCGATCCCACCTATCGCGATGTATTCGGCCAGCCGCTGCTGCGCATGACCTTCGACTGGAAGGAAAACGACATGAAGATGACTCAATTCATAACCGGCAAGGCACAGGAGATCGCCAGGGCGATGGGCGGAAAATCGGTAGAGGGAAAAATTAAGCAGACCGGTGAGCATTACGACACGCGAATATACCAGACCACGCACAATGTCGGCGGCACGATCATGGGTGAAGATCCAGGAAGCAGCGTCGTCAATCGCTTTTTGCAATCCTGGGATGCCCACAATGTGTTCGTAATGGGTGCGGGGGCCTTTCCGCAAAATATCGGTTATAACCCGACGGGTTTGGTGGGCGCTTTGGCATACTGGTCCGCCAAGGCCATTCGCACAGCCTACTTAAAAACGCCCGGACCCCTGGTGCAGGCTGAAGCGCGGGGGGATTAACGTGAAAAAGTCCAAACAAATCGAATTGCTTTCTCGTCTCACGGCCTCGGTCCTTACCTTAGCGGCCGTTGCCGTGCTGATTACGACCTGCTCGATGGCGCAAGCCGCACCCGCCTCGCAGGAACTTGTGCAGCGTGGCGCCTATCTTGCGCGTGCCGGAGATTGCATTGCCTGCCATACAGCAGGAAAAGGCCGGCCGTTCGCAGGAGGGCTGCCGTTAAACACGCCGTTTGGGATAATTTATTCGACCAACATCACGCCGGACCGCGAGACAGGGATCGGTCCCTACAGCATCGACGATTTCGTGAATGTCCTGCACGAAGGCGTGACGAGTGACGGGGACCCCCTATATCCGGCCATGCCCTATACGTCCTACACCAGGTTGTCGAAGGAAGACCTGTCGGCGCTCTATGCCTACTTCATGCAGGACATTGAACCGGTGCACAATCTCAACCACGAGACGCAATTGAGCTGGCCGCTCAGCATGCGTTCCCTCATGGTGGCCTGGAATGTGCTCTTTTTCAAAAAAGGTGAATACGCTACCGATTCAAATAGAAGCGCATCGTGGAACAGGGGCGCCTATCTCGTGCAGGGTCTGGCGCATTGCGGCGGATGTCACACACCGCGAGGCGTGTTCGGCCAGGAGAAAGCGGCCAGCGAACAGGGCAGGCAATATCTCGCCGGAGCCACACTGGATAACTGGCATGCATCTTCCCTGACGGGGGATTTCGAAACAGGGCTGCATGCCTGGTCGAAGGACGAGATAGTCGAATTCCTCAGAACCGGCCGTACCGCACGCGTCGGGGCATTGGGTGCCATGGTGGAAGTGGTGGGCAACAGTACCCAATACTTGACGGATCAGGATCTGATGGCGATTGCCGAATACCTGAAATCGCTGCCGCCTTCCAACAACAAAGAACAAGGCTGCGGGGATTCGGCCCTGCAGGCAAGTGGAGCCTCTGCGGTGACGCGTGCCCTTCGTGAAGGCAATACCGGGATGCGTGGATCGCGCGTCTATCTGGACAATTGCAACGCCTGCCACGGTTCGGACGGGTCAGGCGTAAATCGGACTTTTCCGAACCTGGCGCAAAACGAAACGGTCAACGGTAAAGACCCGATCACACTGATCCACCTAGTGCTGGCAGGGTGTTCCATGCCGTCGACACAAAGTGCGCCGTCCGCGCTCGGCATGCCTGACTTCGGGTGGCGCTTGAACGATGCGCAAGTGGCGGATGTGCTCAGCTTTGTCCGCGGCACCTGGGGCAATCATGCAACCGTGGTCAGTGGCAACGAGGTCGACCGCATTCGCAAAACCCTCGCTATCCAAAAGACAGAGCGGTAACACGGCATTAAAACCGGTTTCTCCGGTCCATTACAGGGTTCTTTTTATACTTAAAGGCTGCAATATAGGGGCTGCTCGGCAGCTCATATTTCTGCGGATATCCATTTGAAACTAAAACAAAAGTTCCAGTGTTTTTCCATTGGGATTGGCATGCTTTTTGAGTGGAAGTCGTCATGAACGTTCTCATCATCAGTTCCAATCAAAACGTCTTTCCCATGCCGGTCATGCCGATCGGGGCATGCATGATTGCAGAGGCTGCGCAACGGGCAGGCCACACGGTCAGCATGCTCGACCTGATGTTCGAACGCGACCCCGCGCACGCGATCACGTCGGCTCTAAAGAAAACAAATCCTGACGTCATCGGCCTTTCGGTGCGCAACATCGATAATAACGACATGCGAGCGCCCACGTTCTATATCCAGGCCCTGCTTTCTCTCATACGGACCATCCGCTCGCGTACTGACGTTCCTCTCATCCTCGGCGGCGCTGCGCTCACGGTCATGCCCGAGGAGATCCTCCGCGCCACCGGTGTTTCCAGCGCCGTACTCGGTGACGGAGAGGTTACGTTTCCACGGCTCCTGGAACGACTCTCGCGGAGTGAACCGTTCGATGATCTTGCCGGCATCGCTTTGCTCACAGCCGGTCATTTCCGGACGAATCCCCCTGCTTCAACAGAATCCGCCAACGACTGCATAACGTCTGATTATCAGCGGTGGATCGACGTGCGTTCGTACCAATCTCAAATGTCCACACCGGCAAAATCGCGCTCGCTCATCTCAACGAGTTTGCCGATTACTACACCCGTTTAGAAAAGATGGAAGCGGAAGCCAAAGAGGGACACAGTCAGCGCTAATAAAAATATTTTTTATTTTTCTCCGGATCTTGGCATGCTTCTTGGAGGCATTAGAAAAGGCAAAGGCCACGAACTTCTTTCTTTTTAGATAAAGCCTGCCTATCGCGAGGTGGGGATGGAAAACCGCGGATCTTAAAATCGGATCTTAAAATAAGATAGCTAAGTTGCCTTGATTAAGGTCGCCCGGTTTTTATTTTTGGCATTTACAATTCTAAGCAGGGTCAGAGGAGGTTAACATGACACACCATCACCTGAAGGTCGGGGACAAGGCCATTGAATTTACGCTTAACAACCAGCAAGACAAAAAAACAGTACCCATGTCATTGGAGGGCAAGAGGATTCTGCTCTCTTTTCATCCGCTTGCATGGACCTCAGTCTGCGAAATTCAAATGCGCACTTTGGAGGTCAAAAAAGCCATATTCGATGAATTCGAGGTGGCTGCATTCGGCATCAGCGTGGACAGCGTTCCTTCTAAG
>JAZDPP010000206.1:0-71081 GCA_043797445.1 Pseudomonadota bacterium
GGCCTTGATCATCGTACCGGCCACGCCAGGATATTTTTTCCAGACCGGCAGGAACTCGCTATCGCTCAAACAGCCTGCCGCTCTTCCAAAAACACCCTGGCGCGGCCTCCCTGCCGTGGGAAATTGGCCGAAACGATGATCAAGGCCCTCTCGCGAATAGCAAAAAGGAAAACAGATTGCGCGCCTTTTCACATTTCCAACTTTATTACCCGGCCACAGCCCCTCGCACCAGCTCCTTATACATGGATTCCGGATGCTTATCGGCAATCTTGCCCAGCACCTGAATTCGCTTGTCATTTTTTTCCATTAGACCATAAAGTCGCCCAAGCGCAAACAACACTTCATCCGCCATAACCAAATCCGGGTCGACCGAAAGGCTCTCGAATAATCCCGCAGCCTTTGCATATTCCTTTTTCTCCTCATACACGTAGCCTAGGCCGCACGTTGCAATATTTCTCAGCAATGGCACACTTTTAAAATCATCTATCGCCTGAGTATATAAGGTAACGGCTTTATCAAAATTTCCGGAGCGATAACAAATGCCGGCAAAATTTAGCCGGGCAAATTTTCCGCAATCCCGTCCCGAATAATCGTTTAAAATTTTCTGAAAATCAACCGTAACCATTTCGCCGGCCTTTTCCGGCCCGCTCTCCCTGTTTGTGGAAACATACTGGTCCATGGCTCGATTCAGCATCAATGAGCCCTTGTTTTCAGCCTTCTCTGAAAAATAGCGGAACCCCGAGACTATTATCAATATTCCTAACAACACACTAATCGCCGCAATCATCTTTGTTTTATGCAGTACGGCCTGCCGAAGTAGTTTGGAAGAAAAGGATATGAATTCATCCGGTTCTTTAAGACTTTTCCGTGAAACACGAGTGTTGGCCATCTATTCCTCTCCGCAATCCATCAATTAAAAGGGGTTCTTAAAAATCATTTTCCGGCTCGTGACGTTTTTTCAGGGCCATACCATTGGCGCATTAATCCAGCCCTTATCGCCGTCGGCATGCTCAACTTCAATCCACTGTCCTTTTTTTGAAACCACCTTAAAGGGGATTCCTTTCTCAACCGTGAAAACGATATCCGATTTCGTATCCGGCCCGGAACGAATATTGGTTTTATCCTTTTTAATTATTACCGCCGGGATATTGCCCATCAAGGCTTTGTGAATCCAACCCTCATCCCCCTCAAAATCCCGGAATCGGTACCAATCCCCCTTTTTTTCTACAATATCAAGCGGATGATACTGCTCCACCCGCCACAAAAGATCCGCTGTAGGTCCCGGTCCGGAACGAACATTTGCCGATGGAACTTGAACGGTTAAATACTCGGCAAACCCCATTCCGTGGAAGAGTATGATCAGTATCACCGCACTTCTCGTTATCATCTTCAACTTAATACGGCCGCGTTGCATGGGTCACTTCCTTTTTCCAATTATCTCAAACACTGAAAAACTTAACATCCGGCAACCGAACACAGGTTAGCCGATTTCTGAATACGGCCCCCGTATCGATGCCGATTTTATTCGGTTCCACCAAGGGCTCCAAAAAGGGGGTATGCCCAAAGACCACCCGCTTTCCAAAATCAGCCTTTGAGCGCACGAAAGGATCCCGGATCCACAACAACTCTTCAGAATCCTGCTTCTCAACGGGAACGCCTTTTTTCAAACCGGCATGGACAAAAATGTAGTGATCGGTCTCATGAAATAGAACAAGGGAGCGAAAAAAGTCAAGATGTTCCTCCGGCACTGGAAATCCTACCCCCCTCCTTTTATGGCTTATATAACTGTCCAGCGTCTGCTGTCCGCCATCATACAGGTAGCCCAATCGATTGTTTCCCGCCAGATAATTCATAAACATCTCTTCATGGTTGCCTTTCAGAAATACAATGTTGACGTGCTGTTTTTTTAAGCTGATCAGATATTCCACCACCTCGTACGAATCGGTCCCCCGGTCAATATAGTCGCCAAGGAATATCAGTTTATCCCGGCTCCAGTCGATATCGATTTTTTCCATCAGGACTGTGAGTTTGTCAAAGCAGCCATGAATATCCCCCACTGCGAAGATTCTTTCCATTTTTTTATAATCACCTGCCTCGAAAGGGGGCACCTATTTTTTCTCAGCGGATTCCGGCTGAACCCTTATTTTTCTGGCAAGTCCCCGACCGAGACTATACCGCTTTTGATCCAGCGCAATGACAACCTGTCCGTTTTTATAGTTTGTGACAACCTCAACCTTATCCCCGCGTCTGAGCCCCATGGAAATCAGCCGCATCTCTGCGGAGGCACCGCCGGCAAAATCTGTTATCACCATCCGTTCTCCGGGTCTTGTTGACTCAAGAGTCAACGTTTCTTCCCGATTCGCCAGACACTCGCCGCATATGCCGTAAATTTCCAGCTTATGCTGAAGAATATGAAATCCATGACGCTCGGCAATCTCAACCTGCATATTTTCCAACGCTGAATTAATAAATTCATCAATTTTTCCGCACTTGGTGCATATCATGTGATCATGATGCTGCCCAAGATGCCGGTGTTCATAACGTGTTGGCTCGTTTTCAAAAGTGTTTCTCTGCGCAAACCCATATCGACACATCATTAGAAGCGTGCTTCGCAGGAAATCACGTTGGAAAAAATAGCCGTTCGCTTTAAGCAAATCGCTTAGTTCATCCACCGTCACATGCTTTTCCGTCTGAAGAAACACCTCAAGTACTTTGAACCGGTCTTCGAACCTGTCAATATCTTCTTGCTGAAAAAGTTTTATAAAATGCTCTTTTTCCTGATGATGCAGCGGTTTAAGAATGCTCATTTAGGGCCGGGAATATCATATGTGGTACAGGAGCCACCGGAACAGTTACGCGTCTGAGCACTCGGTCCGCTACTAGCGTTGCCGCCGCTGCCGGTCATGCAAAAATTGGTGGTACTCATCACGCGCTCAGATGTTTCCGAGTTGCATCTGGGACATTTCACCGTTCCGTGTTCATCCGAATTCATGACAAGCATCTCAAATAGATCCTGACAGTTAAGGCATCTAAACTCATATATCGGCATTTTGCTACCCCTAACCCCGATAAACGGGACTTTTTTTCAATACCCCATGAAGGGTATAAGAACCTTTACGAAATAATTTTACAAAAATTCGCGGAAAATCATTTCCAACGGCCTAAATTCATTCATATGAAACTCGTTTTTTTTCCTGAGTGGCCGCTGGAACAAAAATGCAACCACTTTTAAATATTTTACATGCTTAAACACCACAAGACAACCCTTATTCAGGCGGCTAAAATGTTTTTCCCTGCTGAACCGGCAGCACCAAGGCAAACTCGGCACCCCCCCCGCAACGATCGGAATATAAAAGCTCGCCGCCATGCCGTTGCGCAATTTCATGGCAAATATAGAGCCCCATTCCGGTCCCTTTTCCCGGCTCCTTGGTTGTGAAAAAAGGTTTAAAGATGTCTTTTCGAACGGCCGCGGCAATACCCGGACCGGAATCAAGACATTTGAAAACCACCTGCCCGGTCTCCGCATCCCATGTGGTGACCAGTTCCACGGCTGTTTCTCTCCCGTCCATCGCCTGAAAGGCGTTTTGAACAATATTGAGGACCACCCGAACCAGACTGGCAGCGTCACCCTGGAATTTCGGCAGGTTCTCGCCATACACTTCAATGAGTTTGAATGTTCGGTTTTTGTATTGATGTTGAAGCACGCGAACCGCATCCCGGACTACGGAATTTAATGCCACGTTTTCCATGCTGGTACCCGTTTGGCGCGATAATTCCAAAAGGCTTGTAACGATCGCCCGGGCCCTTCGCAGTTCCCTGTCTGCAAAGATAAGATCATCAATCGTCTCTTTGTCCGGCGCTTTCCCCGGCTCCCACTGCTCCAGATCTTCGATAGCCGTCTGGATTAGACTTACCGTGCTGGCCAAAGGGTTATTAAGCTCGTGCGCCACCCCTGCCACCAGCTGCCCGATCGAAGCCAGACTTTCGGAGCGAATTAGCCTCTCCTGCGTGCGTTCTTTCTCTTCCAAGGCTTGCCGCAAGGATTGGGTCCTGGCTGCCACTATCTTTTCAAGATTTTTATTAATTTCATTAATCCGTTTATATGAACGGGCATTTTCAACCGCAAGGGCACTCTGCCCGGCAAGCGTCTCCAACAGGTCCACATCCCCCCGACCGAACAGCTCTCCGGATCGTTTCGACCCTAATAAAAAATACCCATTGACATGGTTTTTGAATATGAGCGGTACGGCAAGGGCCACGGAATCGGTCTCCATATCCACGAGGATGGCGCTCATATCTTTTTCATGCGGATGGCCAACAAAGTCTCCTTTTATGGCCGGACGGTGTTTCTCTATTAAATACCGGATGAGAGGTCGATCTGAATCCTCCCGAAATCCTGCCGGATCAGCTTTCTCCGGATATCCAAAACGACTTATCTCCGAACCATCATCACCAATTAAAACCAGGCGACAGGTTTCAACTTGCATGGTCTCCGTTAACGTCCGGATCAGGGTCTGCCCAACCGTTTCCAAGTCGAGCACGGAAACGATCATGCGGCTAACAGATTTAAGCGTTTGCCGGTAATCATATTCTCTTCTGAAAAAGAAACGATCTATAGCGCCTTGGATTCGAGATTTTAACGGGCCAAAGATAAGAACGATCAATAAAAAAAACGAAAAAGAAAAAACATAAGAACGGGAATAGTCTTTCCCATTGAAAACCGTCGTAATTATGGTAACGATCAGTGCATATAGACAGGTCAAGAAAGCGGTCAGGAAAGAATAGACCAGCCCGTTGTTGATAAGAGCGGTCATATTTAAAAGATTGTGTCTGAAAAGCCCGTAAGCAAACACCGCCAGGGGGATAAAACTAAAATTTCCCGGTGGATAAAGGGAAAACCCGTGAATCGGGAAAAAGTTGAGCCCATTTAATATACCTAACCCCCCAAACCCGGCAAACACAAACCAAAGCTGCTTTTTCCGATGTAGATTTTTCTCCTTCCGCATGGCGGCATAAACTCTCGCCGAAACATACACTGCAGCGCCAAACCAACTCAGGCCAAAGAGGGAATAAAGCGGTCCCGCTTTGGCGAATAAGCCGAACACATGAGATTCCATTGCTGCAATATACCACGGGGTTGGCGCCAGGCACATCAGCAATGAGGCAACCCCATAAGCGATTGGAATCAATGAAGAAGGCGAACTCAAACATAGATATTCATGAAAAAAGTGTATATATAAGGGCACCAGAAATGCAATAAAAAGATGATCCATCCGGCTGACCCAGAGAGCCGCCGTTTGATTGTTCGTATTAAAGGCAAACAGAATATCGGAATAAAGGAGGCCGGACAGGGCGCAGATCCAAACAAAAAGAAGCGTTGTTATGTTCTTGGCGCCTCGGAAATAAACAAAAAGTGCCAAAGATAAAAACCCTACCAATGACAGCAATGGGGGGATACTGAACAAAAATGTCATACGTCCGGTCCTCTGGTTGAACACAGCTGGAGCTTGATAAGAAACGATATGGAACAATTTGGAACACCGGTTAATCATAATTCATATTCATTTTTTCAGCAGCTCTCTGGCATGATCAAGCGTTGCAGGGGTGATGATAACGCCTCCCAGCATCCGTGCGATTTCCCGCATGCGTTCTTCGTCATCCAGTGGAAGCATTGTTGTTTTCGTGCGACCTTCGGAAACCTGTTTTGAAATGAGATAATGATGATCCCCAAACTTGGCGATTTGCGGCAAATGGGTAATACAAATTATCTGGTGGTATTTGGCCAGGTCCACCATCTTCTTTCCCACCATTTCGGCAACCCCGCCCCCGATACCGGCATCCACCTCGTCAAACACAACCAGTCCGACGGATTCTGTTTCTGCTATAATGGCCATAAGTGCCAGAACAACCCGGGAAAGTTCTCCCCCGGAGGCGATTTTTGAAAGTGGTTTTAGCGCTTCGCCCACATTGGGCGCGATCATGAACGTGGCGCGATCAATGCCGGTTTCTTCCAACAAGGCATCTCCAACCACGAGGTGGGGATCTGTCTGATTGCCTGCAGGCACCGATCGAAGGAAAACTTCAAACACCGTATCCACCATCTTTACGTCCTCAAGCTCTTTTTCCACCTTGGCAGCAAAAACTTTCGCAACTTCCATGCGTTTATTGGATAGCGTTTGGGCCATCTCGCATATCTGTGCGTGAAATTTTCCCAGAAGCGCCCGGGTTGCCTGAATTTCATCTGTTACATTTTCCAACACACCTAATTCACTTTCTATTGCGGCCTGATGGGACAACACCGCAGCCAGTGTGCCTCCGTATTTTCGTTTCAATTTGTTCAGAATATCCAGCCGCTCCGTTACCGCTTCCATCCGACTTTCATTTATCTGAATCCGCTTCAAATAAGCTCTCAGCCCATCGCATATGTCCTCTATCTGATAAGTCATCTCTGTCAAACGATTAACGCTCGGTGAAAGATCGGGGTCCACAAGGCTGGCTCGAAGTAATTCTTTACCTACTCGTGTCATCTGTTCCAACACGGCCCCCTGAGCACTGTAAAGCAAATCGATACCCCTCTCGACCGTTTGATACAGCATCTCAGCATTTTTCAGCCGTGAGCGTTCCTTTTCAAGCGCTTCATCTTCACCAGCACCCGGCGCCACCTGCGCAAGCTCATTTTTCTGAAATTCCAGGAGCGATAACTGCTCCTGACGCCGATCCCGCAGCCGCTCGAGGTCACGGAATTTATTGATGAGTGGAATCAATTCCCGGTAGCGGGAGGACACTTTTTCCCGTAACGGCATCAGCCCGCCAAACCGATCCAAAACCAGCAAATGAAGCTCTTCCTTTAAAAGCCCCTGGTGGGCATGCTGCCCGGAAATACTTGCTAAATTTTCTGTAACGGTCGATAGCATCTGAGCCGTGGCCAGCCTGCCATTAATGAGCACCCGATGTTTTTCATGCTGTGAAATGGTACGGCGAATTAATAATCCTTCCGAGAAATCCAGATCGAACTGAGCCATATTCCTTGCTGCCGGGCTGCCGGAGGCAATTTGGAAGAGCGCTTCAAGCTCTGCTGTCTCCGCTCCGGCACGGACAAGGCCCGCGGAGGCACGACTGCCCAATAAAAGATTGACGGCATTGATGATGATCGATTTTCCGGCGCCTGTTTCGCCGGTCAACATCGTTAAGCCTTCCGAAAAAGTGATATGCAAATCATCAATGATCGCAAAATTGCGAATGCTAAGTTCTTGAAGCATGGCCTTTATCAGATGTCAGAATAATGCAAAAGAGGGTGGTTGAATTAGGTGCTGTCAATTTATGAAGGGTTATGGCATATCGATACAAAGTTGTAAAGTCTGTAAATCTATATTTATTTCCTCACCTGCCGCTGATTGCAAACAGGAAAACCCGACGCTTTTAAAATTTCCATCTTCGCATAAAAGTTTCCAAAAAAATTTCCTGACCAGCGGATAATCGGTTCTTACAAATCAATTTGTAGGCCTCGGAAACTTCGGCGAATTCTCTTGACAAAACCCTGTTTAATTTATAGTTAAGTTTCTTTTGGGAATTAGACTAGGTGGTGTGAAACCTATTGGATCAATAAACGATTGGAAAGGAGACGAAACATGTCAAATTTGATTCCCCCGCATGGTGGAAAAGGCCTGACTTGCTGCCTTCTCGAAGGCGCTGCACTGGAAGCTGAAAAGAAAAAAGCGGCCGGTCTTAAAAAAGTATCGATTTCTCCCCGTGTAAAGGGCGACCTGATCATGATTGGAATCGGTGGGTTCAGCCCATTGACCGGATTTATGGCTCGTGCGGAATGGAAAAGCGTTTGCGAGAACTTTCTCTTGCAGGACGGAACCTTCTGGCCCGTGCCGGTAACGTTGGATGTGACCACCGCGGAAGCAACCGGCATCAATGCCGGTGATGAAATCGCGCTGTTCGATGCTGAAGGTAACGAAATCATGGCCACCATGAAAGTGTCTGAAAAATGGGCCATGAGTGCGGAAGACAAAAAATGGGAATGTGAAAAAGTTTTCATGGGAGAAGGCACCAAGACAGCCGACGACTTTTGGAAAATCGCCAAGGAAGATCACCCCGGTGTTCAGATGGTCATGAATCAGGGTGATGTCTGCTTGGCGGGTACCGTCAAAGTCCTCAGCGAAGGCGAATATCCGGTCAAATACAAAGGGATCTATCAGCGCCCTGCTGAATCCCGCAAAATTTTTGATGACAAAGGGTGGAATGAGGTTGCCGCGCTGCAATTGAGAAACCCGATGCACCGCAGCCATGAATACCTGGCCAAGATTGCAGTAGAAGTATGTGACGGCGTTTTTATCCATTCCCTCGTTGGAAACCTCAAACCGGGTGATATTCCCGCTGAGGTTCGCGTTAAATGCATTGACGTTTTAGTAAAGAATTACTTTGTGGAAGACAAGGTCGTTCAAGGTGGCTATCCTTTGGATATGCGCTATGCCGGACCCCGCGAAGGCCTTCTGCATGCGACCTTCCGCCAGAACTATGGCTGCTCCCGCATGATCATTGGCCGCGATCACGCCGGCGTTGGCGATTTCTACGGCATGTTCGAAGCGCAAACCATTTTCGACAAAATCCCGACCCCCAAAGAGCCTGGGAAGGCGCTGCTCTGCACGCCATTGAAAATTGACTGGACCTTCTACTGTGTTAAATGTGATGGCATGGCCTCTCTTAGAACCTGCCCCCATGGGAAAGAGGATCGCGTTCTTCTGTCCGGTACCATGCTTCGCAAAGGCTTATCCGAAGGTACCCCCATCGCGGATCACTTTGGACGCGAAGAGGTTCTCGACATCCTTCGAGAGTACTATGCCGGCTTGACGGAGAAAGTCGCGATAAAAACACACGCTGCTGCAACCGGCCAAAAATAAACATCAATAATACCAATTGTTAAAAAAAAGAGGGGGCTCACGGAGTCCCCTCTTTTTTTATCCAAAATGCGGTCAGCGGTTATGCCTTAACGACTCGTTCCTGTTTATAATTTCTTCGGCATCCTTGCTTTGATTATTCCAGCCAAATGATAGGGGACGGTGGTATAGCGGCTGCCGCTGTGTCAAAACAAAAAAAGAGGCGGGGGAACGGCCCTCGCCTCTTTTAAAGTCTTCCGTCTTATGATTCCTGACTATTTTCTACCAGCATACTCCACATACGTCATGGCCACCGTTCGGTATACCAGGTGAGCCAATTTTGAAAAGGGAGTGTAAGCAAACAGCGACCAGACAAAGATCAGGTGCAGAAAGTAAACGAAGGCCGAAAGACCATAGAGGCCTCCCAATCGCAACATTTCCGTTAGCATTCCGGTTACACCCAGTGCCAACACCAATCCCACCAGACACCAGTCCCAGTAACTGTTAACGCTGTTTTTTTGTGATAGACGATTTTTCAGCAGCAGCACGGAACCAATGACAAGAGATAACCCCGCCACATTCCCCAGCCATTTGACTGGATTTATCTGGGTGTAAGGACCCTCGATATGAAACACCCACTCCGCCAGGAAGAAACAGTTTGTTACCACAAACAAGCCGATAAAACCGAAAAGCACCATCATGTGGGCGGTTGATCGCTCCACGTTTTCACCACATTCGTTAAATTTCTGATGCTTCAAGATCGTCGGAACAATCCGAACAAACGCCTTCAAAAGGCCGACTGGATCCATTTTTTCCTGCTTTGTTTTCCCTTCAGCCAAGGCATTGGCATGAATATCGACTATAAATCGCTTTAGCCCGAGGGCAAATACGGCTGCAGCCGCGAAAAAGGTGGGAACCATGATCATATCCACGAGGAGATTGCCGATATAATCCGCCTGCCAGAGATGATCACCCGTTGGAGCAAAATTGAGCCAGTCCACCCCTAATACTTTAAGAATCAGCCCGACCACGAGAAAAAGCACTGCCGGTATGGCCAAAAGCATGGGCAGTTTTTTGGGGTCCTGAACCGCTTTGGCTATAACTTTGGGCGTCGCATACTCCGCAACAGTATACGCCCGCACGGCTGCCAACACATCCCCGGGTTTGGCACCTCTCGGGCACCGGGTGGTGCAATCACCGCAATTATGGCAAAGCCAGATGTCCGCATTGCCAACCAGCTTATCTTTGAGTCCCCAGGATGTGGCGATCATCTCTTTTCTGGGAAACGGCTTGGTCTCCGGCGATATGGGACAGGCGACAGAACAGGTGGCGCACTGAAAGCATTTTTTTACATCCGCTCCGCCCAGCCGGGTTACCTCCTGAATAAAACCAATATCAGGATCCGCAAGGTATCTCTCCGCCATTGTGTTACCTCCTTATCATTCCGAATACAGATGTGCATTCGGATATCCGCTTAAGATTAGAAACCCTTAAAGGGGTTCGGTCCCAACCCCTCGATCACTTCGACAAAATCGTTGATCATTTTCGGAATCTTGTCATATTCATCAATGGCCAGTTCGAACTGAGCTACCCGCTCATTTTCCAGG
This sequence comes from Pseudomonadota bacterium, assembly GCA_043797445.1. GTDB lineage: Bacteria > Desulfobacterota > Desulfobacteria > Desulfobacterales > JAFDDL01 > JAZDPP01. The sequence goes on from JAZDPP010000206.1 coordinate 10,490, forward strand.
GATAGGCTTGCCAGCGCCTCGCCGATTTTTTTCATCCGAATATCGGCCAGCTCGCTTCCTTTTATAAAATGGCATTGGTAATCATCCCCGTGCCGGCAGCCCAGGAGAAATACGCCGTCCATTCCTTGAGAAAGGGCGTCTTTTATCCAGATCACGTTCATGGACCCCAGGCAGCGCAGCGGAATGAGCCGGACATCGGCGGAATAGGACAACCCGTTCATGGCGGCAATGTCCAACGCCGGGAGGGCATCGTTCTCACAAACCAACCCCAAAATTCGCAGCGGCGGCTCGCTGAAATCGTCTTCAGAGGGAACGCCTATGGATTTTACCATGGAGCCGATGCTGTCGATGTTATAATCCGCAAACCCGATGATGCGTTCCGGGCAGGCACCCATACAGGTTCCGCAGCGACGACACCGCGCAGGATTGGGTTTCGGAGTTCCTTTTTCATCATCATCCAGGGCTCCGAACGGGCACTCTTCCGTGCAACGCTTGCACTGCGTGCACCGTTGAAAGAAAAAGTCGGGAAAGGTCATATCGCCGGACCGGGGATGAACAGACACACCGCGGTTCACGGATTCGATGCACTGAATCGCTTTCAGGGCGGCTCCCGCGGCGTCTTCCATCGATTCCTCGACTGTCATGCTGCGACGGATGCATCCGGCCGCATAGATACCGGTTCGCTGGGTCTCATAGGGAAAGCAGATGTAATTGGAATCCACATACCCGTTGAAAAGCCCAATGTCCCGAAATGCTGGACCCTGACGGTAAGCCAGATTCACGACCGGATCATCCGCGGTCGCTGGCACCATTCCGGTTGCCAGCACGACCAGATCTGCTTTAACCTGGAGTTTTTCGCCCAGAAGCGTATTGTCGGCTTCCACAACCAGTCCGCTTCCGTTTTGAACGACATTCACCACCTCTCCCTTGGTCATGAAAATGCCGGGATCCTGCTGCATGCTTTTGTAAAAGTTTTCGGAAAGACCGGGCGTTCTCATGTGCTGATAGAAAATATAGGCCTTTCCATCCGAATAATCATCCCGAACATATTTGGCCTGCTTCAAAGCCACCATACTGGTAACAGAACCGCAATATTCAAAATCTCTGTCATTCCCTTTGCCGGGACTCTGTATAAACACGACCGATTTGGCTTCTTTACCGTCAGACGGACGGGTAATTTTCCCTTTCAATGCAATTTCTTCAAATTGGCTGTTGGTGATAACATCCGGGTTAACCCCTAAACCCAAGTAGGCCAACTCATCACCGGCGGGGACCCAGGGTCGCCAGCCGGCTGCCAATACCACGGCGCCAAATTTTTCACCCTTGGGATCAAAGTTTAGAATGTCTATCTTTCCGACATTATATTCCAGATATTTCGCTCGGAGCTTATCCGCCTCGAGTTCCTTCCCCTTTTCATCCAGCCGCATTTCAGCCGGCAGCGGGAAAGGAACGTCAAATTCGATTTTCTCCTCGGGATTTTTGAGGGTGACGGTAAAATTACCGGGTTCTCCGGCGATTCGGGCCACAACTGTGTTGGTTTTGACCGTGATTTTTGAGTTGGCTTCAACCGCTCTTATTTTATCCATTACCACGGGCGAAATCAGCTTGTCATAAGGAGCCGCCACGGGCAACTGGCTACGCCAAAGTCTTGCCTTGCCGCCCAGATTTGCACTTTTTTCAACCAGTGTAACCTCGTAACCTGTCTTGGCGGCATCCAACGCAGCGGAAAGACCGCTTATCCCGCCGCCGATAACGAGGATTCTTTTCGACAGACTCTCAACAAGGTAAGGTTCCGGAAGGCTAATTTTTTCAACCCGGGCCATTCCCATCTTGATATAGTCTTCGGCCATCATCTGGACGCGATCAAATTTATCGCTATCCCCTTTTTCTTCTTCCGTCAGCGCCGGAAATTCAGAACGGGGATGACTCCACACCACGCCTTCCCGCAAATTGACCCGGTCCACGATACATCCCTCAAACCGGAACACATCAAAATTCACGCGCCGAGAACAGGCAGCGATTACAAGCGTGTTTACGCCGTCGGCAATCTCTTTTTTCAAGAATGCCGCACCGTCCGCGCCGCAAAGCATCCCATGTGTTTTGCAGCCAAATCCTTTTTCATCCGGTACACTGCTGAGCGCTGCCACATCCAGAGACTCGCCGATGCCACAACCCGTGCAGATATATACGCCATACTTTTTATCCATGGATAACCTCCTACTTCCTCACCAGGGTTTGAATCGCCTTCAACGCCATGCCGGTCGCATTCTGGTTGGACGATACTACGTCAGCCGGCTTATTTGCGCAGCCAGCCGCAAACATACCGCCCTTCTCGAAGTCGTTGATGATAAACCCGTCCTCATTGTAGGTCAGGTCGGCGGGCAGTTTGGTCGCTGATGCTGTCGGTTGCATTCCAGTGGCAAGAACAACCATGTCAACCGTTTGTTTGATCTTTTCACCGGTTACCGCATTTTCAGCCACAACCGTGATGTTCTTGGTCTGGGCGTCTTCCATGACCTCGGCAACCTTGCCCTTGATGAAAAAGACATTTTTATCCGCTTTTATTTTCTCATAGAATTTTTCATACCGCTGACCCGGCGCTCGAAGATCGATATAAAACACATAAATCTTTGCGTCAGGATACTGAGCACGAATATAGGTCGTCTGTTTCAGGGATGCCATGCAGCAGATATAGGAGCAATAGGGGAGATGGTTTTCGTCCCTGGAGCCGGCGCACTGCACAAAAGCAACGCTTTGAGGCGCCTTGCTGTCCGATGGCCTTTGGACAACTCCTTTGGTCGGACCGTTTGGTGCGGCCATCCGTTCCATCATCATATTGGTAATGATGTTGGAATACATGCCGAAACCGAGATTGTCGATACGGGTGGCATCATAGGGTACCCAGCCGGTAGCCCAAACGACCGCACCGACTTTCAGCTCAATTGTTTTTTCGGTCATCCCGAGATCAACCGCATTGTATTTGCATGCCGCCTTGCAACGCTTTCCTTCCTCGGTGCCGACGATCTGGGGAGATATGACATACCGGGACGGAAACGCCATTTCAAAAGGAAGGTACGCGCCTTTGACTCTTTTCATGCCAAAATCAAATTCACTGGAGATCTCTGTTGCACAGGCATCCGCACAATCCCCGCAGGCGGTGCAATTTTCATTGACATATCGGGGAGCTAACTTGATACTGACATCATAGCTGCCCGGTACGCCGGCTACTTTTTCCACTTCCGCTAAGGTGAAAACTTTAATTCTGGGGTTGTCTTTAATCCTCTTGAAGTTGATTTCAAGGCCACAGGTCGGGGGGCATAGCTTCGGAAAATACTGATTCAGCTGTGCAACTCTTCCGCCCAGGTAAGGATTTTTTTCGACCAAAAACACTTCGTACCCCACTTCGGCGGCTTCCAGGGCGGTGGTCAGCCCACTGATTCCGCCGCCAACAACCAAAATACTGCCACTTGCAGGGGCTCCTTTGTTTTCTGTCATGCTATCCCTCCGTACATAAAAATTCGGTGTTCGATTCGTTGGGTTATTTTCCGTTCGGGTCTTCTGATTTCAATCCATGGACCTGTTCGGCTCCTTCAGGCAATATCCTTTCCAAACCAGTTGAAACTCAAAGCTGGAAACTCTAACCCGCATGCACGCCGGTTGCTGTTATAATCCCCAGCTTTACCCTTCATGGGCCGTAAGGATACCGCCCAAAGCCGGGGCGCCAAACCCGGTCGGCTGTAACTAATAAGATGCCCCCAGGCGTCCACCGGACGCCTGGAGGCATGGTATTACATTCCGCTATCGGCTATCGATCTGCCGATACGTTTTTAGTTAGGAAATAATCTTGATGTAATCTTTTTTGAATACATCCCATGTTTTCGCCTTGGGATCAAACTTGGAGTTGACGAAGCAGAACCAGTTCTGATCATCCTGTCCGGGGTAGTCCGCCTGATAGTAAAATCCAGGATAGCGGGTTTCTTTCCGGAACTGAATGTGCCGTAGATGGGCTTCAACTGTCCAGATACGGTGGATGATTTCCCAGGCTCTCATGAGTTCATGAAGATCACCGGCAGCCATCTTTTCGCAGTCTTCGCGCATGGTCTTCAGAAGATCCATGACGACCTCAAGAGCCTTGCTGGAAGTCTGGTAGTATGTGGCCGTTCCGGCGCCGTACTCATGGGTGGCTTTCATCATACGATACATCATTCCGTTGGGTTTGATGTAGTTGGGGTTGATGTCGATAGCTGTGGTATAGTCGCAGTTCTCCAAGTATACGCGTACCGGTTTGTAGACCATATCCACCAGCGCGTCCTTGCTGTCCGCCAGAGCCGGTTTGAAATCGGCATGATCTTTGGCGTACCGGACCATCTGCTTCGCCGCAATACGACCTTCCGCATGAGAGCCGGAGGAGAACTTGTGACCGGAGCAGCCAACGCCGTCGCCGGAGGTGAAAAGACCGTTGACCGTTGTCATTCTGTTGTAGATCTTGCCGTTGTCGGCTTTGATCTTGTAGGCATCCGGTACCCAATCCAGATCCGGACCGGAAACCCACAGACCGCAGCAGCCGGAGTGAGATCCCAACAGGTACGGTTCGGTCGGCATAATCTCGGAATTTTTCTTTTCGGGCTCGCAGTCCTGAGCGCACCACAGGTTGGCCTGGCCACAGGTCATGTCCAGGAAATCTTCCCAAGCTTCGGACTCAAGATGCTTGAGCTCTTTCTTGTCCAGGGTTTTACCGATTGTGTCCAAAGCCGTGACGGTATCCATCATGATCGGGCCGCGGCCTTCTTTCATTTCAAACAGCATCAGGTGGTTTCGCAGACAGGTCGGCGTAATAGCGGCGGTTCCATAAGGAGCGTATTTCTGCAGCTCGGCTTTCGCAGCATCGCTGGCATTGAAATTTTCACCCAGACCGTTGAGCAATTTGGCCTTGAACAGCAAGAACCAAGCGCCAACCGGGCCGTAACCATCTTTGAAACGAGCGGGCGTGAAACGGTTTTCCATCATGGACAACTCGGCGCCGACCCTCATACACATGGTATAGGTGGAACCAGCGTTCCATACCGGATACCAGGCGCGGCCTTTGCCTTCACCCATTGAACGCGGCTGATAAATATTAACAGCGCCGCCACAGGCAACCATCATGGTTTTGCATTTGATGATATAGACTTTGTTTTCACGAACGGAGAAACCGACGGCGCCGGCAATGGTATTCGGCTTGTTGGCATCCAGCAGCAACTCAACGATAAATACGCGCTCCAGGATATTTTCGGCGCCCAACGCTTTTTTAGCAGCTTCAGCAACGACGCGTTTATAGGATTCGCCGTTGATCATGATCTGCCATTTACCGGTGCGAACCGGTTTGGCACCGGATTTAAGGGTCCCCATGGCTTGGCCTTTTTTGCCATCCAGGTTTTTTCCCTCTTTGGATAATTTCCAGATCGGAAGGCCCCATTCCTCGAACAGATGGACGGAATCGTCGACATAGCAGCCGAGATCATAAATGAGGTCTTCACGAACTATGCCCATCAGGTCGTTACGGACCATGCGGACGTAGTCTTCCGGTGAATTTTCGCCAACATAGGTATTGATAGCGGAAAGACCCTGCGCAACCGCACCACTTCGTTCCATAGCGGCCTTGTCGCACAGCAGAACGGTCTGACCGGGGGTCATCCATTTTTTGACCTCAAACGCCGTACCGCAAGCAGCCATGCCGCCGCCAACGATAAGGATGTCAACTTCGCGCTCTTCAACTTGAGGATCTCTTACCGCTTTTGTTTCACCCATCGGTTTATTCGGTAATGCCATATTTTTTCCTCCTTCATATTAGAAAGATAGCTTTTTTCAGAGTTGCTTCACACAGGATCTTGCCAATAATCTTTGGCCGCTCTTACAGTTTGGGTCTCGGCAAAACATAGCCGTCTGCTTCCTGGGTCGCCAACAGCGGACTGTCAAGATCCTTACCTTTCAGGCCGTCATACGAATTCGCGGCGCCTTCGGGCGTGGTCCGAATGGGGAACTTAAAGCGTTTAATAAGGCCATTTCTGAACTTACAGGTCCACATAACATCTTCCGTTCCGAGCATCGGCATAATGCTGCTTCCCAGGGGAACGAAATCGGAATAACCGCGAACTTCGATGGCTTGGGTCGGGCAGATCTTTACACAGGAAAAGCATTCCCAGCATTGATCCGGCTCTTGGTTATAAGCCTTCATGGCATTAGGATCCAACACCATAAGGTCGTTGGGGCAAATATACATACAAGCTGTCTTATCCCCACCTTTGCAACCGTCACATTTTTCCTGAATTACATAACTTGGCATTTAACATACCTCCTCTATTAAGTTCATGGGTTCCTATCGAACAGCACCAAAAAATAGACTTTCCAGGTTAAGTCTTGGGTTTTCGCACCTCCCTTCATGATTGCCCTATGGGCCAACTTATTTTTTCCTCTTATTACAGTCCGTTGACTGATATATCCCCTCTGATTAGCGACCGCTTATCACCGTCATCCTTCAAAACGCTACGAATATATCCTTTAAAAGCAGGATGATAGATTCTACTGATAGAAAAGTAGTCGAATATCACCCAGACTATTTGTTGTCAAGAATTTTTGGAGCCTCCAAAATTATAATTATGCGAACAGAATCGAAATGATATCGAATTATTGCTATATATGGCGGAGAAAACGGTTATTAAATACTATATGTAGTGGAAAAAGAGGGTCATTTATTTCAATGGGCACGATTACGAATAAAAACGCTTGATTTATGGGTTGACAAGATAGTCCAAGATGGTAGCAAACCCCATGCAAAATTGGCAAATCTACAGTAATAGGTTCGGGAAGGGAAACTCAATCCATGGATACCCCCATCATTCCGGTTCTGGAAACCGATCGCTTTTCTTTTAAATGTACCTCTTGTGTACCCTGTTTCAACGATTGCTGTCGGGATTTAAATCAGTACCTGACGCCTTACGATATTCTCAGAATTAAAACCCATCTGAACTTGGCATCCGGGGAGTTTTTAGCTCAATTTACCCGGAGTCACACCGGTCAGGAATCCGGCCTGCCGGTTATTACGTTAAAAACGGACCCGGCTTCCGGCTTTCAGTGCCCTTTTGTTCGTCCGGAAGGTTGCCTGGTGTACGAAAACCGCCCAACATCCTGCCGGCTTTACCCCCTGGCGCGCGCGTTTTCCCGATCGCGGGAAACAGGCCAACGGACGGAACAGTATTTCCTGATAAAAGAGTCTCACTGCCTTGGGTTTGAATCCGGATCTGGCTGGACAGTCCAGCAATGGCTTGAGGATCAGACTGTCCGCCCCTACAATGAGATGAATGACATGATGATGGACATCATCCACCTCAAAAACATTTTTCGGCCCGGCCCTCTGGATCTTAAATCGGCCCATCTGTTTCATCTGGCATGCTATGATCTCGATGCGTTTAGAGTCCATGTCTTTGAAAAAGGAATTCTGGGTGATGAGACCCCGGCGACAAACTTGCTGGAACGAGCACGGTGGAATGAAAGCGAGCTTCTGAAACTCGGGCTTAACTGGATCAAAAAAATCTTGTTTGGTAATGCAGCATTGTAATCAGTAGAAAATCGCTATCGCTTGAAAAGGACGGAGCTAATGGAATTGACCGGCAAGGTGGCGTTGGTATTGGGCGCTATTAAGGGGATCGGAAAGGGCATCGCCTTGGCGCTTGCGAACAAAGGTGTCAAGGTTGCCGTTACCTACCATGACTGGGGGGAACACTTAGACACCTTAAAAGCGGATCTGGCTGGATTGCCGGCCGCTCACTACATCATAAAGACGAACCTTCTTGAAACCGATACCATCCAGGATATGGTCAATGCGGTCGCGGAACACTTTGGCCGATTGGATATTCTGATCAACAATATTGAGCGGGGCGGATGGCCCGTGGTTCACGGCCCCTATAGCCAGGATCAATGGGATCTGGAATTGGCTACCACGCTTCGGGCCAAAAGATGGGTATTTGATGCGGCATTGCCGCATTTAAAGGCCTCGGGCAATGGATGTGTGATCAATTTTTCCTCCATCGCCGGTATCGTGGGAAGATCCGGGCCGGCTCGCTATATTTTTAATGATGGCTATGCCGCCGCCAACCGAGGCGTCTCCTTATTAACGGAAACCTGGGCGCGCCTTGGAGCGCCGGAAGTCAGGGTCAATGAAATCATGCTCGGTTTTGTTGAAACACGGCATGGGGAATACACGCGGGGGTGGAGCCTATTAACGGACGGACAAAAACAGGCGGTATTAGATCACACCCTGCTAAGACGCACCGGCACCGTTTCAGACGTAGTTGAAGCCGTTTTCCTTGTTTTGAACACGCCCTTTATGACCGGAAGCATTCTGCGGCTGGACGGAGGATATCTTCTTGGCGGCGAAGAAATCGGTCCCATGCCCCCTGGGGTGATTTGAACCGATTTGAGATTATTTTATTTTTGCCTTTATATCGGGAGTCGGCTTTCCCCAGACAAAAAACCCGACCCAGGAAAAACCAAACTTCATCAATTCGGAATCGATTTTTTTGATTTTCCTGAGCACTGTTGAGGCCACATGGTAGCGCTTCATAAAACTGCTCCCAAATACAAATTCCCGAAATTGATCTACATTATACGTTGCCATGAACGCCATCTTTGCTTTGGGATTTTCCATCCCGGATGGTCCCCAGGGGTTCTGCAGAAACAATCGCTTCAATTCCGCCCATCTCAATGTCATGCGATGATATACCTCTGCCTGCTGGTCCTTTTCCCAGGTTTGAGGCGTCCAGAGCGTGAGTTCCGTCGGTCCTAAACAAAAAGCTGGCGGCTTGAAAAAACAAACCGTCTCCCCTTTCAGGCGCCCCGATTCGTATAATACTCCCAGTTCGAGAGGAAATGTCCGGCAGGCATCCGGGCGGTCTGAATAAACGGAGCATCCGCTTTCCGTTAGAAAAGGGCAGGTTTTATCCGCGTTTTCCGCCATTTTCAGCAGCACGTCCGGAAAATAATTTCCTTCCCGCATCACCACATCCACATACTGCTCAATAAATGCATCGGAGCTTAATCCCAGCTTGTTTTTAAGTCGAACGACATCGTAGGGATAAAGAAACAGGTTCAGATTCCGGCAACAGCGGTTAAAACACCCGATACCCGGGTGACATCGAAAGGAAAAGGTATCCTTCGGCGCTAGCCTTCGACCCGGCAATCCACTGAGATCTTTGATATCAATACTTTTCATAATTCACTCTAACCCCTGACGGGATAAGTGCTTTCACGAAAAAAATTTCTGCAAAAAAACGCAGAAAATTTTTTTAAGGCACTAAACAATGCGCTGCCAAGTCTTCTGCTATCAACATCTCGGCAATGGTCATTTTTAGCTTTCGGGTAATCCCGCTTGTCGCCCGAACATCTTTTTCCAGTAAAACCATCTGCCTATAAAAATGAGTTCGATCGAAACGGAAGTAAGGTTTCCCGAGGGCCTGATCATCGAATCGTTGACATCCTTCACCGATAAGAAGGGTCCCATCATTCCGGCGAAGCTCATGGGAAATACCATGCAGCCGGCATATCATGGGGCGAAATGGATAAATGATGCACCGTTGCGCCCGGTTGAGCGGGCACATAAAACGATGTTTTTGACTGGATTGATCGGCCAAACGGGTTCCTTCAACAACTCGGCCCGCAATTTGTCGAGCAGCATCCCGGGTATCGGGTGGAAGCTGGTCCACACCCTTCATCAAATATAGATATTCGATGACCGTATGGTGGTAAAACCGGGTTTGACAACAATTATCCCTGCAACCGGTACATTGAAACCCGTAGTGGCTTGCTGCTTCGGCGTAGAGCCGATCCATGGTTGCATACAGGTCCGAAAGTCGATGGAGCATCGGCTTGACATCATTGCGCCTCCATGGTGCCGCATCAACGGAGGAGCACATCTTATCCGCGCTCATAGCTGGGGTGTTGGAAAGAATATTTTTTTATAAAGATCAAGGGCATACCGATCTGTCATGCTGGCAATAAAATCACAAACCACCCGCTCACTGGGTTGGTCATCCCTATGGCACCGGTCCATTTCCATGTTGGCGAGCTCTTCATGGAGAGAGCCTTCGTTTTCGAGAAAAAAATAAAAAAGATCCGAAAGTATTTTTTTGGCTTTTATAAATTCATTGTGAACCTGGGGGGAGCGGTACACCTCGGTATATAGGAATTGCCTTAGATTCGTCATTTCCGTGTAAACGGAATCGCTCATTTCCAGATGGATGTTTCCCTCCCTGCGCAGGCTGGAATAAATCAGGTCGTGAATCATGGTGGTGGCCCTTTCAGAGTGAGAGCGCCCCAGTGTTGTCACTATCGAACTTGGGATTTGTCCCCGCTGAATTACACCGCTTCGAATGGCATCATCCAGATCGTGGTTGAGATAGGCAATGATGTCCGCAACCCGTACAATTCTACCCTCAATCGTTACCGCCATCTCACCGGGTTTGTCGGAAATAATGGTACCATACCCCTTGGAGTGCTTCAGTATTCCATCGCGCACTTCATAGGTCAGGTTCAGTCCCTCGCCGTTGTTTTCAAGTTTATCCACCACCCGCAGGCTCTGTTTTGGATGGGAAAAGTGACGGGAATAGATTTCCTTCAAAACCGTTTCTCCGCCATGGCCAAAGGGGGTATGCCCCAAATCGTGCCCGAGGGCGATGGCTTCCACCAGATCTTCATTCAGACGAAGTGCTCGGGCGACGGTTCTCGCTATTTCCGCGACTTCTAGCGTATGCGTCAGCCGGGTGCGATAATGATCCCCTAATCCCTGGGGGGCGAGAAATACCTGGGTTTTTTGTTTCAACCTTCTGAAAGCATTAGAATAAACTATCCTATCTCGATCTTGTTGAAAAACCGTTCGAATGGGACACAAAGACTCCTTCTTCACCCGCCCCCGGGATTGGACACTCAAGCATCCCTGTGGGGAAACAAAGCTCTTTTCCCTTTTTTCGAAGTCTTCTCGTATCGGCATGGATTCAGTCGGCATAGTTACGTTTAATTTCGGGCTTTTATTAATTTCATAAACCGGTATACTTGTAAAGAGGTAATTGGTGTAAGGCCTGACGCTTGACACTTTCGTAACCCAAAAAGCTCCCAGACAGCACCGGGCAACCACCGGATAAAAGGACCGTATGAACGGACACCATCTCATACTCGGCACGCTTGTTGACTTTATCACCGGTGAAATTGTGGATGATACCCTTGATGAGCGTTATCGGCAAGACCTGGCTCATCTGCTGGTGGAACAAAAGGGGTATTTTAAGGCGAATATCAGGTCACGGCAAAGTATTGTGGTTACCGCGGGGCAAAACCGGGCCTGCCTGCCACTCGATTTTCAAGTTGTGGTTTCTTCTGTCATTGGGATGATCATCAAATACGGCCCTGGATCCATCGTCACCCGTCACCGGCCGGCATTGGCCCTCTCCCGGCTCAGCGCACCTTATCAGATACCGGTGGTGGTGGTTACCAACGGTCAGACGGCGGATATACTCGACGGGGGCACGGGAAAAATCATTTCTAACGGACTTGAGAGCATCCCATCCAAGGACCGCCTCAGGGAAATAGTTGCCGAAGCCAGCCTCTTGGCTATTTCTAAAAAACGGTTTGATTTGGAATCTCGAATTCTCTATGCTTATGAAATCGATGGTGCCTGCCCGTGTGATGATACGATTTGCAAACTGTAAAACTGGAAAAAAATTAGAGCTGTATTGTGCACAACAACAAGACTTCATACGAATTTTTTATGTCAGAAGCGCTCCGACATGCTGAAAAAGCGCTTGTTTTGGGCGAATTCCCCGTCGGCTGCGTACTGGTATATAATCATCAAATTATTGCCGCCGGTTCCAGGGAAGGGACAGCCGCATCCGATACGAATGAAATTGATCATGCTGAAATAATGGCGCTTCGGCGGTTAAACCAATTGCCGCGCCGCTTTGATTTGGACCTTATCACCGCGTTTTGCACGCTTGAACCCTGCCTTATGTGTTATGGTGCGCTCCTGATATCCGGCATCCGCCACATCGTGTTTGCGTATGAGGATGCCATGGGAGGAGGCACCCGGTGTGATCTCAAATCGTTACCAACCTTTTACATGAGTGCGGGAGTTACCGTTATTCCCCATATCCTTCGCAAAAACAGCCTTCGCCTGTTCAAGGCCTATTTTGATAACCCCGCTAATAGTTATCTTTCGAACACTTTCCTGGCCGATTATACACGACGACAGGATCTTTAAAACCGACTTTCAATGCCGTTTTGTATTTTTCTTGCATTTTTTTCTTGAAATTCTTAGTCGTGTCATATACAGGAATTGGTTGTTTATTTGCGCTGTATATCAATTTTCAGGCGCTTTTGGCAAGGGCAAGGTCTTTTTTCGCTTTCGTTAAGACCTTCCCGTTCGGATTAACGTTTCGGTTAAGGAGGTAACAGCATAGCTATAAAACGCACCCACAGGGACAACAAACCACAAAGCGGCGGTGTAAATATTAATCAAGACATACGCGCAAGAGAGGTTCGGGTCATTGATCCCGAAGGTAATCAGGTCGGCGTTATTCCAATACATCAAGCACTTGCCGCTGCAGGAGATTTCGGTTTGGATTTGGTGGAGGTGTCTCCTAATGCCAACCCGCCGGTGTGCAAGATTATGGATTATGGTCGCTATAAATATGAGCAGACTAAAAAGCTTCAGGAAGCAAAAAAGAAGCAGAGCACTTCCCAGCTTAAGGAAATAAAAGTCCGCCCGAAAACGAGCGATCATGATTTACAAACCAAAATCGGGCATATCCGTAAGTTTATTGCAAAGAAGGATCGTGTCAAAGTGACGGTTGTCTTCAGGGGGCGTGAAATAAGCATTGCTCAGTTCGGCAGAGACCTGCTAAAAAAAGTCGCTGAGGAAACAGAAGATGTCACGACTATTGAGCAACTTCCCAAATTTGAAGGTAAAACCATGATTATGATATTATCACCCAAACAATAACACCATAGCTAAGTAAACGAAACGTTCCTTCTCATGGTTATGAGGAGGTATTCAATTAAAAATAGATTCTTAAGTGTGGCGTGGGCGTTAAACCGAAATTGCTCACGCCACCTGTTTTTTATCAGATAAGATATTGGTTGGGATTGAAAGCCGTTGTTTTTGCGACTTAGACCGATAATCTGATAGAAAAACCGCCTCCGAGAGGGAGAAATTCTTTTTAATCCAAGGGAGATAGGGTTACATGCCAAAAATAAAAACGAATAGATCCGCGGCCAAACGGTTTCGGAAAACCGGTACGGGGAAATTTGTATTCAAAAAATCTCATCACAGCCACATCCTTACGAAAAAAACCACCAAAAGAAAAAGATCATTACGGCAGAGCCATATTATTGATAAAACCAATGTAAGGGAACTTAAGCTTCTAATGCCAAACGGGTAGGCGGGATACCCCGCGACGAAGCTTATAAAGGAGATTCAGCATGCGTGTAAAAAGAGGCTTTAAAGCCAGAAGACGTAGAAACAAGATACTAACATTAGCCAAGGGATTCCGCGGGGGGCGCAGTAAACTGATTCGCACCGCCGCGGATTCCGTTGACAAGGCCCTAATGTATGCCTACAGGGACCGGCGCGTCCGAAAGCGGGATATGCGGAGTTTATGGATTGCCCGAATCAATGCGGCTTCCCGAATGAGTGATTTATCCTACAGCCAGTTTATACGTGGACTAAAACTGGCCGATATCTCTCTGGACCGCAAGGTTCTGGCCGAATTAGCTATTTCCGATCCGAATGGATTTGCACACGTTGCAACGCTTGCGGCACAACAGCTCCATTAAACTCAGACAGGTATTTGGTAGAGGGAAAGTGGGAAAAACTATTGACCAGATATGGGGTGAGGGCCTTAAAGAAATTGAGGCTGCTCCCGATAAGGAGCAAATCGAGGGAATTGTGGTTCGATATTTGGGCCGCAAGGGAGTTGTCACCCAGTACCTTCGAAATATTTCATCCTTACCCGAGGAAGAACGGCCATCAGCCGGCAAACGCGCCAATGAGGTGAAAAACGCTCTGGATCAGGCGGCAATGAGCGCGATCAGGGCTTTTGAAGCCAAGAGCGATGAGATCGATAATCGGATTGATGTCTCCCTGCCGGGCCGGCTCTCTCCTCGTGGCGTGTTACATCCAATTACGCAGGTGACGCAGCAAATCTGTGATATCTTCACCCGCCTGGGGTTTTCCATTGCGGAGGGCCCGGAGGTGGAATCGGATTATTATAATTTTGAAGCACTTAATATCCCAAAAAATCACCCGGCCCGAGACATGCAGGACACCTTTTATGTCTCCGACAATGTTGTTCTTCGCACCCACACTTCTCCGATACAGATTCGAACCATGGAAAAGCATAAGCCGCCGCTGAGAATCATTGCTCCGGGGAAGGTATACCGGTGTGACTCAGACTTGACACACACCCCTATGTTTCATCAGATCGAAGGGCTTATGGTCGGCGAAAACATCTCCTTTGGAGATCTCAAGGGTATTTTGACCGCTTTCGTCCATCAGATATTTGACGATCAAACCGCGTTAAAATTTCGACCCAGTTTTTTCCCTTTTACCGAACCTAGTGCCGAAGTTGATATTTTATGTGTTATGTGCCGGGGAAAAGGGTGTCGAGTCTGCTCTCAAACCGGATGGCTTGAGGTACTTGGGGCCGGCATGGTGCATCCGGCCGTATTTGAGAATGTGGGATATGATACTTCCCGAATCACGGGGTTTGCGTTTGGAATGGGAATCGAGCGTATTACCATGCTCAAATATGGTGTGGATGACATCCGGATTTTTTTCGAAAACGACCTTAGATTCCTCAACCAATTTTGAGTGGTACTCCATAGAGATCTAACCCCGTGACGGGACTTTTTCCAGTACCCCCTTGAAGGGTATAAGTGCCTTTACGAAAAAATTTTTCGCAAAAAGACGCCATTTACCCCACATGGTGTCTTTTCATTTTTTACTCCGCCCATAAGGTTATATCATTATGAAGGTAAGTTTAAGCTGGCTAAAAGAATATGTCGCCATCGAAAAAACAGAGAAGGACCTGGCCAATGCCCTGACCATGACAGGCCTTGAAGTTGAAGCGGTTACGGATCGATTTGACGCGCTAAGCCCCATTCGAGTTGGCCGGATTACCGCGGCAATCCCGCATCCGAAAGCGGATCGTCTGTCCGTATGCCAGGTTGATATTGGCGCGGGCTCCCATACCATTGTCTGTGGCGCACCCAACGCAGCTCCGGGTCGGACCATACCAGTGGCTTTACCCGGAACGATTTTGCCCGGTGGCGTAGAGCTTAAAAGCGTAGTTATTCGGGGTCAACAATCTGACGGCATGTTGTGTGGTGAATCCGAGCTCGGCCTTGGGCCGGACAGCAGCGGACTGATGATTCTTCCCGACGATACGCCTGTTGGAGAATCTCTCACAAAAGCCCTGGGTATTTCGGATGCTGTTTTTGAAATCGGCCTGACACCGAATCGGCCGGACTGCTTAAGCATTCTTGGGATTGCCAGGGAAGTAGCCGCCATTGAAAAAAAGCGCGTCCAGTATCCCGATACAACCCTGTCCGACGCCGATGCAAGCATTTCCAATATAACCTCGGTCACCATCGAAGCCCCGGATCATTGCCCGCGATATGCCGCCAGACTGGTTGAAAACATTACGGTTGCACCCTCTCCTTTCTGGCTTCAGGATCGCCTCGTTTCCATTGGCCTGCGACCCATCAACAATATCGTGGATATAACCAATTTTGTGATGATGGAAATGGGTCAGCCGCTCCATGCATTCGATTTTGACCATCTATCTGAAAACCGGATTGTGGTCCGCACCGCGGCGGAAGGAGAATTCTTTACCACCCTGGATCAAAAGGAGCGCCGTCTCTCTTCGGATATGCTGATGATCTGCGATGGTAAGAAACCGGTTGCCATTGCCGGTGTCATGGGGGGTTTGAATTCCGAAATCGAAGGCTCTACCACCCGGGTTCTTATTGAGAGTGCCTGTTTTGATCCCATCAGCATCAGAAAAACGGCTAAGCGGCTCGGACTGAGCACGGATGCCTCCTATCGGTTTGAGCGGGGTGTTGACCCTCACATTACCGTTCGAGCCCTCAATCGCGCAGCGAAATTAATGGTGGAAATTGCTGGGGGCGTTCTTATAGAAGGTCACATTGACGCACACCCCAGACCTGCTGAAGCAATAAACATTGACCTTAGCGTCTCCGGAACCAACCGGCTTCTCGGAACTAATATTAATAAAAGGGATATGTGTGATCTTCTTTCCACTATCGAAATCGGTATCGAACCATCCGGAAAGGATGCATCTCCGGATCTTATCAACGTCACACCGCCGTCCTATCGCGTGGATATCACCCGCCCCGAAGACTTGATGGAGGAAATAGCCCGGCTTTCCGGATACGGCAATATTCCGACCACCTTGCCGGCAATGCCCGCTCAAACCCTTCAGCTTCCCGGTCGAACCCACATAAGATCAACCATTCGTCAGCGAATGATCGGATTGGGGTTTTCAGAGGCAATCAATTACAGTTTTATACATCATGCATCCTGTGATCGGCTTGACTTGAAGGCGGATGATTCACGGCGCGCCACCATCCCCATCCTAAACCCCCTGAGTGAAGATCAGGCCATCATGAGAAGTTCCTTGATTCCCGGCTTATTAGAAACCATGCGGCGCAATAATAGCAAACAGATAAGGGATTTAAAACTGTTTGAAATAGGCAAAACTTTTTGTGCCAGAAATGCGGATGAACTTCCCGAAGAGACCGAAATGATTGCCGGATTATGGACGGGGGTTCGTTTTGCGCCCGCTTGGCATCAGCCGTCAGTGGCTTGCGACTTCTATGATGTGAAAGGTGTGGTTCAAGAAATGCTGTCCGCATTCGATATCACGGGGGTACTTTTTACCCGACAACCGGATGATGAGTGCACCTATCTGCGACCTGGTTTTACCGCTCAAATCATTTCCGGCGAAAATCTCATTGGTTTCGTGGGCGAGATTCATCCCAACACCCTAACTAAATATGATTTAAAACAAAGGGCTTTTGTTTTTGAACTCGATCTGGAAAAAACGTCCCTGTTAATACCCAAAAAAAAGGCCTTTTTGTCACTCTCAAAATTTCCCGCAACCTCTCGGGATGTTACCCTTATTATCAATAAGAACGTCGAATCAAACCGGGTGTTGGAAATGGTGAACCCCTCGGAAGAGGTATTGGTGGAAAACGTTCATCTATTCGCTGTCTTTGAAGGGGACCCCATTCCTCCGGGTAAAAAAAGCATCTCTTTCAGAATTACCTATCGCTCCAACACGGAAACGCTCGCGGATGAATTAATAAATGATATTCATTATGGAATATCCAGAAAGTTGATACAGGAATTCAAAGCGGATTTGCCGGCTTGAGCCGTCGTAAACAAATCGAATATCTTGCCTGTTTTTATTATCTTTTCGGTTGGTTAACCTACAGGTATTCATATTTTTCAAAAGATGAAAAAACATCACATCCTGTTACCACTGGCGCATTATCGGGATATCCTCACCCAGTATATTTCCGATAGCGAATCGGAAAACAAGGTTCTTTTCGATGCGCTCGCTTTTGCCTACACGCATCACGCCGGCTTCTTTCGAAAATCCGGTGAACCCTATTTAAACCATCCGGTCGCTGTTGCGGAAATATTAATTCAAGATCTCTATATCAAAGACCCGCAGCTCCTGTCAGCGGCCTTGTTGCATGATGTTGTCGAAGATGTGGTCAGTGTGACGCTTCGGGATATCGAATCGCTTTTTGGTAACACCGTCGCCACACTGGTTGACGGTTGCACAAAACTCCAATTACAGCAAAAAGATCGTGCAACCCAAAGTGACCTCACTCACAGCAAAATTTTCCTGAGCGCCAGCCGGCAATTGGGGGTACTCCTCATCAAATTGGCGGACCGGCTGCACAATATGAAAACCCTTGCCAGCCTGCAAGAAGCCAAGCGGCGGCGCATTGCATTTGAAACCTTGCGGGTATACGCCCCCATCGCGGCGAAACTGAATTTATATACACTGAAGCGCAATCTTTACAACCTGGCGCTGACTTACCTATTCCCAAGAAAAAGCAAAAAGATACTAAGTGTTACAAAGGAGCTTCTTCATTCCGGAGAAGTCGCGGATATGGCAGATCGGTTGACCGATATTCTGTCAAAAGGATTCCATCCGTTCGCCATTCGTCCTCGTGTAAAGGGTCTGGGCAGCTTTTATTCTCACCTTCGACAAACCATTGACTTAAATAATGCGGAAAATCTGGTCGATTTTACGGTTGTTATCGATGCGGCCGATCCTTTGGCATGTTATACGATTCTGGGACGTATCAATCAAAAGCTCAAGCCGGTTCCAAAATCGATCCGCGACCTTATCGCTATCCCGAAACCCAACGGTTATCAAAGCCTGCATGTGCGGATAAATCAGCAGGGCCGGGATTACCTGATAAAAATAAGAACCCGGGAAATGGATTTAAACGCCAATTCCGGAATGCGTTATCAGTGGGATACCGTTCATATTCAAGAATCATACTGGGGAGAAATCAGTGATCTTTTACGAAATATCGGTGAATATGGCGGTGATGGGTCTCAGCGAAAAGATTTAATTCAGCTATCGGATACAGCCGAGGTGTTTGCTTATACGCCGGATGGAGATATTCACTATTTTCCCCGGGGAAGCAACGTCATCGATTTTGCCTATAAGATACACTCCGACCTGGGAGATAATTGCGATGGCGCATTGATTAACGGCCGGCGTGTCAGCCCGCTATGCGAACTTAAGGACGGGGATACGGTAAAAATTATTCAATCCGACAGCCCCCTTGAAGCCGATTCAGATCTTGAAAAAAGATGCATGACGCCAAAAGCCCGAAGCGCGTTGAACCGGCTCCTGCAAAAACGGCGACAAAATTATGCAAAAAAAATTGGAAAAGAAATCCTCCTTCAGGAGATAACACGTCACGGCTTATCACAAGATGTGCTGAAAGATGAAACCATGTCCTTAATTCTGAATTTTCTGCACATTAAGGACTTGTCCCAAATGTTCATTCGGATCGGGCAGGATACCCTCGCCAGCAAATTAATATTGTATTATTTTGATCAGATACCCGAAATAAAAACCGGTACCCGATCCAAGACGCAAAATACTGAAACTCGAAACCGTCTTTATATTTGCGAAATAGAGAAGGCTGTGCATAAATTTTCTAATTGCTGCAAACCTTATCCGGGACAATCCAGTGTTGTGGCCGCCTTAAGTGAGAGAGGTGTGGCATTTCATAGTCATATCTGTAAAAATCTGACTAAAACCAACCTGTCCGGTTCTCAGCAGTTTCTGGATGTGACATGGGATTTAACCAAAGAATGGCCATATCCCTTGCTTTTCAATCTACGCACCAGAGGATTGTCCTTACAGGAATTTATAAAGATTATATCAACGAGTGCATCTCAACTTCAGCTCCATCGCATTGAAAAAGGGCCCTTAAGACAAAATATATCACCTCTGTTTATCACCATATCCCTTCAAAGCTTTAAAGAAGCGAGATCTTTCTTCCAAAGCTTCTCACCGGGAATGATATCCGTAAAATCCTTCAGTCGCAAAGATATGGTTGAAATTTCATAGATAAAAAACACGTAGTCAATTCCTTTTTTTTAACTGCTGATAATAGCTCATTACTCTTTCGACATACTCCTGGGTTTCCTCATATGGCGGAATAGAATCGTATTTCTCGACACAAGCCGGACCGGCATTGTAAGCTGCAAGCGCCAGAGTTAAATTTCCATTAAATTTTTCAAATAACGATTTAAAATACTGCGTTCCGACCATAATATTTTCATGGGGGTCAAATGGATTATTGATTCCGTACGCTTTTATATTCGCCGGCATTATCTGCATCAGTCCTTTTGCGCCTGCTCTTGAAACGGCAACAGGGTTATAATCGGACTCAACTTTTATCATCGCCTTTATTAAGGAAAAGGGGACTTCATAAGTAAGCGCGGCCCGGGCGATTTGATAATCGTATTGCCTGTTCATTGTTGAACTGCCTGATAGACAACTGGATAGTTCGGATATCTTTCGGATTTGAATCCTATCATCCGATCGAACCGGCACATTTGTAAAATGCAACGTTCCCTGACGATCGATATAGGTATAAATTTCCGCATGAAGCGGATTTGCTGCAATAATCCAAGCAACTATTATTATGCTTATTATGAACTTGTTTTTTTTCATACCAGCCGTGTTCCTTTCTATTTCAGCAATATATGGCTCAATCACAGATGGGTCCCGGTTGTAGCCTCCATATTCTTTTAATTTTCTGACCCCTCGATGGGACTATTTATAGTACGCCATTGAGAGGAAAAAAACGGACTATTTTGTCAATCTATTGAAGGTGTACCGGCTTTGCAAAAACAGATCGCTGTCCCGCCAATCGTTGGCGCTCCTGTTTTGAAAAAATTCGGATCTGACCGTATTGCCCATCATATCCGGGTATTATCTCTATTTTTTCCTGACGTATTCTAAAGATGGCTTCGGTTAATAACGAAATACCAGCGCGATCCAGTTCATTCATTGGCAAATCGTTTAGGACGGCAAATTCTCCCCCGAGTTTCTCGATAATGGCATCATAATTTTTTTTGACTTTTTTTGTGTTTGGACCGACCTGAAAAAGCTCGGACAAAATATCCGTAAGTGTCACCAGCCTAACAAATGAAGGCTTTCTGTGAGGCGCTCCACCTTCAGGCCTGTCTGAAAGCATTTCCACCCGATTTAATACACCCCGGGTCAACGATTTTCCACAAACCGGACATTTCCCTTGAATTGCATTGGTTTCGGATGGTTTAAAACAAATGCTGCATTTCCGGTGTCCATCCAAATAATATTTTCCTTCTTCCGGATAGAACTCAAAGGTACCTAAAAACTGATCCGGATCGCCGCTTTTTATTGTAGCTCGCAGACTATCAAATGAAAGATCCGTATCAAACAAATTGGCTTCACGTCCTAATTTATCGGGTGAATGGGCATCCGAATTGGAAACAAGCGTCATTTTGTCCAAATCAGACACTCGCCAATTCATGGGAGGATCTGAGCTAAGACCTGTTTCCAATGCAAAAATATACGCCGTCAAGTCTTCAAAGCATTCCTCGACACTGTCAAATCCAGAGTTTGATCCGAGAAGAGAAAACCAAGGTGTCCAGATATGTGCGGGAATCAAAAAAGCTTTTTCGGATGATTCGAGTACCATTTCAAGGAGATACTTTGCATCAAGCGATAAAACAGGCCTCCCGTCGGCGTTTATATTCCCGATCCGCTCTAAGCGTTTATTAAAAACGGCAGCTGTTCGAAGATTTGGGAAAAATACAAGATTATGATTTTTCCGTGTCACACCGTTTTTTTTATATACACAACTTATTTCAGAAGATAATATGAATCGAACCGGACGACGACTGGAGAAAGGCACCAAAAAATCGCAATTTCGGGCAATAGAATCCTTCAGTCTAAATAAACCAGGCTCGGCTGGAACAAGTTTTTTTACGATTTCGGCAAACCAGCCGGGATGTGTGATGTCACCGGTACCCACCACGGTTATCCCCTTGAGCTGTGCCCAGATATGAAGATGCTCAAGGTCAAGGGTTCTGGCGGTCGCCATGGAAAATCGGGAATGAATGTGTAAATCAGCTATAAACTTCATGAATACATCAAAACAATGCCCGTTGATGATCTCTGTTAAAAAAAAGGGTGCCCCTACCCACTGTTTTCTATAAATTGGTCTTTATTATTAGTAAGTTATTTAAAAATATTGGCTTATCACTTAGGGGTTAACCGAATGTTCAAAACAAATGCGTTATGAACGAGAACTTTTGCTCTGTTCCTTATTTAATATAAAAGAGAACTTTACAGAACAGTTTTTTAGCTTTTAATAAAACATGTTTTTACACTTATTTCAATCGTATTTGAAGTTATTAACAAAATAGACAGCCCTTACTATTGTTACTATTTTTTAAAAAAAGAAAAAAATAGTAATAGAAGAACAGATAAATCAATCAATAACAGGAAGGGGGCAAACCGATATTTTCACAGGAAGATTATTACGGGAACAGCAACAACTTTAAGCAAGATATATATATTAAAATAAATTATTTAAATAAACAGAAAGCATCTCCGCATTCTACAAAAATACCTTGAAGTGGCTATCAAAAAGGGCTATATCTTTCGCTCGGTATTTAATACTTACAATATAATTTATTTCATGCTCTCCCGAGATTATTCATTATCGGGATGTTGTGAAAGATGGGTACACGATTTTATGGGATTATTGTCATCAAGTGTCTCAATAACACGTTACAAAGTGGACGGTCGATTGGCTGAGCCAATAATCGAAACGGTAGCTGCCGGATTAAAAAATAACACTATTGTCGATATTGATAATGAAGCTTCTGATAGTGCCGTGGGATGGACCTCCTTTGACACCCCGTTTAAGCCCAATTTTGAAGGATCAGCTTTCGTTGTCGGCCCCCATTTCTTTTTTTCCATGCGAATTGATAAAAAAAACATCTCTTCCAAAGTTGTTAAAAAACTATACACTCAAGAAATGGCTAAAAAATTAGCTGAATCAGGACGGGAATATCTGTCAAGAGAGGAAAAAAACCTGATTAAGGATGCTGTGATACGCATGCTCAATATGCGGATTCCGGCAACGCCCAACGTTTATGACCTGATCTGGAAATATGAAGATGCCGAGCTCTGGTTTTTTTCTCACCAGAAAGCTGCCAATGAGGCGCTGGAGACACTTTTTACGAAATCGTTTAGACTAACCCTTATTCGTCTTTTTCCATATACAGCCGCCACCCTGACTGCCGGTCTGTCAGAGACCCAACTGGATAGCTTGTCTTCTCTATCCCCCACCAGTTTCACGGAGTAAATAAATGTTGGATGTGGCTGTTGCATATAACCGATACAAATTTTTAGGCTTCGAATTTTTAACTTGGTTGTGGTTTACCATTGAAAATGACCAAGGTTATCTTAAAAACCTTCAAGAAGACTTGGCTTCGCTTGATATCGGTAACCGGGTGGTTTTAGAAAACAGGCAGAGTGATGCGATGGAAACGGTCACGATAAAAGGTGATGATGCCGGACTTGAGGAAGGACGCCTCGCCTTAAAAAAGGGTGCGGTTGTTACCGAAATGAATCTTTCATTTAAGTTTGGTGACCAAAAATGGCAATTTACCCTGAAAGGCGAAAGCTTGGGAATGGGAAACCTGAAAACACCAGAGGCTGGACCCGTCGAAACCAAAGATGATTTAGAAGGCGCCATGCTTGAAAAATCCTATCTGTACGACAAAGCGATGGGCTTTGTCAGTCTCATTTTCAATGCTTTTATGAAACATCGTGTTTCACATGAATGGAATCATCAAGTAGTGCCGCAAATCAGGAAATGGATTGCCGCTTGACGTTAAGATTCCCTTGAAATAGCAACCTGAAATTAGCAATGAGTTGTATGCCTTGGTCTTTGAACCTTAACCGCATAGGGATGAAAGATGAAATTTTCCGTTAGTAAAAGCGACGTACTGGATGTGCTGGCAAAGGTACAAGGTCTGACGGGTCGTAAAAGCAGTCTTGTCATAACTGAAACCGTGCTGATCAGAACGGTTGATTCCGGGATTACGCTTATGGCCACGGACTTGGAATCAGGATTCGAAGGAACCTATCCCGCGATCGTCGAAACGCCGGGAGCTATTGCTTTAAATGCCCGAAAATTTTATGAAATAGTCCGAGATTTTCCCAATGATACGTTGCTCGTAAATGAAGTCGATAATAGATGGATTGAAATTGGCAATGAAAAGGTGATGTATCACATTGTCGGACTAAATCCCGATGATTTTCCGGATGCGCCGGTGGTTGAGGATATTCCATTCTTTGATGTGGAATCTCAGAAACTTAAAAAAATGATTGAGAAAACACTAATCATTGGATCGCCTTCGGATGATAAGCGGGCTCACATGACCGGTATCTTTTTTGAAAGAAAAAAAGAAAGGGATAGGAAACTGATTCGCATGGTTTCAACGGATGGCAGCCGATTGGCCCTGACGGAGTATTTTTTTAAAGATGATGCGGAATTGATAGAGGGTCCGGGAATTCTCATTCCAAAAAAAGCCTTGCAGGAAGTAAATAAATTCTTAGAGTCCGTTGGGGATGTTAAAATCGGTGTAAAAAGCAACAATTTTGTTATCAAGAAAGATGCGGAAATTATCATCGTCCGGTTGCTGGAGGGAGATTATCCGGAATATGATGAAATAATAGAAAGAGAGAATGGTCATATCATTGCACTTGAGAAAAAGAGATTTTTAATGATGCTAAAACGCATGTCCATTCTCTCTTCGGAAGAATATAAAGCGGCAATATTTGATTTTTCGAAAGAAAGACTGATTATTTCCGCCGCCAATCCGGACTACGGGGAATCCAAGGAGGACATGGATATAGAATTTGAGGGGGATAATATGAAAATTGCTTTCAACCCCAGATTCTTTATCGACACGATTAATGTTATTGAGGGCGATACGGTGATTCTTTATTTGTCCGGTGAAGAACAACCGTGTCTTGTTTTTGATAAGGACGATAATAGTTTTTTAAGCGCAGTGATGCCGATGAAGGTGTAATGGAAAAAATATACGATGAGAGCAGTATTGATGTTTTAGAGGGTCTTGATCCGGTTCGGCTAAGGCCCTCAATGTATATTGGGAATGTGGATGTCGCAGGTCTTCACCACCTGGTATATGAGGTCGTCGACAACAGTATCGATGAGGCCATGGCCGGATATTGCGATACGGTGAATGTGGTGATTCACACGGACGGCAGCGTAAGCGTGGAAGACAATGGACGCGGAATTCCAGTCGGTATTCATAAAACTGAAAAAGTGCCAGCTGTGGAAGTGGTGTTGACCAAGCTGCATGCCGGCGGCAAATTTGACAATGATGCCTACAAAGTTTCCGGTGGACTCCATGGCGTTGGCGTTTCCGTGGTAAATGCGCTTTCCGTTGAGTTGGCTATTGAAATATATCAGGGTGGCAAAATATATTTTCAGACCTATTCCCGAGGAATAAAAACCTGTGAATTAAAAGTGATCGGTAATACCGAAAAAAGAGGAACCAAAGTACATTTTAAACCGGATCCGACTATTTTCAACTCCGTCGAGTATAATTATGACACCCTCACCCGACGAATCCGCGAATTGGCTTTTCTCAACAAAGGATTGAAAATTACCATTGCGGATGATCGAATCGATGACAAAAAAGAATTTCAATATGATGGAGGTATTCTGTCATTTGTCGAATATCTGAATCGTCATCATTCGCCATTGCATGAGGTCGTTCTGATTGATGGCGAGAAAAATGATGTTCAGATCGAGGTCGCCATTCAATATAACGATACGTATGCAGAAAAAATTTTTTCATTTGCGAATAATATCAATACGGTTGAAGGGGGGTTTCACCTGATCGGGTTTAAATCCGCCCTTACCCGAACCATGAATCAGTATGCCACCAGTGCCAATATTCCGAAAAATCTTCAAGCAAAAATTAGTGGGGATGATGTGCGCGAGGGTCTTACGGCTGTCATCAGTATTCGAATAAAAGACCCCCAATTTGAAGGACAGACTAAAACGAAGCTTGGAAACAGTGATGTCAAAGGGTTGGTGGAATCTCTGGTCAATGAAAAATTAGGGGCTTTTCTTGAGGAAAACCCGGTCATCGCCAAAAAAATAATGGCTAAAGCCGTGGATGCGGCGCGGGCGAGAGATGCAGCAAAAAGAGCACGGGACTTGGCTAGAAAGCAAGGAACTTTCGTGGATGCCACTTTGCCGGGGAAGTTGGCGGAGTGTCAGGAGACGGACCCCAGAGAAAGAGAACTTTTTTTGGTGGAGGGAGATTCAGCCGGCGGTAGCGCCAAGCAAGGGCGTGATCGGCGATTTCAGGCGATTTTACCGCTCAAGGGAAAAATTCTGAACGTCGAAAAAGCCAGGTTTGACAAAATTTTAAGCAGTGAAGAAATAAAAAATATGTTCACGGCCTTGGGAACCGGTGCCGGCAGTGAAGAATACGATATTGAAAGAATTCGATATCATAAGGTCATCATCATGACCGATGCGGATGTGGATGGATCCCACATCCGAACGCTTCTTTTGACCTTCTTTTTTAGACAAATGCCAGATATTATAAAAAAAGGATTTTTATATATCGCGCAACCGCCGCTTCTGAAGGTAGGAAAGGGAAAAAATGAAATCTATTTAAAAGATGAGAGAGAATTAAACGACCATGTTCTGAAACGAATCAGTGATAAAAAAGCGATAAATACTGCCGGCGGTGAGAGTCCGCTGGTGGATCATATCCTTTATATTTTTATCTGTGATTTATCGGAATATTTCAGCACAATGGATATTCTGAATCAGCGGGGAATTTCGATGGATCTTGCTGAATTGCTCATGAGAGAAGGATTAGAGAACAAGGAAATTCTTCAGGACCGGGAAAGAATGACCGGTATTCGTGAAAAGCTAATCAATATGGGCTATGAGCTGGGAGAACTTTCATGGAAAGAAGAAAAATTGACATTTGAGATGGTAGCAATATCCCCCGTGATAAAGGATATAATGGAATCGGATATCAGCGGTGAGAGAAAAAAAGTAACGATTGGCCCGGGGCTGATCCACTCAAAGAACTATCAAAAAGCAAATTCATTATTTAAAAAATTGTCCAATTTTGATCACCCGCCGTTTAAAATATTTAACAAAGAAACGCCCGAGGCCATTACTTTGCTGCGGGATAAAAAGGAGTTGCTGAATCACATCCTGGAAGAATCAAAAAAAGGGTTGGCAATTCAGCGTTATAAAGGTCTCGGGGAAATGAATCCGGAACAATTATGGAATACCACCATGGATCCGGCGAGGCGAAATTTGCTTCAGGTAAGAGTTGAAGACGCTGTGGATGCAGATGAAATTTTTACCATTTTAATGGGGGATGAAGTTGAACCCCGAAGGGAATTTATTCAAAGCCATGCACTAGAAGTTAGCGTTCTGGACATATAGATGTTAAAGGGTTCTTTGGGTTCCTTGAGTTAGTTGACCCATTTAAAGAACCCAAAGAACTCAAAGAACTCAAAGAACCCAAAGAACCCAAAAAACCCCTAAAACTCAATACTATTTGGAGTTCTGGGAAAAGGGATAACATCCCGGATATTGCTGATACCGGTAATCAACATGATAAGGCGCTCGAAACCGAGGCCGAATCCGCTGTGTTCGACACTGCCGAATCTCCTGGAATCAAGATACCACCAGTATTTTTCCTTAGATAACGCCAGATCCTCCATCCGGCTTTCTAAAACATCCAGTCTTTCTTCCCGTTGACTGCCGCCGATGATTTCCCCGATGTTGGGAACCAGCACATCCATGGCGGCAACGGTGTTACCATCATCATTTACACGCATGTAAAACGGTTTTAGACTTCTTGGATAATCGTAAACAATTACCGGTTTTTTAAAGTGCTGCTCCGTTAAATACCGCTCATGTTCCGTTTGCAAATCATTTCCATATTCGATGGTATATAAAAAAGAAGCGGGCGATTTTTTCAGTATTTGAACGGCGTCACTATACGGCAGTCGAATAAAATCGTTTGCCACGATATTTTCCAGGGTCAAAAGAAGAGTTTTATCAACAAAACCGGCAAAGAGATCAATATCGTTTCGACAGTCATCCAAAGCAAAAGAGATCAGATTTTTTATCATCTCTTCGGCAAGATCCATATCCTCTCGAAGATTGCAGAAGGCCATCTCGGGCTCTACCATCCAGAATTCAGCGGCATGTCGTCGGGTGTTTGAATTTTCCGCCCTAAACGTTGGTCCGAAGGTATAGACATCTCCCAACGCGAGAGCGAACATTTCCGCAGTCAACTGGCCTGAAACAGTTAAATTAGCCATCGCACCGAAAAAATCCCTCTCGTAATCCACCCGCCCATTCTTGTTTTGGGGGGGATTTTGATCATCAAGGGTGGTTACCCGAAACATCTCTCCGGCGCCCTCACAATCGGAGGCGGTAATAATGGGCGTATGAATATAGTGAAAACCCCGTTCCCTGAAGAAACGGTGAATTGCCCAAGAGAGAGCTGATCGGATGCGAAAGGCAGCGCCATATTTGTTGGTCCTGGGTCTCAAGTGGGCGATACCACGTAGAAATTCATCCGTATGGCGTTTTTTCTGAAGTGGGTATGCTTCAGGGGCAATTCCCAGAATATCTATGCAGGTCGCTTTTATTTCCCATATCTGACCCTTTCCTTCGGAAGCCACGAGAGAACCGGTGACAGCAACAGCGGAGCCCACATTCAGTTTTTTTACCGAATCATAATTTATCAGGTTGGCATCGGCAATAACCTGCAGGTTATTCAGGCAGGATCCGTCGTTAACCTCCAGAAACGAAAACCCCCTTGAATCCCTTCGGGTTCGAATCCATCCTTTTATCAGAACCTGCTCCATGGGGGCATTAGAGGAAAGCACTTGAGCAACTTTTAATCTTACCATTAGAGGGTTCTCCTAAGCGATCATAATTTTACCGTTATGTGGTAGAGGTAATCATCCCGCTGAAGCAAAATAACAAGAGACGGTTTTTGCTGATATCGAACCACGGCTTTTTTAAAATCTTCAACCGTATTCGTGGCAATATCATCTATTTTTCTTATAATATCCCCCGGTCTTGCGCCAATCCTCGCCAAATAAGAGCTACTTAACAGCTCAGAAATTATAACGCCCTCAGAAGCGTTTCCGCCACGAGAAAAGGCGCCACCGGTTTTTCTGTTTTCAACTCGTATTCCGAGAAGGGTATACGCTAGCTCCATGGCTTGAACCATGGGGAAAACCGCAGCCCGGACAGACAGTGTTTTTTCGATACCCTTACGCCATAATCGAACGGGGATCATCTCTCCATTGGCATATTCCCGCAATGCGGCCTGAAAATCGCCTGGTGAAATAACTTTTCGCTTTCCCAAGGACAAAATGATATCTCCCTCAACTATTCCCGCTGTTTTAGCGGGGCTTTCATTGGCAACCGTGCGCACGAGAACGCCGGTAATATCGGGTAGCTGAAGGTAATGCGTTATTCGGGAATCTAACGCCTGAACAGTCGTCCCAATCCATGATGGGATCACTTCTCCATGCGTGATCAGATCCGAAACTATTCGCCGGGCTTTATTGATTGGGATGGCAAATCCGATCCCCCGGGCTTTTTCGTATATAGCCGTGTTTATGCCGATGAGCTCGCCGTTGATATTCAGCAGGGGGCCCCCGCTGTTGCCAGGATTAATGGAAGCGTCCGTTTGAATGAAATCATGATATTCCGTATTTTCAGCCCGAATGCTGCGATTCAGGGCGCTTATCACGCCCGTGGTGACGGTATTGGAAAAACCAAAGGGATTGCCGATAGCAATGACGGTTTCACCAATCATCAGATTGTCCGAATCCCCCATTTCTATTGACGGTAATGGGGTATTTGAATCAATTCTCAACACAGCCAGATCGGAATCAGAGTCTGCGCCGACGATTTGCGCCTCGAATTCCCGTTCGTCCATTAATATGACCCGAACCGTTCCGGTCTCAGCGAGAACGTGAGCGTTGGTAAGAACGAAACCGCGGGACCCATCAATTATCACCCCGGATCCAAGGCTGGATCTTTTATATTTTTGTTCTTGTTCCCGATCGAAAAAATCTTTGAAAAAAGAATCAAATAGCGGGTTCATGGGGTGGGCGGAGAAGGGATTCGACCGAGCCCGTACCTCAAATTCAGAGCTGATATTAACCACCGCGGGGCTCACCCGCTTTACGGCGAGAACCACGGGAGTTTCCCGGCGTGAATCCGTTTCCGCCTGGCCTGCGGGACAAAGGGAAAAAAAAGTTCCATGGACGGTAAGGCAGATCAGAATAAAAAATACCCACGATTTTGGCCAGTTGTTTTTTAACAGGAGCATTTTCTTTTCACCGGAACTAGGTTATGAATCAAAATTAAGATTATGACCCAATGCGTAAGAAACTCAGTTGGCATTAAAGCGATGCCAGCAAAAAACCAGCCGGTGTTATACCGGTTCGACAAAATGAAAAGTATATACCATGCACTTGAAAACCATTCAAGACATCCTGCCGCTTGTGGAGCAGCCCAGCCGATATCTTGGGACCGAAATAAACAGTATCCATAAGGATCATTCACAGGTAAAACTAAAGTTTTTATTTGCTTTTCCGGATCTTTATGAAATTGGAACTTCCCATTTCGGAATACAGATTCTTTACCATATCCTTAACGGTGAGGAAGAAACGGTGGCGGAGCGGGTTTTTGCTCCGGCAACCGATATGGCGGGGTATCTGAAAGCAAACGGAGTACCGCTTTGCGCGCTTGAATCCGGACGGCCCGCAAGGGAATTTGATATTATAGGATTCAGCCTTCTTTATGAGCTAAACTATACCAACGTGCTTGCCATGCTGGATTTATCCGGAATTCCATTTCGGTTCTCCGATCGGGGCGATACCCATCCGATTATTATTGGCGGCGGTCCTTGTACCTGTAATCCAGAACCAGTTGCGGATTTTTTCGATGCGCTGGTGATTGGAGACGGAGAAAAGGTTATTTTGGAGATGACGAGAGCCTGGCTGCTCTGGAAAGAAAACGAGGGAGAAGAAAAACAGCACCTTTTAAGGGCATGGTCGAAAATTGCCGGTGTTTATATCCCTTCTTTTTTTTCGCCCTCCTTTGATAACCATGGATTTCAACGCCTAACGGCTATTGATGCGTTGGTGCCTCCGGTAACCCGAGCGATCATCGGGAATCTTGATCGTGCCCCATTTCCGGAGAAACCCATTATTCCCTTTGCAAAACCGATTCATGATCGACTGCGCCTGGAAGTTGGAAGGGGATGTTCCAGAGGGTGTAGGTTTTGCCAGGCAGGAATGATCTATCGGCCGGTGAGGGAGAGATCGCTTAATACCTTGTTAAAATTGTCTGAAGCGTCACTCGCTGCAACCGGGTATGAAGATTTATCTCTTTTATCTTTGAGTACAAGTGATTATAGTTGTATCGGTCCTCTTTTGGAAGGACTGATGACTCGGGGTGAAGCAGACCATATTGCAGTTTCTTTCCCCTCTTTTCGGGCTGGAACCTTAACCTCGGATCTGATGGAGATGGTAAAAAAGGTTCGAAAAACCGGTTTCACCATTGCCGCCGAAGCGGGCAGCCAGCGGCTAAGAGATGTCATTAATAAAAATATCCGTGAAGACGATATCTTCTCAACGGTAGAGGACGCTTTTCGGCTTGGCTGGCAGGTGATAAAGCTTTATTTCATGGTGGGATTGCCGACAGAGACCCAGGAGGACCTTCTCGCCCTGGTCCGTCTGGTGAAAGCGTTGCAACGAATTTCAGGTCCGAAGGGTCGAAAGGGAAAGATAAACGTCAGCGTCAACACCTTTATTCCAAAAGCACACACCCCCTTCCAGTGGGCGCAACAGATTTCGCTTGCAGAGTCGCGGCAAAAGATCGAATGGTTGAAAGAGGAGCTCAAATTGGCAAGGGTTCAGATCAAATGGCAAAATTCGGAAAGCAGTTTTTTAGAGGGACTATTTGCGAGAGGAGATCGGCGCCTGTCCGGGCTTCTGGAGGTGGCATATCGGCAAGGCTGTCGTTTTGACGGGTGGTCGGATCATTTCCGGTTTGATAAGTGGCTTAGCGCCGCTGAAGAAGTCTGCCTCGATTTTAACTTCTACACGACGCGTTCAAGACATTTCGGGGAACCGCTTCCGTGGGATCATCTTGATATGGGGATAGACAAGAACTATTTTCGCTCTGAATGGGAAAAATCGATGACAGGGCAATTAACACCAGATTGCAGGTGGGGCGACTGCCAAATCTGTGGAGTTTGTGATTTCAAATCTATTGAGCCGAAGATATTTCCGGCGCAGAGAGTCCCGACAGCTGTCGCTACCCGAAAGGAAACCGCCGAACCCTTATATTTAACGTATCGAATTTCTTACAGCAAACAGGGGGCAGCGCGGTTTTTCGGTCATCTCGAGCAGGTCAATATTTTTTTAAGGGCGTTTCGAAGGGCGGGAATTCCCATAAAATATTCCGAAGGGTTTCATCCCATGCCCAAGGTTTCCTTTGATAATCCCTTGCCGCTTGGCATGGAAAGTCTTTCGGAGTCGTTTAATATCACCGTGGCGGATCGTTTTTCTCCAATAGAGGTAAAGGAGCTGGTAAACTTGGAGCTGCCGCAGGGGCTAAAGATTTTTGATGTTCACTTGGCGCTTCAAAAAAAGAAAATGCCGGAAAGTTGGGTGACCCGCTACGAAATCTTGATGGCAATCGGCTTTTTTGAGAAAGAAAGAGAGTTATGGTTTAATGAGCAATCTTCCGTAATTTTATGCCGGCCCAACCGAAAAGGAAAAATAAAAACAGTAGATTTGAAAGCAGCTGTTCAAGAAATGGAGGTTTTATCTCCCCAAAAACTGGCGTTGACCCTTCAAAACGGTATTGAGAATAATGTCCGCCCGATCGATATTCTCTCGCAGGTGTTTTTGTTTGATCAGGAGTCGATAAGGCGAGCGCGGGTGGTAAAAATCGCGACCATCTTTCCTTCGGCATTGGAAAAGGCTTAAGAAATGGAGCAAACCATGTACAGGAAGTTGGTAATTAATGTTTCCGAACCGGAGACGCGTGTCGCTCTCCTCGAAGACGGCACAATGGCCGAGCTGATGATTGAGCGCCGGGAAGACGCCAATATTGCCGGTAATGTTTATAAAGGAAGAGTTTGTCGTGTTCTGCCCGGGATGCAGGCGGCATTTCTGGATATCGGGCTCCACCAGTCCGCTTTTATTCATGTTAGCGATTTAAATCCCCATAATTGGGATGAATGCCAGCATATTTTTTCGGAAGTGACGTTAAAAAATCCAAATTCGGAAGAAGATTTGTCTGCTGAAGAGTGTTCTGCCGGAAACGATGAAACGGCGTTAGCGGGACGTCAATCCATAGAGGACATCATCACCGAAGGGGAGGAAATTCTGGTTCAGGTCGCAAAATCCCCTTTGGGATCTAAAGGGGCACGGGTCACTTCCCACATCTCGTTGCCCGGAAGATTTCTCGTGTTGATGCCTACTTCCGATCGAATCGGTGTTTCCCGGCGCATTGAAGATGAGACGGAGCGGGAGCGGTTAAAAGCGGCCGTGCTATCCTTGAGTCAGGGACAAATGGGATATATCGTTCGTACGGCCGCTGAAGGTGTCGGGGAGGAAAAGCTCGCATATGAAATGGGGTTTTTGAAAAATCTGTGGGAAAACATACAAATCAAGTTCAAAACCTCTTGCGCGCCAACGACATTACACCAAGAGCTCAGTGTCAGCCTTAGAGCGGTTCGGGACCTTTTGACACATGAGGCGGACAAGGTAATCATTGACAGCCGATCGGGATATGAATCCGTTCTATCCTTTCTGGACGGCGTAATGCCCAGTTTAAAAAGTTCGGTTGAGCTATATGAAGGCAACGAACCCATCTTTGATGCGTTCAATTTGATCGGGGATATCTCAAGAGCGCTGAACCGCAAAGTATGGCTTAAATCAGGCGGCTATATCGTACTGGAACATACCGAAGCGCTTATGGCGATTGATGTCAATACGGGGCGGTATGTTGGAAAGCATAATCTTGAAGAGACCATTTTAAAAACCAATCTGGAAGCCGTCAAAGAAATTGCCTATCAGATACGACTTCGAGACATAGGTGGTATCATTATCATCGATTTTATCGATATGGAAAAAAAGGCGAATCAGGAAAAGGTGTTTAATGCCCTAAGGGGGGAACTGAAAAAGGATAAGAGCAAGACCCACATTTTGCCGATTTCAGAGATGGGGCTTGTTCAAATGACCCGAAAACGGATTCGGGAACCGTTGCCCAGGGTTCTTTGTGAACCGTGTTTCTATTGCGAAGGGAAAGGATATTTACTGTCCAAAAGATCTATTTGCTACAACATTTATCGGGATATAATGCGGGAGGGAAGAGATAGTATGGGCGGCCGGTTTGCATTACGGGTAAACCCGGAAATTGCCGACTTACTTCACGGAGAGGAAAATTATCTTATCACATCTCTAGAAAAAACGGTTCGTAAACATATCGTGATTTATCCGGATGAAAAATTTCATTTAGAGCAGTACGATATTTTTGAAATATTAAAGTCTTGATGAAACAAAAAGAAGAGAAAAGGCAGGTGCTGGATCTCCGAAATGGAAGGATGGCCGCCCTAATCTCAAAAAAAAGGATATTGACTTGCCAATGAAAGTGTGGTTGACTCACCGGATTAAATTTTTATAAGCTGCCACAAAAAATCCGAATAGGTGACCCATAGCGCCAAAGAAAGAGAGATAATATGAAAAGAACGTACCAACCCAGCAGAATAAAACACGCTAGAACCCATGGCTTTTTAAAGAGAATGTCCACCAAAGCGGGCAGAAGAGTAATCAACAGAAGGCGGGCAAAAGGCCGGAAGCAGCTGACACCATAAGCGTTTCCTGTTCGATATGATGGAGCGTTCAGGGATCAATATTGGCTGACAATACCTTTACGAAGGCAGACCGAATTTTAAAGCGGCCCGAGTTTATCCAGCTATCCAATACCGGAAATCGGGTTTACAATCGCCACTATATTGCGGTTTACAAAATCGGTTTTGCGCAGGATCGGTCGCGGCTGGGCATTACAGTTACAAAAAAAGTCGGGAGCGCAGTTAATCGGAATAGAATCA
This sequence comes from Pseudomonadota bacterium, assembly GCA_043797445.1. GTDB lineage: Bacteria > Desulfobacterota > Desulfobacteria > Desulfobacterales > JAFDDL01 > JAZDPP01. The sequence continues at coordinate 45,378 of JAZDPP010000206.1, forward strand.
AGCGTTATATTAGAGAATATTTTCGAAGGAATAAGGATTCTATTCAGAAAAAAATGGATATCAACATTATCGCAAAAAAAACCGTTACTGATTTAACCCAAGAGGAATCTTACATTTCCCTTCGAAATATTTTTGATAGATTATCAGCGCAAATGTAATGACTCCAGATCGTTTCACGCGGAAAATTGCCGTATTGCTGATAAAGGCATATCAGATAGTTATATCGCCTTTAATTGGTCCCGCATGTCGATTTTACCCGTCATGTTCTGAATATGCTTCCCAGGCGATTGACCGATACGGACTATGGAAAGGGGGGTGGCTTGCAGCAAAAAGGCTTTTTAAGTGCCACCCGTTTCACCCAGGAGGGGTTGATCCTGTTCCTTAAAGGGAGTTTTAACCATTAAAAGCCGCCATTGCGCATCATGTGCAGCCGCCCATTGTAAGCGTTATCAGTGCAATCTTGATCCAGCCCGGTCTTCTTATTATCAAAGACTGGTTATCCCGCCTTGGATTGTTTTCCCGAAAGACGCGGTTATCACACCGGAACTAACGATGCAGAGCACAATATATTAAAAAGAGCGGTCAACGCTAGGAGAAAAATATGGAACAGTTCCGAATGATTATGGCGATTGTACTTTCTTGTATCGTTTTTCTTGGGTACAATTATTTCTTTGGAGAAAAAGATGAAAAAAGAGTGGTTGACCAGGAATCGATCTCGAAAGATGTAGAAATAAAATCTCAACAAGAAACGATTGCCGTCGAAAAAAAGAGTGAAGTTGGTAACAAACCAATGGTTCCGACACCCTCATTTGGTAATGCTCAAGGAAAAGAAATTGTTGTTGAGAGCTCTCTTTATACGGTAAAAATTGATACTCGTGGGGCCGTTATAAAAAGCTTCCAGCTCAAAGAATATCTGGAAACAGTAGAAAAAAACTCGCCCAACAAGGAACTCATATCAAAAGAAAACAGTTCGGGAACGTTTCAGCTTGAACTTACCGGCAACAGTCTTCCCGGACTTTCAGATGCTGTTTTCGACACGGAAAAATTGCCGGAACGCGTTATCCTGTCGGATAAATCCATTGAGATTCCTTTCGCCTGGGTATCGGATCAAGGTGTCAGCGTTGAGAAAAGGTACCGGTTTTCACCGGGAAATTATCTGATCGGTCTTGACGTTACGATTTTGAATTCGACTCAAAATCCAATTCAGGACGGTATAACGCTTTCGCTTCTGAATAGCGCTGCAAAAGGGAATTCCCAGTATGGCTTTGAAGGTGCAAGCGCACTTATCAACGCAAAACTGGAGCAAATAAAGATGGACAGTATCGAAAAGAAGAATTTTTATAAGGGGCAAATAGGATGGGTTTCGCTTCAGGACAGGTATTTTCTGACAAGTATCATTCCGAAAGAAGTTGTTGATGCCGGAATGCAGCTGACCTTGAAAGGGCAGGATCTTCTCGAAGCACGGTGGGTAGGACCTCAATCCATAATTTTGCCGCAACAAAACAAGATGATTTCTTTCGACCTTTATTTAGGTCCTAAAAAGATATCTGTTTTAAAATCATTCGAAAACGGTCTGGATAGAGCTGTCGATTTTGGATGGTTCGATTTTATTGCCCGGCCGTGTTTATGGATCATGAATTATATCCACCACATAATTCCAAATTATGGAATTGCCATTATTATTTTAACCGTTTTTATTAAAGCAATTCTGTGGCCTCTTGGGCAAAAAAGCTATAAGTCGATGAATCAGATGAAACGGATGCAGCCGCTAATGTCTGAGATTCGTGAAAAATATAAAAATGACAAGAGAAGAATAAATGAGGAAACCATGGCGCTATACAGGACCTATAAGGTAAATCCGCTGGGAGGATGTTTGCCAATGGTCGCGCAAATTCCTGTGTTTTTCGCATTTTATCGGATGCTTTATGAAGCTGTAGAGCTACGTCACGCACCCTTTATGGGCTGGGTCAACGATTTGTCGGCTCCGGACAGATTATTCCATATCAATGTATCATCAATCCCATTCATGGAACCGCCGTACGGTATTCCCGTGTTAACCATCATCATGGGAGCCACCATGTTCATTCAGCAAAAAATGCAACCGCCTATGGGAGACCCGGCTCAAGCAAAGATGATGATGTTTATGCCCGTTATTTTTACCGTCATTTTTATTAATTTTTCATCTGGATTGGTTCTCTACTGGTTGGTGAACAACATTCTCTCAATTGCGCAACAGTATTTTGTCAGCAAAAAAACGGCTTAAAACGACGGAGGGGTTACATGGCGCCCGAAAAAACAATAGAAGGGAAAAATGTTGAAGAGGCTGTGAAAATTGCTTCGGAAACACTTAACATTTCAGTTGAAAGCTTAAAATACGAAGTTATTACCTATGGATCCACCGGTATTTTTGGATTGGTAGGGGTCAAGAAAGCCAAGATAAGGGTTCATCTCCCTGAGGAAAAGCCGGAAAATAAAGAAGAAATAGAAGAAGTAGTACCTGCTCCCGCGAACAGATCTCCTAAAAAATATCTTGAAAAGAAGACCGGCGTTAAGGGTAAACCGAAGGCAACAAAAGAGAAAGCAGCTCTTCGGGTACCTATGAGGGAGGGGTCAAAGGAGAGGGCCGAGAATCGCGAGACTTCCACCTCTGGGGAAGAGAAAATTGAGGAGATCAAAACGGTTGCGGAAAAAGTTCCGCCCGTTTTGCCGGAGGAACTAAAAGTCTTTGCGGATAATCCGGTGGCCCTCGGAAAAGCGGTTTTGCTGCGAATTCTTGAAATGATAACCGTTGAAACCGATATAGAGGTTGAGGTTGAGCAGGATGAGGATCAAGTCCTTTATAATGTAAAGGGGGGAAAGGCGGCGGTTCTTATCGGAAAACGGGGCCAGACACTTGAGGCGATTCAATACTTGATAGAAAAGATAGTAAATAGAATCAGCGAAAAGCGGGTTCGTCTTCAGATCGATGTTCAGGGGTACTTAAAGAACAGGAAGGAAAATCTGGAGCAGCTGGCGACTCGACTTGCGGAGAAAGCGCAACGTATCGGTAAACCGGTAACCGTTGGCGAGATGAATGTCCATGACCGAAAGATTGTCCACATGGCATTGAAAGATCATCGGCACGTACGAACCCAGAGCATGGGGAGCGGGTTTTATCGTAAATTAATGATATTTCCCAAAAAGAATGGAACAAAAAAAGAAGTGCCAGGCAAAGAGTTGCTGAGCAAAGAGGTTGAAGATAACGGGTAAAAAAGAGAAGCCGTCCCCACTCAGGGAAACCCCAGTGACTGTTCGGGAAGCCATGGGGAAAAATAATGTTTCCGTTATTTGGGGACGGTGATAAGCAGATAAATCGATAGATTCCCATCCCTGCTCCCATTGCAAAGTTACATCCTTCCTGTATAGCTGTTTTATGAAAAATGAAAAATATCTATGGAGAAAATGAAAGCGGACACCATTGCAGCAATCGCGACACCCGTTGGAACCGGCGGTATTGGGATTGTAAGAATTTCCGGTCCGAACGCACACGCTATTGCCGAAAAGATTTTTTTGAAAAGAAAGCGTTCCTCTTTCTCCTCATACGAAGCTTCAACGATGATGCACGGAACGTTTGAAAAACGAATGATCTATTTCGGCAATGTTATTGATCCTGCGAAGAAAACAGCGGTTGACGAGGTTTTGCTTGTCGTTATGTCGGCCCCTCATTCGTATACGTGCGAGGATGTTGTGGAAATTCAAGCGCACGCAAGTACGGCCGGGCTGAAAATGATTCTTGAGTTGGTATTGACTTGTGGCGCCCGTATCGCGGAGCCGGGTGAATTTACGAAAAGAGCGTTTTTAAATGGGCGAATTGATTTGACGCAGGCTGAAGCGGTTTTGGATGTGGTAACCGCCAGAACTGAAAAGGCGCTTAGACTTGCGAACACACAGCTTTGCGGAGGTTTGGGGGAGGAAATAGGCCGAATAGCCTGGGAATTGAAACGAATATTAGTCGAGGTGGAGGCAGCTATTGATTTCTCCGAGGATACGGAAGACATTGTTGAATCAGAAATTCGCATTGAAAAATTTCAAGAGAACGTAATTGCGCCCATCCAAAAACTTCTAAAAAATTATGATGATGGTCATCTTTATAGAGAAGGGTTGCGCCTGGTTATCGTGGGTAGACCCAATGTGGGGAAATCGAGCCTTATGAACCGTCTCTTAAAAATGGAAAGAGCCATCGTAACGCCGGTTCCCGGTACAACAAGAGATTCGATCGAGGAATCTTTAAACATTCATGGTGTGGCGGTATTGCTCGCCGACACAGCCGGTATTCACGATTCCACTGATCCCTTAGAAATTATCGGTATGCAGCGTACAGAAAAAATAGCTCGAGAAGCGGATCTCATTTTGTTCGTGATAGAGGCGGCAGCGGGTGTGACGGCAGAGGATGGAGAGATATATGAAAAGGTAAAGGAAAAACCGATCATATTAGTTATCAACAAAATTGATCTCGAAAACGGGAAAAAGAAAACAGAGGTACCGGAAAAATGGCAGTTAAAGGGGACAGTGAGAACATCTGTTCTGTTCGATGAAGGAATGGAGCGTCTAAAAGAAAAAATATATGAAAACAGCTTCGGTGCAACGGAAGAAGATGAGGGGTGGCTCGTTCCCAACCTGAGACAAAAGGAAATGATAGAAAAGAGTTATTCCGCTGCCAAAACCGCCGAAAGCGGTATAAAAAGAGATATTTCGTTGGAGCTTGTTGCAATTGATTTGAGAGAAGCCATCAGCGCGTTGAACCAGGTTGTGGGGAAAGACCCACGGATAGAAATTCTTGATGAAATCTTTAGCCGATTTTGTGTCGGAAAGTGATTTTTTAAATTAAAAACAAATAACTACGTTGTTGTTAATGCGATGTTTCACGTGAAACAGGACCGCGGACAGGGAGTGTGGCGAAAATTTGAGGCTGCTGTTTGGTTTGACGTGAATATGGGGGGGTATAATGGATTTTGATTTTCAGCCGTATTTTAACCGGTACGAGCTTTTGGCAAATGCCGCTGATCGGGTGTTTGAGCAGGTGCAGTCGCAATTTCCAAAAGAAATTGAATGCAAGCTCGAATGCTCGGATTGTTGCCACGCGGTCTTTGATGTGACGTTGATTGAGGCGTTGTATTTAAATCATCGGTTTCGTGAACATTTTTCAGGTAAAGACAGAGAGGCTATCTTAGACAAGGCGAATCGGGCGGACCGGCAAGCCTATAAGCTTAAGCGAGCGGCATATCAAAAAGTGGAAGAGGGTAAGGATGAATCGGAGATTCTGATAGAAATGGCCGGTGAGCGGATTCGGTGTCCGCTGCTTAATGCTCAGGATCGATGTGATCTTTATGAATATAGGCCGGTGACATGCCGTTTTTATGGTGTTCCGACAGAAATAGCCGGTATCGCCCATACCTGCGGGAAGTCAGGATTCATAAAAGGTAAATCTTATCCGACCGTGCATCTTGAAAAAATGCAAAAAAATCTGTTTGCGCTTTCCTTTGAAATTGCCAGGGATCTTCAGTCCAAATTTACCGGACTCGGGGAGATCCTGGTTCCCATATCGATGGCCCTGTTAACGGATTACGATGAAGAGTATTTAGGAATAAAACCTCCTGAAATGAGCGAAAAAGAGGGGATGGAAAATGGAAAAGGAAGCGATAAAGACCCAGTCATCTGAGGAAGAGGAACGGAAAAAGGCGATTTTTAACACCATGTCTCCTCGACGTCAAAAGCACGTTCTTAAGGTGGGCTATGAAAAGTGGGATCCCTTTCAAGAGCCGAAAGATCCCATTGATATGCGCGGGGATAAAATGAAGCGGACCTCTCACATGTTGGTTCGGGAATTTTTACAGTCTCACGCTGGGAACAAGTATGGAAATGAATATGCTCGCGGCGTTCTGGATCTGTGTCTGGGTGTAATAAATGAGGATGAGCGTTATATCGGAATGTTTGATTTTTCCTGCTGGTACCAGGAGATACTAAAAAAAGATTCGATGGGAAAAGAATAGTTCTTGTCGATAATTGTTTCTTGATTTCTCGAAGACGAATTGCCATTTTACAGAGACGACAACGCCGGGGTCATTAGACTTCGGCGTTATCGTCTCTGGCTGGCTCCAGGAGCAGATGATTCTATATTTTATGATCTCGGTTGATGGCTCGTACAGTCCTCGCTGATACTTGAGGCGCTCAAATTTTTATAAACGATGGCCGTACGGTTGGGAAGATAAAGCCGCAAGTTTCCCTCCGCTGGCAGGTTCTTGCCATGTGATAGGGTGTCATAGGAATGGTCTTTTGCCAATCTGCCGTGTCCGCCAAAAATGGGGTCGTCACTTTCAAATATAATACGATAGTTACCAGCGGGAACGCTAATTTCATACCCCACATGGGAACAGGTCGGATGAAAGTTGAAAACAAATAAAAGCTTGGCTCTGTAAAAAGCGATCACCTTTTGGTCATTGTGTTCATGATAAAGAATTGGCAGGGGATCCATTAAGACTAAAAAGGTTTTAACCATATCTATCATATGCTTGTCGAACAGGTTGAGCTGCCCGTATTTCAACGTTTCATCGTCCACCAAATGCCATTGGCGTCGCGCATATAGATAAGACCAGTTGTTTTTTTCTCGTGGAAAGTCGATCCAGTCCGGATGACCGAATTCGTTTCCCATGAAATTGAGATAGCCGTTTCCGGCGGTGGAAAGCGTGATGAGCCGAATCATTTTATGCAGTGCTATCGCGCGATCGATCCTTAAATCGTTATCATGAATGCGCATGTGCGAATAACAGGCGGCGCCGGCAAGTCGAAAAAAAAGGCTTTGATCACCAACGAGGGCCTGGTCATGGGATTCGGCGTAGCTAATGGTTTTTTCATCCATGCGGCGGTTGTTTAATTCAAACCAGAGAGTACTCATGCTCCAGTTTTCATCCCGTGAATCTTTAATCAGCCGTATCCAGTTGTCAGGGACTCCCATCGCAAATCGATAGTCAAAACCGATACCGCCGTCTTCTTTTTGGCTTGCCAAACCCGGCATGCCGCTTACATCCTCCGCGATCATGATGGCATCCGGTCGAAGCGAGTGAACAATTTCATTGGCAAGAGCCAAAAACGTAAGGGCATCCACGTCGACGGAATTGTCAAAATAGTCATCGTATGAGGTAAATGCCTTGTTGATACCGTGGTGGGTATAAATCATGCTGGTGACACCGTCCATCCGAAACCCGTCAACCCTGTATTCGTCCATCCAAAAGCGGATATTGGAAAGAAGAAGGTGAAGCACTTGGGGTTTGGCGTAATCAAAGCAACGGGAATCCCAGGCCTGATGATATCCTCTGGGGCCTTCGTGAAAGTATTGATAGTCACTCCCATCAAACCGGCTTAATCCTTCAACTTCATTGGTCACGGCGTGGGAGTGAACGATGTCAATCAGCACGCGAAGCCCTGCACCGTGTGCCGAATCGATCAGCGCTTTAAGTTCATTCGGTGTACCAAACCGTGAAGAGGGAGCAAAGAAACTGGAAACATGGTAGCCAAAAGAGCCATAGTACGGATGGTGCTGAATAGCCATCAGCTGAATGGTGTTGTATCCCGCGCTGACGATGCGTGGCAAAATTTGGTCTGTGAATTCCTGGTACGTGCCGATTCCCTCTTTTTCCTGGGCCATACCGACATGCGCTTCGTAAATGAGCGGAACGGGCGGTGGAGGAGGCGTGTCATTTTCCCATAGGTAGGGGCTATCGGGCTGATGAACCTGTGCATTAAAAATAAGGGTGTGAGGATCTTGATGAACTCTGCGGGCATAGACGGGAATCCGATTCCCCTTCCCATTCGGCCAGTGCATGCGCAGGCGATAAAGATCCAGATGTTTGAGTATGGGTAAAGGAAAACGGATTTCCCACACCCCGTCAGTTGATATTCTATTCAGGGCAAAACGATTGTCCTCCCGCCATTCGGAAAAATCGCCAATCAGAAAAAGATTCGTCGCGTTGGGCGCCCATTCTCTGAAGACCCATTCTCCATCGCTTTGATGTAAGCCAAAAAATTCATGCGCAGCAGCAAAGTCCAAAAGTGAGGTTTTGTTCTCTGTGATTCTCCGAAAGGTCTTTTCAACAGCAAGGAGTCGTTCTCTAAGTAAGCCCTTATAGGGTGTTAAATAAGGGTCCTTCAAAATCATGCGACCTATTCGTTGGTTAATTATTTGACAATCGGTGGTCGACGTAGCGTTTTTCATGGGCTGATTTCCAAAAGGTTAATGTGCAGGCAGGTATCCATCCGCGCGGACACCACTAAGGATTCGAGGGGCGAAATAAAAAAAATCTACTTAAGTTTATTTCCATCCTTGCCCCTTAACTTTTTGACGCCGGGCAGCATTACCCGGCCCAGGTAATAAAACCGGGGGTGTTTCGAATCCAGTCATCCGCTCTGGGGCGAATCCGGGCGGTAAACCCGAACCGGCCGGATCGGCGGCAGGACACATTACAGGAATAAAAATAGTGTCCGTTTCCCAGCTCCTTTTCAGAATGCATTTGAATGATTTGTCCGCTGTCTAATGCATCCACACTTCTTAGTGGCCCATAAAATAGTTCAACATCAACTTCGTCGGGGAGGATTTGACCCAAAAAAACATGAGCGGTCGCTCTGAATTCTTGCCCTACTCGAAAAGGGCCTCTATCTTCGCGAATGGGTGTTTGGAGACGTATCTCTTTCCAAAGAACTCGAAGACGCTCATGTTGGAGAAGAAGAGCCTTGGATTCGCTCGCTTCGCTTATAAGAAGTTCTCCAAACCGCTTTGCCGCGGGAAGATAGAACCGCGATTCATATTCGGAGACCATCCGCCGCCCAGCAAATTCTGAAAGCACCATTTTAATGGAAGCTTTCATCATTCTGACCCATCGGTGGGGCGTATCCCCCTCTTTGCGTTCGTAGAAACAAGGAATGACGTCGTTTTCAAGAACGTTATAAAGGGCTTGGCTTTCCACGGCATCCTGATAGACATGATCGTTGTACTCTTCTCCATTTCCGATGCGCCACCCTCTTTCGTCCGTATAGCCCTCACACCACCAGCCGTCAAGAATGCTGACGTTGAGAGCTCCGTTTAAGGCAGCTTTCATGCCGGAGGTGCCACATGCTTCCAGAGGGCGCCGGGGTGTATTGAGCCAGACATCAACCCCCTGGGTTAAATAGCGCGCCAACTGCATATCGTAATTCTCTAAAAAAATAATTCTATGTCGAAGCCCTTCGTTTCGAATAAATTGAATCAGATGTTGAATGACCATCTTTCCTTCGTTGTCTTTGGGGTGGGCTTTTCCGGCAAAGATAATTTGAATCGGGTGTGCTTCCGAGTGAAGGAGCTTGCGCAGCCGGTTAGGATCCTGCAGAAGCAGGTGAGCGCGCTTGTACGTGGCAAATCGCCGGGCAAATCCGATGGTAAGGACGCCTTGGTCCAAAACCGTCGCGGCTGCTTCGATTTCAGCTTTTGAGGCGTTTCGGCGTCGGTATTGGCGTACCATGTGCTTTCGGCAGGTTCGAATGAGGCGCGTTCTCGTCATTTCATGGGCGCGCCAGAGCTCTTCGTTGTAAATTTCATCAATCCGATGAGCAATATCCGGTTGGTCAGCGCGCAAATGCCACTCAGGCCCCAGGTACTGGTTGAATAAATCAGCATTCTCGGGCGAAATCCAAGTGGCGGAATGAATGCCGTTTGTGACATGGGAGATCGGCACTTCATCTTCGGGTTGTCCGGGCCAGACATGAGACCACATTTTTCGGGCAACATTTCCGTGAAGTCGACTTACCCCGTTACAATATTGAGCCAATCGAAGGCCAAGAATAAACATGGAAAAAGGGGCTTGCGATCCGGCGCCTTCGGGCTGTCCAAGAGATAGTATTTGCTCCGGAGAGGTGCCGAGCCGTTTGGCAATGGGCTCGATATAGGGGCGAACGAATGAGGGGGGAAACTCGTCATGCCCGGCGGAAACCGGAGTATGAGTGGTAAAAATAGTGCTTCTTGGAATAAGTTGAAGGGTTGTCTTAAGGTCGAACCCATGTAGCTCCATGGTTTGAGCGATCCGCTCTAGATTCGAAAAGGCGGAATGGCCCTCATTCATATGGGTAACGATGGGGTTCAGGCCTATGGCATACAATGCGCGCATACCACCGATACCGAGAACCATTTCCTGAGCAAGGCGCATTTTCTGGTCTCCACCATAGAGTCGTGCGGTGATTTCACGGTGCTCCGGAGCGTTTTCCAAGAGGTTAGTGTCCAGTAGATAAAGAGAAATGCGGCCCACCCGGACCTCCCAGACGAAAATATGAATATCACCTTCCGGGCCGGCTATAGTGATGCGAACCTCTTTGCCATCCGGTCCTTTGGGCCTTTTCAGGGGAAGGTGAAACAAATCTGTTTCTGGGTAATCTTCCTGCTGCCATGCGTCCGGGTTTAAAAATTGGTTAAAATAGCCTTGCCGGTAAAGAAGACCGACTCCGGTCAGCGGGAGATTCAAATCCGAGGAGGATTTAAGATGATCTCCGGCCAAAACTCCAAGGCCGCCGGCAAATAGCGGAAGGCTTTCATGAACACCGAATTCCATGGAGAAGTAGGCAATAGTGCCCTTGGGACCAAACACTGCTTGATGACGAGTCTTGCCCGGATGGACATGTTCTTCGAACTGTTGGCGGACACGATCGAGATGGGCAAGAAAGCTGCTGTCGTCGGCCAGTTCTCCGAACCGTCTCTGACTGAGAGATGTGGAAAAAACAATCGGGTTTTCTTTTGCCTCTTCCCAGCCCTTGGGATCAATGCGCCTAAAAAGCTCCTGGGCGTCCTGCTGCCAGCACCACCAAAGATTTCGGGAAAGCTTCTCTAAAAACAACAGAGAATCCGGCGTGCTCGGAAATACTTGAAATGTTTGCAAAGTGCTCATATTTTAATCCTTTTTCCACAGGAGGCCACAATATTTTGAATTTAAAAAAAAGGCTATAGATCTTCCTCTTGCTGTGAAACCAGTTTATTCCATACCCGAAGCCATTCACTGGCACCCCAGGCTTGTGCATCACACCCCCGCTCGCTATGCGGGGCATCTCCATCCAGAATTTCAGGGAGATGACCGATGCAACCCCTTGCGATGAGCAGGGAAGAGCTGCTGAGCCAGGTAAGCGCGGTACTCGCAGCTCTTTTGCCATAAACCATGCCCCAGGCCTCGCAAAAAGATGGAAAGGGCCATGTCCATGCCGTGCCGTTATGATAAGCTGGTTTGCGTTGGGTATCTTCATCACCGGCATAACGGCCGATATAGGGTCGATCGGGGTTGTTCAGGGCCAGTCCGTTGTGCACGATTGGCAAGGGTCGGGATACGGGCAGATCCGCTAAACTTCGAATTGCTCCCGGAACGAGAAGCGTCTCGCAGGCATGCAGTACCCGCCGGCAAGCGTCTTTGTCTCTAATGGCCCCAAGGGTTATACAGAATAACTGGTTGGGCCGCAAGGCATCGTCCGGTTCGGCGTTTTCAGCCGGTGTTCCGGGGCCTGCGTGACGACAGTCTGAAAAAAACCCCTCTTTTTCGATAAAATAGAGATCCTGGATGGATCGTCGAACGAGCGTGGCGAGCTTTCGCCACCGGCTCTTTTTTTGGGCATCAATTTTGCTGAGCAAGTCGAGAGCGTGGTACCAAAGCGCCTGAATTTCGATGGCATACCCTTCCCTAGGGGTGCCGGCCGGATAATTGGTATCCATCCAGGTAAAATGGGCCGGACTAAAAATGAGTCCCGACCGGGGATCCATTTGAATGCCGTTGGGTGTCCCGGAAATATAGTTGTTTGCAATGGAAAAAAGGATTTCTCTGATGCTTCGGTCGCCGCAAAGCGCATCCGGAAAATTCGAGAAAGTTCCCGCCCGAATGAGTTCGGCCACGACAACGATAAACCAGAGGGGGGCGTCGGAAGTATCCCGGTTAGCCGCTTCAGCGCCTTGAATCATATTGGGCAAGGTTCCGTCTTTTTCAAAACGGCCGAACTGAAAAAGGACATCCTTAGCATCTTGAAATCGACCGGCGGCAATTAACCCGCGGGAAAAAATGAGAGCATCACGACCCCAATCGAGAAACCAGGGATAGCCGGCAATTACCGTTTTCAGCGTTCCGCGCCGCACCGTATAATCGGATAATGCCGCGAGCATCGCAGAAGCCGGTGTCATGGGCTTGGTTTGAGTATAAATAACGGCGTCCTCAACGGGTAAGAAGCCATCGGGCTTTGAAATAGGAACCATCCCTGGTGCAAATGTTTGCGCCTTGAGTACGATGGCCTTGTCTCCTTCCAGCTCGCTCTGGAAATAGCCGGGGCTGAAAAGATCGGAATCCGGATCAAACCCTCGCTCCGCATCCTTTGGCCGGTGAACCATGTAATGCCACTCGGGGGAAACGAAAAATTCTCCGATGGAGATATCCAAATCGAGGGGCATATCCGGGTCCGGAGCAAAGGTGAAACCGCCTGGTCTTGCGGTTACGGCAGTGGGCCAGGTGTTTTCGGGGCCGAGATAGGCCTTGGTTGCGGCATGAAAACTGCGGTGCTCGATGTCCGGGCGAAGGATTAGTTTTACGGGTCGATTGTCAGTAAGCCGCTGCAAGCGTCTGGCGGAAGGATGCCGGTAAAAGGTGAGAGCGACACAATTTTCCCCCGCAAGCATTTCCATTCGAATCGTCAGACGAACATGTTCTCCCTGTCCGGTAGGGACATGAAATCGCCAGACGCCACGTCCCTCATCATCTCTGTAAAAGGAGTGGCAGCAGTCAAATTGGATTTCCTGTGAATAATCCTGGAAAATCACCCAGGCGCGGCACCGACTGAACAGCATCCACCGATCAACGGGGAAATCCGGGTGCGGGTTGGCGCTAAGTAATGCATCGTAGCGACTCTGAAGCTTGCCCCATAAAAGCGGGGTTCGGAGCATGGCGCCGCGACCGTTTGTCAGGAGGAGCATCCGCTGATCGCGCTCCAGATCGGATCTTACAAGCGTCCGCTGCAAAAACAGGTTGTTGAATCGCGCTAAAAAAAGAATCGGTGTTTCACTGTGGTCGACTTCAATTGGGTCATACACGGTCATTTGAAAGGTTCGGGTCAAATGGTCCCTCGAAGTTTCCTGGTGCGTGAAGAGCGCAAACCAGCGTCCGCCCGCGGTTGGCAAACTTTCTTCCTGGGCCAGCGTTCGATTTCCGTCGCTGATACGAGCCCGAAAAGGGGAGTCGCATTGCACGAGCAGGAAATGGTCCGGTGGTATCATGACGATCCGGCGTGCATCCTCGGGCCATTGCCATCGAACAACTCGCGACTCTTCCGTTTGAGAATTAAGAGAACGGCAAAACGCCTCAGGGTTTTCAGCGAGCCGATGAGCGGCCGTATCCGGATCAAACGAGCCTATATCCTCTGTCTTGGATATGGCGGTGCAGACATCCATGGCCTTTGCGCGAAGGCACTGGAAGACGATACGGGGTATCGGTTGAGCGCCGATATGTCCGATCGTGCCAAAGCAGGATAAATCGTCTGAATCCGGCGTAAGACAAACGACTTCAGACGGTCCAAGCCGGCAGGCGGGATTTCCATCCGCTTCAATTATGGCAAAAGCTTCGCCGGTCAGCAGATCCGTGAGCGGTCGCTGGGCTAACGGAAAAGCAGATCGATCCCAGCCCGCGAGTACCTCATTATTCTCATCGAGATTGGCAATTATCAGTATCTTTTTTCCGGTTGGCCGATGGTGGCGCAGCAGCGCAACATGATTTCCAGCGCCGGTCTGAACTAGGGAAAGCGCTGTTTGATCCTGAAACGTCGGGTGGAACCTGAGAAGGGTTGTCAGTCTTCGAATGGAGCTAATTTGGTTTTCCGAGGCGCCCCAATTGAGAGAGGGCGCCTGGTGAACCACTATTTTTTCCGTTGCAAGCCACTCGACCCCATTGGCAAATCCAAAGGCGCCATGCGGTGCGAATAAGGCGCATAGATTCGTTCGAAGGCGGGCATAGGAGATGGATTTCCGGGCCAGGCGCGGATTGTCATGGGTTTCGGCATAGTGAACCGTGATGCCGTCGCTTTCCGAAATGCGGATTGCTTCCGGCAGATACGATTCGATCTGCTGGCGGGTGTAATTCTGAAAGAGCTCCGAGTAAGCCCAATTAAAGTTTGCCATGTTTAGAATGCTTCGGGTATCGGAAATTTTTCCGCCAAGACCCTCCAGAAAGAAAATCGTATCCGGGTACTGTTGCCGAACCTTGGCAACGATATATTTCCAGGTTAGCACTGGAATCATGTAGCCGGCATCGCACCGGAAACCATCAACTCCCCTCCGGCACCAGGTGATAAAGACCTCGGCCATGTATTGCCAGAGGTCCTTGTGAGCATAATTGAGTTTAGTTAAATCTTCCCAGCGGACGCCCCAGGCTCCCGGGACGTTGATGCGGCCATCCGGCTCCCGGTCCAGCCATTGGGGGTGAGTTTCATGCAGATCGGCAGCCCAACCGGTGTGGTTAACGGCAATATCGAGAATAATTTTGCCATGGCGTTGGTGAATGGCATCCACCAGCTCGATAAACTGTTCCAGGGGTGTGGCATGAGGATCGAATTGGGCCAGAGCCGGGTCGATACCCGTAAAACTGAGGGCGGCGTAAGGGCTCCCGAATCTTCCCATGCGGGCGTAAGTGGTCGGTGTTGGATGAATGGGCAGCAGCTGAATAATCCGGCAACCGAGCGTACCCATAATAAAATCGAGCTCGGCGATGAGGTCCCGAAAGGTTCCGGAAGAAGGAATGACGGTATATCCCCTATCGTCAAGGAGTTGAATTCCCCTTTTTAAATCATCTGATTCCGTCGCACCGCCGGCCTTGTTGGGACCGAATTGACGGACAAAGGCGTTGTAAATGAAGTTTGCGCAACAGGTGTGAGCCGGTGCGACGTTGATGCTCGCATTCGGTCCGGGAGGCCAAAACGGATCCGGTTGACCGGATTTTAGAAAAAAGCATTTGGCTTCAAAATGCCCCACTTCCAGCAGGGGCAAGGTGATTTCGAACCGGTTTTGGGTGCGACGGGTCATGGGAATATCGAACCAGTCCCGCGCCAGTGGGGGCAGGTTTTCCTGGACGAAACGAATCGCTTCTTCCCGGACAATGCCGGCTCGACCGATATTGGTGCGTACCCACGCGGCGCCGGTTTCGGCGTCCGGCGCCGTCAAACTGAAGACCAGGGTGTCCCCGCGAAAGCGAAGCAGCTGGACCCCGGGTTCGGGATGTTGGACAATGCTTTCAGAAATAATCATGGGTTCGAATCGGTTTCACTCGTCAGCCGGGATCAATTGTTCTTTTTACGACGGTCTTTTCCGCATCTTCGTTCAAAGCCGCTTCTTCTGTCCACGCCGCTGCGGCGTTCAGCGGTCGAATCCAGAAAAAAATTATTTTCTCGACGTTCAAAACCGGCACGTCGGTCTTCCGGGCATCGTCGGTCTATCATTTTTCCGTCCACAGCGTTCTCCCTCCACCACCGTTGGCTTCAGGTGGTATCCAGAGCTACTCTTGATGATCATGGACCGCAAATCTTACAGGGTGAGGTCCTGTTTGATAACGGCGTCATCCGGAATTGCGGTTCGGTCCGTACCGGGGTTGGTGATGGTGACACTCCCTAAAATGGTGATATTTTTTCCAAAATGGACATCTCCCACCACTGTGAGCGCCTCACACGCCAGTAACGAAGGCGCCCCCTTGCTAAATCGGATGTCAAAATCATCAATGCGTTTGAAATACCGCGGATCAAGCTGAATGCGAATGGCCTCGGTTCGAATATCCGGATTTCGAAAAAGGCGTTTTTCAGCGGAGAGCTGATAGCGGTCAGACCGGATATTCAACAAATCATTACAGGATTTTACCGGCATAAAGCGTGCTCTCGGGACAAGGACCGCGGTTGCCCCTTCAAAGAGGGATATGGCGGATCCCATCGCTGTTTCCACCTGGAACACGGGCGGGCTTTTCTCATCCCGTGGATCTATCGGTTTTGAATTCAGAATTAACGGCAGGGGAACGAGACCTTCTTTCTTAATGAGCTCATGTAAAAACGAAAGATTGATCCAAATATTGTTGGTATTAAAAAAACGGTAGCGGGAGATGTCCTGAAAAGCGCTTATTTCTTCCGGAGGGCACTGGGCCGATTCCCGAAGAATCATTCGCCCGTTACGATGACGAGCCAGATGGCCCCCCTTTGCATCGGAAGGTTTTCTGGTGGCGACTTCCATCATGAAGGGAAGGTTGTTCTGGGAAAAATACCCCAGCATGCGAAGATCAAGGGAAGCACCCAGGTTGTCCGAGTTGGATATAAACGCATACTTGATGCCCTCTTTCAAAAGCGTTTGAAGAAGTCCGGAGGTGTAAAGACTGATGTAGACATCACCATGTCCGGGGGGATTCCATTCGAGATGCGGATCGGAAGGCCAACACGCCGGTCGAAGATTTTCCTGCAATATTTTAGGGAACTTATGCTGAAGAAAGGTTCTCGGGATCCGCGCGGGGTTTAACCGGGCGATTTCAGCGATGGTGTCCGCATGGGTGTTGAAGCTGTTCATGAAGCAGAGGGCCACGTCACTGGTTCTTGCCTGGGTTAAAAGGATTTCAAGAAAAGAAAGACCGTCCTTGGCATGAATCAGAGATTTTGCACGGGTCAACCCCATGGTGGTGCCAAGGCCCCCGTTTAATATGATCCGGACCGTTCGAGGGATGGCCGCCCCCCCGGCTTTTTTACATCCCATGAGGCAATCATTTTCCATGATTGCTTGGATATCCAGCGGCTGAATGTCCCTGTCGTGCAACATGCCGTTTGCGCCGTTTGCAACTTGCCGGTAATAAAAAGAGAAGGTGTCGATTATGGTATGATCTATTTCCTCGGCTTTCATTTTGGCGATACATTCGTCGATATAACAGGTGGAATTTTCGCTCAGTGTCATACGCTCGGTTTCCAGTCCTTTTCTTCAGGTGTTTAAAGGTTCATCTCTCGGCGCAGCGGCCAGAGATCAAGGCCGCTGCCCGTGTCATACGTTTTTTGAAGTGGTGGCGCCACGAATTCCCGAAGCGTCATTTCCACGGCAAAATTACGGTAGGGTGACGCCCTCCCGTGACCCATCCGGTCGGAAAGGGTGAGGGTTGATAAATACACGGTTTCCCGTTCTTCATCATCAACGGGCACGAAACCAGAAACATCGTTTTTATTAATTAACTGTTTAAGCTAAAACAAATGGGACTGGCTGTCAAACAGGATTTGCCGGTTTTACGCTTGTTGACAAGGCTCTGTCCCTTGGTTAAGACTGGTTTTCACTTTATTGCGATACCGTTGCAGCCGGTTGAGCTGCCTGATGCATACGAAAGGGAGTTGTTCATGAGCGATCAAGATAAAATGGCATATATCCAGCCCGAGCAGGTGGGATTGGACCACCGGTTTTCATTTCGCTGTCATCCGGGAGTAAAATGTTTCACTCAATGCTGCCGGGGGATCAACATCATACTGACGCCGTATGATATAATTCGTCTTAAAAACCGGCTTCAGCTAACGTCAGAAGCGTTTCTTGCAATGTACACTAAACCAGAACTGCTTGAAAAAACAGATCTTCCTGTTATAACCCTGCGGCTGATGGATGACGAGAAATCCTCTTGCCCCTTTGTCCGGGACAACGGGTGTTTGATCTATGAGGATCGCCCCACGACCTGCCGGTATTATCCACTGGGGGTTGCAGCCCTGAGCCACAAGGAAGGCGCTGACGACCAGGATTTTTTCTTTTTTATTAAAGAGCCCCACTGTTGCGGATTTGAGGAAACAAAAGAGTGGTCGGTCCGCGAGTGGCGCGAGGATCAGGGCGTGACGATTCGGGACGAGGTTAATGCAGACTGGACGGATCTTGTCGTTCGGAAACGGTCTTTTCCTCCCAACATCAAGCTGACGGATCAGAGCAAACAGATGTTTTTCATTGCCAGCTACGACATGGACAAGTTTCGAGCTTTTGTGTTCGAAAGCTCTTTTCTGGAACGCTACGACATCGATCCGCGGACGGTCGAGGAAATCCGGAAAGACGAGATCGCGCTGCTGAAGTTTGCGCTTCGATGGTTAAAATCCATCCTGTTTAAAAGCGGTGAGTTCCCGTTGAAGGCGCCGGAGACGGAAAAATAGCGTTAAAAAAACCGGCCGGGCTTGAATTGTCAAGTCCGGCCGGAATAATTTTGAGTTACGGCATCCGGCGATTAACACGGCCCGTAGGTAATAGCCCCTCAATAATTTTCGTAATAAAGCCCTTCCCAGTAAGCGGGGGAATTCAGACGCTCCGCTATATCCACAGCGAAGAAATCCGCCACCGGCTGGAAAATGTCCGGCGCGTTATTAAGAATCGTCCGTGCGGCGGCCAGAATTTTATCCAGCCCGTTTCGGGTTAGTTTCCCCAACGGCTGCCGGCAGTGTCCGGCCGGCATTCCCAGGACTGCCATGAGGGTTTTTATTCCCAAGGGGTTTTTGGCCTTGCAGACCACCTCTCCCCAGGGCGTTTGCTCCGTTGTCTTCACCGATACGAGCTGAAACAGGGGATCAAGGGTTTCATTCAGTTTTCGGCCTTTTTCCGTATCTCCCGCTTCGAGAGCACGGACCATATCAGAGACGGCACGGGGCAGAAGATTCGAAAATACGGAAATAACACCGCTCGCCTGGATTTTCGGATCCGTCATCATATCAAACGTCAGGCCGTCATCTCCGGAGATGATGGAAAAATCAGGACCGCAGCAGGTTCGGGTCCGGCGCATGTTTTCCAGATTGCCGGTGGCTTCCTTTACCGTTTGGACATTGCCGAATTCCCGGGACAGCAGCGCCAGGTCTTCCGGCAGCAGCTGCGTTCCCGATCGGCCGGGGATAATGTAGGGAATGATCTGGGTTTTCGGCAACGCCCCGGCAATGGGTGCAATGTATTCTTTCCGGATTTCACCGGAACTCGGACCATTATAGTATGGATCCACCAGCAGCACCGCATCCGCTCCCGCCTCCACGGCGTGGCGGGTTCCGGCAAGCGCCTCCTCGGTATTGTTACTTCCGGTTCCGGCAATGCACAGGGCCCGGCCCTTGCAGGCTTTTATTGTCTGTTCGATAACCCGGTTGTGTTCATCCCAGTTCAGCGTCGGACTCTCACCGGTCGTCCCAACGGCAAGGATTCCGGAAATCCCGTTTTCAATCTGGTAAGATATCAGTCGGTCAAGACCATCGTAATCAACCCCGTTTGCTTGAAAGGGCGTAATGAGCGCTGTAAAACAGCCCTTGATCATGGTTCCCCCTTTTTTTAGTGGTATCGCTTTTGATTTGAAAAGCGTCATTTGGCTAATAAGTGCAGCGCGGTCACATTTTTGAGTTCTTGGATTCCGAAAAGTTAAAAGAAATTAATCACCTATGTCAATATAAAAGATTCGCTTTTCCCTAATTCCGATTAAAACGGCAATTATTTCTCTTGAACCATCGAGGTTTTTTGCAGTAAAAACGAAAAGTTTAATCGAAAATAGGTCATTGCGCCATTTCCAGTAAAATGTTCCACATTTCGCCCTTGATCATCATATCGGCCGCGCCAGGGTATTTTTTCCAGACCGGCAGGAACTCGCTGTCGCTCAAACAGCCTGCCGCTCTTCCAAAAACACCCTGGCGCGGCCTGCCTGCCGTGGGAAATTGGCTGAAACGATGATCAAGGCCCACATTTCGGCCTTGATCACCGTTTCGGTCAAACCCGTATGATGGACAGGTCTCGCCGGGGCGTTTTAAGAGGATACGGCAACTGGTGATAGGAGACAGATGAAACGGGAACTGCATCTCGTAGTAATGCCCGATGGCTCCGTGCAGCCAGAGTGGGCGGAAGCAACATCGTACCTGACGCAAAGCACGGAATTGATGCAAACGCAAATACTCGAACGCTTTTTGGACGGCCCGGACTCATGGCTTCTTTTTCTGGGGTTTTGCGATCAGAAAATTCCTCTTCCCCCCGCGCTTTCCTTTTTTCGGCAGCTGGCGGCGCTTTTTACCCGAAAAATCATCCAGACGCCCGATCTTGAAATTATTCGGGAAAAAGCCCGGGTCAACCTCGGTGACGAAGAGTTGACCGAGGCGCTGGCCGGCGTTCCCATGATGACAGGCGCCGAATACATTTCCGCGGATTTTTTGCGTGAGATGTGGGAACGACTGTCTGAAACGTTTTCGGATCGAATCGCGCGCCATGAGGGAAGTGTTCAATCGTTTATTCGCGCCTTCAGTCCCGATATTCACCTTGTTGGTCGGGTTTTTTTTCACCTGGTGGAAAATACGAAAGGGGCGCGTCCTTTTGCCTTTTTGGCCACCTATGCCAACCGGGTGGGCAGCCAGGGCCGTACAAAACATCTGCCGCTGAAGCATGCCTTAACGGAGTACGCAGCCGACAACGAAAAGCTGTTGGCGCTCCTTTCCACCGTTTACACGGCCGCCGAAAAAAGCCACCTCATTTCCCAGCTGGTTCAAACGGGAGAGCTGTTTCATCCGCTTTCCTGGTCTTCGGCGGACGCCTTTGCCTTTTTAAAAGAGGTGTCCCTTTATGAGGAATCCGGGATTCTTTGCCGGATTCCGGATTGGTGGAAGGGCCGGGCCCAAGGGTCACGGCTGAGTATCAGTTTTGGTGAAAAAAAACCGGCCCATGTGGGGATGGACGCGATTTTAAGTTTCGATGCCAACCTGATGATCGGTGATCTGCATATTACCGTGTCGGAGGCCAGAGCGCTTCTGGAGGAGGCGGAAGGACTTGCCTTTATCAAAAACAAATGGGTGGCGGTTGATCCGGAGAAATTGCGTCAAACGCTGGTGGCCTATGAAAAGGCAAGGGAAATGTCTGAGCAGGAGGGCGTGAGCGTGGTGGACGCCCTGCGCTGGCAACTGGGGACCGGGAAAATTCAGAAAGTGGTGGGGCCGGAGGTGGCGGTGTCCATTTCTCAGGGTAGCTGGCTCGAATCGGTTGCCGACAAGTTGCGACACCCCGAACTCGTCCCGGCCAAGGCGCCAGGCAAGGGGTTTCGGGCGAAGTTGCGGCCCTATCAGAAAAGCGGATTGAACTGGCTGTGCTTCCTTCACTCGATCGGGTTTGGCGCCTGCCTGGCCGATGACATGGGGTTGGGGAAGACGATTCAACTGCTCGCCTTTTTAAGCGTGATCAAAGCCATGCCCCCGAAGCGGGCGAGTCTTCTGATTTTGCCGGGCTCTCTTATCGCCAACTGGGTTCATGAAATCGGGCGGTTTTTACCGGATCTGGTCTATACGGTTGCGCATCCCGGGTTTCAGAGCAAAAAGGAAAAAAAAGGAGAAAGCGATCCGAAGCTTGACGGGACCGATCTCGTCATCACCACCTACGGCCTTGCTCAGAAGTACCGCTGGCTTATCGACACGCAGTGGTCCTATGTGATTCTCGATGAGGCGCAGGCCATTAAAAATCCCGGCGCCAAGCAGACAAGGGCCATAAAAGCCCTAAAAGCCGAAAACCGGATCGTGATGACCGGAACACCGGTTGAAAACCGGCTTTCCGATCTGTGGTCTCTGTTCGATTTCGTCAATCCGGGATTGTTGGGCAATGTGACCGAGTTCGGCAACTTCGTGAAAGGCTTAAAAGACAGGCCCGAAGGCTACAAGCGGCTGCGGACGGTGGTGAGTCCCTATATCCTTCGACGCCTTAAAACCGATAAGTCGATCATCTCCGATCTGCCGGACAAGGTGGAGATGAAAACCTATGCCGCCTTGAGCAAAAAACAGGTGGTGCTCTATCAGAAGATGACCCGGGAACTGATCGATCTTCTGGACACGGCCGAAGGCATTCAGCGGCGGGGACTGGTGCTATCTTCCCTGATGAAATTCAAGCAGCTCTGCAATCATCCGGATCAGTATCTGGGGACAGGAGCGTTTGAGGAAACCCATAGCGGTAAATTTTCAAGGTTGCGGGAAATTTGCGAAACGATCTATGAAAAGCGGGAACGGGTTCTGATTTTCACCCAGTTTAAAGAGATCACCCAACCGCTTGCGGATTTTCTTGAAACCGTATTCGGGCGCTCGGGGCTCATCTTTCATGGCGGGGTGCCGGTCGCAAAGAGAAGGGCGCTCATCGATCGATTTCAGGAGGTGTCATACGTTCCCTTCATGGTCCTCTCCCTTAAAGCCGGCGGGGTGGGGCTTAATCTGACCCGGGCCAACCATGTCATTCATTTTGACCGGTGGTGGAACCCGGCGGTCGAGAACCAGGCGACGGATCGCGCCTTTCGCATTGGCCAGGAAAAAAAGGTGGTTGTCCACAAGTTTCTCACCCAGGGGACCATTGAGGAGAAGATCGATGGGATGCTGGAGGAGAAAAAAGCGCTTGCGGACAGGATTGTATCCGAAACCGGTGAGGCGTGGATCACCGAATTGGACAACGAGGCGCTTAAAAAACTTTTTACGCTGACGTTGTAAGCTCGAGTCAAATCAGCAATCAGCAATCAGCAATCAGCAATCAGCAATCAGCTAACAGCTAACAGCTAACAGCTAACAGCTAATGGCTAACAGCTCAAAGGTGAGGTGACAATGGGTTACTGGCAGTTTCCAAAATATGTAAGTGTGGCGGAAAAAAGATTAAAGGCGGAAAAAAAGCGAAAACAGCTACTGAAGAAAAACCCGAAATTGTGTCCGGTGGAGATCGATGGCAGCGCCCTTGCCACCTCCTGGTGGGGAAAATCCTGGGACAAAAACCTGGAGCGTTACGCGGATTATGAAAACCGGATCGGGCGAGGGCGCAGCTATGTGCGCCATGGGGCTGTGCTGGATCTTCAAATCGCGCCCGGCGAGGTGACGGCCCTGGTGCAGGGCTCCCGTTCAGCACCCTATGAAATCACGGTCAAAATCAAAACAATATCCGCCGAGAACTGGCGGCAGATTAAAAAGGCCTGTGAGGGGAAATTCGATTCCCTTAAGACGCTACTGACGGGAAAATTCCCCAAGGATCTTGAAATGCTCTTTACGGAAAAGGGAAAGGGGCTATTTCCGACGCCGGACGAGATAAAATTTTCCTGCAGCTGCCCGGATTGGGCCAGCATGTGCAAGCATGTGGCCGCAACGCTCTATGGCATCGGCGCCCGGCTGGATGAAGATCCCCTGCTGTTTTTCAAATTGAGAAACGTGGCGGTCGAGGATCTCGTGTCACAAGCCGTGACGGAAAGCTCCCGGGACCTTCTGCGCAAGGCGGAAAAGAAAACGGGACGGGTTCTGGAAGACGCGAATCTATCGGATATGTTCGGCATCGATCTGGATTCAACGGATGATTCCGATACTCCGGGTGAAGTCGGTTTGAAAAAGTCCGTTGCCAAATCACGGAAAGTGGTTCCGTTGACCGGGAAAAAGAAAACAGCAACCGCCATACCCCACAAGGTACTGAAAAAAGTGGTTTTGGAAGAAGAAAAGGCGACGCGGATAAAGAAAAAAACCTCCGTTGCCAAGACAACCGCGCTCTCTGATATAGATCGGTTGGAAAACATCCTCAACAGCCGTAAAGAGGGGATTACGACCGCGGTGCTTGCGGCGGAAGCCGGCCTGGATGCAACGCGGGTTCGTTACCTGATTTCAAGGCTTAAAAGCCAGGGCAAGATAATAACAATAGAACGGGGTCGTTATGCCGGAACAATGCCCGCAAAGAAAAAACCGGGCACTTCGGATTCGGCTTATCTTCAAGAAATCATCTGGAAAAGCGGCCAAAAGGTCACCATTGCGGATCTTATCCAAAAAACCGGCTTTGACGAAGAAAGGGTGCGCAATTCAATCATCCGGCTCATGGCGCAAGGCAAAATAAAAGCTCTGTCCCGGAACGTGTTTAAAAAGGCGTAAGCGAAAAAGCCTGAGCCGTTACGGGCCAATCCTGTAACGGTTCGGGGGGCGTCGGATTTCCGATTAAAAAATCTATTTTCGGCAAAAGAAATGGAGATTGAAAGGGTCGTCCGGGATTTCTTCGACCGATACGCTGCCGAATCCGGCAGCGCCGAGCATTTCAAGCGCTTTTTCACGTCCCCACATCATCCCCAGTCCTTCTCCAAAATCCACAAGTCCCACCGGCATGCAGTGCATCAGGCTGACGGTGTATAAAAACGGCCCCATGGCATGGCCAAGGTTATCGGTTACATCCGTATGCGCGGCGATATCGACCATGGAAAAGGTCCCCCCATCGGCGAGCATGTGATGCACCCCTTTTAATGCCGCCAGCGGGCGGCTCTGATCGTGAATGGCATCAAAGGCGGTGATATAATCAAAGGCCCCTTCATACGATTCGTTCTCTGAAAGGGTGGCGGCATCAATTAAGATAAAGGTCGCGTTGGAGAGACCCTGCCTCCCTGCTTCTTTTTGTGCTTCGGCAACGGCCTCCCCGGAGATGTCCATTCCGACAAATTCGCTTTTGGGAAAGGCCTGCGCCATAATGAGCAGGGCGATCCCCTCGCTGCAGCCCAGATCACACACCCGAATGCCCGCTTTAATTTTTTTCACGATGGCGCCGTTATCCACACTCGGCAGGAAGTGGTTAACAAGAACCCGCCGGTGTTTGGCATTGGCCAGCTCGGACATGAACGTGTGGAAATTCATGTAATTTGCATAAGGGATACCCTCGCCGGAAGAAAAGGCGTTTGCCACCGGGTCCATCGCGCAGGCGGCGAGGATCGGAATTTCCTGTGTGTAGACGCCCATGTTGGCGTTGCCGGCCCGGCGGGTCAGCAGATCCGCGTGGCTTTTGGGAAGATGATAGAGATTATTCCCCGAGGAATCTTTCGTCAGCGTGATGATGCCACCTGTCGCCATAATGCTCAACCATTCAAGCGTGTAGCGCAGATTCAGCCCCGCCTTTCCGGCGATTACAGACGCCTTCTGAGGGGATTCAAAGGTATCCATGGCATCGTACAGGCCGACCCGATACCCGATTCCCATCGCGAGATTCATCGCGCCCATATTGAGAATAGTCACCAGTTTTTCGGAAAACGACTCCGGTGCTGTCTTATAAAGATCCGTCATGTGCCCCTCCCGTTTTTTCCCTCCTTATGCCAATTGCCATAACTTGGCAAGCCGTTCTTTCCAAGGCCGTGGAAGAGAAACGGAGTCGCTTCTTGGTGACGCATTTTTCACAACCGGACTATCTTGCCCGTGAAAAAGAACTGGGCCACGCCGTAAACGCAGGTATCGGTGCACGGGCAGTCTTTCGCGGTTTTATGTGGCTTTCACCCAAGGACCCCACCGGATCGCTTTTTTCGTTTTTATGGATTTTCAGGAAAAAAGGGGCTCCGGAAGAAAAAAATTAAATACCTATTTGACTGTATTTGTTGAATAAGTGGTTTTTGTTAAATATTTGTTAAAAATTCCTGTTGACAGGTGGATAAGTTCTCTGTAGAACCCCTCTCGTCTTCGGTGCCACAGGGAAGACGGCTGAGCATCAAGGTTTTATAGCGTTCAGCTTGACATCGAATGAAATTTGGCGCATGTTCGACATAAAGCATTCAGTCGCTTGATCTTTGAAAACTAAATAGTGATGCAAGAGAAAAAAGTCGGGTACAACGTCAAAGAGGCGTATGAGGGGACCGAGAGGTTTCGTAGTATGCTTTGAATAAATTAACTGGAGAGTTTGATCCTGGCTCAGAATGAACG
>JAZDPP010000207.1:0-18170 GCA_043797445.1 Pseudomonadota bacterium
TACCTTGAGACACCTCGCCCGGCAAGCGTTTTTGGTTCATCGGGTGTGGGTGAAATGACGCTCACCGCTCCGCATTGTGCGATAGCAAACGCCATTTATAACGCCTGTGGCATAAGGGTCCAGTCCTTGCCGGCCCTGCCGGAAAAAATTCTGGCTGGACTGAAGGGAGAGGCGTATCCGTACCGTCACCGGCCCGTTAAGAACCCGGCCTATTGATATGGGGTTGAATTGTGACGTCAGAGCAAGCCGGCGGAAAGATAGTAGGCTTGTATGAAAAGTGGCCCTGATATCCAATGAGGAAAGTCACCTGTTCGCTACCTGAGGAGTATTTTTTCAGTGGATGTCCACAAATGCCGGAACCTCAGTGTGGTGGCGAACAGAAAAGAACGGGGGATGTTGCGGTATCGATGACCCGGATACCATAGCGATGCTTGATTTTCTCGATCCCGAATTGCTGTCCCGAAACCCCGCAGGGGCGACCGGCCGGTAGACCCTACAATGCCGATGGTAAATTGAAAATACGCATACCATAAACGGTATATTATTAAATTCTTAGTACCTTAGGAGACAGACACCAATGCACAATGCAACAGACCTGAGCGAGCACACTCCGCTGACCGGCATCGATGAATACCCTATCCACCAGTTTCCGGAACCGATAAGGATTGTTGCATCATCGGATCCCCGGGTGTTCGAGCGATACTGGTTCACAGCGGCTGATGATAAAGGCGAGGTGTACCTGGTGACCGGCTTGGGGTTTTATCCCAATCTCGGCACCGCCGACGCCCATGCGATTCTTGTGCACGATAATGTGCATACCACTGTGCGTGCGCATCGCCTTCTTGGAGACGACCGCACCGATATTTCCGTTGGCCCGATTCGGGCCGAAATTATTGAGCCGTTCAGGGAATGGCGGCTCACTCTTGGCGACAACCCCCAGGGACTGCGATTCGACCTCCGCTGGAGAGATACAAAGCGTGCACAGTTCCAACGGTTAATGGGTCAATTCTTCCCAACCAACATGAATGGCAGATTGTCCCAGGACTGGGCCGGTTATGAGACTTTCGGGACCATAGAGGGAACGATTGAGTATCAAGGCAAACAGTTTGAACTCAAACCTTCTCGGTTTCGCGGCAGCCGTGACCATCACTGGGGTAATCGAGATGGTGTTGGCGGCCCCGGGCACATGCTGGAGCATTCCCGAACGACTCACCTGGGTCAGTGGGTGGAATTTGGAGATTGGTCGATATGGGGGGTAAGAGTGCTTTACAATCTCGGAGACAGAAGACCTCGATTCGACAAGATCATCCCTGTCGATCATAAGCTTCGCTTTGATCCGGTCAACAAGCACCTGATTGGCGGTGTTATACGCAACATGCTGGCGGAAACAAAAGAGATCAGGGAAGTGACCTATGAACAGATCGGCAACCAGGTGGCTTATCTGCGCTGCGGGATGTATGACGGACCGACCGGAGGGACACCGGAGGAAAATTACTATCATGGAACGTATGTGGGAGATGGCGTGGTAGGAGGGGAGACATACGATTTAACCGATCCGAGGGTCAGGGCTCATATTGCCGGATTCGAGGACCATCTTTGTAAGGCAACTTGCAATGGAGAGACCGTGGTCGGCATACTCGAATGCAAAAATCCGATCTTGTATGAAATGTGCCGAGACGGCTTTCCGGGTTTTTCGCTGCTCGAAGAATAGACGAGCTGGTTTACGTTAAAAGAATGTCAAGTGAGGTGATGACCTAATGAGCGAAGATCAGGGGAATGAAGTTTTTATCTCAAGGCTTCAAAAGTATTTCGCCAGGCATTTTGGGCAGGACAATCTGCGTGTGAAGCTGGCAACACAGCTATTCGGCGGGATTTCGCGTCAAACCTGGCGCCTGGATGTCGCCTGGACGCAGCCCGATGGGACGGAAGAGGAACGAAGCCTGATATTGCGATTGGATCCACCGGTTTCATTATTACAAAGCGGTCGCAAAGTCGAATACGCCTGTTACAAGGGATTTGCGTCCGTGCCCGGGGTTCCGGTCCCGTTGCCGGTGGTTGACGAGGATGATGCCGAACATCTTGGCATGTCCTTCATGGCCACGGACCGGGTCGAGGGAGTGGCGAGCCAACATGTTTTCCTGCAGCCGCCATTCATGGAGGCCGGGCCTGAAATTGCACGCCAGACTTTTGAAATTCTTGGCAGAATCGCCGCCGCCGATTATTGCTGGCTGGGCCTTGAAGGCGTCATGCCGGTTCCGGACATTGAAAGGGTTTGGGATGTACAGCTAACCCAGTGGGAAGAATCCCTGAAAGAGGTCAGCCTCGGCCCACAGCCCATAACAAGCGCGGTCATCCGCAAATTGCGCCGTGAACCGCCTCCGCCGCCGTCCGAACTGTCCGTTGTGCACGGAGACTACCATTTTGGGAACTGGCTTTATACACCCGGGGGCATCACGGCGATTGTGGACTGGGAAATGGCTCACTTGGGCGATCCTCACGAAGATTTGGCTTGGGCAATGCTTCAGTCCTGGCGCTCCCGAGCACGGCCGGAGAAGGTCATGCACTACCTCGACCCAGCGGAAGCCGTCAGTGTTTGGGAGGAGGCTCGCGGGGCAAAGGTCAATAATGACGCGCTGCGATGGTGGACTCTATTCTGTCATGTCAAATCCTGCGCCATGTCTATGCGGGCTGCCCACGAGTTTGAAACAAAGACTGATGCGCCGCTGATTTATGCCACAACCGGATGGTTTGTCATCGACAAAGCGGAAGTGTGGATGTTGGAAGACATGGGAGGTTTGTCATTATGAAACCTAGTAGTTCAGTTGTTATTCCTTCGGTGTTAGGCCATTACACGGCTTATATGCAAAGCGAGACCGATCCTCGCAAAATTGAGCCATTGTATTTAATGTCAATCGTTTTTCAAATCCTCGGCCGCGATTGGGACAACGCGGCCGCCAATCGGGTGGAAGAAATCAAGGCTGTGTCAAATCTTTTGGAAAGGGGCGCAGCCATCGCACCCGAAGCACTGAGCCAATCGCTGAGGGAGACAGTGGAAAAGGCGCCAAACCCGGTGCTTGACCTGAGAATTTCAGCCCTCAATACAATGCTTGACGGTTTACTCGAGAGACTCATCGAGCTGCATGCATGGGTCGAGGAGCAATCAACGGCGGAAGCTAAAGAATTATGTAAGGCCATCTGGGCGTTTCTCGAACACAGGGCGAAACGGAGGCATGTGCCCGGTTGTTTTTGGTTTTAGCTATAATCGATCATAACATTACGGAAAATGCAAACCACAGTTCTCCAGATGGTTTTAAATAGAAGTTATTGAAAGGAGACCGGAGATGAAGGAAGGATTAGCAAAAATCGTTGGACAGGAGAATGTCTTGGATGACCCGGGAACCCTGCGACAGTATGCCGGGGATCAAAGTTTTGTCCAACCGGCCCAGCCCTGGTGTGTCGTTAGACCAAGCGGCACACAGCAAGTGCAGGATTTGGTGAAATGGGCAAATGACAAGGGGGAGCCCCTTACACCCGTAAGCTCACCCGGTGGTCCGAGGTTTCGGGGAGATACCATCCCCTCCCAAGGTGGAATCGTAGTCGATCTCAGCACTATGAACGCCATACTGAACATCGACCGCCGCGACAAGGTAGCGGTGGTGGAGCCTGGAGTCACCTGGAATCAGCTGGAGCCCGAGCTGAGAAAGCACGGCTTGCGCGCCGTAAAGCCCCTGCTCCCCCGGGGCACGAAATCAGTGGTGGCCGGCTGCCTGGAGCGCGAACCCATCGTCATTCCCAGAGAGCACTGGGACTCCCTCGACCCCTTGATTTGCGTAGAAGTCATCTTCGGCAATGGGGAGCTCTTCAGGACCGGCTCGGCCGCATGTCCGCCCATGGATCTCAAGGAGCAGATCAAAATGGGACTGAGGCAAGTATGCCCCCACGGCCCCGGTCCCTTGAATTTTGCACGGGTCCTCCAAGGCGCCCAGGGAACCATGGGAATAGTAACCTGGGCGTCCGTTGTCTGCGGCATACTCCCGGAGATTGAAAAATCGTTCTTCGTCGGTTCGGACAGAATCGAGCCCGTGGTGGAGTTGGCCTATCATCTTACCCGGCGCCGCTTGGGCGAAGAACTTTTTATCCTTAACAACTTCCACCTGGCTAACATCTTCGCCAATGACGCCACGGACATCGCCAAACTGGCGGGGCAACTGCCGGCCTGGGTCCTCGCGCTGAACCTGACAGCCCAGGGCTACAGCACTGAAAAGCGCATGAACTATCAAGAACTGGACGTCAAGGACATGGTCCAGCAACTGGGACTCTCCCTGGTTCCATCCCTGTGCGGCTTTAGCGCCAAGACCCTGATGAAACTGCAGGCAACTCCACCCGAAGCGCCCTACAAACTGAAGTTCAAAGGCGGCTGCGCCGATATTTTCTTTACAACCACCATGGACAAAAGCATCGAGCTCATTGCCGAAGCCCATCAGGACCTGGAGCGCCACAAATATCCCACGGCGGAATTGGGCATCTATCTGCAGCCCACGGTCCAAGGCTGCAACTGCCACTGTGAGCTTAATCTGCCCTATGATCCCCATAATGATCTGGAAACCGCCCTGGCCAAAAAGATCGATGCTCAAACCAGCGCGGCACTCTCCGATAAAGGTGCCTTTTTCAGCAGGCCCTACGGCGCCTGGGCGGACAAAGCCTTCCGAAAGGACGCCGAATCCACCGCCCTGCTGCGGAAAGTAAAAACCATGTATGATCCCAAAGCCATCATGAATCCGGGGAAACTCTGTTTTTAGAAAGCACAGGGGATGACGACGGATGAGCAATAGATCGCAAAGAAATTACCTTACTTGAGGGAGGAGACGAAACAATGTCCTTAACCGATCGCAAACAACAAATGGAACAATGCGTGCGCTGTTCCTGCTGTAAGTGGGTGACCCAACCGCAAATTCGCAGCCAGCGGTTTTCCGGAGGTTGTCCCAGCATAGACTACGGAAACTTCCACACCTACTCAGCCGGGGGCAAAAACATAACAGGGCTGGCGCTGCTCCGAGGCTGGATTGAGTATACGGATGAGATGCTGCGCAGCGTCCATGCCTGCAGCATGTGCGGAAACTGCCAGATCTCCTGCACCTTGTGCAACTCCGGGAATGTTGAGCCAATGAGCAATATCCGGGAGCTGAGGATAAAGATCGTCGAAGACGGGGCCTCGGATCCCGCCCACATGGCCGTAATTGACGGTCTTAAGAAAGAAGACAACACCTTTGGCTTGCCCAGGGCCGACCGGTTCAAGTGGGCCGAAGGGCTGGAGATCAAAAACGCTCTTGAAGAAAAAGTCGATGTCTATCTCCATGTCGGTTGCCAGTATTCCTACACGGAAGAACTGTGGCCTATCCTTAGGGGAGCCGTGAGCCTCATGCAAGAGGCGGGAGTCAACTTCGGCTTCGCCAAAAACGATGAAGGCTGCTGCGCGGGCCGGGCCTATGAGATGGGTTACCGGGGGGAGATGGAGACCTTTAGCGACGCCATGGTGCAAAAAGTGAAGCAATCCGGGGCCAAGACCGTGCTCACCATTTGCGCCGACTGCTACGGCACCTTCAAGCAGCTCTACGCTCTTTCAGGCAAGAACTTTGCCGGCGCGGAAATCCTGCACTTCACCCAGCTCCTGGAACGACTGGTGCAGGACGGCAAGCTCAAGTTCAGAGAAGAAGTCCCCTTAAGGGCGGTTTATCACGATCCCTGTCATTTGGGGCGCCTGGGAGAAGCGGCGGTTCCCTGGAGCGGAAAACTGGAGAAGATACAGACGCCGGGAATGTACGTCACCGTTCCTGAAAAGGTGATCAATTTCGGGACGAACGGTATCTACGATGCGCCGCGCAACGTTCTCAAGAGTATTCCCGGCCTGGACTTTACAGAGATGGAGCGCATCAGGGAATATGCCTATTGCTGCGGAGCCGGGGGAGGAGCCAAGGAGGCCTATCCCGATTTCGCCCTGAAAGCCGCCGTGGAAAGAATTCAGGAAGCCAAATTCTTTGGCGCCGACGCTATTGTCACCGCCTGCCCCTGGTGCGTGCGGAATTTCAGGGACGCCATCGCGGAGACGGGGGAGAACATTGCCGTCTACGATATGGTGGAGATCACCCTGAAAGCCATGGGCAAGGACAACCCATCGAAAATAAAGTGATAAGCATAAAGGAGAACTGAACATGCTGCCAAGACACGTTTACAGTGCTTTGGAGTCGGTGGTTGGAGCTGCGGATATTTCCGAAGATCCCACCACCTGCTACAGTTACAACTATAGTAGAATGCAGGTCCCGGGAGAAAATTATCCCTTTCTTCCCCACCCGCCGGTTGCGGTAGTCCTGCCGGAAAGCACCGAGGAAGTTCAACAGATCGTCCGCATCTGCAACCGGTATGATGTCAAGTTCAAGGCCCTCTCAAGCGGACAGTGCCCGATGGCCTTTCCGGGTATCGAAGACGTTTTAGCGGTAGACCTGATAAAAATGAATCGGATTGTAGAGATTGACCGGAGAAATATGTATGCGATCATTGAACCCATGGTGCTGGCAGGCCAATTGCAAGCAGAGGCCATGAGGCTTGGGATGGATTGCCATATCGTCTCAGCTGGGCCCAGCCATTCGCCCCTGGCATCGGCGACCTCGTTTTTTGGCGCAGGTCCCAAGGGACTTACCATGGGCTTCAACGAACGAAATGTTTTTGGCGTGGAATGGGTTACCCCCACCGGCGAAATCGTACGGCTGGGTTCTCCTGGCAGTGATGCCGGCTGGTTTAGCGGAGAAGGCCCGGGCCCCGGTCTGCGTGGAATTCTTAGAGGGATTCACGGGACTTATGGTGGAACCGGAATATACACCAAGATAGGTTTCAAGCTTTACCCCTGGGTTGGCCCGGCCAAAATGGAAAGCACGGGACAACATCCTCAAATCGGCTGGAAAATCCCGGACCAAATGAGGTACTACCATGTTGCCTGGCCGACCATAGACGCTTTGACGGATGTATTTTACAAACTTTGTGAATCCCGTGCCTGCCACAGCTTGATCAGGATTCCACCCGACTGCACCAACTTTTTTTTGACACCCACTAACAACGATTGTGTCAGGATGTTTAATGAGGGCTCCCTGCCCATTCAACGTGGAAAACATGACAATGCCCTCAATGTAATTTTGGCCGGACATACCACCCGTGAGATTGAGTTTAATGATGAGGTCTTTAAGGAAATCGTCGCGGATACCGGCGGTGAGTTCGTTAAACTCAGCCGGGAGCAGGAGGAACTGCTATTTTTAAACCAGATGAATGCGGTCTATGTTCCCAGAATAAACAGAACTACCGGCAGTGGCGCCACGGTCTTCGGGGTGGAGGAATCCGCGGGCATATGGCCAAAACTAACCGGTATTTGCGCTGATATAAGCGAAAAAGGGGTGGCGGATGGCAGCATGGAAGATCATGGTCGTGAAGCCCTCTGGGCTTGGCCTATGGAGGGACGATATCTGCATGCCGAGGACGCCATCCTTTTGGATGAGAAAAAGCCTAATGTCGGGGATACATTGATGAAATTTATGATGGGATCCATGCGACTCATTTCCACGGAGGCTTTAGGAATCCAGGCCTTGCCGGGTTTGACCGGGGATATGTTGGCGAATTTTGTCGGCCCTCAATACTGCAACGCCAATGTCTGGATGCGAAGAGTGAGAGATCTGGTCGATCCTTCACGGGTGGCGGATTATTCGTGGCATATATCACCTGAACCCGCAGGGCCATCCCCCGAAGGAAGCCTCAAGCATGAGGAAAAAGGTAGCCGCAAGCATGAGAACATGAGACTTCTATTTCAAGGCATGCAAGCCTCCTTTAATC
Source organism: Pseudomonadota bacterium (assembly GCA_043797445.1). GTDB lineage: Bacteria > Desulfobacterota > Desulfobacteria > Desulfobacterales > JAFDDL01 > JAZDPP01. Next base: position 7,873 of record JAZDPP010000207.1, read on the forward strand.
CCAAGGCGGCCGGAGACTTGCAAACCGTCATTCAGTTTCAAGTCACGGGAGCTCAGCCAGGCAACTGGTATTTCTCCATAGAGAAGGGAGCATGCACTCTGGTTGAGGGTGTATCCGGTGCCCCGACTGTTACAATCAACACTCCCTCCGAGGTATGGCTGGCTATTGCCAACAAAGAAGTAAGTCCGCCGGTGGCGCTCATGGAGGGGAAGGTTAAAGTTGAGGGAAACCTCTCAATGCTCATGCAGATGGAGAACATCTTCGGGTCGTAAAACCGAATCCGCGGGATCTGTGGCAGAAAGAGAGTGCGTGAGGCAAAGATCAGACTAAAAGTGTAAGAGGATGAGAGGGAAGAATGAGTAATAGACGTATCCTCGTTTTGGTGGAAATAAATGGCGCGGGAGTTAGCGCTTCAAGTTACGAAACCATGGCTGTGGGCAAAAAACTTGCCGACGGGATTAATGGAAGCCTGTGTGCGGTGGTTTTAACTCATGAAATGGGCGAAATACCTGACCAAGTTGCCCATTGGGTCGATGAGGTCCTGTGTGTTGACACCCCCGCCCTGGCCTATTTTCAAAGCGATATCCGGGCTGATGTGATGCAGGAAATTTTGCGGCGCTATGAGACCGACATTATTTTGCTGGGGCACACCCTGGACAGCGAGTCCCTGGCCCCCAAGATCGCCGCCCGAAATAAAACAGAGGTCATGACGGACTGTGTTTCCCTGGATATTGCCGATGGCCGTCTGCTTTGTACCAGGCAGGTATATGGCGGCAATGCCATTGTCACCTTCGAGGTGGATCGGAAGCCGGCGATAGCTACCCTGAGGCCGGGGGTGGTGGAAGTCGGGGAAGTCCCTTCCCGGAAGGGCGAAATCGTTAAATTGGAAATAGATCTCGCTCAATTCGCGGAACGGACCGAGATCGTTGAAAATGTCATTGGAGAAAGCGTCGGCCTGGATACGGCCGACGCCATTGTCGCCGGTGGCAGGGGAATCGGCAAAGCGGAAGGGATCAACATGCTCCGGGATCTGGCCGAAGTATTGAAAAAGCACTATGAAAAGGTCGAAATCGGGGGAAGCCGGCCGGCAACTGACGCGGGATGGTTGCCCAGTATCCGGCAGATTGGCTTGACCGGCGAGAAGGTAAATCCCGAACTCTATGTTGCCATAGGGATTTCCGGAGTAAGTCAGCATCTGGTGGGCATGGTCGGTTCAAAGAAAATTGTAGCCATCAACAGTGATCCCCAGGCGGCTATCTTCAAATATGCCGACTACGGGGTGGTTGAGCGGTACGAGGACTTTGTACCCTGTTTAATCCGAGAAATCAGCGAGGTGCCGTGATGGAACTAAAAATAGTTGTCTGCATCAAACAAGTTCCCGATCCCGAGGGTCCCCCTTCAGCATTTGCCATCGATTTCGAGAGTAAGAAAGTGATACCCTCAGGCATTCCGCCGGTGATCAATCCCGCCGATGAAAACGCTTTGGAGGCCGCTTTGCAGCTTAAAGAAAGTACCGGCTGTCGTGTCATTGCTCTCAGTCTGGGAAGCAAGCTGTCCAAACCAATATTGTCAAAGGCCTTGGGCGTAGGGGCTGATGACCTGGTCCTTTTGGACGACGAGAACTTTAAGGAACTGGATGGCTATTCGACAGCCTTTGTCCTCTCCAAGGCCATCGAGAAGATCGGTGGCTGCAATGTGGTCATGGTAGGCAGGCTGGCCGGCGATTGGGGTTTTGGTCAAACCGGCGTGCTGCTGGCCGAAATCATGCAAATCCCGGTGATCAACCTGGCGCAGAAAGTAAAAGCGGAAAAGGGCTACATCATTGCCGAGCAGTTGCAGCGGGGCGGGTACTCCGTAGTCAAGTCGCCGCTGCCGGTGGTAATTAGCGTGAGCAGTGAAGTGGGCAATTTGCGCAACGCCTCCCTCAAAGACATTGCGGCTGCCAGGAAAAAGCCGGTGACCCTTTGGCGGCAAGCGGACCTCGGGGTTGACTCCCAGGCGTTAACGCGCAGGAAGGTTCACAGCATACTAAGACCGAGTTGGGAAAGAGGGTGTGCCATTGTGACAGGGCAATCCCCGGCGGAAAAGGCCCGCAGCCTGACCGCCAGGCTGAAGGAAGACGGGGTTATCTAAAAATAACGGTAACCGTTCACGGAGGTATCCCTCGTTTGTGCCGCCCGCCGAAAGGGCGGCCCTCGCGGCCGCCCTCGATTGGGCACCCGCAAGGGGTGCCCCTACAGGGGATACCTCGGTGAACGGATACAAATAATCTTGGACAGTATTGGCAGAGGGTAATTGGGTGGAAACAGTGGAAACAAGAGATGTGATGGAAGTGGACGTGCTTTTTGTGGGGGGAGGAGTGGCCTGCCTCAGCGGGGCTCTTCACCTTGCAAATCTTATAAAAAGCCACAATGAAAATCCTGACCTGTCCGGCGCAGGCCGTCAACTGGACGACATTAACATGATGCTGATCGAAAAGGGCGCCTACCTGGGAGCCCACAGCATATCGGGCGCTGTTATGGACCCTATGGCTCTAAAGGAGCTTGTCCCGGACTTTCTGGAAAGAGGCGCTCCACTCGAAGGTGAGGTGAGAAACGAGGACGTTTTCTTCCTTACAAGGAATGGGAAGATAAAATCACCTTTCACGCCCCCCATGCTCAATAACCATGGAAACTATGTCGTCTCGCTCTCAAAATTCACCCAATGGCTGGCTGGAATGGTGGAAGAAAATGGCGTTGAGATCTTCCCCGGGTTTGCCGCCACTCAAGTTCTCTATAAAGAAGAGAGGGTGACGGGCATAAGAACGGGAGATAAAGGCATAGATAAAAATGGCAACCAGAAGTCCACCTATGGCGCGGGAATAGATCTCAAGGCGAAAGTGACCGTATTTGGCGATGGATCAAGGGGAAACCTCACCAAGGAGCTCATCCAAAGATTCCATCTCGATAGAGGAAAGAACCCCCAGGGGTATGTCGTTGGCGTGAAAGAGATCTGGCAGACACCAGATGAAAGGATAGTCCCCGGTCAGGTTATCCATACGGTCGGATACCCCCATAAGTCAGAGACCTATGGTGGAGGGTTTATATATGGCATGGCTGATAGGCATATCTCCATAGGACTGATGACAGGTCTTGAGTACAAAGACCCCGCCCTTGATCCCCATAGAGAGTTCCAGAAGCTAAAGCTCCATCCCTATGTGGCAGATATCTTGAGAGAGGGAAATATAGTCGAGTACGGAGCAAAGACGGCTCCCGTAGGAGGTTATTTTTCCGTTCCCAAGCTTTGCTTTGAAGGGGGTCTGATTGTGGGGGATGCGGCGAATCTCTTTATTAGCCAAAAGATTAAAGGCATCCATGTTGCGATGAAATCAGGAATGCTTGCGGCAGAGGCAATTTTTGATGCACTCCTCAAGGAGGACTATTCACTATCGCGCCTTGGTAGCTATGAAAAGTCTCTATATAGTTGCAGCATTGGTAGAGAGCTTTACAGGAGCAGGAACTTTCACCAGGCTTTCAAAAATGGGCTCTGGAGCGGAATGATAAAATCAGGCTTCCAGCACTTTCTGGGAGGAAGGATCACTAAGGAGAGACTTTCTTCAGAGCCCGACTTTGTGCTCATGAGAAAGCTCCTAAAGCAATATGGATCGATCTCTCCCACTCCGCATGAGATGGGAGATATAGACTATGATGGTGAGTATACTCTAAGCAAAGACGCAGACCTCTACTACTCCGGAACCAGCCATGAAGAGCAGCAACCCTCTCATTTAAGAATTGGAGATCTTGGTATCTGTTATGGGAGATGCAAAGAAGAGTACGGAAATCCCTGTGTCAGGTTCTGCCCCGCCAATGTTTATGAGATGAAAGCAGATGATCAAACGGGTAAGCCATGCCTTAAGCTCAATGCCTCGAACTGCCTTCACTGTAAGACCTGCGACATAAAAGATCCTTATGGCAACATCACATGGGTGCCTCCTGAAGGGGAGGGAGGCCCGAAGTATACTCTGGCCTGAAATATTCAACCGCTGATGAGTGGTTTAAAAAATAGATTCTTGTGGAGAAAATGGTGGCTTCATGTCGAGCTGTTGGGATAGAAACTCCGTCATGAAATTTAAGGAGATGATCATGCAACGAGAAGGCGTCGGAAATATTTTAGTAGATGGTCTGAGGCGGGCCTCCGAGGGAACAGGAAAGGGTGTGGAGGCTCACTTCGTTCATTGTGCCGGCGTGGAACCGCTATTTCCTGCTTTCGCGAAGGATAGACACCCGGGAAGAGACCACGCGATGAAAGAAGGAAAATGCTCAAGGCGGGAGCGAGAGAAGATACGACAACGTAAAGAGATGCTTGCAGTCGCGCTCGATCTTTTCTCGCAACATGGATACCACAACGTCACCATGCACCAGATCGCCGAGAAGGCCGAGTTCGCTATAGGAACGCTCTACAAGTCCTTCCGGAACAAGGAGGATCTCCACAAGGCCCTTGTCCTGGAGATGGGCGACAGGTTCGAGAAAATAATCACACAGGCTATCGAGGAACCGGAAGACGAGGTTGAAAAACTGCGAAATTACATCCGGACCATGGTAGGAACATTTAGAGAAAATCTTCCTTTTATTCGTATCTTTCTTGCCGAGCACAGAGGGGCGAGCTTTAACCTCCAGGCGGGTCTGGACGACGAGGTGCGAAAAAGACACTACGCCCTCATGGAAAGACTTGCCTCCGTTTTTGAGAGCGGAATCAAAAATAAACGGTTCAAGAGAATTGCCACCCCATTTCAACTGGCTGTTGCTCTCGACAGTGTTGTCGGTGCTTTCTTTATTCTCTGGCTCGACGCGCCTGGGCGACATTCTTTTCCGGAAGATGCAGACGCTATTTTGGATATTTTTTTCATCGGGTTGACCTCTTAAACCTGATACATAGGGCCTACGCATAAACATTATTATTCTTAAAATATCTGAGTGTTAATTCGAAATACTACTTGAGAAATTTGGTAACTTATACAACTCGCCTCTCTACTCGCGTTGTCCCATATTCGGTCCGGAGGCGGTATGATGCATGGCGTTTTACAATTAATCGGCTCTGTCCACCCCTGGTGGGCGCCTCCGAAATGGGTGGCTATCCTCCAAACTTGGCGGCTGGCATAAAAAGAAATCACGAGATCAGAATCGTCCGCAATATGCAATTCATAGCAAATTGCGTGAACGCCGGCTGGGCCTTCTTACATTCAATCAAAATAAATCCTTTAATAAAGTAGCACAACTGTCCTTTTGGTCTCCTTCAGTCGGACTTTGGCACGGTTTTTGAAGTTGGTCGGGTACGAAGAAGAGAGTTTCAACGATTTTTAAAATCCTCGTAACTACCGAGGCAAACTGAGTATGCACCTGCTTATGGTTACCGGTTTCTGTGGTTCGGGCAAAACCTCCCTGGTGATCCGGTTGGTGCAACATAGCGCTTTTCGAAAGAAGAAAACCGCAATCCTGATCAATGAGATAGGAGAAATCGTATGTTTCCGGTAAAGCGTCTAACCCCGACACCGGGATGAGTGCCTTATGGGTTATTTTTTTGTTTTTTAAACAAAAAAATAATCCATAAGGCACTACGTCAGGGAGAAAAAGAATGGCGGATATGACAAGTTCTTGTGAAAAACGATTTCATGGGTGGATAACGTTATCATTTGGCGGGCTCGTAATGATGGTCACAGTAGGGATTCTCTTTTCCTTTCAGCTTTTACTTCCTATCCTTTGCAAAGAGTTTGGATGGAGCCGAGGGATGGTTGGCGGAGGGGCTCTATCACGATGATCGTGAGCGGCTTTGTCGCGCCTCTTTCCGGTTTGCTTACAGCCAAATATGGGGAAAGCTCGCAATTGTCACTGGGAATATCCTCGGAGTACTGGGTTTGGTACTGCTTTCTTTTCAGAGCCGGGCATGGCACCACTATGCGAGTTTTGGCATTTTGTTTGGAGCCGGTGCGGGGATTGGGGGTATGCTGCCGGTCACAACACTTGCAACGAACTGGTTCATATTGATGAGGTCATTACAAAGGACTATCATGAAATAGTTTCGGGCAGATCCGATGCGCTGCTCATAAATCTTTAAAAAGGCAACATCACTGCTGTCCGCTTAACTGTGCCATAATTACAGCATGTTATAAATTAGTAATCTTTTTTCGACAGCAATTAAATCATTGAGGAGGAGAAAAAAATGAAACTGGCAGTAATTGGAGCTACAGGCAACGTAGGATTGCGGGTAGTAAGGGAAGCGCTGCGGCGTGATCACTCGGTAACCGCGATCGCGCGTCATCCTGAAAAGAAACTGGTTTCTCAGCTGGGATTAACGTTGTGCGCAGCGGATTTGATGGACCTTGGGCAGATGACCGGAGCCATAGCGGGCCATGACGCTGTGATCAGCACCTTCAACGTGGGACACGACCCTGGGGCCCATCCAAACCACTACAGAGGCATTATGGAAGGGACCCGTCTCATGATTGCGGCCGTGAAGCAAACTGAAATTAAACGGTTTCTGTTCGTCGGTGGAGCCGGAAGCTTGTACATAGCACCGGGAATCCAGCTTGTCGACGATCTAAAGGGAATGAGAAAAATGTTGGATACAGCCCCACCTGAGATCAAGGCATGGATGGCTAGCGCCACAAACATGCCCCTTTCTTCCGCCGATGATTGCGATCGTTTTATGGAATTGCACCTTGATATTGTTCCCGCGGCGTTTCGGATGGCATTTCTGTTATTCGAGCACGATACCAGTTTCGATTGGACGTTTTTGTCTCCTCCGGCTGGGCTCATGCCGGGACAGCGCACCGGGTATTATCAGATCTGCGGCGAAGAGCTACCGATGGAGGGCGGCGTGCCCGCCGGCATTTCCATGGAGGACATGGCCGTGGCGATCGTAGACGAAATGGAAACCCCCAAACTCACTCGCCGCCACTGGAGCGTGAAGGCGTCGAATTCATAGCTGGCACGGGACCTTTTATCAATCTAACGGCTATTATAGGAGCCTTGCCAAACGGGCGGCCGAGGCGGCAAGGGATACCTCGGGATTGATTGAAGGAATTATAAAGCAGGTCAAGGACGGCGCCATCCTCGCAAATGCGAGTACCGATGCCTTTATCGCCGTTACCAGCAGCACGAAAATGGTTTCGGGACTGGTATCCGAGATAGCCGCCGCATCGAATGAACAGGCGCAGGGCATCGAGCAGGTGAATAGAGCTGTGGTGGAAATCGACAAAGTCACCCAGAGCACCGCCGGCGCCGCGGAAGAAAGCGCGTCCGCCAGTGAAGCGCTGAAGGGTGAGGCGAAGCAAATGGGGAGGATCGTTGGCGAGCTCTTCAGGTTGATAGAGGGTTCCGGCAAGCCAAAGCAGCCGTCCAATCCCAAAGGAGGCGCTGGAAATCCGCTTCAGCTGGTCCATTACGAGGAAAAGAGTTTTAACGATTTTTAACTATCCTGATCATAACGGATTTTGGGCAAACCAATGCCCTAGTCCCAACAGGGACGACAGAGAATAGCCCGGCAATTCATTGCCGGGGATACGGTCCCGAACATAAAAACACAGTCCTGTAGGCACGACAGAGTACCGTACTTCCTCATTGCCATCATCCCCAGATAGTGCTCATCATAGGCGATACCATTTTAAAACTACTATTTTGATGATGTTTTTTCTGGTTCTCAATATAGCGAATGGTATCTTTCACTATTGATACTTTGATGCTGAAAGCTCCATTTCCCTCTTGCCAAGAAAACTTTTCCGCCTGCATATTTTCATTGATCCTTGCGGAGGTATTAGCCGAGAAAGGGTACTTGGGCCGTGACGGACGTATGGGCGTTCTTTTATGTCTGTTAACGTATACATTCCCATCCCCTGGTGGGCGCCTCCGAAATAGGTGGTTATCCTCCGAACTTGGTGGATGACATAAAAAGAAATCATGTGCTGGAATCGTCCGAAACATGCAATTCATAGTTTGAAGATCAATTTCTTATTGTGACACACAGTATACGGCGTGAACGCCGCCTTGACTTTCTTGCACTCAATCTAAATAGATCCTTTAATTAAGTAGCACAGCTATCCTTTTGGACTCCTCCTGTCGGTCTTTGGCACGGCTTTTGAAGGTGTAGTTTTCTAACCCGGCTTCGCCGGAAATTGAGAAAATTTGTGAATCAGCAGTTAAAGATCAATGGGAACGGCACCGTTAGCGAGACATTAAAAAAGGAGGATGCCCTGTGAATACAATTGCGGAAGTGTTGGGAGAAAGTGCAAGAAAGTATGGAGACAAAACAGCTCTCATCTTTAAGAGCATGCCGTTTTCCTACCTGGAGATGGATCTTTTGTCTAATAAGCTTGCAAACAGCTTGCGCGATATGGGGGTTCAGAAAGGTGACCGGGTTTCGCTCTATTCGCAAAACAGCTGGGAGTGGCTCATATCTTACTATGCCGCGGCCAAGATCGGGGCGATCGTTAATCCGGTCAATGTCATGTTGACTGCGGAAGAGCTTCTCTTTGTGCTCGATGACTGCGGAGCGAAGGTCATTTTGACCTCTCCGGAGAAAATGGAAACGGTCCTGGGTATTTCCAAAGAAGCGAAGACCCTGAAACATGTGGTGGTTTATGGCGATGAAACGGCTTCTCCGGCGGTTTCGTTTAATCGGCTTTTGGAGAAGGGAGCCGATAGACTAACGATTGCAAGAAGTGAACCGGATGATGTCTCCACCATCGGCTACACCTCCGGAACCACCGGACACCCCAAGGGAGCTATGCTGACCCATCGGGGAGTCATGATCAACTCGCGGCTTACAGCGAACATGCACATGAAAGATCAGGATGAAGTGGTCATCTCGGCGCTTCCCACGGCGCACGTATACGGGAATGTGGTGATGAACGGAACCTTTATTACCGGCGGAACCCTGGTGTTGATGGAGCGGTTCAATGAGGAGGAATTCTTTGATGCCATTATGACGCATAAGGCCACCATGATCGAGGGCGTGCCGAGCATGTATATGATGCTTTTGAGTCACCCCGGTATAGATCGCTGCAATATGGAAAGCTTGCGAAAGTGCAGCGTCGGCGGACAGACGATTTCGGTAAAGGTCATGGCGGACGTGGAAGAACGTTTTGGGTGTCCGCTTTTTGAACTTTGGGGGATGACGGAAATCTCGGGATTGGGGACCACGCATCCTTTTCTCGGTGAAAATCGGCACGGATCTATCGGCATTGCGCTTCCTTACTGTGAAACGCGAATTGTGGATGCCGAAAACCTGAAAACGGTTCTTGGGCCGGATCAGCCCGGGGAACTGATGATAAAAGGCCCGATTGTCATGAAAGGTTATTATGGCAACGAGAAGGGGACCAAAGAGACCATAGAACCGGACGGCTGGCTGCATACCGGAGACATCGCCCGAATGGATGGGGATGGGTATGTCTACGTGGTCGATCGGTTGAAGGATATGATTTTAACCGCTGGGTATAATGTTTATCCGGCTGAGATCGAGCGGGTACTGATGTTGCATCCGTCGGCTGCGATGGCGGCCGTCGGAGCCATTGCAGATGAGGTGAAGGGCGAGCTCGCAAAGGCGTATATTGTATTGCGAAATGGCGCTACGTGCACGGAAGAGGAGATAATCGCTTTTTGCCGGCAGCATCTTGCCGCCTACAAGGTGCCGCGTCAGGTGGCGTTTGTCGGGGATTTACCGAAGACCAGCACTGGAAAAATCATGCGCCGCATGCTTCATAGTTTGGATACTGCTAAATAGGTGGAGGGAGAATGCTTATTAAGAAAAGAGTATTTATCAACGACGCCTATATGACGCTGCTCGTTGATCCGGAAGCATCACTGGTAGATGTCATCCGAGGGCAGCTTCATATGACCGGAACGAAGAAGGGCTGCGAAAAGGCACAGTGCGGTGTATGTAATGTCATTATGGACGGAAAACTCATTTTCGCCTGTGTCACAAAGATGAAAAAGATCCCGGAGGATGCCAGAATTATCACCATCGAAGGCGTCGGCACCCCCGTAAACCCTCATCCTCTGCAACTGGCTTATGCCAAGCATGGGGCGGTCCAGTGCGGGTTTTGTTCCCCCGGTTTTATTATATCCTCGGTGGCGTTTCTGGAAGGTAACCCCAGCCCCACGAGAGAACAAACCAGGCTTTGGTTTCAATCTCACCGGAATCTTTGCCGCTGCACGGGATACCAGCAAATCGTCGATGCTGTTATGGATGCTGCCAGGGTCATGCGAGGTGAGGCCTCCCTTGAAGACTTGAAGTTCTCCGTGGAGAATAACAAAATTTATGGCACC
>JAZDPP010000208.1:0-147587 GCA_043797445.1 Pseudomonadota bacterium
CGGCCTCCCTGCCGCGGGAAATTGGCCGAAACGATGATCAAGGCCGAAAGCTGCTTCACCGGCAGCCGTCCCGCGGCTATTAGAGGCGCCAATAGGAAATATTGAGCGCCGCCGCCTCGGCAGGGCCATGGATACCTTTAATGTCGATCAGAATGGGTTTTCCCGCCGAACAGAGCGAGGCGATTTTTTCACATCCCATGGCCGTGTAACAGGTATGGCTCACGGCCAGAATCACGGCATCCACCCCTTTCAACGCCTCCAGGGGATCCAGTGTGAGACCATAATAACGCTTCGCCTCATCAGGATCCGCAAGCGGATCATGAACCCTGACCTCAACCCCGTAATCTTTAAGTTCGCTGATAATATCTACCACCTTGGTATTGCGAAGGTCCGGAACATTTTCCTTAAAGGTAATGCCCAGCACCGCCACCCGCGCGCCGTGGACATGTTTACCGGCGGCAATCAGCATTTTGACGGTTCGCTCGGCCACATACTTCCCCATATTATCGTTGATGCGCCTGCCGGCCAGAATCATCTCCGGATGATACCCCAGGGCTTCGGCCTTAAAGGTGAGATAATACGGATCAACGCCGATACAGTGACCACCGACAAGGCCCGGGCGGAAGGGGAGAAAATTCCACTTGGTACCCGCCGCCGCCAGAACTTCAAGCGTATCGATGCCACTTTTGTGAAAAATCATGGCCAGCTCGTTCATGAGCGCGATATTGAGATCCCGCTGGGTGTTTTCAATGACCTTCGCGGCTTCGGCGACCTTGATGGAGGAGGCCTGGTGAATGCCCGCCCGAACCACCTTGCCATACACGTCGGCCAGGAGCCGGCGAGTCGCGTCATCCGACCCGGAAACCACTTTTACGATGGTTTCGAGGGTATGCTGCTTGTCCCCCGGATTGATACGCTCCGGAGAATAGCCGACGGTAAAATCCACGCCGAATCGCATGCCGGAAGTTTTCTCCAGAATCGGAACACAGATCTCTTCCGTGGCGCCCGGATAGACAGTTGATTCGTATACGACGACGCACCCCCCCTGACGCATGTGCTTCCCCACCGCAAGAGACGCACCCTCAAGGGGTTTGAAATCCGGTATCCGGTAGGCATCAATCGGCGTGGGTACGGCAACAATGATAAGACCACACTCGGAAAGCCGCGCGGGATCATCTGTAAAATCAACCATTGCACCGGCAAGATCCTCCTTTGAAGCCTCAAGGGTCCGATCATGCCCCGCTTTAAGCTCCGCGATCCTTTCCGATTTCAAATCATAGCCCACCACCTTGAAATGCCGCGACAAATGCACGGCGAGCGGTAACCCCACATACCCCAGCCCCACGACCGCGATTTTTTCCTCACCCGAGCAAATAGAATCAAACGTCACCATGTATTACCTCTCCAGAATTGATAATGAATAGCCGGTTTTCATCTCACGGTGCGGGCGCGACGGCAGGCACCGGAAATAACTTGTCAGGCATTGCGTTTTTAAGGTATGCCCGGAATCGGCACATCGAAGCTTTACCATATACCAAGACACAAGTCATTTACTATATGGAATCAAAGAGGAGGCTCTTTTCATGCAGCGGACCCATTGGATTGTCATTACCGGAGCGCCCTGTTCGGGGAAGACCTCGGTCATTCGGATACTTGAAAACGACGGATACGAGGTGGTCCATGAGACGGCCCGGGCGTTATTGGATCATGCGCTGGCGCAGGGTCTCACCCTGGAGGCGATAAAGGCGGATGAGCTGACCTTTGAACGGCACGTCCTTTCCGCCAAAATTGCGGCCGAGTCCTCCCTCAATAAAAATCGTCCGGTATTTCTGGATCGGGCAATCCCCGACAGCATCGCCTATTTCAGAAAGGCCGGCTTTGATATCACTGAACCCCTGGCAAGCAGCCGTCTTTTTCAATACAGGAAGATTTTCCTCTTTGAAAGACTCCTGTTTCAAAAAGATGCGGTCCGATCGGAAGATGACGCCATCGCCGCCGAACTGGAACGGCTTCTGGCTGAAAGCTACGAGATGCTCGGTTATAGCGTCTTGCGGGTTCCGGTCATGCCGGTGGTGGAACGAACGGAATTTATTCTATCGCATCTTTAAGAGCGCCCCGGTTTCTTCCGCCGTCAGAGGCCGCCACTTTCCGACAGGCAGCTTTCCCAACCGAATGCCGGATATCCGTATCCGTTCCAATCGCGTCACCTGATTTCCGGTTTGCTCCACCATTCGCCGAATCTGTCGATTCCGCCCCTCTTTCAACACAATTCGAAACCGGCTGGACGAAATCCGCCGCACCTTGGCAATTCGGGTTATTTTTCCGTTCAGATCCATCCCTCCCGCCATTTTCTGCAAGGCCTGATCGGTCAAGGGCTCGGCCACGGTGACATCATACTCCTTTTCATGATCAAAGGACGGGTGAGACAGGCGATGGTGAAGAGCGCCATCGTTGGTCATCAATAGAAGCCCCTGCGAATCCTCATCGAGACGTCCCACCGGAAAAATCCGCTGCGGAATGTCGATGAGATCGAGGACGATCTTTTTCCCGGGATGGCTGCAACTCGTAACGACACCCGGTGGTTTATTCAGCGCGATATAGATCCGCCGCGCTTCGACGGCCAGAGAGTGCCCGTCCACCACAATGCGATCTTTTTCCGGGTCTATCCTGGTGCCCAGAACGGTTACCGTCCCACCATTCACCGTGACACGTCCTTCACGGATCAGGTTTTCACCGTGGCGCCGGGAGCAATGCCCGGCTTCGGAGAGGTATTTCTGTAGTCGTATCAGCGGCATCATCGTTCAAAAAAGCTGACTTTCTCTGTTTTGGCTCTCAACGCCCCCCCTGGTTATGGAAGAACGCTCGATCCCTAAGTCCGGTAATTCGCATTGATCTTCACATAGTCCACCGAGAAGTCGCAGGTAATTAATGACGCGGTTCCGGGCCCCATATTCAAATCAACGGTAATCACAAATTCCGGCGTTCGCATCACTTCCGTGGCCCGAGCCTCGGCCTCGGCGCCGCACCAGCGGCTTTTCAAAAGCAGCTGAATATCATCAAAGAAAATATCAATTTTTTCGGGCTCAATCGAAACACCGGCACGCCCCGCCGCGCCGACAATCCGGCCCCAGTTGGCATCTTCACCGAAGATGGCGGTCTTCACGAGGGGGGAATGCCCCACCGTATCGGCCACGCGAAAGGCATCCGCATCCGTCAACGCCCCCTTAACGACAATCTCCACCAATTTACTGACGCCTTCGCCGTCTCGCACCATGGCCCGGGTCAAGCGAAGGCAAAGATCGTTTAGAATACTTTGGAAAATTTCTTTCTGCGCCGGCGTTTCGATTTTGACCCCTGAAACACCGTTCGCCAAAAGAAGCACCGTATCGTTGGTACTCGTATCTCCGTCAATGGAGGCCCGGTTAAAAGACCGGTCCGCCGCCGCCTTTAAGGCCGTTTTCAGGAAGAAGGGAGAAACCGCCGCATCGGTCAAAAGATAGCAGAGCATGGTCGCCACATCCGGTCGAATCATCCCCGCGCCTTTTATCATACCGGTGAGGGTAAATATTTTGCCATCGATATCCCCCTGAAGCGCGATGGCCTTTGGAACGGTATCCGTCGTCATAAACGCCGTCGCCACCGCCATCAGACCGTTCTCCGACAACCCTGAAACGAGGCCCGGTACCGCCGCCTCAACTTTTTCCATGGGCATGGCCTTTCCGATCACTCCGGTTGAGGAAACCATCACGAAATTTTCTGAAATCCCAAGGGCTGAGGCAAAAAGGGCGGCTGTCCGTCGGGCATCCGCCATTCCCTGCTCACCGGTGCAGCAATTGGCGTTGCCGGCGTTGACAACAATGGCCCGGGCCTCTCCGGATTGAATCCGCTCCATATCGAGAAGCACCGGCGCCGCCTTGATTCGATTCCGTGTAAACACGCCGGCCGCCGCAGCCGGCGTGTCCGAAACAATCAGCCCCATATCGGGGTTGCCATTCGGTTTTATGCCGGCGGCAATTCCAGCCCCCTTAAAACCGGGGCACATAATGGTTGGCATCTTTTCCATTCTCCCTACTTAAGCAGTCCAAAGTGATAAAGCCCCATATTCGGTAAACGAGAAATGGGCCTTGATCATCGATTCGGCCAAACCGGAGTGATGAGCAGGTCACGCCAGGGTGTTTTTGGAAGCCCGGCAAGCTGTTTGAGCGATAGCGAGTTCTTGCCGGGCTGGAAAAAATACCCTGGCGTGGCCGAAACCACATTCAATTCCGAAAAAAACAAAATCAAAACCGGCTTCACTTTACGTTTTTTTGAAGTGAAGCCGGTTTGATGATCTCAATAACGATTCTCTATGCCGCGTTCGAGTCCTTATTGTAACAGATCCTGCAACAGTTGAGACACCGGCCGGATTCATAAACGGCATCCCCTTCCGTAATCACCAGATCGGCCTCCTTAAAGGACTTGATGCGGTCGGAGACGTTCATCTCCGGCATGGGAGTTCGGGTGGAAGGCGTAATTCCGTCCACGGATTTAAAAAGCGATTCGGGAATATGCTTTTTCAGCAGCGATTTGGGGACCGGTTTTAATTCCTGACCCGACAGATAAAGATGAATCGCCCGGGCTGCCCGCCGTCCCCCGCCGATGGCTTCCACGACGAGAGAGGCGCCCGTATAGGCATCACCGGCCGCAAAGATATAGGGAATGGAAGATTGCAGAATTTCCGCGTTCGCATCAATGGTGTTCCAACGGGTTATTTTCAACTCGGCCATCCGGTTGCCTTCCGCCACAAAGGAAACATCCGGTCCCTGCCCGATCGCGGTTACCAGCATGTCGACCTCCATCAGCGTTTCCGAGCCTTCAACCGGAACCGGTCGACGACGACCGCTGGCATCCGGCTCGCCCAGCTCCATTCTGAGATATTCCAGATGCGTCACCTTTCCGTCCGCATCTCCCACGACCCGGGTCGGCGCGGCTAAAAAGTGAAATTGAACGCCCTCGTGTTCCGCCGCCTCGATCTCAACCATGTTCGCGGGCATCTCCGCCCGGGTCCGCCGGTATACGATGGAGACCTCCCTGGCACCGAGCCGCACGAGTGTTCGCACACAGTCGATGGCGGTATTGCCACCCCCGATCACCACGCATTTTTTGCCGATGGGATAGGCCGTCACCGACTTTCCCTCCTGCTGGTATTCGGCAAACTTCGTCAAAAAATCAATTCCCGTGTAACAGTTTTTCAGATCTTCCCCTTCGGCGCCGAGTTTATAGTCCTTCCAGGCGCCAACACCGAGAAAAATCGCATCATAACCGGATGCCACCAGGGATTCTATCGTGAAATCCCGCCCGAGTTTCACACCGGTTCTGGCCTCGATACCGAGTTTTAAAATCCCGTCCGTTTCCCACTTGAGCACTTCCTTCGGGAGACGGTATTCGGGAATGCCGTATCGTATCATCCCCCCCAGTTCCGGCATCATGTCTAAAATAGTGACACTGTGACCGAGCCGCCGTAAAAAATACGCGCAGCTCAGACCTGCGGGACCGCCCCCCACCACGGCCACCTTTTTGCCGGTATCGGGCGCGCGACTGATGGGAAACCGCTTTCCGGAATTCATTTCATAGTCCGCCACAAAGCGCTTTAACTGGTTGATGGAAACCGGCTCATCCTCAATGCCTCTGCGGCAGTAGGTTTCACAAGGGTGCGGGCACACCCGCCCGCAGGACAGAAGCAGCGGATTTCTTTCCCGGATGGTGTGAACCGCCCCTTCATAGTCCCCTTTTCGAATTTGGGAGATATACTGAGGAATATTGATTTCAGCCGGACAGGTCTGCGCGCAGGGGGCCAGCGCATCATCCTCCTGGTTGCAGTCGAGAAGCCGCTCGGACATGGTCCGGACCTGAAGGATATCTTTCGGGCACACCCGCTGACAGGCGCCGCAGCCAACACATTTCACCTCATCAATAACCGGAAATCCCTCCGGTCCGAGAAGAATCGCATCGAACGCGCAGGCTTTAACACAATCTCCCAGCCCCAGGCATCCGATACTGCAAATCCGTCGGCCGCCATACATGGCGGAAAGCGCGCGACAACTCGTAACGCCCATATATTCGAACCGATCCTCCGCCCGAAACCCGCCCTTGCACTCATTCTCCGATACTTTCGGCTCCGCGCTTCCCGGGTCGAGTCCCATGACGGCCGCCACATTGATGGCCGATTCACGGCCCCCCACCATACAGATATTGGGGGGTGCCTTTCCAGTCACTACCGCCACGGCAGCCGCGGAACACCCCGCGTACCCGCATCCACCGCAGTTCGCCAGAGCCAGAGCATTTTCAACCTCGGCAATTCGCGGATCTTCATACACATAAAACACTTTAGCGGCAACAGCGAGAATAATCCCGCAAACAAGGCCGATACCGAACATGGTTACAATGGCTTCAATCACGTTACGCTCCTTGAGATAGGGTTATACGATCAGACCATGCCTTTAAATGCAAAAAACGTCAGGGATAAAAGTCCGGCCATGATCAGGCCGATGGAGGTATCCTGAAGCGGTTTGGGAACCCGCGCCAGCAAAACCCTTTCCCGAACGCCGGCAAAGAGAACCAGGGCCAGACCAAACCCCGCGGCATAACCAAACGACGTCACCAGTGACTGAATGAAGGTATACTCCTTGTCGATATTGATCACGCATACCCCCATAACAGCGCAGTTTGTCGTAATCAACGGCAAAAAAATTCCCAGCCCGGCATAGAGGGCGGGAATGCTCTTTTTCAGAAACATCTCCACAAACTGAACCAGGGCGGCAATGACTAGAATAAAGGCGATGGTCCGCAGGTACACGAGATTGAACGGCACCAGAAGCCAGTAGTAAATCATCCAGCAAAGCGCCCCGGCCAGCACCAGTACGAAAATAACGGCCATTGACATACCGACGGCCGTATCCATTTTCTTGGAGGTGCCGAGGAATGGACAATTACCTAAAAACTGAGCCAACAGGATATTGTTAACAACGATACAACTGATCAACAGGACTATGTGATCCCCCATTTTTCGCTCCTATTTTTTCCCCACAAGGTTCATCATGCACAACATCAGTCCGAGGCAGATAAAAGCGCCGGGTGCCTGGACGACGAATTCAAACGGATGGTAAGAAGACCCAAAGATATTATGAATAACGATGCCTTTCCAGATGGTCAGTTCCCCTTTGCCGAGAATGTTCCGGACAGCACTTACGGCGACGAGAGCGAGGGTGTACCCGATTCCCATCCCCAGACCGTCGGCTATGGACGGTAGCAGCGGATTTTTGGCCGCAAAGGCTTCGGCGCGCCCCAGAAGGATACAGTTAACCACAATGAGGGGAATAAAAACGCCGAGATTTAGAAACAGCGCATAGGTATACGCTTTCATCAGCAGCTCAACCACAATCACGAACGTTGCGATGACGATAATATAGCAGGCAATCCGGACTTTTGAAGGGATAATATTCCGCAGAAGAGATATCAGTATATTGGAAGCCACCAATACGAATCCCGTCGCAATTCCCATTCCCAGGCCATTTTCCACGGTGGTGGTAACCCCCAGGGTCGCGCAGATCCCCAATACGAGCCGGAACGGCGGAACTTCTTTCCACAGTCCCTTGGTAAATTCCTGAACAATTGACTTGGCCATGCCTTCAACTCCCTATTTTGAAGTTTCCTTTAGCTTCTCGGTAATTTGCGGTTTGATTCGCTGATAGATACCGGCGGCATCGGTTGCGGCGACACAAACCGCCCTCGACGTTATGGTGGCGCCGCTGAGCGCATTGATGTCCCCACCATCCTTCGTTACCTTGATGGGGCCTGCTGCGGTGAGGGAACGGCCTTTGAATTGGGCGGCAAAGCTGGGGTCCTCTTTGGCATTGGCCCCCAACCCGGGGGTTTCACTGTGGGTGGTAACACCGACGCTCATGATCTTGTCCTCATCCGCGTTAATCCCCACCATCAGCCCAACCTTATCGGCAAACCCCTTTCCGGCCGTCTCTAAAACGACCACATTGCGTTTCCCCTCCAAAACCCCGACAAAAACGATACGCTCCACATTACCATCCTGAATTTTGAAGCGGTCCGTCAACGGATCATTCGAAGCGCCTTCCAAAATTTTCCGAATCGCAGGCCCTTTGACCAGTTCCAACTCCTGCATCTCAATCCGTTCCTGGGTCCCATCCCGAAGCGCCGCAAGCAAACCGCCGGAAAACGAACTCAGGACCGTCAGCACCACCACCATTTTGATCAAGTCTTTCATATCAGGCCACCTTTCCCAACGCTTTCGGTCGAATCTTGTCCAGAAGCGGGCTTACAAGGTTTATCACGAGGATCGCAAAGACGACACCGTCCGGATAGACCCCGATACTTCGAATCAGCACCGTCATCATTCCTCCCATGGCGCCGTATAGAAAAAGGGGAATCCGGTTGACCGGCGAGGAAGAATCCTCGGTCGCAAGAAAAAAAGCCCCCATCAGGCTCGTCCCGGAAAGAAGGTGGATCATCGGTCCGCCGTATTTGGCCGGATTTGAAGCATTGAACAAAAAAGCGGTGACGGCGATTCCCGCCAGAAAGGAAGCGGAAATCTCCCACCGGATAAACCCGCGCAGGATGAGATAAGCGCCGCCAAGAATAAGCCATATGCCAAAGGGAGCTCCAATACTGCCGGATTGCCGGCCGATCAGCAAATCCATAAAATCGAACCGGGATGCCGCCTCGGCACCGAAATATTTCAATGCCACCAGCGGCTGAATCGTCAGATAATCCAGGTTATAAGTGACAAGCATGCCGTCAAAATCAAAAAAATCCTTCCAGGCAACCATCAGAATCGCAACCGCGACCATCACCGGATTAAAGGGATATGAGCCGATGCCGCCATAGATCTGCTTTCCGATAAGAATCATAATGAAGGTTCCGACGATCACCGCCCACCACGGCAAGGTGGCCGGCATCATCATACCGAACAGAAGCCCGAGCAACGCCGCGTTTCCGTCCCCAATGGTGACCGCTCTTTTCATCAACCGGTTAAAGCCATACTCCCACATCATGGCGCTGGAGATGGACAGGGCCACGACGCCCAACGCGGGCAAGCCGTAGGCCAAAATACCCGCCAGCGCCGCCGGCACCGCCGCCAGCAGGGTATGGTAACTTCTTTCCGAGACGGTTCTGCCACAGTGCCAGAACGGCGCGTGTGAAACGATCAATTTTTTTTGATTAAGCATTATTCGCCTCCGCTGCCCGGAGCCGGCTCAGTTCATACTTGGCCAGCCGAATGTATTGAAAAATCGGAATCCTTGCGACACATACATAGCTGCAAAGACCGCATTCGATGCAGGAATAAAGATCGTATTCATCGGCCCCCCCTTGATAGGCCCCTGCTTCCAGGAATCTCACCAGCATGCTGATCGGCACATGGGTCGGGCAAACGCGATTGCATTCGCCACAATTGATGCAGGGATAATCGGAAACAAACGGCACGTCCGACTTGTCTTGAATCATGATCGCGTCGGTATCGGGCTCAACCGGATGCGCTTCCGAATAGATGGCGCGACCGGTGAGCGGACCGCCCAGGATCAGCCGGTCCCCATCCGAAAGACTCTCTCCGCCGGCAGCAACAACTTCCCGAATCGGCGTACCGATTCGGGCCTCAAGAAGACTCTGATGCCCGTCTTTGTGAATCAAGGTGATAACCTTTTTCACCGGCAACCGGGCGGTGCCAAAAGCATCCCCAACGGCGGACACGGCTTCGGCGCTGAAAAAGACCACCCCCATGTCCTCGGGCGTATTTCCCGCGGGAACAACCATCCCCAGTAAATCCCTCATGACACTCAAGGGAAAGGCCGACGGATAGGTCCGCTCCACCGCCTTGACTTCGGCACTGATAGTGCCGTAGTTTTGAATCCGGTCCCGGGAAGTCACCAGCACCGCTTTTTGAACACCGCTGATTTTTTTCAGAATATCGATCCCGTTTTTCAAAGAATCAAACCGGCGGGAAGCGATGTAGCCGTTTGTGAACACCATCAATTCGCGATCTTCCGCTTGAATCACGATGGTGTGAATGGGCTTTTCCTTATTGGAAAATAC
The DNA here is from genome assembly GCA_043797445.1 of Pseudomonadota bacterium. Lineage (GTDB taxonomy): Bacteria > Desulfobacterota > Desulfobacteria > Desulfobacterales > JAFDDL01 > JAZDPP01. The sequence continues at coordinate 10,099 of JAZDPP010000208.1, forward strand.
CGACAGCGGGGGGCTGCCCGGCACAGCCATGAGAAAATCAATGGCGCCTTTCAGGCTCGGGGCAGCGGCAACCGTACCAAACGCCTCATCATACGCTTCGGTTTTGGCTGCATCGATTGTGACCGCCACATAGCTTTTGCCGAAATCCCCCTTAAAAAGAGAAATATCCGAAATCTCGCCGGTAATACTTGAAATCGCATAGCCGGTCGTATCTTTTGAAAGCGAAATGCGCTGACCGGTCCTGACGGTATTGCCTTTTTTCAATACTTCCGGATCCACGGAGGTCAAGGCGCCATCGATCAGGAGTGTGACCCGGTCGGGGGTCGTAATGGGTGTTGGAGTCGGGAATGTATCCAGAAAAGGTGGATATACGACCCGTGGCTTGGACAAGCCGAAAAATGGTTTCTTCATCATGATTCAACCTTATTCGTGTTTAAACGCGAATTGATAATCAGGTTCAGCCGAACCCGCGGCAATCCAGTTGGGCTACAGGATATGACAGCCGGAACACTCGACCGGCCCCGCATCATTTTCTTTATGACACTTGATACATTGAGCGTGAAACGCATCGGCACGTTTTGCTATCTTTGAATCCGCTATATCGTCGGCTTCATGACAGTCAAAACAGGCACCCGGCGCCGTTTCCCCTTCGGGAGGCAGATGGTGACAGACACCGCAGCCTCTGGTATCAGTGCCTTCCGAAGGATGATGATGACAATCCTGGCAGGAAATTCCGTAACCGCCCTCCCCCAGATGGGTCTGGTGATCAAATAGCACTCTTCCCGCCACGCTTTGAAACATCACCCGAAGCGGCTGATCGGGCGCCTTGGCGGGCACCGAATAACAAATAACCCCCACGACGAGCAAAGCACTTGCCAAAGCATAAGCCAGTTTCAGTTCTCTTTTTACCATGTAAATAACATCCTTTATCTATAACTCCCTCATGGGGTACTCAAAACAGCCCCCAGTATCGAAATAGGGGGCTCCAAAAATGAGAGCTATCTTTATGCACGTGCACCATGGAAAATCAATAAAAAATTGCCTGTAATTAAAGTATACTGGACTAGTATAGCTCTGCGTCGGAATCGGCAAACCCGAGTGACGGACAGGTCACGCCGGGGTGTTTTTGGAAGCCCGGCAAGCTGTTTGAGCGATAGCGAGTTCTTGCCGGGCTGGAAAAAATGCCCCGGCGTGACCGAAACGATGATCAAGGCCGATTTTTCATTCGCTGATTATATTTAGGGTTGACTTCAGTCATTATTACGCTTAAGTTGCGAGTTCTGAATTTTAGAGAATGAAATGGGTTGGGAATGCTTTTTTTTCAGCCTATTTTATGATCGTCATTGCCACAAGGAGATTTTTTGATGAAATGCACAACGATTCGCGAGGGTGTCGATTGCCCCTTTATGACCGCAAAGGGGTGTTCTTTCAATAAAGGCGCTTGCCTGGTAGCCGTGGAAGCCTGCACTGGTTGTTCCCGCAACCAGGAATATCCGACGGGATGGTATTGCTCTTCATGCCCTGATCCGGCATCGAAATGGAAGCATGGGCACTGCAATATGGCCACCCATGTCACACTCGCAACCGGAAAAGAAACCAAAACCAAAGTCAATCCGCTCAAAGCATCCAAACGAGGGAACCGATAAAGCGGTATTTTTCTGTTTTCCCCAAAACCCGCTCATTTTCGAGTGGGTTTTTTTTTGGGGAATCGCCAGTTGACAACCAACAAAACATAAAGGAGCCCTTTGATATGAATCCCATTGCTGCGGAACTCAATGAAATCCTGCGGACAGGCGCCCCTCACCTGTATGAGATGTTATCCGATATTGGAAAGAATTTGTTCTTCCCCAAGGGGATATTGAGCCAAAGCGCCGAAGCCAAGGAAAAGGCCCACCGTATCAATGCCACCATCGGTATCGCCACTGAAGAAGGCGAGACCATGCATTTTCGCTCTGTGATGGATGTCATTCAGGGGATTGGGCCGGAAAAAGCGCTCACCTATGCGCCGTCTTTCGGAATTCCCGGGCTTCGAAAAGCATGGCAGGAAAGCCTTCGAAAGAAAAACCCGTCGCTGGCAAACCGGGAATTCGGGCTTCCGATTGTCACCAGTGGTATTACGCATGCCATCAGCGTCTTTGCCGATGTGTGGGTCGATCCGGGTGACGTCATCATTTTGCCCGATATGATGTGGGGGAATTACACCATGATTTTCAGCGTCCGTAAAGGGGCGCGCATTTCCCAGTATCCCCTATTTTCCGAAGGGGGGGGCTTCAATCTCGCCGCTTTTGAAGAAGCCGTTCAAAAAGAAGCCCTGCAAAACAAAAAGATCATCGTTCTTTTGAATTTCCCTCAAAATCCTACCGGCTATACGGTGACAAAAAGCGAGGGGGATGCCATCGTTCAAATCCTATCGAAGGTTGCCCGGGCGGGAACTCAGGTCATAGCGGTTTCAGATGATGCTTACTTCGGGCTCTTTTATGAAGAGGAGACGATGAAAGAGTCCCTCTTTGCAAAACTCTCCAACCAGGACTCACGTCTGCTGGCCGTAAAACTGGATGGCGCCACAAAGGAGATTTTCGTCTGGGGACTTCGGATCGGTTTTATTACCTACGGGGCAAAAATCGACGGTAACAGCCGTGACATTTATGAATCCCTTGAAAAAAAGACGGCCGGGGCCGTGCGCGGTTCCATCTCCAATGCCTCTCATCTCGGCCAGTCGATCGTTCTTCGGTCCATGCTGAATGAAAAGCACGCGGCGGAGCACGAGGAAAAATTCAATATTCTGCGATCGCGCGCGAACCAGTTGAAAGCAGCGCTCAAGAATGAAAAATTCCATAAGGCCTTTGAACCCTATCCTTTCAATTCGGGCTATTTCATGTGTATCCGCGTTAAAACCGTTGATGCGGAAAAGCTCCGCCGCCATTTGCTCGATACATACGGCGTTGGGCTCATATCTTTCGGGTCGGAAAACCTGCGAATCGCATTCTCGTGTCTTGAGGAAAAGGATATCCCGTTGCTGCTCGACACCATCTTACAAGGTATTTCAGATCTGGAGATGGGGCAATAGTTCGAATCAGGATGGGCAGGATGAAAGGATGATCAGGATGGTTGGGGCACTTCTACCCCAAGTATCCTGTAACTCCTGGCCATCCTGATTCAAACAGAGGGAATAATTGGTTTCACTAATGTAAAAAACGGCCTTGATCATCGTTTAGGCCACCACCGAATGGAGTGAAGGTCACGCAAGGGCGTTTTTGTAAGCCCGGCAAGCTGTTTGAGCGATAGCGAGTTCTTGCCGGGCTGAAAAAAATGCCCTTGCGTGGCCGAAACGATGATCAAGCCCTAAAAAACGGAGATTAACGGTATATTGGAAATCAGAATCGCTTTTACATCCCGGGGCTGGCAGCAGTTACCGAATCATCATAACTGACACGCATCAGGCACAATCCATGCCCGGGCGCGGTTGCACCCGCCAATGACCGGTCCCCCGCCTTCAGAATCTCTCCGATCCCTTCGGGTCCGGTTTTCCCCCTTCCCACTTCTACAAGGGTTCCCACGATATTTCTTACCATGTGTTTTAAAAACCCATTGGCCGTAAAAAAAAAATCCAGTCGGCCGTTTTCCCGATCCAGCAAATCGGCCCGGATAATATTTCTTACGGTATGCGCCCGCGGACTACCGGCGCCCTCAAAGGCTTTAAAATCGTGCATCCCGACAATATGCCGCAAACCGGAGCGCATGGCATCGCAATTCAAGGGTTGCTGAATATGCCAGACATATTGCCGCCCAATGGCGGCCGGGGTCAATCGATTTAGAATGGAGTAACGATAGGTTTTATTTTTAGCATCAAATCGGGCGTGAAACCCCTCGGAAACGTGGCGGCAGTCAAGAATCACTATATCCTTGGGCAACAACGCATTTAACCCCCGCTGCAGCGTATCGGGGGACAGCCCGGTCTCGCAATGCAAATTGGCGACCTGCCCCTTGGCGTGAACCCCGGCATCTGTCCTTCCGGATCCGATGAGAGATATCTGCTTTCCGGTCAATTTCCTAACGGCGACTTCGATTTCGCTCTGGATGGTCACATCGGCCTTTTGTCGCTGCCACCCATGATAGGCAGTGCCGTCATACTCGATGATCAGCTTGAAGTTCTTCTCGGCGGGTATCATTGGCTGAATAGCGAACCGAATCGGTTGTTGGGGGAAATGAGGATGGGCCGCATGATTCACAACCGATCACAGGGGGTATTTGCCAGAATGGCTTCCCAAATATCATCCAGCTGATCGGCGAACTTTTCCAGGGGATGTTGAGCGCCGCAGGACCTGCAGCGAAGTAGGACTTGACCTCAACTCCGTTTTAACATTAGAGACCCGCCACAATCGGGGCAAAACACTTCAGGAATATTCATAAAAAACCTCTATCGCCTATAAAAGATGCCGGTATCGTCAGAGGTATCGTGTTTTTCGATATCCTATTTATCCGGCCAACGATTCTTCCCGCAAACATTCAATGATGCCGGCCATATCCGGTGGCATGGGGGATTCAAATCTTACGAGTATCTCCGTCACGGGATGAATGAATTCCAGCCGCCATGAGTGAAGCATCTGGCGTCCGGCGGATCGGATCAGCACCTGAGCCCGGGGGGAAAGCCCCCCTGCCCGGCTGTTGGTTTTTCGACCGCCATATACCGGATCACCGACAACCGGATGATGTATTGCAGCACAGTGAACACGGATTTGATGCGTTCGACCGGTGTGAATTTGCACCCGGAGCAATGTCGCGCCATCGAAACGCTCGGCAACAACCCAGTCCGTCTCCGCCGTTCGTGTTTTCCGGCTTCGCGTACTCATTCGCTTTCGGTCTACCGGATGCCTTCCGATCGGAAGCGATATGGTTCCGTTATCCGTTGCAACGGCATCATACACCAGCGCCAGATAGTCTTTCCGGACACGCCTGGATTTGAATTGATCGGCCAGATGCTTCATGGCGATGGCATTCTTTGCGATTACCATGGTGCCGGAGGTATCCCGGTCGAGCCGGTGAACGATACCGGGTCTGATCTCGCCGGCGATGGCTTCGATTCCCGGACAATGGTGGAGCAACGCATTCACCAGGGTCCCGGAAGCGTGCCCCGGTGACGGATGCACCACCAGCCCCGGTTGCTTGTTGATGACGACAAGCGCGGCATCTTCGTGAAGAATATGAAGTGGAATGGGTTCCGGCCCGTCCGCCGCTTCCGCGGGTACCGGAATATCCGCACTGATTTCATCCCCTATTCGAACCCGGTATCCGGCCTTTTTTACGCCGTCGCAAACACGAATTCTGCCGATCCGAATCAGTTCAGCGGCAAAACTTCTTGAGCAGCCGGGCATAACGGCAGAAATAAGGAAATCGAGACGCTTGCCGCCATCGGGGGCATTAACGGTAATTTTAAAGGCCCTTTGATCTGGATTCATAGCAGTGTGAGGGGGGAAATCAGTCGGAGGCAAACAGGGCTTCTATCTCTTTGAGAATAATGTTTTCATCCGTCTTCCTGGCGGTCGACAACTCGCGAATCAACAATCCCTGGGCCGTATCATAGAGCTTGCGTTCACCAAAGGATAAATCCTTGTTCAACTTCAACAGATAAAGATCCCGGAACACTTCCGCAACATCGTGAAGGCAGCCGGTTTTAATTTTTTCCATATACTCCCGGTATCGACGGTTCCATGTCTGATTGTCGATAGGAGCATCCCTGTTTTCTTTCATTATGTCATAAACTTTTGGAATATCTTCCGCTTTGATGACATCCCGGAGTCCGACCGAATCGACATTTCGAATGGGGATCATGATGACCATGCCGTTTTCAATGATCTTCATGATATAAAAATCATGCGTTTCCCCGTTAATTACCTTGCTCTCGATGGCATCAATCCGACCCACCCCATGGGCCGGGTATACCGCAAGATCACCAACCAAAAACTCCCGTAACGGATGACCTTGGCCGTTCGCATCTTCTTTCATTAATGATACCATTGCGTAACACTATTTCGTTTGATGTATTCAAGAAACTTCATTAGCAATCCGTACTCTATCACCCGAACCGGCAACAATCAATAAAAAAGGATTGACGCGCTAGCGCCAATCCTTTTTATAGGTTTTCACTTCTTAAAAACGCAGGTTGCAAACTACATCAGGAAAGGAACCATCAGCAACGCAACAACGTTCAGAATTTTGATCATCGGGTTAACCGCGGGACCGGCCGTATCTTTGTACGGGTCGCCTACGGTGTCGCCGGTAACAGCGGCTTTATGGGCATCGCTGCCCTTTCCGCCCAGATGACCGTCTTCGATGTATTTCTTGGCATTATCCCAGGCAGCGCCACCGGTGGTCATGGAGATGGCAACGAACACGCCGGTTACAATGCTACCGATCAACAGACCGCCCAGAGCCACTTTGCCCAGGAGGAAACCAACCAGCAACGGAGCGACAACCGGAAGCAGCGCGGGAATGATCATCTCTTTCAATGCGAACTTGGTGACGATATCGACGCAGGCGCCGTAATCGGGTTTTGCGGTACCTTCCATAATTCCCGGAATGGTACGGAACTGACGACGAACCTCATCCACAACGGCGCCACCGGCATTACCAACCGCCTTCATGGCGATGGATGCAAACAAATAGGGCAGTAACCCACCGATAAAGAGGCCAATGATGACCTTCACATCGGACAGATCGAAACGGATGGCCTCGCCAGCGCCTTTCATTGCAAACTCCTGCACATAGGCGGCAAACAGAACCAGGGCTGCCAGAGCGGCGGAACCGATGGCGTAGCCTTTGGTAACGGCTTTGGTGGTGTTGCCGACCGCATCCAGAGGATCGGTAACGGCGCGAACGCTCTCATCCATATTGGCCATTTCGGCAATACCGCCGGCGTTGTCCGTAATGGGGCCGTAAGCGTCGATGGCAATAACCATACCGGTCATGGACAGCATGGACATGGCGGCCATGGCAATACCGTAAAGGCCGGCAAAGTAGTGGGCTGTCAGGATAGCGGCACAGATGGCGAAAATCGGAGCCGCGGTGGACTGCATGCTGACGGCAAGCCCTGCGATGATGTTGGTGCCATGGCCGGTGGTGGACGCTTCCGCAATGGATTTAACGGGCGCGTATTTACCGGTGTAAAACTCGGTAATGATAACAATGCCGACCGTCAGAACGAGCCCGACGAGCGTGCAGTAGTAAATCTCCATGGCGGTGATGTCACCCAGACCGGTCATCATGGTTTTACACATATAATAGAAGACGGCGGCGGCGATAATGGCGGCGCCAAACATCCCTTTGTAAAGAGCGCCCATGATGTATTCGCTCTTGCCCAGGCGGACAAAAAAGATCGCGATCATGGAAGCAATAATGGAAACCGCACCCAGAACCAGCGGGAACTCGGTTGCCATGGGAACTTTGGGGAAAAGCAGATGGCCGATCAGCATGGCGGCCACGGCGGTGACCGCGTAGGTCTCAAAAAGGTCGGCAGCCATACCGGCACAGTCACCAACATTGTCACCGACGTTGTCTGCGATAACGGCGGGGTTTCTGGGATCATCTTCGGGAATACCGGCTTCGACCTTACCGACGAGGTCGGCACCGACGTCCGCGCCCTTGGTGAAGATACCGCCGCCGAGACGGGCGAAGATAGAGATCAAGCTGCCGCCGAAACCGAGAGCAACGAGCGCCATGACATCATGCGTCGCCACATAGTAACCGGCGGTAACGGTCAGCGCCAGACCGGCAACGATCATACCGGTAACGGCGCCGCCTTTGAATGCCAGTGCCAAACCAGCGCCTAGACCTTTTTTGGCAGCTTCCGCGGTCCGGACATTGGCGATAACGGAAACCCTCATGCCGACATAGCCGGCGATGAAGGAGGCAAGCGCGCCAATCAAAAAACCGCCGGCGAATTTTGCACCAAGCGTTGCAAAAATAATGACAAAAATGACAACACCGGCAATCCCCATGCTTTTGGCCTGCCGATTCAGGTAAGCGATAGCGCCCTCTTTGATGGCAGCGGCTATTTCCTGCATTTTCGCGTCCCCGGCGGGGGCCGCTTTAACGATTGTTGCAAGAATGATTGAAAACAGTACGCCGATTATACCGACAAACGTACACGTCAACGGGATATTTTTCATCAATACGTCCATTAATTCCCTCCATCCAATTTATAGCTGAACATCATTAATAATTCTGTTAAACCTGTTCATCCCAATTTCCGTACCCTGACAAAGGACGGCCACCACGGCTTCCGTCGCCCTTTCGATGACGCCGTCCATTATGCGGGCTTCTTCCTGATTGAATCGACCCAGCACATGACCGGTTACATCAATACGAACGCCGGCTTCCCCGGCGCCGCGCCCGACGCCGATGCGAATTCTCGTGAATTCACCGCCGCCAAAGGCTGCAACAATAGATCTGATTCCTCTGTGTCCGCCATCGCCTCCTTTCTCTTTAATTTTTAATCTTTCAAATGCCAAGTCGATATCATCGTGAATCACCAATATCTCTTGCCATGGAATCCTGTAGTAATCCGCCAACCGCTGCAACGGCGGCCCGCTACGGTTCATAAATGCCTGGGGCTTGGCGAGAATAACGGGCTTCCCCTTTATGCTGCCCCGTCCAAAAAGAACATCGAATTTGGTATTCGACAGGGGGATGTTAAACACACGCGAGATATGCTCAATCGCCATAAACCCCACATTATGACGGGTTCGTTCATAATCCTTGCCGGGGTTCCCGAGTCCCGCCACCAGACGAGGCGCCTCGTTATGCATATCCGTCGATCCGATTCCCAAACCCCTGCTCTCAGGCCAGCCGTCCCCTGCAACCACTCGCACGATGAACCGTGACACACACGATTTAAGCTTCTGCAGTCTTTACAGCTGCCGCTTCGGCTTCCTCCCCTTCCTTCCCTTCGGCCCCGGCCATTCGGCCAAGAACGGTGAGAACCGTGAAGTTACTGTCCGCGGGAATCTCGATATCCCCTTCGAGCTGGATATCTTCCACATGGATCGAGCCCCCCACTTCCAGATCGGTAACATCCAAAACGATCGATTTGGGAATCTGATTCGGGTAGCAAAGCACCTCGAGTTCCCGGCGGATGATCTGCAACATGCCGCCATTTTCGACGCCGATACACTTTCCGGTGGTCACAACCGGCACTTTTACGAGAACCTTCCGATCCATCGAAACCTCGTAAAAATCCGCATGCAGATAACCGCCGGTCAAGCAATCTTTCTGAAGCTCCTTGATCATGGCGGTCTTGCTGCCGGCAACGCCGTCAACCGTAAGGGTTATCACCGCCTGGGCGACTGGAATCTTTTTAAGGAGTAACTCCAGGGAATGAGTGTCAACAGAAAGCGGAGTGGATTCAGAACCCGGGCCGTACAAAACCGCCGGCGTCCACCCTTCCCGCCGCAGCCGCCTGGCCGGGCCATTTCCCCTTGTCATCCGTATATTTGCATTCAGTTCAATGTGCTCCAAAGAACGTTCCTCCCTGATAACGCTTTATATTATTTATTAAACAAAAAGAGACGTAACCGAGTCTCCCGTGTGACTTCGGATAATTGCTTCTCCAAACAGTCGTGAAATGGAGAGTTGTTTGATTTTGCCGGTTGCGACCGCCTTTTCACTCAGCGGTATCGTATCGGTTACCGCAAGGCTTGTCAGCTCTGAATCGACAATCCGCTGAACCGCCGGTCCGGACAATACGGGATGGGCGCAACAGGCGTGAACCTCCTTGGCCCCCTTACGCATAATCGCGGATGCCGCTTCGGCAAGCGTGCCGGCGGTATCTACCATATCATCGACAATGATCGCCTTCTTGCCGCTTACATCACCAATAACACTCATGGCTTTTGCCTGATTCGGCTTATCCCGTCGTTTATCGACAATTCCGAGTCCCGCGCCGAGCCGCTTCGCAAATGCCCGCGCCCGTTCCGCGCCACCGGCATCGGGGGACACAATCACCAGATCCCCCTCAAAATTGTTTTTTATGTAATCGATAAGGACCGGCGCGGCAAATAGGTTGTCCACCGGAATATTAAAAAAGCCTTGAATCTGGCCGGCGTGAAGATCCATGGTGATAATCCGGTTGGCGCCGGCCGCCGTCAATAGATCCGCCACGAGCTTCGCACTGATCGGTACTCGGGGAGCCACTTTTTTATCCTGGCGGGCATACCCGTAATAGGGAATTACCGCCGTAATGCGCCGAGAGGAGGAGCGCTTGAAAGCGTCAATCATCAGTAAAAGCTGCACGAGATTTTCATTCACCGGCTGGCAGGTGGATTGAATGATAAAAACATCCTTCAATCGGACATTTTCATTGATTTCAATCTGAATCTCACCATCACTGAAAGTCGCTACCTTGGCGCCGCCTAGAGGCATCCCGAGGTAACCGCAGATGGCATTGGCCAGCTCCGGATTTGAGGTGCCCGTAAAAATTGCCATATTTTCCATCAATTTTTCCCCTCAGTGACTTGATCCTGCCGTACGGCTTTCTTAAAATTGGCTGGGGCGGGAGGATTCGAACCTCCGAATGCAGGAACCAAAATCCTGTGTCTTACCGCTTGACGACGCCCCAGCATGTACAGATGCTATTTACTCAGTAAATTCCCCGCAGCCAACTCTATTCCCGAATTGCTTCGGCAAGAAACACGCGCCAGTTCTCATGTCGGGACAAGACATGGCTTGCTTGTCGCGCTTTTTTAACATCATAAAAAAGCCCGAACACGGTCGGGCCACTGCCTGTCATAAGCGCACCCTCCGCGCCGTTGGCCAAAAGCGCTTCCTTTATTGTTTGAATTACAGGAAATTTCGAGGCTGTCACTTTTTCCAGATCGTTCCACAGGTAACGAACCGGATCTATATTCCGAACCCTAAAAAAAGGTTCTTTATTTATTTTTGGGTTATTTGTCAATCCCAAATTCAGGTTTTTATAGACCTCCGCCGTCGAAACCGGTACCCCGGGATTAACCAGCAACACATAAAATGCGGGAAGACATTCCACCGGCGCGAGCACCTCGCCGACGCCCGTGGCAACGGCGGGTTTCCCCTGAATAAAAAAGGGAACATCCGCGCCGATGGTTAGTCCCATTCGCTCCAAATCGTCCGTGGAAAAAGGCGTTGAGAAATGCCGGTTCATCCCGGTAAGGACCGTTGCCGCGTTACTGCTGCCCCCACCCAGTCCCGCCGCGACGGGTATCTTTTTCGTAATCGATATCTCAACCCCTTGCGGCAGGTTGCCCCGGGACGCTCCCAGGCATTTAAAAAAAAGCTTCGCCGCTCGATGCGCCAAATTAGTCTCATTCTCGGGAACATCCGGATGGACACACCGGACGCAAACGGCGGCGGCGCTAAAGTCCAATTCAACAATGTCTTGCAGGCTCACGGGACACATGAGTGTGTACAAATCGTGATAACCGTCTTCCCGCTTCCCCGTAACGTATAAAAAAAGGTTTATTTTTGCAGGTGATAACAGCCTCATACTATTAATTTTACCATGATGTCGTGCATCCGAATGCAAATGCCCACGATGAAAACCGGCCCGGAGAGCCATTTCACCGTGGGCACCGCCATTGGTTTAATTGTGCGAGGATTCGCCTATACCCGCAGATAAATGAATGGATCCAAAATCAGGCAACCGATTCAACCCGACTGTTTGACGTACGTAATTCTGAGGTCATAGAGCATGCCGGTTATCAATTTGGCTTCTTCAGGTGTCAAATTCCCTTTTGTCTTCTCTTGAAGCATCGATATGATATCAATGGTTTGTTTTCCGATAGGCAGGTTTTTCGCCGTCGCACCGGATACAGGATCCGCTATAACGCCCAAACTGACCAACGCGGAGGCGTTAAGAGACATCATGAAGGTTGAAAAATCGATGGCGGGAAGCGGGGTCCCCGCCCTCCGACCCGACTTGGCCTCGGAAGACGCTTGATTTCGGTCCTTGTTTTCAACACTGGCATCCGGATGCGATGAATGGTTTTTATCTTTGAGAATGAAGCCCTTTTCCTCCGTCATGCACTACCTCCTTATTTAACGACGGTGCGATATGCGATCCGCGTTGACGGACAACATATCATTCAGCGCCCGAACGCAACCGCCCGTTCCGGCGACAGTTAATTGAAACGATCCGACGGATGCGCCCTCACGATGAAAACTCCAGGGGATATACGGCTTTAACTGTCTTTAACCGGCGCAATTCCGCCACCACCTCTTCGTGCAATGGCGTATCGACCTGAAGATAAATGATGTTTCGCGCCCCATCTTTTTCCTGGCCCACATGCATTCTGCCGATATTGATATTGAATTTGCCGAGCAGTGTACCGATCTCGCCAATGGATCCGGGAATATCCATATTATGAATCAAACCAAGATGCCCTTCCGGTATCAATTCCAACCGGAAATCATTTATCATGACAATCCGCGCATCGCTTTTCCCAAAAATCGTTCCCGACACCGAACTGCTCATTTCAGTCGTAACCACGCTTACGGTTATGAGATTGGTGTAATCATCCGAAGCCGCAGTGGAACCTTCCGTCACCTTAATGCCTCTTTCCTTGGCCAGTATACCGGCATTTACGAAATTGACATCGTCCTTGACGATGGGGGTCAGAAGCCCCTTAAGTACCGCGCAGGTAATCGGAGATAAATCCATCCCCTGGAAATCACCTTTATATTCAATGGCAACCGATTTCAGAGGCCCATTGACGATCTGGGCGACCAAACAACCGATCCGGTCCCCCAGGAATAGATAGGGACCCAGCTTTTCAAGAAGCTCTCCGGTAACGGAAGGAACATTTACCGCATTGCGAATCGTGCCGTTTTGTAAATAATCGATGATCTGATCCGCAATGGCAACCGCCACATTCGTCTGGGCCTCCTTCGTGGAAGCCCCTAAATGGGGCGTGGCAATAAACCGGTCCAGTTCGAGCAGCGGGTGATTTTCAGGCGGCTCCACTTCAAAAACGTCCAGCGCCGCCCCGCCTACCTTGCCGGATTTCATGGCGTCATATAAATCCGCCTCGTTGATAATCCCCCCCCGGGCACAGTTGATGATCATCACGCCGTCTTTCATCTGGTCAAAGGCGGCCTTATTCAACAATCCCAACGTATTTTTTAGCTTGGGAACGTGGACGGTGATATAATCCGATTTGCGGTATAGCTCTTCGAGGGTCGCGCTTTCATAGCCGGCCTTTTCGATCTGTTCCGGAGTAACGAAAGGATCATAGATGATCACCTGCATTTTAAGTCCCCGCGCTCTGTCCGCCACGATAGAGCCGATTTTGCCGAACCCGATGACCCCGAGCACCTTGCTATACAATTCACGCCCCTGAAGGTTTTTTTTCTCCCATTTACCCGCCTTTAAGGAAGCCGTGGCCTGGGGGATGTTGCGCGACAGCGACAGCATCATCGCAATAGCGTGCTCCGCCGTGGTCACCACGTTTCCCCCCGGTGTATTCATCACAACAATTCCCCGCTTGGTCGCCGCCGGTATATCCACATTATCGAGCCCTATACCGGCTCGCCCCACCACTTTCAGCCGGGAGGCGGCTGCCAGCAACTCCCCCGTCACATTCGTCGCGCTGCGTATCACAAGTGCATCATAAGCACCAATAATCTCCTTTAGCTGATCCGGCTTGAGCCCGGTTCGAACATCCACCTCGATTCCCGCGGCTTGCCGAAACATCTCAACACCTTCCTCTCCGAGATTATCACTCACCAACACCTTCATATTCCATCCTCCTGAAATTTTCATTACACCTCGACCCCGGGTCAAGGTACTGAATCGTCAATCGTAACACGCCATTGCCCGTGTGAAGCGACCTTTTCCACACCGGCCATAGGATAGCCGCTGCCGCTTGTTTGTCAAGGACAAACCATGGATATCCCGATAAAATCAGCCATATGCCCCTTCCATGTCAACAGGCTTTTGCGGGCTATGGCTCAAAAAGCTTTCCGGATTCATTAAACGGAACAGTCTATTTTAATGGATTCAACAAATATAATAAACACACCAGCCGTTGTCACCGTGCGCGATTCTTATTCCCACTCCCCTTTTCCTTGCCCCCTGCGATTCATTCGCTTACGCTCCCGTTTCCAGTCCTGTTTCTTTTCCCGTTTTTCATCGGCCCGGTGATCAGGTGCAACATTTGAAATTTCCAGCATAAAACTGCCAGGTGTCTTAGCGACCGGGGCCCGTGATGGAGCTTCCTTCGATTTTGTTTCCTCCCGCGTTTTTGCCAACGGCGGACCGGTAAAACAGTCCGGCGGCATCCTGCCAACCAGGTAAAAAGATCCGCCCGCGGAAAGAAATTCAATGCCTCGGGCCAGCATCTTGGGAACTGAAACCGTCAGGAGCACCGGCGAGGCGGCAAATCTCCGCCCCAACCGTTGCGCCATGGCCGGGTTATCGCTTAACACAACAAAAGGGTGTCCACTCGAAGAAACCCCTTTTTCAAGGACAACCGGATAGGCTTTTTTCCGCACACAGAGAAACAGCTGAGCAGGGGGATTATCAGAGACACGATAACTTGAAAGGTGCTCCCGATTGGTAGCCCGAACCAGAAGACCTACCATTTCGATCGGGGGATCCGAAATGACCAGAACCACCTCATCCAAATGGCTCCTTCGAACATGCCGCCATCCCTCCTCTTCGCAAATGGCTTTCAACAGGTCTTTGATCTTTACATATCCGTTGGCATCCGGAACCAAGCCGAATTCCTCAGGATTTCGGCCAAGGATGTAGGCAAGCATTTTTGCCAACGATTCCTGCGAGTTTCTTTTTTTCATAGGCCCCTCTCGGCAACACCGGAATGGATCATGTGAAAGCTCTTAAATAAGAGGTCGGGAAAATGGGGATACAACATGCAGCAACATCAAATGAGTGCGCCATCAGTTAAGATAAATTATAAAGTATTGTCAATAAAATTAAGCTTGATGCTTTCACAAGGGGTATTGCCTCGCGCGCGCGAAAAACAACCTTAAGTAAAAAGTTAAAAATAAGTTTAAATATGCGTTGCGGGCTAACCGTTGACTTGCCCCTTAAAAAACAATAGGTAGGACCATTCATTACCGCAACCGCGTGCCGAACCTCGCATCAATGGGGTTAATCCAAGCCGCACGGACCCATCAACTAATTCTTAACATATTGAGTTATAAAATTTTTATGAAATTGAACGCGGTGATCCATCGATATATTTTTAAAGAAATACTGACGCCGTTTATGCTCAGCCTGTCGCTTCTGCTTTTTGTTTTCCTGATGACCAATATGCTCCAGGTCACCAATCTCGTTGTTAACTACCATGTCGGCCTCGGCGCCGTTCTTCAAATAATGCTTTATTTAATTCCCACTTTTTTAATATTTATCGTTCCCATGTCCGCAATGATGGCCGTGTTGCTGGCCTTCCTTAAGATGTCGAATGATAACGAAATTATAGCATTAAAGGCCGGGGGGATCAGCCTGTATCACCTCATGCCGCCGGTCCTCTTGTTTTGCGTTATGACATTTTTCTGTGCTGCCTTCATGACCGTTTTTGGACAGCCCTGGGGAAAAAATGCCGTAAAGGAGCTGCTAATCAATTTGAACACCTCCAGCTATAATGCGCTGTTGAAGGAACGAACCTTTAACGACAGCTTTAAGGGGATTATGATCTATGTCAACAAAACCGACCCAAAAACAAAAGCCCTGATCGATGTGTTTGTAGAGGACCGTAATAACCGGGGAACCGTCGTAACCATCACGGCGCCGAGGGGACAGATGATGGATTCACCCGGAAATGACACTTTCCATTTGCGGCTTTTTGACGGATTTATCAATCAGGTCCAATTAAGTGACAAATCGTCTCACGGCATTCGATTTAAAACCTACGATGTTCGCCTCAATTTAAACGGCGCACGAAGCGCCGCAAGAGGAATGATGAAAAGAGAAACCGAGATGAGCTACGCCGAGTTGTGCACCTATCTCGAAAAAGCGGATAAAAAAGACGAACGCTATTATTCGGTCCTCCTGGAGCTGCATAAAAAATTCTCACTGCCATTTGCCTGTATCACGTTGGGAATAATCGCCGTGCCCCTGGGTATTCAGTCCAAATCCGCCAAACGCTCTTTTGGTATCGGCCTGGCGCTTATTTTTTTTCTGCTCTATTATCTGATGCTTTCCGCCGGCGTTGTGTTCGGAGAAGCTGGAATCTATCCGCCGATTGTCGGCATGTGGGTCCCAAACCTGGTTATGGGCGGCTTCGGGATCTTTCTATTGATCCGATCAGCCAATGAACGAACACTGCTGCTCGCCAATTTTATTGATTGGATTGCAAACCACCGTAACAAACAAAACGACTTGAACGGGCAAATGAACATAACGGACCAAACCCGACCAACAGGCCAACGGTAATATCAATGTATATCCTCCATAAATATCTGACCCGGGAGATATTGAAGCATTTCGGAACCATCATGACCACGGTCGTCGGTATCTATCTCGTGGTCGATTTTTTTGAGAAAATAGACAATTTTATGGAAGCAGGCGCGTCCCTGACCACCGGCTTGGAATATATTCTGTTTAAAACGCCTTTTGTCGTCGCACAGATTCTGCCGGTGGGTATACTCCTTTCCATCCTGATTACTTTGGGATTGATGAGCAAAAACAATGAAATAACCGCTCTAAAAAGCTGCGGCACCGGAAGTTACACCCTTTTTAAACCGATTGTCGCCTTTGGGTTCATCAGTGGCATTTTTCTGTTCTTTTTATCCGAGGCTATTGTACCCATCACCATGGCAAAAGCGGATCGCATATTTTTGACGAAAGGGCGCAGAGACTCCGGCTTGGTCACACAGGGAACAAACATCTGGATAAAGGGGAAACTCGGCATTACGCACATTACACATTACAATCCGGTGGACAATACCGTATTCGGGGTAACGATCCATCAGTTTGATAACGACTTCAAGCTTATCCGCCGCGTGGATGCGCCAAGCGGGTTTTTTAAGGAGGGGGAATGGATACTTCAAGGCATTATGGAACAGCGTATCAACACCGATACCAATGAGCTTGACGTCCGGTTTTATGAGCAAAAAGCCGAATCGGTTACCCTGCTACCCGAGGAGCTCAAGCGAGTTGCCAAAAACTCGGAAGAAATGAGTAGCGAGGAGCTTCGCAACTACATCGGCGAGATTGAGGCGGAAGGGTATGATGCCGGAAATTACCGGGTCGATCTCCACGCAAAAACAGCTCTCCCCTTTGTTTGTCTGATCATGAGCATGGTCGGAACCGGCATTGCCATTCGATGGACATTAAGAGGGAGCCTTACGCTGGTCGTTGCCTGCGGCATTGGTATCATTTTTCTTTATTGGGTGATTTTCAGTTTTTGTATATCCCTTGGCTATGGCGGTATATTGCCCCCTGTGATAGCGGCATGGTTATCCAACTTCTTGTTTTTGTGCTTTGGCGGCATTGTCCTGCTGGATGCGGATTAGAGAACGTCACGGTGGAAAAAGTGAACGGGATCTTTATTTATAACATTTTTGTATTTTCTTTGCTCCTGATCGGCCTTCCGATCCTGTTGCCCCTGACATTTATTTCGGAAAAGCGCCGCAAAACCGTTTGGCACCGCCTTGGCTTCAGCAAGCCATGGCAAAAAAAAGAACTCGTCCCTCCCCCTAATCCACGCCTGAAACCCATATGGGTGCACGCCCTCTCCGTGGGGGAAGCCCTCTGCGCCGAGCCGCTGCTTTCAGGCCTCAAAAAGAAATTCCCGGATCACCGCCTGTTTTTTAGCGTATCGACTCAAACGGGGTATGAGCTCGCGCTAAAGCAACTTAAAGGGCTCGCCGAGGCTGTATTCTATTTCCCCTTTGATCTCCCTTTTTCCGTCAAGCCGGCTGTCCGAAAAATCGACCCGGCGCTGGTTTTAATCGTTGAAACCGACATCTGGCCGAATTTCATGTCTGAATTACAAAAACGACGTATTCCGGTAATGCTGGTCAACGCACGACTCTCCGAACGGTCCTTTCACGGGTACAAGCGCCTGTCTCTCTTTTTTCGACCGCTTTTTTCCGTTTTCACCCGGATTTGTGTTCAGTCCGACCTCGACGCCCGGCGATTTGCCGGGATCGGCATTGCGCCCCATCGAATTCATCTCACGGGGAATATGAAATTTGACCGGGAACGGATAGCGCTGTCACCCGAGATCCTGCCAATACTTAAAAAGGATCTGGCCATCTCTGCAAATCAACCGGTTATCGTTGCCGGCAGCACCCATAACGGCGAGGAAACCATATTGCTAAAGGGGATGAGCCGGCTTAAGAAACTGTGGCCATCCTTGGTGATGATACTGGCGCCTCGGGACCCGAAACGGGCGATATCCGTGTCTCGCGTGGCCGAATCGAAAGGTCTTGCCGCCATTACCACCATATCACTCAAAAAAACCCGGCCCGACGGACCCATTGATGTGGTAGTCGTAGATGAGATGGGAATGTTGCGCAACCTTTATGCCCTTGCCGATATTTCTTTCGTTGGCGGCAGCCTTGTGCCATGCAGCGGGCACAATCCGCTGGAACCGGCGGCCTGGGGCAAACCGATCCTCTTCGGACCGGACATGAGAGACTTTTTGACCATCTCACGCTCTCTTGAAGCGGCGGGTGGCGCTATCAGGATTTCGGATGCCGATTCATTTTGCCGGGCAACCAACCGGTTGTTGTCCGCTCCCGATAAAGCAAGGGAAATGGGACAAAATGCACTGAGCGTGTTTCAGACAAGCGGCGGAGCAGTTGAAAAAACCCTGTCCGTGGTGGCGGAATATCTTTAATGTATAATTGGATACACAATCATTCGCTATTGGTTTTTAGCAGACGGCCGAGCACACGAGTCGAAATAATCGAACACGATGATATTATTAACCCTGAGCTTCAGGAGCGCCGGTGCGGTCCCTGCTTCAAAAAATTGAAATGGTAATCAACGGTGAGAAGCCGGCAAGCCTTTTTTCTCTTGCAACGCTTCTGCGGGGCCTTTCCACCGGCTACGGCATCCTTGCGCAAGTTAAAAATGCCGCGTTCAGCAGAAAGATACTCCCGCAAAAAAAACTCCCCTGTGTGGTTATCTCCATTGGCAACATAACCGTGGGGGGTACCGGCAAAACCCCCATGACCCTCTATATTGCGAACATGGTAACATCTCTCGGATACAGCGTTGTCATTCTCAGCCGGGGATATAAAGGGAGAGCTGAAAAAGCAGGCGGTATCGTGAGTAACGGCAACGCCCTTCTCATGCCCCCGGCTGAAGCGGGTGATGAGCCGTATATGATGGCAAGCACCTTGAAGGGGGTACCGGTGGTGGTGGGGCGAAACCGGTATGAAACAGGCAACCTGGCAATAGCGGCCTTCTCCCCCGATGTCATTTTGCTGGATGACGGTTTCCAGCATATTAAACTGGCGCGGGATATCGATCTGGTGCTTGTGGATCACCGCCGCCCCTTTGGAAACGGTTATCTGTTGCCACGAGGCCCTTTACGGGAACCGGTAGCCGCACTCAAACGGGCAAGTATCATCATTGAGACACGATGCGACGACCGTAAGGAACCGGGGGCGAAGCTGAAGAAAACGATGCATCGACTCTCTTTACATACACCGGTATTTCAGTCCGGCCATACCCCCCATATTGAGCGGGTAATCCCCGGCAAACAGCCTTCCTTGCCGAATCCGGACCCATCCGGGCACCCCTATCCTCTTTCCCTGCTTCGGGCAAAATGCGTATTCGCCTTTTCCGGACTTGCCGAAAACCTCAATTTTCACCGGACACTGACCGAAATCGGCTGCAACCTTGCGGGCGTTAAAGAATTCCCCGATCATTACTGGTACCGGGAAAGTGATCTTGCACTCATCCGGATGGCAGCGAAGGAAAAACGGGCGGAATTGATCCTGACAACGCAGAAAGATGCCGTGAGGATTCCCAAGGGTGTGGAATGGCCACGGGATCTGGTAGTGATAGGCATCACCCCTAACCTCGGCAACCAAACCGATGCCCTGAAAAATTACATCAAAAGCAGGCTGTTAATGAGAAACCCGGGAGTATTGTCACATGCGTCCCCTTAAGCTCATCGCCGTCATGGACGGCCGACTCGGCCACGAAAAGCAGACCCGTGGCATCATTGAGGCTCTGGGAAAACAGACGCCGCTGGAAATTCAATACTGTATGCTGCCGGCCCTTTCAGTGGCTTCTGACATAAAAAGCAGGCTCGCCTACCTGAAATCCTTTATCCGGTTTGGATCGAACGCTGTCGCAAACAAACAGACCGGCCCGAAGGTGGATCTCTTAATCGGCACGGGCTACCATACTCATTTTCCTTTGCTGCTATTGAAAAAGAACACCGGAGCCAGGGTAGTCACCTGCATGACACCGGATTTCCCCCTAAAAAGCCGAATGGATCTGTGCTGCATTCCCCGGCATGACTGCCCCCGTGCGGCCGGCAATGTGTACATCACCACCGGCCCCCCCGGCACGGCCAGGGCGGGAAATGGACATGATCCCCGCAAAGGGCTCGTTCTCGTGGGAGGGATTGATGAAAAAAGCCATATCTGGAATACGGCAACCACTATCGAACAAATAAAAACCATTATCCGCAAACACCCGGACTGGCATTGGACCATTTCCTCATCTCCCCGAACTCCGGAAGAAACCTTAACACAACTCGAAGCATTGGCAAAAACAGAGCCCATGATGTCCTTTTTCAGATCGAAGAACACCCCTCCCGGATGGATCGAAACGCAGTACAATAAAAACCGCACCGCATGGGTAACCGCCGACAGTATTTCCATGGTCTATGAGGCGCTCAGCGCCGGATGCCGGGTGGGCATTCTGCCGGTTCAGTGGAAAAAAAGAGGCAACAAGTTTCAAAGGAGCATCAATGACCTGGTCCTCGCAAAATGGGCGACTACCTATGAGCGCTGGATGGCGGGAGAAATGATCCCAACACCTTCGGCCCCCTTGAATGAAGCGGCCCGGTGCGCGAATGAAATCCTTCGACGCTGGTGGCCGGAGCGACTACAGAAATCAATTTTTGAGGCATTAACCCCGAACGGACAGCAGATCAAAAGCTTATACAAAGGAGAGCCCTACCAGTTTGAAAAATAAAGAGTCTTTTGTTCAATATAAAATTTTGAAAATTATCCTGACATGCCTTTCCGTCATTCCCCGGGCATGGATGAACCGTATTGCCGTTCCCATCGGGAAATTCTGGTTTCGAATCGACCGGCGCCACCGTACCATTGCCTATGACAATATGAGGGGCGCCCTTGGAAATGAAATGGGTATCCAAGCCATTTGGGACCTGGTCCGGGCCAATTTCATTCAACTCGCCACAATGGCATTGGAGATTCCTTCCTTACTGAAATTCTGTCCCGAAAACGCCAACGATTATATCACCCTCACCGGCCGGGAGCATCTGGCGGCAGCCCGCTCCCGCGGAAAAGGAATTCTGGTTCTCACCGCCCATCTGGGTAACTGGGAGTTGATGGCCATTGCCGCCCCCATTGTCGCCCGGATGCCATCGAATGTTGTCGCACGGGCGCTTGATTATGCGCCCCTGGACAAGCTTCTCACGGAAATCCGGACCCGGACCGGCAACCAGGTGATCAACAAAAAAAAGGGGGGCGAGCTGATCGGGCAAAAGCTCAAGGAAGGCCGGACCGTGGTGATTCTTCACGATCAAAACTCCAATTTAGCCGAGGGCGTTTACGTCCCCTTCTTTGGCATCACCGCCTGCACCAATAAAGCGCTTGCCATGTTTGCCCTTCGCTATGACGCAACCGTTCTGCCGGCTTTTAATTTCCGCCGGCCGGACGGCAGATACCAGATCATCATCGCCCCCCCCGTGAGGCTTATTAAAACCGGGAACATTCGAAAGGACATCCTTCTGAACACAGAACAATTTAACGCGATTATTGAACGTTATATCCGGATGGCACCCGATAACTGGCTGTGGGTACATCGGCGATGGGTTTTGAAAAAGATCTTCGCTATCTTCAAAGATAAGGCGACGGAATTATCCCTGCACCCCCTGCCGGAAGAGATCTGGATCTCCGATAAACAGCAGCTTTAAGCAGGAGGAGCGCGCATGAAGACAAACCTCATAACGGTGGCACAGATGCTGCCGGACCTCCACAGCGGCGGCGTTGAGCGGGGCACATTGGAGCTGGGGGACTATCTGGTGAGACAGGGGCACCGGTCCATCGTCATCTCCGAGGGGGGCCCAATGGCAGCGGCGCTTGAAAAACAGGGAAGCCGTCACATTCGACTGCCCGTCGGAGGGAAAAATCCGATCACGCTGACGGCTGTCTTGCCACTTCGCCGCCTCTTGCTGCGAGAAAAAGTCGATATCCTTCATCTTCGCTCCAGAGTGCCGGCCTGGGTGGGATATCTTGCCTTTAAAAGCCTTTCCCCTTCCTTACGACCGCGGCTTGTAACCACCTTTCACGGATTCTATTCCATCAATGCCTATAGCGCCATCATGACCCGGGGTGAAAAAATCATTGCGGTTTCGAACACGGTTGCGACGCATATTAAAACCTGTTACGGCATCCCGGACGATCGGATTCACATCATCCACAGAGGCTTTGATGAGCAACTTTTTACCCCTGGGAAAGTCGATACCGCACGAATAAATGCGCTTAAGGACCGCTGGTCTCTCACCGGTTCAGCCTCTCCACTCATCATGCTGCCGGGCAGGATCACCCAATGGAAAGGCCATGATATTTTTATTCGAAGCCTGGCGGCAATTAAAAACCTGCCGTGGACCGCGGTGTGTGTTGGGAGTTTCGAGGGCAAGCAAGCGCTTATGCGGGAATTAACCCTGTTGATCCGAAGCTGTGGTCTTGAAGGGCGGATTCGATTTGTCGGCCATTGTACCGATATGCCGGCCGCTTATCTTCTTTCCGATATTGTGGTATCGGCTTCTTCCACAGAGCCGGAGGCCTTCGGGCGGGTGGCCATCGAGGCCCAGGCCATGGGAAAGCCGGTGGTGGCAACGGCCCACGGCGGTAGCATGGAAACGGTATTGGACGGAAAAACAGGATGGCTCGTTGCACCGGGTGACGTAAAGCGCATGGCCTCAGCGCTGACGGATGCGGTTGGCAAGCCGGATCTTCGAAACCATTATGGCAAAGCGGCCATGGCATGGACCCGCCACCAGTTCACGGTGGAAAAAATGTGCAAAGAGACACTGACCCTCTATGAATCCCTGCTCCAGCGCAGCGACTTGAATAAAAAAGGGATAATAAATGGCTGACATTAAAAGAGTCATCCAAAATGCGTACCAGCGAGTCACGAGCCTTTACGGCAATTATGAGATGGATGTGCCGCCTGAAAGCGTTTTTTTGGGAAACGGGGAAAGGCTTGTGGATGTCTGTGAACGGGTTTTCGGGCAGCCGTCAGCCAAGGTGTACCGGTTGGGGAAATCCGATTTCGGCGAACGGTCGTTTAAAGTAAAATGCGACGGGAACTGGCTTAAATGTTACGAATGCCACACCGTGGACCGCGCGCGGATGGTTCAGGCCGCAACACGGGTGCTACAAAACAATGGCATTGCGATTCCCCCCATTCTCGGCCATGACAACCACGTGATCTTCGCCCAATGGATCGCGGGCACCCAGATGGGCAAATACAGCAGCAAAAAGCGGTTTCACGACCTCATGACCTACCAGCTGGCGCTGCACCACGCCCGCCTGGACGACACCTGTGCGCCCTATCAACGCCTCCTCTATCTCGATTCGGCCATTGAGAGAATAGACCGGTACGCACCACCGGAGCTTGACGGGAAAGAACGTCAAACCATTTTCAGCCTGTTACGGAAAATGGCGCCGGCCGGACTTCAGAACCGTATCCTCCATAGCGATTATAAAAAAGGAAATCTGATTTTGAACCGGGACGGGCATATGGTGATCATCGATAATGAGCTCCTCGGGATCGGTTACGGGCATGCCATCGATGTGATCTATACGGCACGGATGCTCTTTCGAAGAGACCCGGCGCTGCGAGACCGATATATAAAAGAATATGTCGAAAAATCGGGCGACCGCTCCATCTACGATCACTGGGCTTTCTGGGAACTGTGTTTTCTGGCTCAACGGGTGGGATTTGATTTCAAGGGGAAAGTCTTTGAAAATGGAATGCGCGTTTGGCGGGAACTGGCGGGGAAAACCGCGCAGCTCATGAAGACGCAATCCATGACCGTGTGAAGCCTATCCGAGTCATTCGTTATCGATGATGGATAAATACCATGTCTCACTTTTTTTTTTATCGTTAAATACCTCCAGAAATTGTATTGAAACATTTTCCGACTCTTTTTCTTGCCGCAATTGATCCGGATGTGTTTTGGAAAAAAGGGCCGCGGGGAGATTTAAGGATCGCAACTTCAGGTTGAGAGGGTCCACGGCTCTGACGCGTCTGCCAACCGCCCAGATTTCTTTTGGATCCATTCCTGGCAGGCTATAGAGTTCCAATTGCTCAATTTCCGGCTTTTTACGGCATTCCATTAACGCCATAAACCTTCTTTGAGGTGTCAGCTTTCCAGCCACCGGCGGAATCAACAAACAGCTAAAAGAGAGAAAAAGAATTGAATTGAGAACGATCTTAAATACCTTTTGTTCCCTGTATGATTTGAGCAACAGGAACCCGATGCCAATAAATAAAATTGAATAAATTAACAATTCAACAAATGTCAGGAGATCGGACCGCCGGCCATAATAATAAAACAGCCAGGGGATACAAAAAGAAACCGAGGTGATTACAAGAACATGGATGGCAACGACAACGGTATCGCCACGGGTTTGTTGCCGTTGCTCAAAAGCGGCCATCAGATATCTTATATAGAATCCGATCATCAGGGACATCGGCACCAGAACGGGCAGGAGATAATGGGTGCTTTTTTTCGGAATGGCGGACAGAAGCAGCACGGTCAACCCCATCCATGTGAATAAAAAGGTGTAGTTCTTCCCGAAGGTATCCACTTTTTTACGGGCATGGGGATACACCAGCGCCGAGAGGATAAAAATAGTCCAGATGCCGGAAAACGCCGGGAACTGCAAATAATGCCAGAAGGGTTTGGCATGACTGGGAAACCATGATCCCACCTCCGTCGATGCCGTTGCCAGGGAAACCGCGGGTAACTGAAAATAGATATAGAGCGGCCATAATCCGCTGATAATGAGGCAAATAAAAACTGCCAGCAGGGTTCCCTTCCATTTTATCGCGATGGGCTTATATCCAAAAGAAAACAGATAGCTCAACAGAAAAGGCAGCAGCATCGAATGAAAGGAAACCGGGCCCTTGCTCATGAAGGAAAGGCCCATGAACAGACCGGCCAGGATAAAAACCCCGCTTGCCCCTTTCGTCTTCCCCCATCCGATTAAAAGCGCCCATATCGCTCCCGCCATAAACATATGGCAAAAGATGTCCCATGACACGTTTCTTCCCATAAACATCAGCAGCGCGCTGGAGGCCAGTACCGCGGCCGAGAGAAAGGGAACCCGACGATCATCCGTCAATCTGAAAGAGATGCCATACACCCATAACACCATCAACAGGGCGGCCAGCCCGGCCGGAAATCGCAATGCGGCAAGGTCTTCATCACTACCGGCCCCTTTCACAAACAGACTCGTCACCCAGGTCGGCAGCGGCGGTTTGGCGATCCGGACCTCACCATTCAGCGTCGGAATCAGCCAGTTATGATATTTGACCATTTCGCGGGCACTGATGATATTGCGGGCTTCCATGACATCCAGGTTCAGTGCCCCCCGATTTGAAAAAAGGGTGAACCCGCATATCAGGCATAAGGCTGCGACCTGAACGACATATTTCATATTCAGCCTTCGGAAGCCTTTCTGTTTTTAGCGACAAAATACAGGTTCCGGCCATAAACGATAAAGCCGAAACTCTGGCCGAGGATAAAAACGGGATCCTTTCGCTGAATGGCATAAATCAACAGCAGGGAGCTGCCCAGAATGCTCAGAATCCAGAACGACCGGGGAATAACCGATTTCTTGTTGATTTCCGTATAAATCCACTGAACGAGAAATCGCATGGTGAAAAAAAACTGGCCGAGAAAGCCGATAATAAGCCAAAAATTTGGAATTTTAGAAATAAAATCCATAAAGCGGGCTCCTGTAAAAACATATAGCCGTCAATTCCTGCCGCCACGATCAGGCAAAGGGGCATTACCTTTCAGTTCGAACAGCACTTTCCGGGTCGATTTCCGGTATCCGGGTCCGCGCCAGCAGCCAATACACTCCCATGAGATCAATGATGCCGGCAACCAGTCGGTCAACGGTTCCGTAATGGGATTTGCCTTTTTCGCGATGCCGGTGGTTGACTTCAATGGAAAGGATGTGGCCTCCCGTGCGTTTTACCAAGGCGGGAAGAAAACGATGCATATGGTCAAAATAAGGAAGGGAAAGAAATAATTCGCGGGAAAAGATCTTTAACCCGCAACCGGTGTCCGGCGTCCGGTCTTTCAGTAAACGACTTCGAACGCTGTTGGCCACTCTCGATGACACCCTGCGGATCAGTGAATCTTGCCGGCGACGGCGAAAACCGGTAACCATGACCCGGTCCGACTTATTGAGTAACTTGGCATACGCTTTGATAAGGGCTTCGATATCCCGGGGATCATTCTGACCGTCCCCATCCAGGGTAATAATGACCGGGTTTACGGCATGGCGCACACCACTAAAAATGGCAGTGCTTTGACCACATCGATTCCGATGGCGAATGATGCGAATTCCGGGAAATGGCTGTTGCAGTTCCGTAAGCAGTGAATAACTGTTATCGTCACTGCCGTCATCAACGAAAATCAATTCGTATTCATGGCGGTTGTCCAAAGCGGTACAAATTTCACTGGCCAAAACGGAAATATTACTCGCTTCATTATGAATCGGTACAACCACTGAAATTTTCATTCGCAAACCGGAAATCTGTATTTGACTGAATCTGGTTAATTCGCGCGCAAGGTCTTTGGAAAGAATCAAGCCGTTACGCTTCGCGGTGATGTAGCCTATTGAGCACCGGTTATCAAGAAATTAAATTGAGTGGCAAAGACCCTCGGATTAAGAGCAGGCCGGTTTTTTGATGTCCCTAAGAAACAGCGTCCGAATCGGGATAGGCAGGTAAAAGAGGATCAGAAGGGGTGGATTGATTAAGTTGTTTTATGCTGAATCGTTAGCTGTGGCTGTAGTATAACTCTTTCGCATGGTAAGAGCTTCTCACGAACGGACCGCTGGCAACCCGTTCAAAACCGATTTCTTCCGCAATCTTTTTCCATTCTGAAAATTCTTCGGGATGAATAAACCGGTCCACCGGCAAATGGGAAGCAGAAGGCTGCAAATACTGGCCCAGGGTTAGAAAACAACAGCCGGCCTGGTGCAATTCTTGAAGGGTCCGCCTAATTTCAGCATCTGTTTCACCGAGGCCCAGCATGAGACCCGATTTGGCGGGCATTTTCCCGTAGGCAGCCACCCGATGAATGAGTTCGAGGGATCGTTCATACACAGCGCCCGGGCGGACGGATTGATACAGGCGCGCCACGGTCTCGATATTGTGATTCAGCACATCGGGTCCCGCATCCAGCACGATGGAAAGCGCTACGGCGCTGCCGTTAAAATCGGGAATGAGAACTTCCACCTGGGCGCCGGGAATCAATTCCTTAATATTGCGTATGGTTTCGGCAAAGTGCGAAGCACCACCATCCGGCAAATCATCCCGGGTGACGGAAGTGACCACGACATATTTGAGATTCATGTTTCGCACCGCTTGCGCCACCCGTAAAGGCTCTTCGGTATCCGGGGGGGCGGCCGGACCATGAGCCACGGCGCAAAATCGGCAATTGCG
The DNA here is from genome assembly GCA_043797445.1 of Pseudomonadota bacterium. Classification (GTDB taxonomy): domain Bacteria; phylum Desulfobacterota; class Desulfobacteria; order Desulfobacterales; family JAFDDL01; genus JAZDPP01. The sequence goes on from JAZDPP010000208.1 coordinate 38,003, forward strand.
GGTACATCGATCGCCCAGAATCAAAAAGGTCGCCGTCTTGTGGGAGAAGCACTCCCAGATATTGGGGCACTTTGCCTCCTGGCAAACCGTGTGGAGCCGCCCTTTCTGAATCATCCGGTTGATTGTTTCAAAATCCGTTCCGGATGGTAAGCGCCGCCGAAGCCATTCAGGCTTTGGCATGTTGGATCTGTCATCAGGCTTCGACATGAAATACATCCGATATCGTTAACATAGTCAATCGTATTGATTTTTTTCCCTTGATGAAAGCGCCGCTAAGGTGTTTCTTTGATGCAAAGCATCAGCGAGTCGAAAGAAATGTCCTTCAGCATCACCCCAAAGATTTTTTCCCAATGGCCTTTCATCGCCGATTTTACTTCCGCCACGGTCACCGGACCGGCTGCGTGGGCTGTCATGCGGGTCATCTTCACGCCGGAAAGCCCGCAAGGGGTGATCCAGTCAAAAGGGGTCAAATCCGGATTGACGTTCAACGCCAGACCATGAAAGCTGATTCCCCGGCGGACGGCAATCCCGATACTGCCAAGTTTGTCGTCTCCGATCCAGGCACCTCGATTGAGCGGGTTTCGGCATGCCCTTAGCCCCCAATCCGCAACGGTCCGGATCATTACCTCTTCAATCATTTCCACAAGGTCGATGACCCCCAGGCCCGATGCCCCGAGCTTGATAATCGGATAAACCACCAATTGCCCCGGCCCATGGTAGGTGATATCGCCGCCACGTTCGACTTCGAGCAGAGAAACGCCGGATTTTTCCAGAAAGCTTTTGGATACGTTCAGATGTTCGTGCCCGCCCCGTCGGCCCATGGTAACCACCGGCGGGTGTTCAAGAAAGAGAACGACGTCTCGTTCAAGCAGGCTATTTTGCCTGGCGGCGACCAGCTGCAATTGCAGCCGCCAGGCTTGCTCATAAGGGATTAATGCCAAGTCCGAAAAAAAATGCGTCTCCATAACTAATCGGGCCTCCCCATCATGGTCGGGAAGCCCCCCAAAGTGGAAGTAAATTGACCTTCGCCACTGTCAACGCCATCGCCGAGGTCCTCGAATGAACTCCTCGAAATAATAATAGACCTTCTTCCGACTATTCTTTCTCCCGAATAGTCTTCCTCCCGCCGTTCAACATCTTTCTCCGCATGTCTTACGAAGAAACTTATATTTATCATAAAGGGTGAATGTCAAGAAAATTGGCGCGGAAGGCGCCGGAAGAGCCGGAGCAACGGTGGTTTCAAGGGGTTTTGGCGGCATGGCGTTGAACGCTGAAATCGGATCGGATTCTTTCGGATTCTTAAGGATAAAAACAAGTCAAGCACTCGGTACTGCCAAGTTATCTTTCTTTTTATTTTTCGTTGGAGACCGTGACGACTTCGGCCTTTCTCAACACCGTTCCAGTTTCATTGTCGATATATCCGCTTTTCACAATGGATAGAATCGTTTCGTTTTCAAGGTCCGCACGGGGCTGCGTTTCGGTGACCCTGCATAGGTCCATCCGGGCTTTTCCGTCCGGAAATTCCATCCGGAAAATGCCACGGGACTGGATCAGCCGGGATAATTTTTTATGAATGGAATGGATGTTTTTACCGAGCATGCGGGCGGTTTTATCAAGGGTATCTTCCTTGGCCGCAAGAGTTCCTTCAACGGCTTCGAAGGCATCCAGGATGTCGAGCAATTCGAGATAAAGATGCGTTTGCTTTCCCGAGAACCGGCTTTTCTGTTCCGCCAGGGCATGGTTCAAGTCGGCGATTTTGAGCTGGAATTCAATAAATTTATTTCGCAGAAACGCTTTATCGGCTTTCATTCTTCCCCATCAAACACATCGAGGCAGATGAGGGGAAGCCTGTCATCCTGCCCGATGGCCGGCGGCCTTTCCAGCGGCAAGGTGTCCAGCAGCAGTTTCAGATCCAGAACATGCAAAAACTCCTGAGTGGCTCTTGTCACCGGATCCAGGAGCAATTGTTGAGCCATGGCCAGCTCTCGGCCGGGATAAATCTTTTCCCGCATGGCCCGGGCCACCGCCTGAATAATATCTTTTTGGGAAGCCCCGGCATCGACATCGAGTATTTTAAACGGATTCATCCGGCACCTTCCTTCTTGGAAAGATTCAGCATCATGGAAAGCTTGTCCAGAACCCGGTGATGCGTCCCCAACGAGGACGCACACGCATACAGATCACTCAGATAAACCGCCTTTTCATCCCCGGACAGATCACTTTTCTCGAGAAGCGGCAGGGACTGCTCGACAAATTCAAAGAAGCTGTCACGAACTTCCGGGTATTCAGATTCCCGGGCCATCCGGCTGGCCTTGTTCAGTTTACCCCGGTCAAACGCCTTGAAGATCGCATCCGTTTCCAGGTCTTTGAGCGTGTCGTTCAGGGTTCCCCGGGCCATCTCGTTTTCAGGGTAAATCATCAGCGCCTTGCCCGTGATCCCTTTCAAAGCCGCCAGGGTCAGCTGGTCCTGGTTATACAGGTCGATGGCCCGCCGGGTCATTACCAGGGACAGGGCGGACCGGACGGCATCGGACGGGCGTTTCCGGTGGATATGGGTCAGCGCATCTTCATAGGGTTTTAACGTTTCCCAGTCGTCTATCGCCAGCACCTTATCCGTAAACGCCTTTTCGGAATCGGGCGCCAGATCGAAAATCACGGGCGCCGCATCCAGATAGCGGGAAAACCGGCTGTCCCCGGTATCCAGACAATGCATGGCGAATTCAAAATGAACCCGGTTCACGGCATAATCCACAAACTCGTCCGCCCGCGCCCCCGGTGGCAACTCCGCCAGCAGGGCGACGGCGTTTTCATATTCCCGGCCGCAGAGCAGCGACAGGGATTCACCGGCAAGCGAATAATATCCGCCGGTTTCAAGATATTGCGCCGTGGTTTTGAAGCTGGCCCTGTTGGCCCGGACCAGATCGGCCATTTCACTTGCCATACCGAATCGCGCGGCATACCGGGGGCCGCAGATCCGGGGCGTCGTGCCTTGCGCGCGCCCGTCGGCCAGTTGGGACAGATTCCAAATGAGCTCTTTTTCGATTTTATAATATGCCGCGGCCTTTCGCCCTGGTTCCGTATCCATATGGACCCGTATCAGGTTTTCAACCGTTTCGACCCGTTTTTCGCGCACTGCCGCCGCGTCCGCTGTCTTCCCCTCGCCGCTCCCGACGGGGGTCATGTCCGCCGCATAAACGGCTGTCAGCCAATATACCAGCAGGGGATCGAGGAAAGCCGGATCCTTTTCCGCCCGCCTGAACCACGCCTTGGCATTCAGGCAAATGAGCGTCCACGACATGGGAACCGGGGAGGGATCGAGAAGATCCGTGACGGCGGAGAATGCCTCCTGGTCCCAAAGCGATCCGATCGCGGCATATCTGCAATATTCCCGCAAATTCAGGAGAGATTGCCCCCATCGGGCATCCATCACGCTATCGGTTGTTTCCAACAGCGGGATGACTTCCTTATATATTTCGGCATAGGCGCATTCTTTTTCCATTCGCTCATAAAGATCGGCGGCATACCGCAGGCAGATTATCTTTTTTTGTTCGAAAAAAGAATCATTGTATGTCTCCAATGGTTCCCAAACCTGAAGACATTGCCTGTACCGACCTGTTTGGGCCAGCGCGAAGCCGTAATGATAACGGCCGCTCGAATCGATCGTATCCATATCCTTATAAGCATCCACCGCTTCGGAAAAGCGACCGGCCTTTACGAGACATCTTGCCCGGTTTGCCACCCCGGCACCGGCTGCCCGGCCGTACAAATCCGCGGCCCTTGCAAAATCACCGGCCGATTCCGCTTCCGCGGCGGCGGCATCGGCACCCTGAACCGCCATCTGTCTCCGAAGGGCGCCGATCCTATCGCCGAGCCACTGCTCCTTTCCCATTTCATAGGCCTGCTCGAAACATCTCAGCGCTTCCTGCGCGCTGCCCTTCTGATCCGCCCGCCGCCCCCGCTTTATGAGTTCCTTGACCTTCAGGGCATCGGCCTGCCTTCGGCAAATCCCGATTTTTTCCGCAATATCATCCCGGTTCAGTTCGGTTTGAAGCTTTTCGAACTCCCGCAAGGCCAGCGGGAAATTGCCACGATGGAACAGTTTTTCCGCCCTGGCCAGCACATCGTGTATCGTTTCCTCTTTTTTCGCCATAAACACTTACTCCAGTCGAATCCGCACCCGTTGGCCTGGTTTTAAAATTGTTTCCGGATCAAGACAGGAACCGCCGCCGGACTCCCCTTGGGAAGGACAGTATTTTTGGATCAAGGACGCCGCATCGTCACCGGGTCGGACCCTATAGTACCAGTAGAGTCGATTCTTCACTCTTTCGGCTACCTCCGAGTAAACCATTTTGACCCGGTTGACATCCGTGAGGATGGCGAGCGTATCCTTTTTCCCCACCGAATAGACGGCGATATCGGGATTATAGGTGAGCAGCACGGGATAGTACATTCCATCCCCATAAAAATGTTCGGAGATTTTCCAAAGCGTATCGGTTTCTTTGGCCCGGTAGGTAGTAAACTCGGCCGGTCGCAGCACCCCTTCCCCGGCAGGCGCCGTATCCGGCGCGGCTTGCGGCATGGCGGGCTCATCCCCGGGAGGTGTTTCCGGTGTCTTTAAATCACCCGCCGGGGCCGGAGAATCGTCGGTGGAAAGTTCCCGGATTTCGGACAACTTTCGGTCAAGCGTTTCAATTCGGCCAAGCAGCGTCGATGCCGCCTCTTGCTGATCCCGGCGTTGCACGTCCAGCTTCGACTCGATTCTGGTTATATCCTCATTCCATAAGGCGGTATTTACCCCTTTGCTGTTTTCGACCCGCGGGGACCGCCAAATCGTCCACCCGGTCAGGAGGATCGCGAGTGTCACGACACCTCCGGCGGCAAAGCCGGTGAACGCCCAACGCCACACCGCGGCCCCCTTACCCGGGGGCTTCGGCGCATCGACGGGCATATCGACGGGCGCCGCCGCTGGCACAGTCTCATCGGGTTCCGGCAACGCATCCAGCACACGAAAACAGGTCAGATCCGCATCGCACTGGGGGCAGTGATCCGTGTCAAGGGGAATGTGCGCGAGCTTGCAGATGGGGCAGGACGTTTCAGATACCATTTTTCAGCGGGTAATGTCCTTATGGATCTTTCCGGTTTTATAATCGTAAGTATCGAGGACTGTGTCGGCCTCGGGAAGAACCTTTTCAATGATGCGATTGCTGCGATCGAAATCTTCCTTTTTCAATGCGTCCAAAATATCATCGACGGCATCGTAAAACTTGGCCGCGCGGGCCGGCTCATGCGCTTCACAGGCATCCCCGGCTTTTTCCAGCACCATCAGCATGTTGGCTATAGCCGGCTTATCAACGGCCTCTCTCAGCTTTTCATGGGCGGCCAGGTTTTCTTCGAAGGTTCCATGATCGTCCATCTCGTGAAGCTCTTTTATCCGCCGGCGGATGGCTGCCTGATCACCGGGAGATATGACCTGCCCGAAGTCTTCCAGCATGTGCTCCGCGTAATAGATGGCCGGTTTGCACGCGATATCGTGCTCGGCCATTTTCGCCGCCTTATCGATTTTCATTTTGGCCAGTTCGAACACCGGTTCAATGGTATCCCCCGTTTTTTTGTCGATCACCTGATGAATGTTCTTGATGATGGACAAGGCGCGGGTGGTCAGATCGTGGCTGACATAATGCCGATAACCTTTCCGGTTGGCGGTTTCCACCAGCGATTCCAGGGCCAGGAAAAGCACTTCGTCCGCCTTTCCCCTGGAAAGGGTCTTTGAAATCTCCACCTCGGGTTTTTCCTTCAGGGAGGCGGCTACCTCGAGGATATTATTTTCATCGATTTTCAATGTGATTTCAACGTGCAACGGGCCTTCTATCTCCTCGTCTCCCGTTTCGATTCCCAGCCACAGATCCCCGATGGATTCCTCGGCGTCATTGACCATATTGATAAACTTCATGTGAACCAGCCGCTGGTCCGGATGCACCAGCCGGAAAACCTCCGTGTGTTGGCAGGGAAGCGGCGTGTTTTTTTCAATCATGCGGTGTTTTTCGTTGTTTTCGAGGCAAATGTAATAATCGTGGGCGGCAGCGTGAACAATGTCAAAGACGCCCTGATCGATGATATAGCGTTCCAGATCGAAATCACACCGGCCGCAGCGTTTATCCGTCTGATTGGCAGTGTGGCCGCACTGGGGGCATTCGAGAGTATCCGAAAGCCGATGGCTCAAAATGGCGGCCCCTTCGGCGATGGCCATCATCGGCCGGTCGTGCAGCAGCACCTTTTCCGGGCCGAACTCGGCCTTCAGGGCGGCAATCACCGCCGGAATCCGGGAGCTTCCTCCCACCAGCAGCACGTTGTCGATCAGCTCGTAGCTAAAGTGAATGTCATCGAGCAGCTTTCGCGTCAGTTGGATAACGGATTCAACGACGGGGGCAATGAGCGCCTCAAACTTTTCCCGCGTCAGTTCCACCTCCACATCGATGCCGTCGCCATCGGCGTCTCTCAAAATCCCGAGAATCTCGATATAGGCAGTTTCGGCATCGCTCAAGCGCACCTTGGCCTGCTCCACGCTCACCTTCAACTCCCCCAGAAACCGGTTTCTCAGGGTCTTTTGCTGGTTATCGATAAATTCCGTCATATTATCGATATGGTAGGCCCGGGCCGTTTCGTCGAGCACGAAATCGGTCACCAATCGATCGATATCCTCGCCGCCCAGCCACATATTCCCGCCTTTTCCCTGTTCAAGAAATTGCCCCCCACTGATCGTCAGAACGGACAGGTCAAAGGTCCCGCCGCCGAAATCAAAAATGAGGACCGTTTTGGCATCCTCATCCTTGACGGCGTCCACGCCGAAGGAAATGGCGGCGGCCGTGGGTTCCGGCAGGAGCCGTCTGACTTTCAGGCCGGCAAGCGCCGCGGCGGTTCGGGTGGCATGTTTCTGCTTATCATTAAAATAGGCCGGCACCGTAATCACCGCATATTCCACTTTGTCGTTTAGTGCTTTTTCCGCATCTTTCCGGATTTTTTCAAGAATTTTTGCGGATAGTTGCTCCGGTGTATATTCCTTTCCGTTCAGGATAACCGCCAGGCTGTTCTCGGTTCCTTTCGTATGGCGGGTAATCCGGTAATGCTGGCGGCGGCCGGTGATGATCTTTTGAACTTCGGGATTTCCAAGACTTCGCCCCATCAACCGCTTCACGGCCGTAATGGTGTTCTCCGGATCCTGCTTGATCCAATCCAGCGCATGCCGGCCCACCACAAAGTCCGGTTCATTCCCAAACCCAATGAATTTTATTTTCTTTTTTTTAACCGTGATACAGGAAGGCGTGATCAAGTCCCCTTCGGCGTTCCTGATAATTTCCGTATGCACCTTTTTTATCCCGGCAACGGTGTTTGTGGTTCCCAGGTCAATTCCGATCGATTTGGTCATCGGGGTATCCTCTTTACTGCCGACATTGGTGGAAAAATTCCGTGCATCCTGAGCCGCGCGCGCCATCCAAGCGATCCGAAATCAAGGGGATACACCATCAGGCAACGGTTGTCTCCGAATGCCGTAGGCGCCGGATATACACCATACAGCGTAGCAAGCGAAACGGCACAACAATATATCGAATAGCCATCCATATCGAATAGTCATCGCGTTCTTAAAAGAATTTGCCGTCAGAGTCAATTATAAATCGAGCATCCGACCGTTTTCCATATGACAGCCGCCTCGAATCGAAAGCCGCGTTCCCATCACCGGCGAATAGCCGGTTTTCCTACCGTTATCCGCGATAATTAGTTAATAAATTATGCTAACTAATTTTATAATAACCGATAATGATCCATATAAACCTAAAAGCCCCATGAGAAAGGCATCTTTCCGGACCGATCGCCCAAAAAGATTAAAGCACCGGGGGCCGCCGTTCCCCTTCGTTTCGAGCAAAACCAGTATTGGACCCTCATTTCCGAATATCGACGTCTCCATCAATGGCATAAGATTCATTCCGATTCCCGGTGTCAAATACGTCATCTGGCATTTATGGGGATCAAGAGGAAGTTATAGTTTTTATAACGCTTCGTCCTTTATGAAATACGATCCTATTGACAAATATAATGACACAAAGTAACTATCTCATTGAATTCGATACGGTGAGGTCGACTGGTTCGACAAGGAGGGGCCATTGAAAGCTGCGGGAAAAACGGTGGCATTGACCGACGGGAATACAACCGAAATGGAGATCCCTTTACGGGGCAGCAGGACCCCGGGGGCCTTGTTCCGCTTCAACGAGCGGCTGACATCCATTGCAGACAGACCCATGAACGAGTCTGATATGACGGAGCTCCGGAATGAGCTGAACAACATTGTGCAACGGGATGAATCCATTCATGGTCTGTTACTGGCGCGTATAGTGGAACTATCGCTATTTTCCGCGGGAACCTATGCGGACAATTGCGAATTCGAGGCTGTCGGGGATCTGTTGGTGAACCCCGCGCTGGTGGACATCTTTGTCCGGGGAAATATCCATCCCATTCCCAAGGACCGCCATGCCCGCCTCAGCGACCAAGTGATGCGCTTCGCGGGAAATAGCGATTCATTCGACTGGTTGAACCGCAATACGCTGCTGAGGATACGGAAACAAGCGTTATTACCGGCCCTTTATGAAGAGCTGGAAACTTCCGGTTTGCTGGCAAGGGACTATCTGCTATCCATTTCGCACCGGATGTGCCGTGTTTCGGATACGGTCGCCTTTTTGTCCGCCTGGCAAACATGCAGTGCGGTTGATCTTCATCATAAACTCTCGGTATCCTCTCCAGCGGAACGAGCCTTTGTGAAGAATAATCTGTGCCGGTTCGGCCTGAGCGTTTTTTATGAAATCGGAAGCGACATCGCCGGCATTGAAAGGGGCAACGTCGATTGCCGTTTTTTAAGGAGAAAGCCGTTACAATGGGCAGGTATCCGGTATAATGAAACACTGCATATGGACCGGACGGCTGCTGCCGCGAACCGGATGCAATAACCCTCCAAACGATATCGAGCGATTGTCCCCCCAACATATCGAGGGGGGCTATCGCTCGACTTACTGTTGCAATTACAAATATCTTTCTTTATAAAAAGCAAGTTGTTATCTTCAACTCGCGATCAGCGGGCCGGCCCTCGTTGCTCATTAACGTGCCGGTCGCGACTCGGGTTTTCACTTAATCCGTGCTCGATAAGAAGAGACGCGGTGCAACAGCCTACGGGTGGAACCGACCTTTGATCATGGCCGCGCCCGGAAAACCGGATGATCCCCCCATGACTTCATTACTTGAAGGAGGAGGTTTGAATAAATGAAATTCTTCTATTTTACAGTATGTTTTCTTGCGATATCAATGGTCACGCTCCCCTCCTTCACCGCAACCCATTCGATTATCACCATCTGCACATGGAATCTGGAGCATCTTGCTGCTAACAATGATTCGGGATGCAAACCCAGAAAGGATTCCGACTACAAAGCGCTTAAAACATACGCGGTGGCGCTACAGGCGGATATCGTGGCGTTTCAGGAAGTTGAAAATTCGGCGGCCGCCTATCGAATTTTTGACCCGGCGGCGTATCAAATCGAGATTTCCGCCAGACCCGAAATCGATTTAGGCCGGTGCAGAGGCAATGAGCGCGATCGTCTCATGCAGAGAACCGGTTTTGCAGTTCGAAAAGACCTTCGCGAGAAGCATGGGATTTCTTACAAACGACTTGCGGATGTTCAAACCCTTGCCGTCGACCCCTCCGAGCGATGGGGCGTTCAAATTGTCCTTGAATTCGGCGATGCGGTAAAAAACCCACTGCATCTATTATGTGTTCATTTAAAATCGGGGTGCCCCCATAAGGATCTATCGGATCAAGACGACGACTCGCCTTGCGGAAAACTCGCCGAGCAGGTGACACGGCTGGAGGCCTGGCTGGATGCACGAGCTGAAGCGGGCGAGCAATTCATCGTCCTGGGGGACATGAACCGTCAGCTGGACGCGCTCGGCGATCCGGTTTGGGAAGCTTTGGATGATAGTGAAATTTGCTCGTGGGAACGGCCCGTTTCCGGTCCCTGGTATTGCCGGAACGGGACTTCCCGTTTCAGTCCAATTGCCGATCTGGAACGGGCGCGGGCCGGCCGCAAACATCCATACCCCCTCAATCCGCGATACCCTTTTGCGATCGATCATATCATCATGAGCGCGGGCGCCGATCAAATGGCGATCGAAAAAACAGCGGAATTCATTCGCTGTGCGCCAAATCTATCCGACCACGCGGCGCTGGTGATGAAACTCGATTTTAAAGGCCCCCGATAATGGATCACGCGGAAAGATGTGTTGATAAGGCGGCCTTTTTTAGCGGTTTAATGAAAATTCAGACGCTGCCATCGCTTGCGCCGGGGGCGATGGAGAAGATCCAGGCATACCCCTGGCCCGGCCCCATATGGCCCCATATCGTATTTCTTTTTTCATTATAGCGGGTTAATCTCTTAATTCGGTTGAATAACGGGGTGTTTATTCCCAGTCGACAGGCTTTTTTGAGTTGAAATTGCAGGAAGCCCCCCCTCCTTCCCGCCTGTTTTATGATCGGATTGCGTTTCCATGAATTAAAATCTTATTTTACTGTCAGCGCGTAACTTACCAATATAACTTGAATCATATTCCGCCCCCCCCTCGCGAATCCTTTTTGAAGAACGTCCTCTTTATCAATGGCACACAATTTGCTGATTCATGAGTCGAACTGTAACCGTTATCGTTTCTGACGGATGAGGATAACTTAATAATCACTTCAAACGGCTTGGAATGCGCATGTATGATCATCTTTTTTTGCCCCTGAAAGTGGGCACGACGAAGTTGCCGAACCGTATCTGTCTATTGGCCCATCGGACCAATTTCGGCAAAGGCGGCCGGTTGACGGACCGCCACATCGCTTATTATCGCCGGAGGGCCGAAGGCGGATGCGGGCTCATTATTGTTGGAGAACTCGCCATCCATCCGGACGACCGGCCTTGGGAGACGCTGATTGACGCCCGGCATCCGGAAATCGGCGCCTCATTTCAACGGCTTACCGGGGCCATCCACGAATTTGACACCCGCGTGTTTGCCCAATTGAACCATCACGGCTTCCAGAGCAACGGGAATATCACCCGAAAGGCGATATGGGGGCCTTCGGCCACATCCGACATCGTTTTCGGGGAAGTATGCAAACCCATGGAGCCCGAAGATTTTGCCGAACTGACGGATGCCTTTGTTCAATCGGCGATGGCCGTGAAAGAGGGGGGCTTTGACGGGGTGGAGATCGACATGGGGCCCGAATCCCTGCTAAGGCAGTTTCTCTCCCCCATCTGCAACCACCGGCGGGATGAATACGGCGGCAGCCTGGAAAACCGGATGCGCCTGCCCTTACAGGTGGTGACGGAAGTCCGAAAGGCGGTGGGAAAGGACTTTACCGTGGGCATCTGCCTGTGCGTGGATGAAAAATTCCCCGGCGGCATCTCGCCGCAGGAATCGGTGGTCATGGCGCAGGTGCTGGAGAGAACGCGTCACATCGACTTTATCAACGTCGCCGTCGGAACCTATTATAATCTTCACATGATCATGCCCTCCTTACATGTTCCCTTCGGATTCACCATTGAAAGCGCCGAAGTCATCAAAGAGAACTCCCGGTTGCCGGTATTCGCCAGTTATCAGATCGACTTTCCGGATATGGCCGAAGACGTGATCAAAGCGGGGAAAGCGGACGTCGTGGGATTCGTCCGGGCCATGATCAGTGATCCGGATATGGCAAGGAAGGCCCGGGAGGAAAGGGTTGCCGATATTCGCCGCTGCGTCAAGGACAACAAGGGGTGCCTCGGACGGATCAATCAGTCAAAACCTCTTGGCTGTATTCAAAACCCGGAGATCGGTCACGAATCCCTCACCGGCACCCGGCCACCGCTCCCGGTGGCGGAAAAGAAAAAGGTCATGGTCATCGGCGCCGGCCCCGCGGGTTTGGAAGCCGCCCGCGTGGCCTGCGAACGGGGACATGACGTTGTGGTATATGAGCGGGAGACGGCGGTCGGCGGCCAGATCAATCTCATCGGGAAACGTCCCGGACGCGAATCCATGCCCGATGTCATTCGTTATCTCGAGCATATGATCGATGCCCTCGGGGTTCCGGTTCATACGGGCATCACCGTCACACCGGAGCGGGTGGCGGAAGAAAATCCGGACGTGGTGATCGTGGCGACCGGGTCCAGACCGGAACCCGCCCCTTTTCCCGGCAAGTACGGCCCCCCATCGGTTCTCACCGGAATGGACGTCATCAAGGGAACCCATCCGGTGGGGCAAAAGGTATTATTCATTGACGAAGACGGCGGACACCACGCCATGGCCACGGCCGAGTTGCTGTTGAATCAGGGTAAACAGGTGGACATTCTCACCAGCGATCTGTTTATCGGCATCGAGTTGGCGCCGCGGGGGGAACTTTATCTGGGCCGGCAGCGGCTCTTACAAAAAGGGGTGAAATTTACGACGGATGTGGAGGTCCTTGAAATCAACGGGAAAGAGGTAAGGGCGCGAAACACATATACCAACGACTCCATCCGGTTGAACGACTACGATACCATCGTCCATGATGTGGGAAGCGTTGCGGACGACGCCCTCTACAAACAGATCAAGGGGCAGGTCAAGTTGGTTTACCGGATCGGGGATTGTGTCGCGCCGAGAGGAATTGACATGGCGATCATCGAAGGAAGAAAGGTGGGGGAACTGCTGTGAGTGAATACAAATATCTTTTTTCACCGCTGAAAATCGGTTCCGTGGTGATACCGAACCGGCTTCATTTCGCGCCCCACATGACCAATTACGCTGAAAACAATCTGATCAGCGAACGGCACATCTATTACTACCAGGAACGTGCCAAGGGCGGTTGCGGGCTCATCACCACGGAGGAAATGGGAATTCACCCGACGGATCATCCCTATGACAAACTCGTGGATGCCTATGAACCGGAGACCATTCCGGGGTTTCAGAAGCTGACGCGGGCCATTCATGAGTATGACGGCAAAATCTTCGCTCAGCTGAACCACAACGGCATGCAGGGGGACAGCAAGCTCTCCCGCCTGCCCGTATGGGGGCCGTCGGCCGGAAAGGATCCCATCTTTCGGGAGACCTGCAAGGAGATGGAGATCGAAGACATTCAGGAGTGCGTCGCTTACTTCGCTATCAGCGCCCTGAATGCGGTGGAGGGCGGATTTGACGGCATCGAGGTTCAGCTCGGACACAGCTCTCTTGTCCGTCAGTTTCTCTCACCCCTGACCAATCGCCGGGAAGACGCCTACGGCGGCGATTTCGAGAATCGCATGCGCTTCGCACTGGAGGTGATGGGGGCCATGCGGAAAGCCGTCGGACCGGACTTCACCCTGGGCATTCGCCTCAATGCGGACGAGATGCACCCGAAGGGGGGGATCACCCATGAGGACGCCAAAAAAATCGCCGTCCGCTTCGAGCAAAGTGGACTCATCGATTTTATGGATCTGAGCCTGGGCACCTTTTACAACCTTTATCTGGTGGAAGGCTCGATGCACACGCCGCTCGCCTATACGGCGCCGCTGGCGGCGGGCATCCGCTCCGTCATCCGTCTTCCGGTTTTTTGCACCAACCGGATCAATGATCCCCATTTGGCCGAAAAGATACTGGAAGACGGTCAGGCCGATATGATCGGCATGGTCCGCGCCCTGATCTGTGATCCGGAGCTTCCGAACAAGGCCATGGAAGGCAGAACCGAAGATATTCGGAACTGCATCGCCTGCAACCAGGGATGCATCGGCCGGATGGGGCTGGGATTTAAGCTCGGATGCCTGCATAATCCCGCGGCCGGCAGGGAAAAGGAGCTCGGCATGGGAACCTTGAGCCCCTCCGATACGCCCAAAAAAGTGGTCGTGGTCGGCGGCGGTCCCGCCGGACTCGAGGTAACGCGGGTCGCCACCTTGCGAAAGCATAAGGTGGTGCTGTTCGAAAAAGGCGAAGACGTCGGCGGCCAGAATCTGATTGCCGGAAAGGCGGCCGGGCGTCAGGAGATTACCGGGGTGACCCGGTGGCTGGTGAGCCAGCTGAACAAGCTTGAATTCGATATGCGGCTCGGGGTCGAGGCCACAGAGGAGATGATTCTGAAGGAGGCCCCGGATGTGGTGGTCATCGCCACCGGTTCGGTTCCCAAATCCAATCCCATTCCCGGTGAATATGGACCGCCCGAGGTGGTCACGACCGTCGATGTCCTCATGGGAAAAGCCACGGTCGGCGAAAAGGTGCTGCTCATCGACATGGACGGCCATCATCAGGCGACCGGCACGGCGGAGCTGCTGGCGGACCAGGGGAAAAAGGTGCATATGCTCACCTCCTCCCTCTTTATCGGCTCCGGCCTGGGACCGCTGCAGGATCTCTTTCTGACCCGGCAGCGGCTTGCCCGAAAAGGGGTGACCTTCACCCCGGATATCGCGGTTCTGGAGCTGTGGAAAACGGTGGCCAAGGGACTGAACGTCTATTCCAATGAAATGTTTGATTTCGACGGATACGACACCGTTGTGATGGCCGCCGGTAACACGGCCGTGGATGAGCTTTACCATGCGCTCAAGGGCAAGGTGCCGGAGGTATACCGGGTGGGAGATTGCGTAGCCCCGAGAAAAACCGATATGGCCATCATCGAAGGCCATCGCATCGGACGAAGGATATAGGAGAGACCATGGTTGATATCTGGATATTGGTCCAGCACAGAGAGGGAACGATTGAGGCGCCCACCTTCGGTCTTACGGCCGAGGCCCACCGGCTCATTGCCGAACTGGGGGGAGAGGGAACCGTGACCGCCGTCGTGCTGGGACCCGCACCGGCGGCAACACTCGAGACGTTGGGAAACTTCGGCGTGGGCCGCGTCCTGCACATCGTGAACGCGCAAATGTCACGCTACAACGGAGAGTATTTCTCACAGGCCCTGTTTCATGAGATGAAAAGCAGTGATCCGACCTGTCTGCTCGCGGCGCAGAGCGCGCCGACGGATGATCTTTGTCCGCGGCTGGCGGCAATGCTTGACACTTGTCTCGTTACCCGGGCCATGGACTTCCATATGAAGGATGATGGAACCGCCCGGGCCATTCGCCCCCTGGCGAACGGCTATTTATTCGAGGAGATCGGACTTGCGGGAAAAACGCCGCCCATTGTCTCTTTTCTTCCCGCCGTGCTGCTGGATACGGCGCCGTGGGAAAACAAGCCGGCCCCGCTCGTGCCGATCATACCGCAAGTTCCGGCAGCTGCGATAAAGACAACGGTCACAAAGGTTCTGGAAGCGGCTCCGGAGGATCTGGCGCTGGAGGAGGCCGACATTATTGCGGCCGGTGGCCGGGGGGTCGGCAAAGGGGAAGCGTTTGACATAATTCACCGGCTGGCGCGGGCCATCGGCGGCACCGTCGGGGCGACCCGCCCCGTCATCGATTGGGGAACCCTGCCCTATGAGCGGCAAATCGGCCAAACCGGTAAATACGTCGCCCCCCGGCTGATCATCAACTGCGGCATTTCAGGCGCCAACGAGTATACGGCCGGCATCGAAAAATCCGGACGGGTGATCGCCATCGATTCGAACCCCAGAGCCAGAATCTTCAGATTTGCCGATCTGGGCGTCATCGGCGATGTTCATGAAATTCTGCCGGTGCTGATATCGCGTATAGAGGAATTGAAAAAATGAAACGAATCTTTATGAAGAAGATAAGCTGGCTGGTTCTGGGAGGGGTTTTCTTTGCCGCGGTATCCGCCATGGCATCGAAGGCCGGCGCTCCCAGCGCCTTTAACGGCTATACACCGGAGGATTGCATTGAATGTCACCGGTCGGGAAGCGACGAAAGCTCGCTTCAGATATCCATTGAGACATTCGAAGCCTCTGTCCACGGTCAGTCCGTCACCTGCATGGAGTGTCATACGGCCATTCGGGATGAATCGCATATGGAGCAAAGCGACGTGGATGTGGTGGCATGCGACGCGTGTCATCCCACCCAAAGTCAGAAAACCGGTTGGTTTTCCCGCCTCAGCTCCTTTCAGATCGCCTCGCATCCCAAAGCCGACTTTGCAACCGCTTACAGAGCGGATAATTGCCTCGGATGCCACCAGGGAATAGGAGCGCATGGAGAAACGAAACCCATTAATGATCAAACCTGTTTTCTATGCCATACCCCCAATTCGAAGGACGCCCTGTGGGGAACCATCCACGCCGGAGAAGATAAGGACCTGACAGTGGTATTGATATATCTCTGCTTTTTCGGGGCTGTCTTCATTGTATTGCTGAGACGGTTTTTGGATATTGTTTTTATATTTCCATGGCATAAAAAAGAAGTTGAAGGAGATCGGCATTGAAATCATTTATCACCTCTTTCGATAGTATCCTCATCGCTTCGGCCCTTCTCATCATGATGATGGGTCTGTCCAGACGCTGGTCGTTGTGGCGAACGAAAAAGGACGGCAAATACCCCGGCAGCTGGAGCCGGCTGATCGACTACCTGGTGAAACACGCCGAAATCCGCAAAAGACCCTTGGTGGGCGCTATTCACATGGTTGTACTCTGGGGATTCGTCCTTCCGGTCATCGTCATCATTCTCGGCCAGTTCGGGTTTGTTCTCCCTCAATCGCCGGCCCGCTTGCTGTCTCTTTTACAGGAAGCGGCGGGAATCGCGGCGTTAGGCGCCGTCCTGTTTTTTCTCGTGCGACGAATACAGTCCGCAAATACCGGGGGCCCCAAGAATACGCTGCTCCCCATGATCATTCTGCTGACCATTCTCATATCCGGTTTTCTGGCGGAAGGGGCAAGGCTTGCCGTCACCGGAAGCGTAACCGCCTGGTCATCGCCCGTGGGATGGGTGCTGTCCGCCGCCACCCCCGCTTCCCCGCTCTTCATGCAACTCATGATTCGACTCCATTTTTTCGCCGTGCTTGTCTTTATCGCACTCATCCCCTTTACTTTTATGCGTCATTTGGCGGCCGTCCCGCTGAATGTGTACTATAAAAAACAGGGCCCCCGCGCGGCTCTCAGGCAAATCTCTCCGAAGGGAGGAGAAGTCGGCGCTCAAACGGTTGCGGATTTCTCCTGGAAGCAATTGCTGGAAACCGAAGCCTGTGTGTCCTGCGGCAGATGCGAGGAAAACTGCCCCGCGGCCATCTCCGGCAAACCCCTTTCTCCCAGAAAAGTTATCCGTGGCATCCTGGAGCAGATGGAAGCCATGGCCGGTCATCGAAACGGGGGGGGGAACGCATCGCCATTTCCCTTACTGGAAAACGCGATTACCGATAACGAGATATGGGCCTGTACCACCTGCATGGCCTGCGTGACGCATTGCCCCGTATTTACCGAAGCGATGGATAAAATCGTGGACATGCGGCGATGGCGCGTCATGGGCATGGGCCAATTGCCCGCCGAAGCCCGCCCCATGATCCGCGATCTGGAACTCTATGGAGATGTTCAGGGAAAGGGGATTGCCCATCGGACGGACTGGGCCATGCACCGCAATGTTTCCCGCATAGAAGTTGTCAAAGACGCCGAGATCCTCCTGTGGGTCGGCTGCTCCGGCGCCTTTCATCCCCGCAACCAGGAAACCATGCGGGCAATGGTGAAAATTCTAAACGCCGCCGGCACATCATTCGGTATATTGGGCCCGGCGGAAACCTGCTGCGGCGATCCTGCCAGACGACTTGGCGACGAGACGCTTTTCCAGAAGCTCGCCCAAAAAAATATCGCTCAGTTTCAACTCCACAAGGTTCGGAAAATCGTCACCCTCTGTCCGCACTGCCTCAATACGCTGAAAAACGAGTATCCGGCATTGGGATGCGAGATACCGGTCGTTCATGCCACGGAGTTTGCCCTGGAGCTCATCCATAAGAAAAAAATCACCTTGAAATACCCCGTGGCGGATAAAATTGCCATACACGACGCCTGCTACCTGGGACGTTACAATGCCGTTTACGAACCGCCGCGAAGCATCTGCGCGGCTATTCCCGGAACCCGGCTGAAAGAGCCGGAACGAAACCGCGAAAACGGCTTCTGTTGCGGCGGCGGCGGCGGCAGAATGTGGCTCCATGAAAATATCGGAAAGAATATCAATCTGATCCGGGCGGAAGAGCTCGCTGCGACCGATGTGGATGTAATCGGCACCGCCTGCCCGTATTGCCTCGTCATGCTGGATGACGGCGTCAAGTCCCTTGAAACGACCCGGCAGCCGAAGGTAATGGATATTATCGATATTGTGGCCACCTCTATTGCGTAAGCCTTGCTCTCAACCTTTCGGAAAAATATGAGGACAAAATGAGAATCATTGTCTGTGTGAAACAGATCCAGCACATATATACCAGGACCGGAAAGAATCCGGATGAAAACTATATTGCCCCCGAGGATGCCATCTATCGCGTCAACCCCTGTGACGAAGCCGCCCTTGAGCTGGCGCTGGAGTTAAGAGATACGACAAAAGATACGACGGGAAAGGGGGAAGTCTGTCTTTTGGCTCTGGGACCTCTGATTGCCGAATCCGAGCTTCGGCGATGTCTGGCCACGGGCGCCGATCATCTTTACCAGCTTGAATTCGAGGGGCGAAACCATGTGCCGCCCCTGTCTCAGCCGGACCCGTGGGTCAAAGCCGACATGATCGCCCGGGTGGTCAAAGTTCTGGATGCCGATCTGGTCCTTTGCGGGAAAGAATCTTTAGATCGGGCCAACGGCCAGGTGGGGGCATTGGTGGCCCAACTCCTTAACCGGCCTTTCGTGTCGGCCATCACGGATCTTTCCCTCGATCCCGGAAAAGAAAGGATACAGGTGCAGCGGAGCGCCGGCCGGGGGGTTCGGGAAACCATTGGAAGCCCGCTGCCGGCCGTCTTCAGCGTCGACAGGTGCACGGACCTTCGACTGCCGACAGTCGAGGCCAGAAAACAGGCCGATGCCTATGAAATCCGCAAACCGGATATCAATGAAAAGGCTGTCTCCGCAAAAATGATTTGCAAAGATATCTTTCAACCCCGTCCCCGGACTAAAATCATTCCGCCCCCGGACAGCAAACTGAACGCTTTCGACCGGGTGTTGCAACTGCTGAGCGGAAGCAAAGTGGAAAAAAAGGGCACGATGCTGACCGGCGGGACAGAGTCGCAGGTTCAGGGGATTATTGACTTCTTAAAAGAAATTGAGGTCCTTTCTTCTTAACTCCCTTCGAACAGTTCTGATGGGGGGGTAGAAAAAGCCGGTTGAGTACCCGGCTCCTACTGCTCCCCCGCTTTAATCATTCCGGCGGTTCGGCAAAGTTACGACCTTAATTCTTCTTCAATCTATCTTATCCGCTCATGATAATGACGACTTTGCTGATCAAGCGACTGCATCACAAGAGCAAAAGGTGACCGATATGAAGAAGAGCAAAACAAGGCTTCGTGAAAAAAAAAGAAACAAGCCTAAGGAACGCAGCACATCTAAAAGAAACAAAAAGGCCGGCGCCGGAAAGCCCCTTCCGGAAGATTTAAACCGGCCATCCGCCCAAACCAATGATCAGAGCATGGAGGTCATGTCCCATGTGATTTTGGATTTTGCCGCACCGCTATTGGAAACCTGCACCGATGAAGCCTCCGAAAGAAAAGCGATCTCCCTGGGCATCTTTGTCTGGAATACCGCCATGCTTCCCGAACCGGAGTGCCGCCAGATCCTGGCAACCTACCTGGCGGAATGTCAAAAGGTCATGCCGCCTGAAGAATTGAAAACCCTTTCGGACTATATCGACAGACTGGTGCAAACCCGGAAGACTCGCTTCGCCGATAACCGCCAAAAAATCACCAATTGCACTTTCGGTAATTTCGGCGCTGACCGAAATATCGAAGTCGGCTACACCATGGAATAGGAGCTCATCACCATGCAACCAACCCCGGAACACTTGATGAAGGGCCTTGAACGCAGGGCGCAAAAAGGCTTTCAGGGATATCCCCTGGGCATCATCGCCTTCTATGGATACAATGACAAAAGCGCCGTAAAAGCGGTCATCGGCATCGTAAAGGAAGCCGGCGGTTCACCGGAGCATATCCGGAAATGGGTTTCCGAAAAAGGTGACCTGCGCAAAGAGGTTCCGTCCATCAAGGAACTGTTCAGATACATCGAGGCCCATCACGTTCAGAGTGTGGCGTTGACCCCTGGCATTTACTACTGCCCCCACGAGCCCGGGATCGATTTTCCCGAAGGCGGCACTTGTCCGCTTTGTCCCTTCTGGTCACATGTGAAAAAGCCGGATCTTTTTAAGATAGCCGTGACGGCCCCAGCCCGGAACCGTCCCCGCAGGATACTGGAAATGCTGACCGATGCGGCCCGGAACAAGAAGACCCTGCTATACGGAGACGTTGTGCGGGCCGTCGGTCTGACTTATAAGGATGCCGAGCAGCGGCAGGTATTCAGGAAGGATCTCAGGACAGCGGTCCAACAATCGGAGTTATACCCGCATGGCCTGCTGATTTCCGCCCTGCTGCTGTTCAGGATCCAACATATCCCGGAAGATGATTTTTTTACCATGGCGGGGGAAATAGGCATTTTCACCTCGGGTAAAGATTCGAAAACCGTCTTTTTCAAGGAACAGAGAGACCGCATTTTCCAATTCTACGAAGAAAATAGAGGGGACATTCCGGCGCTATCTGTTTAAAAATCCGCAAACTCTTCCTGATCGGGAAGCACACTGGCACTCGCCCCGGTCAGAAGCTTAGCGGATTTTCTTTTTATTGGCTTCCCGTGGGTTGCCCGAACCGGTTTACCGGCTGAGAGCCGGGTCTCTGCTTTTGAATTTAGCCGGCGAGGCGCAATGACCGATTCTTCATCTATTCGTGTTTTACCGGTTCCAAATTGATCGTCCAGTTCCGCAACAAGGATCTTCAACTCTTTGGCATGTTCATCCAATTCTTTCGAAGCGGCGGCGGATTCCTCCGAGCTCGCGGCATTCTGCTGGACAATCTTGTCTATTGTACCAACGGCTTTACTTATCTGTTCAATTCCATGCGCCTGTTCGTCCGTTGCAGCCGCGATTTCGTTTACTATCGAATTTACTTTCACCATGTCTTCGCCGACTTTCCCGAACGCCTCTACCGACCGGCTGACGATATCCATGGCCTGATTGATCTTTTTCGTGATGTCCTGGATCTGAGTGGATGTATTTCGAGCCGCTTCAGCTGCCCGCATGGCCAGGTTTCGCACCTCATCGGCCACGACGGCGAATCCCGCCCCCGCTTCTCCCGCCCTTGCGGCTTCCACGGCGGCATTCAGCGCAAGAAGATTCGTCTGGAAAGCGATGCCGTCAATCACTCGAATTATTTTTTCGATATCCTCACTGGCGGCAATTATGTCACCAATTGCTGTCGCCATGTCCAGCATATCGGTGGAACAATCATCCGCTCTTTTCATGGTTTCGGAAGACAACGAGTCCGCCTGCCGGGCATTATCGGCGTTCCTGCGAATCACGGATGATATTTCCTCAAGAGACGTTGAACTCTCCGCGATGGATGCGGCCTGAGCCGATGTGCCGTCAGCCAATTCACTGCCAACGGAGAAGATCTGGCCGGATGCCACCGTTAGCTGCCTCACGCCTCTTGTCAGATTTCCGATAATATCGCTGATCGGGCTGATCATATGTCGCGGTAAGATAAAGGCCAGTAGAATGCCGATAATTGTTCCCGCAATCCCCATATAAACAATAAGAGTCGACGTCAGGCTGTTAAATGAGAGCAACGCTTTCTCGGCGGCGTCCCTGCCGGGATTGATATAGTGATTCACGGCTTCGTTGTAAGCGGAAAACAGCGGGAGCAGCGCCGCATCGATCTTCTTTTCAGCAGGCTCTCCACCGCCTGAAAGCGCGGCGTCTTCTTTAAAAACAGATCGAAGCTTGCCGATATGTGCTTTCATTTCCGCAACGACTTCATCGATCTTCGAATGCCCGCGGGATGACTCCCGCCATTGGGCGGTTTCCGCGTCGAGATCGTCTACCAGCTTGATCAGACCCGGGCGCAACGCTTCACTGGGATTGAGTTTCCACGCCGTTATGGCGCCGGAAAGCCGCATGATCTTAGGTGTCATCCCCTGGGCCGTTGCCTCGCCGAGCCGGTTCCATCGGGAATATGCGCCGGCATGAAGGGCGCCGTTGGAAAACCACCCCCATCCCGCCAAAGTGCCAAGTGCCAGAATCAACGGCAATGCCCAGAAAGTAATCCGGATGCGCGTTGCAACATTGTGGAACATTTGAGTCCTCCCCTGTAAAAAAAAACATCCACACACGTCAAGGACACCCAATGGAGCGTGTCAGTACCGATTCAATCAAGGGATATAAAAAAACCATGAGGCTATCTTATCCCCACGGCCACGCATCCTCTGGATTATGATTGAGCCGGAAAAAAATCAATGGCTGGGAGCCTCCTGCAAAAGTCCGTTTCTGAACCTCGATACCTCGGTGCAAGTGGATATGACGCGCTGTAATCGGCAGACTTTTTCTTCCCGTTTATTTACGTTCGTGGTGAGAGGTATCCCCCCACGAACGTAAAAATTTTCTCAGGCAGCTAAAGGAATGGGTTATCTAACCCTTTTCAAATTGCGTGCGAGTATCATCTCCCACGGTTCCCGGATGAAATACTAATCCGAACTCTTGAAAATCAGCATGGTGGACGTCTGGTTAATATGCCCGATATACTGCTCACCGTAGGTGCTGAAACCGATCGTGGGAATATCCGAAAAAATTCTCCCATAGGATTCGGCCTGTCCTTTGTCATCCAATTCCAATGTTCTCAGAATGCAGTGGAAATTGATGAGGCCACTGACCTTGCCCATTTCCTGAATCTTGGTCTCCACGGCTTTCCGGGTGTCCTGAACTATGTCGGCGGAATCGAGGATCGACAACTTCATCCCCTCCTTGACGTTGCAGTAGAAGATCATGGTATTATCCTTAATCTGCTGAGGGCTCCGGACATACGGTTCCGCACCCACCATCAATCCGACGGGCCGGCTCATGAAATATTTCGGAGCATCTTCCACTGCGACGCCAATAGCCTCCGCATACGCCACAGCGGCAGGTTTTCCATCAAATTCGATTACCTGCCGGGCGCCTTCATTCACTTTCGTCGCCAGCAATTCCTTGCCCCCTGGAGAAAAGCTCTGGGTCTTCAAGATGTCGAAACCGACTTTCGGCTGGATAAGCACCAGCAAGGCAGCCTTGGTATAAGCTTTTCCGTCGGCAAACACGTGGGTCGACTTGAACTGAAGATCATCACCCGCCGACCCCCCAATGAAGACCACATTCGTGAGATCTCCTATCCGGTCGATCAGTCTCTCTTCCGCCATGCTGAGTCCGTCCACCAGGATGATACCGACATATTTTTCCGGATCCATGTCCAGCATGGGTTTTCCGTAAAACCGTTCGAAGGATGTGAACGCATCCTCCACCGCGTTATCCCGGTGCACATCTTCAATTGTGTGAATCTTAATCCCGTCAATTTCGTCCGGCCCGAAAGCCATTGCCACGACCGAATGCTTTAACATCTGGCCGTTGACAATTTCGCCCGCGGAAGAACATCCGAAAACCGCGGCATTTGGGAAAGCATCCTGCATCTTCTTACTCAAAACGTGGGGATCATAAGTGCTGGATGCGAAAAACAGCACCACATGGGGAGCAGCACCGGCAAACGCATTTTGAAGATCTTTTATGGCGTCTTCTGCATCAGTTTTCAAAGAATATGCGGTATTCATCTTTTCCACCCTCCTTCTTTCATGCGCCGTTAGATACTGACGCCAAGTTCTCTAGCCATGTTGTCAAGAAGCTTCACTACGGCCGGATCGTCGGCACTGCCCGCCGTATACCCGTCCGGATTGATCCCCTTCAGAACGAGCTTTGCCTTGACGGCCTTTGCAATAGCCTGATTTCCTTTCGACCGCTGAGCAACTATCGTATCAATCATCTGCTTAATCTTCCCAGCCATGCGTTTACCCTCCTGTTGAGTCAATGCCATTCACTTAAGGAGTAGCCATTGGTTGAACCTGCTAACCCAAGTGAATATTTCCATTTTAAGTTCATGAAATACTACCGGTTGTGATAACAATCTACTTCAACTACATGAATAATAATAGGCTCCGTCTCTTATCATCGAATTTCTGATAAACTCAGCCGGCGGAATATTATCAAATGATTTTTTTCTTAAGCATCAGGAGCATTTTCACATCGTGGATGGTATGATTCGACCATAGGTAAGAATTTTATTTTTGTCAACAAAAATAGATATAACGTTAAAGTAACATATGCTTTACATGGAGTCATCAGCCAAAACTGCTGAAAGGCATCCACTCCATCTCCAAGATCAGGATTAAGGAGATCCTGTTTTTCTCCTTTGCGCTTTTCCGGAAGCATGAACTCCTGCGGCAATTAAAGCCGTCATTTTTCTCTCATCGATCGGGCGGGTTTCACATAACCATATCGATATCACCCGGTTTCAAAGCCGTTTTGAATCCTTTAATTGTATATTACTTATCCGTCTTGTCTTCGCAATCGCTTTAGGATGTCCGGTCCCAGGGTGTAGTAAAGAAAGCCGTGGTTTGTCGACAGCGCCCCGACATAGGGGTATTCATCAAGGGCATAGAATGCTTCCAGCCGGTTGAGGCGTTCATACAATCGATTGACGGAATCGACTGGCATGCGGGCAGGAGATATCCATACCGGCTCCGGCGTCATCAGGGAGGGGGCCGCAAAGCGAAGCTGCGTCACCCCGTGGTCCTTTGGACTCTTATACATTTTACTGCCCGGCATGACCATTAAAAGGCCGATGACATAGTAGGAAATAACATCCATATTCTCTTCGAGAAATCGAACCGTCTGCAGGCCATCGGCCTCGGTTTCCCCGGGAAAGCCGAAGATGCCCATGGCCTGGGTGGCAACCCCGGCCCGGTAGAGGTGTTGCATCACGCGGCGGGTTCTTTCCACCCGATTGCCTTTGTCGATGGCATCCAGAACCTTCTGGCAGGCACTCTCAAACCCGATGGCGGCGCTGTTGAGTCCCGCGCGGGCCATGAGCCGGCAGGTTTCCGCGTCAAAAGCTTTCTCCGCCCGCAAATCCGTATTCCAGACATAGGGAGTACCGTCGGCCAGCACAGCCCGGCTGAAGCGCTTCAGGTAAGCCGGATCGATCACATCATTGCTGAAGTTAAAATGACGGGTTCCATAAGTCTCCGAGAGCTGCTTCATTTCCGATAAGGCCTTTTCCACCGGTACGGTCTGATAGCGACGCACGTGATAATCCCCGTACCGGTTCTGGCAAAACGCGCATCGGCCCCAATAGCAGCCGCGACTGATACTGTAGGGAATAATGGGCTGGGGGGAAAGATAGCGTGTCATGTCGAGATCCGAAAAATCCGGGGGCGGTTGCTCGGTAATATCCGTGTAGGTCATCCGGTTAAACCGAACGGGTTTCTTTGAGTCCGGATCGATATGGATCAAATTCGGAATCCCGTCGATAGACTGATTCTGAAGGACCCGGGTCAATAAATCTGTGAACGGCTCCTCCCCTTCACCGCAGATAATCGTATCCGTGCAAGTAAAAAGTTGTGCCAATTGCACATCCCCGGCCACCATGGCCCATTGGGATAAAAAGGCTCCCCCCAGCACTATGTGGATGCCGGGGAATCGTTCCTTGATCAGGCGGCCGAGCACCAGCGCATTGACCGACTGATTGGCAAACACCATGGAGATTCCGACCAGCGCGGGAGCATCGGCCGCCAACCGGGGAAAAAGAACCTCCTCGTAGTATGGGATGTAGGGATTGACCCCGGCCTTCCGGTGTTCGAGTATGCCGTCAAGGGTTTGCAACGTCGTGGCGGTGGGATATTCCGCCGCTGTCAGCACCGTCGGGAAATGCACGGCGCTGAGCAGCTGGTAAAAAGCGTCCAGCCGGCGGCATGCCCCTTTATACTGCCGGTAATCAAAAAATCGCGCTGAATCCCGAAATACCCGCAGCCCCTCGGAAACCGCATCGGGGGTCGCGGGAAGAGTTGCCGCCGCCTGGAGCAGGTGATAGTGGTGATGCGTCAGCTCATCCTGGAATTTTCTGCTTTCAAGGTTCTCGCGAAGCGAGGTGGCCCGATCCATGAGGACGCGCACCCGATCGGCTTGAACGAGATACAAAAGCGCTTCAATGCCCAGATCCCTGACCGTGACCCGAAATCCTTTTTGCTCGGCATGGGATTTTAAATAGCAGAGCGCCGGATAGGGACCGGTGAGATCTCCGGGCGGAGGCTGCAATAAAAGCGCATGAGGGGGTAACTTAGATGTCATGGTGTGCCGCTGTGTCCTTCCCGATCAAAAAAGACAGAGGAGAGTTCTCCAGAACCGATCGATCCACCACGCGATAAGCCGGCCGGTTCAGATGCCGATACACCTCCGAATGGCTGAATACCGGAATCTGACGAATCCTGCGCCCCAGTTCTCTGATTTCAATTAAAAACCGTTCCACCGCCTTGTCGGGAAACGCAAAGATATAGGGCCCCAACCGCAGCTGACCCTCGACGTTCAGGTCTTTAAAGGTTAAAAGCGCCGTAAAAAAACGATTGGGGTCTCCCCGGGTAATCCGGGCCGATTCGAAACAGACCGGAGCCAATTGTGACGCGATTCTTTCCGCATCCTCCCCCATACGGTGCCGCAATGGACATAAATTGACCCGAAGCACTTGCCCGTCCGGCACAAGACTTTCCAAAACCGGCGCCATCTTGCGTTCCGCCTCCGCACACGCCCGCAACTCTGAAAGCAACCGTTCCTTAAACCGGTCCGGATGGTCTATGGCATGGCCCACGCCAAATTCCCCCTGGTGCAGGCACTTACAGATATCCACCAGGCTGTGCGCCTTGGGAACGATGACCGCGGCTGTGGTCAACTCCCCCCCACGCAGTGAATGGTGCGCGACCTCATGGAGCAGATACTGCTGCACAATAACGGTTCGAAGCCCCTCTCGCGCATCGGATGGGGGGGATATGGCCGTATGTTTTTCCGTATCCTTCATCGCAACCCCGTCAGGTCCCGGACCCTAAAAACTCACCAAGCGATTCCATTAACTTCGGATCATCGGCTAAAAACGGATCCGCCAACTGAATTTCCAACTGATTGAGCCGACCTCTTAATCGATTAAAAGGATGATGTCCCACCGGGGTCTGTTGCCGGCTCATCAGATGAATGGTTTCCCAGTTTTTGACCGTTACATCGACGTTTTTCGTGAATGCGGCCTGAATCACCTCTCCCCGCAGATGCGCCCGGGTATCCGGGGGAGCATGGCGCCGGGCCTGAAGTATTTGCGCCTCGCTTACCCACTCATCCGCCATCCCCAAAGCGCCGCAGCGCTCAAAAAGTCCCGTCTCGGGATCCAGGTCATGGTATTTCATATCCAAATACCGCAATCGCCGTTCATCAGCTCCCCGGGAGCAGCCGCGATCGAGGAGCCACAGCTTCAAAACCCAGTCAATCTTTCGTTTCACTTCTCCGGGATCCTCCTCAAAGCGGATATTTTCCAAAGACAGCTTCAAGGTCTTCAGACCGCCAAGGGTCTTTTCCCAGAGACTCAGCAACTCGGCTGTTTCGGCATCGCAGCCGTTAACCTCATAAAACCGAAGCGCTTTTTCCAAAAGCAGGGTTTGAATTTCCAGCGCGCTATAGTCCGCTTTCCGCCCCTGATGGGATACACGCACCCCGGCATCGTAAGAACGGGAGATTTTTTTTAAGGCAGCTACGGGATCTTCAAGAGATAGCGAACCATTGAGACCGCCCTCCTCCAGAAGCCGCAGCATCATCACGGTGGTACCGACTTTCAGACCGAGGGTCCATTGGGACATATTATTGTCGCCCACAATGAGGTGCAGACGCCGGTTTTCCCCGTGATCGACAATTTCGCGCTTGCGGGGGTTTAAAATCCCTCGCACCTCGGCAGTACGATCGCTGATCGTACGGTTAAAAAAATCGGCCCGTTGACTGATCTGAAACCCAAGCCGGCCCATATCGGGCCGCCGGTACACCTTTCCCGCTCCCGCGTAAATCTGCCGCGTCACCAGAAAGGGAATCAGGCGCTGGCTGGTAGCCATGGCCCGGGAGGTAATCAGGTAATTTTCGTGATTACCGTAGGTATGACCGTACCCATCGACATTGTTTTTATAAACGTGAAGCTTTCGAAGCCCGCCGCCGACCCGGGTGAGTTCCGCCAGCTCCTGAATGATCCGGTCCCCGGCTTTTTCATGAATCACAAGGTCTTTGACACTGGCGCATTCAGGAGTTGCATATTCCGGGTGCCCTCCCCTATCCACGTATAACCGCCCGCCATTGCCCAGAAACTCTCCGGCCCGGGGATAGTCTTTCGCACCGATACCGGAAAGCAGGGCCTCCGCCAGATTCTCATGAGGACCCAGCCCGGCCTCCACCGGCGGAGAAGATAACGAGGCGGATGGCCCGCCGTGGTACACCGGGGCATACTCGCACTCCGTGCCGAATACCCGCTTATGCACGCCTATTGTCCTTCGATCTGTTTAAACTGATCCAGGAAATCCTCGCCCGCCTCCTCGAGGACCCCTTCGATGTATTCATCCAGGGCTTTAAGTTTATTTTTCTGATCCGCCGAAAGGCTTTCGGATTCACTTTCCGATTGCTGCTTCTTTTTGGTGCCGGTGGTTTTCGGTTTTTGAATCTGCCTCGCGTCTGGCATAACTCCTCCGTATATAATGTCAACGGGTTTAACTTGCGCCCTTGTTAATTCATTACGCACCTTCCGCTTCCAGCAGCGAAATCAGTTCCTTTGAATTTCGGGCCTTTTCGAAAAGCCGCTCAAACTGGTTCCGCGTTCCTTTGAGGGGGTTGAGAAGGGGAATCATGCGGTGAATCGCCCCGTGGTCAAACCCCACCACCTCCCAGTTCAGAAAAAGGATCTCTTCGGCGTATTTTTGAATACAGCGGCTGCGAAACCAGGCGCGGGTATCATCGGGCGCATGGTGGACAAATCGCTCAATATCGGCATCATTGAGCAGTCGGGCGACCACGCCGTCCTTTTCGAGGCGGGAAAATATCCCATCCGGTTGATCGATACGATGATATTGAAGATCCAGCACCCGCATCATCGGGTGATCCCAGTTGCAGTTTCGCGAGTGACGGTAGCGGTTCAGCAGCCATAGCTTCAACACCCAGTCGAGCTGTGTGGACAGCTCACCCGGATCCTCTTCGATGTCAAAATCGGCCGAGAGCTTCAACCGGTCCAGACCGTTCAGGACAGCGTCCCAATGCGCCAGAATCAGCTCATAATCGGGTATCCGGGCGGCGCCGGCGCTCTGTTTGTTCGCTGCTGCCTTTTCCAAAATCCGGCGTTGAATCTCGATGGCGGTTAACCGGCGTCCGTCGAGCAGCTCCACGGGCGCGTTAAAAGTCGTGGAGATGCGCCGAATGGCCTCCAGGGGATCTTTCAGTGTCAGATCCCCGGCAAAAAGTTCATCCTCCATCATCTGCAAAACAATCTGCGTGCTGCCGAGCTTGAGAAACCCGGCCACCTCGCACCGGTTGGCATCCCCCACGATGAGGTGCAGGCGCCGGAACCGCGTCGCGTCCGCGTGATGCTCTTCCCTCGTATTGATGATGGGCCGGGCATGGGTGGTTTCAAGGCCATAGAGGGTTTCGAGAAAATCGGCGCGCTGGGATACCTGGTAACGCGCGGTCCGGCCGGCCCGTCCCTCGCACCCCACCTTTCCGGCGCCGGCCATGACCTGACGCGTGACGAGAAAAGGAATCAGGAGCTGCCCCGCCAGATGGGGCGTTTCCACAAGGCAGGCCTGATGCGCATCGGCGTCCATCAGGTAATTTTCATGGCAACCGTAGCTATGGCCCTTATAATCGGTATTATTCTTATAAAGACTGATTTCGGTCCCGGGGGAAAGTTCCCTGGCTGCGGCGATGCCTTCGCGCAATATCAGCTCACCGGCCCTGTCACAGGCAAGCGCCTCGCGCGCGCCTAAACATTCCGGGGTGGAGTACTCCGGGTGAGCGTGATCCGTGTAGAGCCTCGCACCGTTGGGCAGGCAGGTATTGATCAGGCGGTTTTCATCATCATCCACCACCTGCCGGTTCGGGCTTTTTCGGAACAGCTTCCCCCGGATATCCTGATAGGGAGTCTCATGGGCATAATCCCAGCGCATCCGGACCTCGGGCCGTCGAAGACCGATTTTGCGCCCGTATGCGTTTATCAGCATGCAAGAGGCCTCAAAGGCGCTGATGGCGGGATCCGCCCGGAGTTGGATCGCATACTCCTGTTCAATGCCGACCACTTTGGGAATGCTCATTAACCTGTCCTCTTATCGGAAACGATCTTCGTTTTGGCCAAACCCGTATTATGGGCCAGCATGGCCAAAACGATGATCAAGGCCGTATTTTCATTGCGCTATTATTTCAACTTTTCCGGAACGTTAACGGTCTGCGTTTCAATGATTTCGGCATCCGGCGTTTTTCCCTGCAAGGGGACAATACGAACGACCCGTTCGCTGCCCTTGCCGATGATCCGATACCACTCAGCCGGGTTGGAATTACTGGGCAAATCCTCGCTTTCCTTGAACTCCGAATGAAGCGCGCTGATGAGATGCGTCCGGGTAATCCCTTTTCGTCCGGTTCGGACCAGATCCTTAACCGCCTGAAATTTGGCCCTTCTGACAATGTTTTCGATGATGGCCCCGCTGTTTAAATCCTTAGAGTAAAGCACCTTGCGACCACCACTGGCAAAGGTGATCTCCATGATCTCGTTTTGGGGATTGAGGCTGTAGAGTTCTTCGACAGCCTCTTCAATTAGCCAGTTGACCGCCGCCTCGCTGCTACCCAGGGTTTCCGTATGGCACGAATCGATGGGAAGATCGGGCGTGAGGTATTTGGAAAAAATTTCTACGGCCGCTTGCCTGTCCGGACGGGGAATTCTTATCTTTCGATCCAGCCGACCCGGTCGCAATACGGCGGGATCGATAAGATCTTCGCGGTTGGTGGCACCGATGATGACCACATTTTCAAGGGATTGCAGTCCATCCAGTTCAGCGAGAAACTGGGGAACGATGGTTGATTCCATGTCCGACGAGATCCCCGAGCCGCGAACCCTGAACATGGAATCCATCTCATCAAAGAAAATCACCACGGGGGTGCGATAGGTGGCTTGATTCCGGGCGCGGGCAAACAGATCCCGAATGGCCTGTTCGGTCTCTCCCACATATTTGTTGAGGAGCTCCGGCCCCTTGACGTTTAAAAAAAAGCTTTCGCCTTTCTCTCCGGTCTTCTCTTCGATGCGTCGCGCGAGGCTGTTGGCCACCGCTTTGGCAATGAGGGTCTTTCCGCATCCCGGCGGCCCGTAGAGCAGAATCCCCTTGGGCGGCACCAGCTGATGTTCCTGAAAATATTCCGGGTAGATATGGGGCAGCTCGATGGCATCCCGAATCTGCTCGATGGCGTCGGGCAACCCCCCGATATCCGCATAACTGATGTCGGGCACTTTTTCCAGGGCCAAATGATCCACCCGGGTCTTGGGCAGCAGGCTGTATACGAACAGAGAGTCCGGATCATACTCCACATGGTCACCGACCAGAATACGGGTCTTCGTCATGGGATCGGCCCGGGTTACCAGAATCGACTCATCCCCTGCGGTTTTGATCATCAATTTCTCGTCGCTGAGCAGCTGCTCCACCGTTCCCAGGCTTCCGCAGACGAGACCAAACCCCCGGGCTTCAACGATGTGAAGATCATTGTTGAGAAGCAGGAATTCTCCTTGCCTGAATTCGCTGCGCTGCCTGGTTTTTTCATCGGCGCGCTTTCGCAAATCATGAAGGGTCGCCCCTTTTGAGGAGGTTGCATCCGTTGCCACTGTCGGCACGCCGATATTGGCCTCGTACAGACGGCCATGATACCGGATAATGGCGGTATGTCCCCGGTGGGTTTCACGTCCGTAACACACGAAAACCCCAAAGGGCAAAGCGCGCGCATCCGTCTCCCTGGAAACCCCCTGCAGCGTCCGCAATTGCTCCCGGGATGCGTGGAGCGCTTCAGATAGAAGAACCCGCTTCCGTTCCGAATCGGACAGATCCTGCTTCAGCTTTTTATCGTCCGCTGTCTTTTCCACCACCGGTGGGGTGTTCGCTTCGGCAACGATGGTATCAATTGTTTTCTGCTGACAGGCCGTTATTTTCTCGCGCACCCCTGTCTCTTTGTCAGCACTCATGGCTCATTCCTCATGGGTATATAATATGGCGTCGACATTCCGGACGTCAGTAACTATTTTCTCTTTCCCCTGCCGTAATACATCTTTCGGGTCTGCCGGTCGAAATCAATCCGGTGAGCCAACCAGTCCGTGGCTGTTTGACGATCCCAGCCCTTATATTGACAGACAAATTCAATCACACCGCCGTTCACATCGGCACAGGTCCTGCAGAGAAAGCGATTCTCTGAAACACTGAAAAAAAGGGTCGGTGTTTCGCTGTCCGTATGGTACTCCGACCGAAAGCACCGGGCGATATTGCCACGCACCTTGAGGCCCAATTCCACGGCTACCTGAATAATGGGGTTAAGCTGTTCAAGCCGCCTCTCGTCATTTACTTCCATCCGGCCTCCCTGACGTCTTTAATGCAACCAATGGGGGGTATTTCGTAATGCGATGATTTTGCCCTCAATCATCGCCCTGTCCGGCGCCATTGGCGCCGCATCGAGATAGTGTTCAAAATCTGCAATCGCCTGACGGGAATGACCGAGCGCTTCATAAAGCAATCCGCTTTCACGCAGTTCTTCGGCTGCATCGGGCGTCAGGCGCAAAATCCACTGCACCATTTCCAATTCCTTGAGAAGATGGCCCAGGTCATGATAAATCGCCTTGAGGTTTCGCAGCATGCGCTTGAGTATCGCTTTATTGCTTTCGGGAATCAGACCGTCGTATTGGATCACCCCCGCTTCTTTATCCGCGAGACGCGCCCTTTGCCGGCATTCCTCCTCGGTGAGAAGGGCCCCCCCATTAAAGGCGTCGATGTACACGGAACCGGTTTCATGGAACAACGCGGCAATGAAATGCCCCGGCAGCGCAATGCCTTGCATGGAGAGACCAGCGCGGCGCCCCGTTTCAATATACACCAGGGACAAGGAGACAGGAATTCCCGTGCGGCGATCCAGTACCCGATTCAAACAACTGTTATCCGGGTCATAATAGTTTTGCCGGTTGCCATGAAATCCCTCCTCTTCCACCAAAATCCCGGTCATTCGCCCGGCAATGTCAGCGGCGGTGATCCGCGGGTCACAGCGGCGTTGCAAACGTTCCGCCAGCTGGTCCAGGCGGCTTTGGTAAACCGCGGTATCCAGTCGGGGATATTCCACGCCCGCTATCAGCAACGCGCCGTTTCCTAAATTGACTTTGTCGTCCGGTTGGTCCGCCAGTGAAAAGAAGTGCTCTCTTATCTGAAACCATCGATCACTCATGGACTTCTTCCCTCAAACACCACCGCGTTGCCACCTCATTGGTTTTATCACCTATCACAATCCCAATAGATGTGCGGCATTTTGGCCCAACACCTTGTTCTTCTCCTTGGGTGTCAGGTAGGAATTCGCCCGAATCCCCTTGACAATATTGGCCAAGTTGCCCCCGGTACCAAGGGGCAACGGATAACTCGAGGCAAAAAGCACCCGATTAAATCCGATGGTCTTTCGAATTTCCTGAACCACCATCTCCCGGTCCAGCAGCCAATCCACCTCTGACAGGTCCGCATAGACGTTGGAATACTTCTTCCCCATTTGCAGGGCTTCAAACAGCCAGATACCCGGAACCACCGTGCTTCGAGCACCGCAATGGGCCAATACCACGGGGACATCGGGGTATTTTTTCAACCAGGGCTCCCACAAAACCGGGTTTGAATTCTGGCTCAACTCCAGTATTTCAAACGGACCGGGCCCGCACCCCGTATGGGTAAGAATAATGACGCCGGTTTGCCGGCAAAAATCAAAAACCCTATCCATATGCTCATTTTCCGACGGGTTAAAAAATTGGGCATGGGGAAGAAATTTAATTCCTTTCAACTTGAGCCGTTTCAACTCCGTGAGTTTCCGATCGACATACGATTTGTCCTTTGAGAGATTGATCGACCCGAAACCGGTGAGAAGATCGGGATAGTCTTCAACCCAATCCGCCACGTCCTGGTTGGTGACAATGGTGAGTGAATATAATCCGGCTTTGATATGCCGGATCAGAGAGTCAAAACTGGTATGATGGGAGATGGACGCTTTTGAAAACGCTTCTTTCAATTGATGACGCACCTCGGGACGATCCACATCCGCCGGATCCGTATCCGTGGCCAGAATCACGCCGTGAGTGACACCCGCCTCCCGCAGATCGGATAAGAATTTAAGATCCGGGGTCTTGGGGTGAATGTGAAAATCGACAACCGGCAAAAAAGGAGACAGGCGCCGCTGCCGGTCCTGGGTTTCCAGCTGTTCCAGCGCCGATTGGGTGTAGGCGCCTTTGTGTCTGACCAGAAAATTGCCCCCCTTTGTCATCAGGGGACGATGCAAGGCTTGCAGACCCAGAACCACCCGGCTTTTAATGCGAGGGTCGTCGATCCGGTCCAAACGATGCTGAAGCATTTCGATAAGTACTTCCCTGTCCTTACTATCCTTGATTTGAAACAAATCCCGAACCACGCGCCATCGGATCTCCGGTGGATCGGTAAGTAACGCATTCATGATCTCCGATGGTTCGCGTAAGGGAGGAAAGCCAACATAGACATCTTCTCTTTGCATGGGACCTCGAAATTAGGCACATAAAAACAGAGCTTCGGTGAAACGCCCGGATTCCCGGCCTCGAATGACATAAAAGGAGGCCACCACGGGAATCCGGGCGGCAGCAAGCTGGTTACGAGTACGCTGTAACGTTTATCTTGCTGATAAAGTAACTAAAATGGCAATTTTCCGGCAGCCATGAGTGAAAAAGCCGGAATCCATAAGCCGATGGGCACCCATATCATGAGTGACCAGGCAACGACCGCCCCGGACAGTTTGCCATAAAAAGCCATCCAGACCTCAAAGGTCAATACCGTATACCCCAAGCAGGCCAGCGCCAGATAATTGCTTGGCGCGACCAGTTGCTTGCCGTCCGCCAATACGGGCCCGCCTGTAAAAAACAGAATCATATAGATCGCCGAAATGAGGGCCGTCGTAAGACTGACATTTCCGACGGAGCGTAAGTCCGCCAGCCCGGTCAGCAGCGCATAGGATACGCAGCAGTAAAGAATACCGTGTGCGAAAAGAAGACCCGCGGTAAAGCCATCCTTAAAAACCGCCGCCTGAATAATGGCGCCCAAAACGACCACGGCGCCGACAAAACCGGTTGCCGCACCGGTCCCCTTTGCCTCTCCTTGTCCCAGGTTCAGTAATGCAACGGGCAACCACATGAGAGCAATCATAACCAATAAAGCAGTAGTCATTAAAACCTCCTTACTTTCCAGCTAATGGGATTTGCCTAAAAGTTATTGTCACGTACACATACCCCCCTCGCTATCGAGGGAAAAAACCACCTTCGTAAATACCAACCCCCTTTGCAATTTAATTTCCCAACAGCTGACTCCGCCCCTCTTTTTTTATCCCTTACAACACCTTCGTTCTGCTGACTTGGCGACATGAGGACGTACATCCACCGGCTTTTCCGGGAGCAAACGGCACGGGGGCGATTGTTTGTGTAGATTGCAAAAACCAAACCATCTTTTTAAACAGAGATCCCGCAGTCCTCCCCGATCTGCAAAAACCGTCTAAAATTATAACATATTGCCATTTTATTTCCTTGAACCTGTTTCGGATATGAGCCCGCTCTTCAGTCAGCGAATGGCAAACAATATCCCCTTTTTGCCCCAGTAGACCCCATTTGTGCATATTGCTTAAGAATACAATGAGTTTTGCCAAATATACCGGAAATAGCCCGGGGCATTTGTTCCCCCGGTCCAGGATGGCGGGGTAAGTATTTTAAACCGAAACTCAACTTATTTTACAATATTTACGTATGGTTGAAAGTCTTCCAGCGATCCGGTCATTAGCGTTTCAGTGGCACGATGATTGCTACGTAAAGAGGGAATGGCGAAATCGGCGCCAACGCGACAGGCGAATGCGTGCGGCGCAAATCATCTCATACAGTGTCCGCCGAGGGGTGGCGATCACTAACCGTTTTTCGGTACGATTGGGCACGGTGCAGTCAAAAACGATTCTGTCGGCCTTGATTATCGTTTCGGCCCATTTCCCACGGCAGGGAGGCCGCGCCAGGGTGTTTTTGGAAGAGCGGCAGGCTGTTTGAGCGACAGCGAGTTCCTGCCGGTCTGGAAAAAACATCCTGGCGTGGCCGGTACGATGATCAAAGCCATTCTGTCACTTACCATGGAGGTGGATCGGATGAAAGAGGATGTTTTGGAAAAAGGGGCCATTATTCAAGCAGACCGGGAAACCTACGCGGTCGCCCCTCATATTCCGGGAGGGTTTATCGGAGTGGCCGAATTCCGGCAACTGGTGAATACCGCTGAAAAGTATAATGCGGTGGCGATGAAAATGACTTCCGGCCAGCGCATTGCCGTCGTCGGACTTAAAGAAGAGGACCTGGACGCTTTCTGGGAAGATGTTCAAATGCGCATCGGGTACGCTATTGGCCTGTGCGTCCGCATGGTAAAGTTTTGCCCCGGAACGACTCACTGCCGGCACGGCAAACAGGATGCCATGGCGGTGGGGCTGAAACTGGACAAAAGCCACCATGGCCGTATGATGTCCGCCAAATTCAAGATGGCGGTCGCCGGTTGCGAGTACGCCTGCAATGCACCCCTGTTTAAAGAAATAGGGCTTACCGGTTTTCCGGATGGATGGCGCATGTCCGTGGGGGGCACCTGCGGCGCCAGGCCGCGTTTGGGAGATGTGATTGCCGAAAAACTCAGCGATCAGGAGGCAATCGAACTGACCGATCGGGTAGTCGATTTTTTTCAGCAGGGAGGATTTCAGCAGAAGGTACGCTTGGGCCGTATTATCGAAAAGATCGGATTGGCGGAAGTAAAAAAGACCATCCTTGGTTAACCAACATCAATCATTTTTAAATGGAAAAGGAGACAGGATATGCCGAAGTATTTGATAGAGCGAGATATCCCCGGAGCCGGGAAACTTTCAAAGGAAGAATTGAAAGGCGTTTCAAATAAATCCTGTGACATTCTGAACTCCCTGGGGCCTCAAATTCAATGGCTTGAAAGCTATGTCACCGACGACAAATTGTACTGCATTTATATTGCCCCGAATAAAGAGCTTATATTGAGCCATGCGGAAAAGGGCGGTTTTCCGGCAAATAAAATCTCCAAAATCGGCACCATTATCGACCCGACAACCGCGGAATAGCGACCCGGTTTACCGGCCTTATCCGGTAAGACGCGGCCGTCGTGAGGCAATTAAAACAGGAGAAGCAGCGATGGCAAGAGATGATATTTTATCGAAAGGCGCCATTTTACAAAAAGATGGAGAAACCTACGCTGTCACGGTTCGCTTGCGTGGGAGTGTATTCGATGTCCCGACAGGGCGGCGCATTGCCGATGCCGCTGAAAAATACGGCGCTCATACGTTGAAAATCACCGGGGACGCGCGGTTAGCCGTAATCGGTATTAAAGAGGGCGACATCGACAACTTCTACAGCGCAATCGGTTCAACCACCAAGGCTTCAGCGGCCCTTTGCCAGCAGTATATAAAGGTTTGCCCCGGCAACACCTTCTGTCCCCGAGGCCTCAAAGACACCCTGGCGTTTGCCGGAAAGCTGGATGAGAAATTCTATCCTTACCCCAAAATCACCTCCAAGGTTAAAATCGGCGTTGCCGGCTGTATGAACTCCTGCGCTGAACCGGCTATCAAGGATATCGGCCTGATCGGCTTACCCAAGGGCTGGGTCCTGATGGTGGGCGGCGCCGGCGGAAAAGAACCGATGATCGCGGAAACGATCGGCCGCAATCTGAGTGATGATGAGGCGCTCGATGCCGTCGATAAAATTCTCAAGTATTACCGGGGTGCTTCCATGACCCCACGAACCCGTAACCTGAGGCTCGGCGTCATTTTGCAAAAAGAGGGAAAGGACAGACTGTTGCGGGTTCTGGGCCTGACGGCGCAAGGCAACTAAGTTTCAAAAAGGAGAATCGTTATGGAGAAATGGAAATGCAGCATCTGTGGTTATGAGTATGACCCTGCTCAAGGGGACGCAAAAGGAGAGGTCCCCCCCGGCACTGCCTTTGAATCGCTCGCCGACGAGTGGTTTTGCCCCAACTGCGGCGTGGGGAAGGAATTTTTCGAAAAGCAGGGCTGATCGGGCATTCAACCGTTTGGAGGATAGGAGGTCACCACGTTATGGATCTTGATGGAAGCAAAGAGGTCTGCGGTATATGCAAGGATTGGCAGGGCAATCGGGAGTGGATCGAAGGGAAAGCGAGTGTTAAGCCTTCGGCGAGGGGATTATGCAAGCGGCTTAACAAAATAAAACCGCCTCACGGTGGATGTGATTTCTGGAAAAAGTGGGAAGGAGAAACCAATGACGGATAAAAAAGTGACGGTTCTCGCGCGTATCAACGCAAAGCCCGGCATGGCGGACACGGTAAAGCAAGAAGTAATGGCGCTTGTCTCACCCACCCGCAAGGAACCGGGCTGCATCAATTACGATCTTCATCAATCTTCGAGCGATCCTTGCCTGTTCATGCTTTATGAAAACTGGAAAAGCATAAAGGACCTGGAAGAACATCTGGAGATGCCCTATCTGAAAGCATTTAAGGAAAAAGCGAATCGATTGCTGGCAGCGCCTCTGGATATCACCCTCTGGGATATGACGAGCAAGCCGGAGCGGGCGTAAGACGGGGCGAAGTGGGTCGGCAGTTCCATTTTGACGACCCTATCCCCCTTCCAGGCGCTTTTTATTGGATGAGGAGATGGTTGATGACTCGACATGTGTCCTATTTGGGATTCCCGGCGCTTCCGCAGAGAGATGAGGTGATCGACGCCCTCATTCATGATCCACCCGACATCCGCTGGCGATGGATTCGGGCGCTGTTGCGGATTGAGGATTCAAGAGAGCTTGACGTATTCAGAGACGGCATTCAAACCCGTATGAACCAACTGAATGCTTCCCTGGATTGGCGAGTGGTACTGCGACTTCGATTGGCGCTCGATGCCATCCAAAGACCGGTTCGGGTAAAAGGCTATGTGCTCGTTCATGGAAAAGGGGCGTTTAAAACCGCCGAGTTGGAAGCCGGCGGGTATCCTCCGGAAAAAGCCGACGCCATCCCGCCCGCTGTTGACTTTTTTCCGGTGGTGGATTTTCACGTTCATCCAAAAATTCCGGATTTAAAATTCCTTTCCGACATGCACAAAGCGGGCGTGGGCCATGCGGTTCTTCTGGCGACGGACACGGATCCCGCCAATTTGGATCGGCCGGAAATTATCGATCGCATACGATTACAATATTCCCGATTCACACACCTCCGAAAAATGCCGCTGGAAGAAGTTCTGGATGTCATTCGCTCCGGGCTCTACACGCAAACCCATGTGACAAACCGGGATGTCGCCGACTGGGTGTCGACGTATCCGGAGAAGCTGATCGGCTTTGGATCCGTGGACCCCTGCAAAAGCAAGGAATATGTTCAGGAAAAGCTTTCGGAAATTGAATCTTTCAAATTCAAAGGCATCAAATTACTGCCTTATTCTCAGTTTTTCAACCCGGCGGAGAACGAAAATTTAACCTTGCTCTTCGATTACTGCCGACGCACCGGATCGATGGTTCTCTCCCATACCGGGTGCGCGGCCGGCGCATTCGAACTGCCCGAGCTCAGCGAATACTCTCATCCCGAACTCTGGAAACCCCTGGCAACCCGATACCCGGACGTCCCCATTGTACTGGCTCATTTTGGCTCTTACAGCACCCTGAAACCCGGTATATGGTTTCAGGAAGCCCTGACGCTGATGACAGCCTGTCCGAACGTTTACTCCGATATCAGCGCAGCGGATTATCTATTGGAAGATATCGGGAAAGTGAATCAAATTCGAAAAGCCGACTGTTTTAAACAGGTGCTGTTCGCAACGGATTACCCCGGCCCCCTTTATCACGGAATCAGCACTCAGCGCATCGTTGAGGGCATAAACCTCAATGCCCTTCTTTCCGAATCGGAAAAGCGAATGATATTCGGAGGGAACGCGCGAAAGCTTTTGGGAATTGATCACCCCGCGGAATAAGAACCAAAGCTGAGAGCATCAGAGGCTGTCTATGATTTCGCGTTTTTTGTCAACATACTCCTGTTCCGTGATCAAGTCCTTATCCTTCAAATTTTTCAAAATTTGAAGCTTTTCTTCAATGCTTTTTTCCTTCGGCCTGACGGCGTCCATTGGCGATTTCCCGCCTGGCTCCTGACCCGCCCCCTTTGCCGCGGGCACTACCGCGGGCGGTGATGGCGCGGATGGGACCATGTCGAGGGCCACCCAGTCGTTGCGTCCATCCACAAAGGTTACCCCCTCCGCGGGTATAATACTTCCTTTGAGCGATACCGCCTGCTTTCGGGATCCCATCGGGGGGACCGGTCTGTCCGGATCACGAAACTCGCTGAAAAACAGATCGATCTGGCCAAAAATGAGGTTCAATCGCCCATTCTCCATAAAGACACGCGCGGCGCTGGCGTTCCGCTGGCCTGAGAAAAAAGCGCCAACTTTGCGAAAACTGACGAGATGCAGTTCCTGGTCCGGATCGATTCCGCGCAACTCCTTCACCAGTTGTACGGCCGACTCCTCGCGATTTTTTTCCGGGAACAGGTCGATGACCTCACCCGTATCGCCGGAGCGCGCCCGCACCCGCGACAACGCGGCCGAGAGCTGATCGGCCTCCAGAGTGATGGGATGGCTGTTCCTGTTTCCCGATTCGGCCTTGTCGCTATACAAAGCGATGCGTGTGGATTGGTGAAGCATCCGGGCGTGCGTGGCGGAAGAGACAGCAAACAGCAAGACAAGCGGTAGACAAAGGAGAAGAAAACGTCGCAACATAAAACCTCCTATAGGCGATGGGCTATGGGCTATGGGCTATGGGCTATGGGCTATGGGCTATGGGCTATTGCCTAT
Organism: Pseudomonadota bacterium; assembly: GCA_043797445.1. Lineage (GTDB taxonomy): Bacteria > Desulfobacterota > Desulfobacteria > Desulfobacterales > JAFDDL01 > JAZDPP01. The sequence continues at coordinate 79,135 of JAZDPP010000208.1, forward strand.
TGCCTATTGCCTATCGCCTATCGCCCATTGCCTATCGCCTATTCCCTCCGGCGCAGCCTGATTAGAATGGGGAGGTCGGGCGGAAAAACTCCGCCCGACCCTATCATAACCCCATCCGGGAGCTCGGAGGCTCGCCGTTTATTTAGAAGAACAGAATAGCGCCAACGTTGATGTTTGACGACTCGTCGGTGCCCACACGTTTCAGCTCGCTCTCCTGGTTCGAGTATTCCGCGAGCAGCGTGAGCGCCGGGGTGAGATTGTAGTAGACACCAAAGGTCAGTTTCTGATTTTCGATCTCGGTCACTTCCTTTTGCTCGCTCCACGCCCAGTTGACCCCGAGGCGTACCTTCCCGATCGTGTAAGTGGTTTGCAGCATATAGCCATTGACCTCCTCGGGATCACCCGTCACAGCGTCAAATCCCGGAAAGATCAATCCCCCGATGGCGAGGCTGGTCATCCCTTCAGCGTCGTAGTAGTACCCGAGCAAACTGAAGTCCGCTATGCTGAGTTTTGCAAAAATGTCAAAGCCCTGGATGCGTTCATCCGTCCCCGCGGTGGTCACCACATCCTGGCTCAGCAAAGAGGCGGAGACCGTACCCTTCACGGCCGCGTCCCAGCTGTAACTTGCTTTGGCGTGGAAACCGGGCGTGTCGGCGCTGTTCGCGCCGTTCCCGTCAAACCCCTGGAAGATTCCAAGGGTCCCCTGGAAACCACCCCAAATCGGTGTGCTGTAATCTATCTGCGCCAATCGATCAGTGTAAACATAGCCATAACCGAGACCGCCGAGCGAGGTATGACCGGGGTCTGAAGCAACGAATCCCGCTCCAACGCCCAACAGGGTCATGTCGTTGATGATGGCATCGAATGCGAACAATCCAAAATCGCGGCCCATCTTGACCGTTCCCAGTTCCTTCTTGCCGAACGTCAGGTACACCTGGCGAGCATCCACGGTGGAGAATTTCAGGGCGTCCGCACCGCCGGAATTGCCATTTGTCCCTACGGAGTCAATCCCGTAGTAGACATTGACGGTGGACTTGAGGTCCCATCCGTCCTGGGTCGTGGCCGCGGAGAAATTGAGCGAGGCAGGGAGCAAACCGTTCTGCACAGAGCTGGTGTCGGTGAGCTTGCCATTCTTGTCAACAGCCCCGGCGCAGCTAAGTCCGGCCAAGGTTGCGCCGCCCGCGCCCAGATCGTCATCATCGCAGAACGTGTAAACGTAGAAGGCATTGATGTTCCCACCCAAAGATAGCTTCCAGTCACCGGCATCCCATGACGCGGCGAGAGCGGTTGTCGACAAACCCAAAAGAGCCGCGGTTAATATTGTACAATATACCAAACCCGAAAACAGGGTCAATTTGAGACTGACACGTTTTTTCATTTTCCCCTCCTGTGTAGTTCGCTAAATTGGAATCCCAATCATAAGACATCATGAATTATTGATGCACAATGTACCAGATAGTTGCATCAATGCGGTAACGTTCCGTTTTCTATTGATATTCTCCTTTCCAAGACCGGGTCGCGACAGGAGGGTATCCGTTGACAGAAGGGCTCTGAATATTATAATTAGTCAATGATGACCTCCTTTCGAGACGGGTTATCATCCCACGCTCCTGCCGGAGAGTTTCCAGACCGCCCGGCAGGGGCATTTCTTATCCACATATGCGGTTTATACCAACCCCCTTTCTTTATTAAAGCTGTAATTCCACCCCGGAGAAGTTGAAAAGGGAAAACGATTTAGAAGGCATGCAGAAAGCGCATACCGACGGTATCTGTTTTCAAGCCGTTTTCAACTTCAACGGCCCGCTGATATTGCAGGAGAAGCTGATATTGGGGCGTTAACCACCATGTAAAGGAGGCCCCCAGGATATGATCGTCTTTTTCATCATTGCGATCAACCCCGGCAACGGTGGTTTCACCGTCCATGTGATAAAAATAATCGAGCGTCGCGTTGAAAGTGGCCGTGAATTTGTAAGTCAGATGTCCCTCCAGGGTAAGAAGCGGATCTTGCTCCAGTGTTGAGTTTCCCATGAAATCATCATTGTCGCCATAAAACTGCAAGGCGGCGGTCAGGTCGATATGCCATTTATCAAACCCTTTTGCAAAACCGAACTCGGGTTTGAAAGACCAGCGATTTTCGCCGAGATTCAGTGCGCGGTCCTCGTCGTAATCTCCGATCGGAATAAAAATAAACGGTGTGAACCCAAACCATGTTTTGGATTTCGGATCATCAATGAACCAGATGGTGGCCGTCAGTATCAAATCGGCCAGGCCCTGGGCGGAAATTTCCGAGTTGCCGAAAGCGGCCCCATCCAGATCCTGATGGCCGAAAGGGAGCAAAAACTGCGGGTCGATGGTCAGGGGGCCGAGTTTGGTGTAGTACACCCCCCTCAATATCCCGATATTGGCGGACAGGTTGGCATCATCGGATATTTTTGAACCATCTGAATAGAGTTTATTGGCGGAGATATGACGATAGTAGAAAATCGCCAGTTTAGTCCCAGGGGGGGCTGCCACATAGTCCATGACGTCATTGTCAGCGGATACCGGCCCCGGTACGATCATTGGAACAACCAACAGAAGTGCAAAACCAAGTAAAACGATCCCCCAATTTCTTTTCATTATTCTCTCCTTTTTCTCTGTTTGAAGATAATCTCCTTGCCGACAATTCCTCCGTTTCACCAACAGCAATTGACTGCGGTCCGTTCAGGTTTTTTCTTGGTAATTCAATCAAAATGCCGTGGTCGTCAGACGGTAGGGCGAGGGCACCGCGGCTCCTGGGCCCACTTGCATTCTTCTTCGATACAGTTACCCGAAATGCGCCGAAAAAATTCTCACCCCCTTTCCCCTCCGAGCACTCAGGGATGCAGTTAAAATTGCAAATTTTATGCCTGCTATTCCAGGATCACCGCATTATGGGAAGAAAAGAATTATCCGGCTCGCGTTTAACGTATAGACAATCACATCTTTCTGATTTTTAAGTAAAAATAACTGTCATTATTTTCGATCATCCTGTTCAATCGACCCCCAAAAAGGCAACCGATGCGGAAGTGAACAAGCCCATGACCGGGGGGGTGTCATCAAACGCCACATCCTATTGGGAACAATACTTTTTAATATCTTAATTTCTTTATATATACGATATAATCCCAAAGTGGGGTCAGTTGGGGCAAAAAAGAACACACCCCCTCCCCATGGCCGCAAGGTAAGAGAAAAACGGAAAATGACTACTTCCAGGCATTGGTGGTCATAAACAGGGGCAATGCCGCTGCATCAGGCAAATCGTGAAAAGCGATATCGGGCAGATCGTCCGCATTAATGAAATAGGGATCGATGGGTCTCTCCATCGGCAAGAGGGAACAACGGGTCTTTATCATTCGTCATCTCCTGGATGATACGCAACAATTCAGCTCCGGAAACGGGCTTATGCACGATTCGGTCGATCCCGTTTTTTTCCAGCCGGGCCGAATTTAAATTTTTATCATAGCCGGTATAAAGCAGAAAGGGAGTTTTGGGTCGCCCGGCCTGGCAGGCATGATCCAGCGCGGCTTTACCGATTTCAAGGCCATTCATCTCATCCATGCCGAAATCGCAGAGAATGACATCGTAAACGCCATTGCAAATCGCGGAAAGCCCCGTAACAGCGGAGTTAGCCGTATATAGCTCGATAGCGGTATCCTCAAAGAACATCGCCATCATCTCCAGAATGTGTTTTTCATCATCGATCACCAGCAATTTAATTTTTGATTCGGATATGTCCTGATTCGTATCGATCCCCCGGCAAGGTTCCTCGACATCCGGACTCGCCAGAGGCAGCGTAATAAAAAAAGTGGTTCCCTTGCCCGAAATACTCTTAACGGTCATATCTCCCCAGTGTTTTTTTATAATCCCATAGCTGGAAGAGAGACCGAGGCCACAACTCTTTTTCCCTTTTGTCGTAAAAAAGGGTTGAAAAATGCGTTGCAGATTTTCTTCGGATATTCCTTGCCCCGTATCCGTAATGGAAAGACGTACTTTCCCCTCCAAGGTCTCGGAGCATATCGCCAGCGCCCCGCCATCGGGCATGGCTTCGATTCCGTTTTTGATGCTGTTTACCAACACTTCGTAAATCTCGGAGGGGTTGCCCTTGACCCGGCACCCCTGGGCGGTCGAACAATTCAACCGGTATTTGCGGGGCCAGGCCGGATCGGCCCAGAGCGGTTTGGTGAGCTGCACAGCCTCGGATACCAGGTTGCCCAGATCAAACACCTTATGCTTCTCATCCTCTTCGCCTTTGGCGATGGTAAACTTTTTGATCCGGTTGACGATGTCCGCTCCTCTGCGACAGGCCTCGATCAGAGTGTTGAGAGCCGCTCTGCTCTTTCGGATCTCGCCGGCGTCCAGTTTTTGGCAGGCAGCCTCCCCCGCCCCCAAAATCATCTGAAGCAGGTTATTGAAGTTATGCGCCACGCCACTGGCCATTTCGCCCACCGCGGAGAGCCGTTCGGTCTGAATCAGCCGCTCCTCCATTTTCTTGCGCACGCTTACATCACGGGCGACACCCAAAATGGCGGACACACGCTGGAAATCAATCCGGCGCGAATGCAATTCAAAAGGGATAACCTTACCGCCGCGCGTCATTACTTCAAGCTCAAACTGAACCGTTTCACCGGAGTGGATTTTTTGCGCCATTTGTTGCAAGGCTGTCATTTGGCTTGGGGGAACCAGCTCCATGATGGTCATTCCCATCAACTCGCCTCGCGTGTATCCCAACCGGTCGCAAGTGACATCGTTGACCTCCAGAAACAAGCCGTTGGGATGGGTGATAAAGACAGGATCAAGAACGTTCTCGAATAGCTCCTTATAGCGTAAAAGAGATTCATATTGTTTACGCTGGGTGATATCCCGCGCAAGGGTCACGAGACACTCTTTCCCCAGCATTTCAACCACCATTCCGGTCAATTCCGCATCCACTATCGAACCATCTTTTTTTCGAAATCGTCGTTCCTGAATGTGAATGAAACCAAATGCCTTGGCTTTTTGCATGTTTTCGATCACATCCATAGTCCCCGGTTCGAGAATATCCTCGATTCTCCTGGACAACAATTCCCGGCGGGAATACCCAAGCCATTGGACGGTGTATGGGTTGCAGTCTATAATGCATCGGGTATCGATTCCGAGGATGTAAATAGCTTCCGGGGCATTGTCGATGATGGCTCGAAAATTGACATTCGAAGTGCTGATCTTCTCCAGAGTCTGATTAAACTCCGTAGTCGCCTCTTTAAGCAGATTGGTAAGGATATCCGACTTCGTCTCCGCTTGTGCTAAAAGACGCTCCAATTCATGAATACGCTGTTTCAGATTCTGAATGGTTTCCATGAATCAAATCCCGATCAGACTCACCGTAAATGTTTCGTTGTGCAAATAATTCGGGCTCCATGGCGTTACACGGGAATATTCGCCATAGGTGTAAAAACCGATGATGGGAACTTCCGAACCGACAAGGTTGCGGACCCGGTCAATCTCTTCCTGGCAGCGGCGTCCCAAAACCGTTTTGCGCGCGGTGCATGAATAACAAAAAGCGATGGCCGGTGGTAAGCCACCCAGGTCGCTTAGGGCCATTTTCACGGCTTTTTCGGCCGCGTTCAGAATAGAGGCGCTGTCACCGCAAGTCATATTGACCATCGCCCCTTCGGGAACCTCACCGGCAAAGGTAATGGAACGATCTTCGCGATCAACCGACATCGTGGCACGCATGAGAAAATAATCCTCCTGCCCCACATCCCCCCACCGTTCCAAAAGACAGAGGGGATATTCGACCCCGATAGCCGGCAGTTTCTCGGCATGTTTTCCCAAAAATCGCTCATAGACGTTCAACGCCGGCTCCCCATTCAATTCGTATACAACGGGTCCGGACGATCGGGTCACTTTTTTGGTCAAACCGATGGGAACCCATCCGCTTCTCACCCCGGTCCCCAAATGAAAATCGCCGTAAAACGCGATCCCGCAAATCGCATCGGTGTAAATTCCATCTCCTGCGAATTGCATCGTTTTTTGATACCGGTCGTTATCTCCGGCGGTTCCTCCAGCAACCGGAATATGCTCCCCCAGAACAGAGGCGATTCCTTTTAAGATGGCACTCCCGTTTCCAGTGATGCCATCCGAGAATATCTGAATATACCGGGGCGTTCGGGAAAAGGCGCGGGCCAGTTGCCGTCCCGCCGCCTCGCTATCCCGGCCAAGCCCGGTTGCCGCAACAATTTCAAAATCGATCTGATCCGTCGCGATACCGCCCAACACAGCGGAATTTATGCCGACCCCATCGCTTGAAATGTCTCCCGCGCTGGTGCAACCCACCAGATTTCCGGTACCGATGCTCTCCCTGATGCCTTTTAGCAGGTTATCCATTCCCTCGAGCGGGGCGCAAAAGAGCCAGCAGGCGTTGGGCGCTTGCCCCAACTGTTTCTTGAGAGCCTCCCCCATATTTTGCCCGGCTCTCCGCGTAAACCCTTCCCGCAATTTAATGGTAGCAGCTTTGATCATGATTTTAAATCCTTAGGAGTTCCATCCGCGAGGAATGCAAATCCGATGGTAACAGGTGAATGGTTATGGCCGCAAAGCATTTTTCAGCGAAGATAATGATGGAAAGAAAATGGTTAGCCGCTTTACGTCAGCGATAACATCAACCACCGGCCTCTTCATCGGCAAAGGGAAGTTCAGAGGCTTTACCATCCATCATTTCTTGCACGATACGCATCAGTTCCGCACCGGAAACCGGCTTGTGAACGACCCGGTCAATACCGTTTTGTTCCAGTCGGGCCGGGTTTAAACTTTTATCATAACCGGTATAAAGCAAAAAAGGCGTTTTGGGGCGTCCGGCCTGCCGGGCAAGATTCAGCGCGGCTTTACCGATTTCAAGGCCACTCATCCCATCCATGCCAAAGTCGCAGAGAATGACATCATAGACACCGTTGCGGATCGCCGAAAGCCCCGTATCGGAAGAGTTGGCCGTGTATAGCTCAACGTTCGTGTCTTCAAAAAACATCACCATCATCTCCAGAATGTTCTTTTCATCATCGATCACCAGCAATTTGATTTTTGATTCGGATATGTCCTGATCCGTATCGATCTGCCGGAAAGGTTCCTCGACATCCGGACCCGCCAGAGGCAAGGAGATGAAAAAAGTGGTTCCCTTGCCCGGAATACTCTTAACGGTCATATTTCCCCAGTGTTTTTTTATAATCCCATAGCTGGAAGACAGACCGAGGCCACAGCTCTTTTTCCCTTTTGTCGTAAAAAAGGGTTGAAAAATGCGTTGCAGATTTTCTTCGGAAATTCCTTGCCCCGTATCAGTGATGGAAAGGCGGACTCTGCCATCCTGAATCTCGGTGCATATCGCAAGATCCCCGCCATCGGGCATGGCTTCGATTCCGTTTTTGATGCTGTTTACCAACACTTCGTAAATCTCGGAGGGGTTGCCCTTGACCCGGCACCCCTGGGCGGTCGAATAATTCAACCGGTATTTGCGGGGCCAGGCCGGATCGGCCCAGAGCGGTTTGGTGAGCTGCACAGCCTCGGATACCAGGTTGCCCAGATCAAACACCTTATACTTTTCATCCTCTTCGCCTTTGGCGATGGTAAACTTTTTGATCCGGTTGACAATGTCCGCTCCTCTGCGACAGGCCTCGATCAGGGTGTTGAGAGCCGCTCTGCTCTTTCGGATCTCGCCGGCGTCCAGTTTTTGGCAGGCAGCCTCCCCCGCCCCCAAAATCATCTGAAGCAGGTTATTGAAGTTATGCGCCACGCCACTGGCCATTTCGCCCACAGCGGAGAGCCGTTCGGTCTGAATCAGCCGCTCTTCCATTTTCTTGCGCACGCTTACATCACGGGCAACACTCAATATGGCGGGCTTATGCTGGAAATCAATCAGGCGCGAGTGCAATTCAAAGGGAATAACCTTACCGCCGCGCGTCACCACTTCAAGCTCAAACTGAACCGTTTCACCCGAAGAAATTTTACGCCCCATGTGGTGCAACGCTTTTTTTTGGTGAGGAGAAATTATGTCCGTGATGGACATTTCCAGCAACTCGCTTCGTGTATATCCCAACCGGTCGCAAGTGACATCGTTGGCCTCCAGAAACGGTCCCCCGGGCTGGGTGATAAAGACCGGATCAATAACGTTCTCGAAAAGCTCCTTATACCGTAAAAGGGATTCATACTGTTTACGCTGCGTGATATCGCGTGCAAGCGTCACGAGGCAATTTTTCCCCTGCATCTCAACCATCATTCCGGTCAGTTCCGCATCCACCAGCGTACTGTCTTTTTTTCGAAATCGCCGTTCCTGAATGTGAATAAAACCAAACTCCATGGCTTTTTGAATGTTTTCTATCACATCGCCGATTCCGGATTCGAGGATGTCCTCAATTCTCATGGACAACAATTCCCCGCGGGAATACCCGAGCCATTGAACGGTATAGGGGTTGCAATCAATAATGGACCGGGTCTCTATCCCGAGGATGCAAATAGCTTCCGGAGCGTTGTCGATGATCGCCCTGAAGTTGGCATCCGAAGTGCTGATTTTCTCGAGGGTCTGATTAAACTCAGTGGTCGCTTCCTTTAGCAGATTGGTAAGAATATCCGACTTTGTTTCGGCTTGCGCCAAAAGCTGTTCCAATTCCTGAATACGCTGTTTCAGGCTCTGAATGGTTTCCATGAATCAAACCCCAAGCAGACTCACGGTAAATGTTTCGTTGTGTAAATAAGTCGGGCTCCACGGTGTTAAACGGGAATATTCGCCATAGGTATAAAACCCGATGATGGGAACCTCCGAACCGACAAGGTTGTGGACCCGATCGATCTCTTCCTGGCAGCGGCGCCCCAGAACCGTTTTGCGCGCGGTGCATGAATAACAAAAAGCGATGGCCGGTGGTAAGTCGCCCAGGTCGCTAATGGCCATTGTAACGGCTTTTTCAGCCGCGTTCAGGATGGAAACACTGTCACCGCAAGCCATATTGACCATTGCTCCTTCGGGAACCTCACCGGCAAAGGTAATGGAACGATCTTCGCGATTAACCGATATCGTGGCGCGCATGAGAAAATAATCCTCCTGCCCCACATCCCCCCACCGTTCCAAAAGACAGAGGGGATATTCAACCGCTATGGCCGGCAGTTTCTCGGCATGTTTCCCCAAAAAGCGCTCATAGACGTTCAGTGCCGGCTCCCCGTTCAATTCGTATACGATGGGTCCGGCCGCCCGCGTGACCTTTTTCGTCAACCCAATGGGAATCCATCCGCTTCTCACCCCGGTCCCCAATCTGAAATTACCATAAAATGCGATCCCGCAGATCGAATCCGTATAAATCTTATCTCCGGCAAATTGCATCGTTTTTTGATACCGTTCGTTGTCTCCGGCATTCCCGCCGGCAATCGGGATATTTTCCCCCAGGACAGCGGCCATTCCCTTTAAGATGGCACTCCCGTTTCCAGTGATGCCATCCGTAAAAATCTGAATATACCGGGGCGTTCGGGAAAATGCGGCGGCCAGTTGCCGTCCCGCCTCCTCGCTGTCCCGGCAAAGCCCGGTGGCGGCGGCAATTTCAAAGTCGATCTGATCCGTCGCAATCCCCCCCAGCACAGCGGAATTAATGCCGACCCCATCGCTTGAAATTTCTCCGGCGCTGGTACACCCCACCAGGTTTGCGGTACCAATACTCTCCCTGATGCCTTTCAGTAGTTTATCCATCCCCTCCAGTGGGGCGCAAAAGAGCCAACAGGCGTTGGGCGCTTGCCCCAACTGCTTCTTGAGAGCCTCCCCCATATTTTGCCCGACTCTGCGCGTAAATCTTTCCCGGGATCTGACGGTAGCAGCTTGAATCATCACCTCAATTCCTTGTTCGTGTCGAATCAGAAATGGCGCCACTCACAACTGGAAATCCACCCGCAGATGAACCATCTCCTCTCCACCCGGCAAGTTTAACGCCGACAGCCTGGCCGGATCCATGACGCGTTGATCCAGGGTCGCACCCGTGCAGGCTTGCAAGTCTTCCACCGTTAATAACGCAAGCATGTTTTTTATGGTTTCGGCCGAAACCAGCACCCCCTGGCATAGAAACAGAGGTCCAAACTCTTTAATCAATAAATTAAATAACTTGATAGACAATATGCCCGCCGTGGGTATCTCGGCGGTGTGGCCTTGGTGGGAAATCGTGTTGCGAAAGCAGGCCAACACGCCGCCGGATCGCATGGTGGCCCCCACAAGTCCCGGCATGGCCGCCGAAAGCGCCAGGGTGTCACCATCTCCGACAACGGCTGTTTCCAAATTATCGACGGGCATGCCGTTCAGAAAAATGGTTTGAATACGGGTTGTTACCTGCTCAGCGCTCAAACCGCAGATGTCGCACAGCAACTCCCGGATGCTGCAGCTTCCCGGAATCGGTATGTGGAAACCTTGCTGCAATAGCGGGAAAAACGCGGCGATTCGAAGCGTTTTAAAATTTAATCGAAGAAATGCAGATATTTCCGGAACCAAGATGCCCCTCCTGTATGTTTCCTCGGGACTTGGGGAATTCCAAGATACCGGTTACAAGCGAATAACCGGCGCGGTTTGAAAACCGCGCCGGTCTTTAATGATGTACCACCGTGTTCTTAACCCATTTCCCGGCTACCAGTTGAATACGGAATCCAGTTCCTCGTCCTTTACGCTGAAGCGCACATTGTGAGGAGCAAGCGCATCCGTTGTAAAGTATTTCGGGAGGCGATCATGTTCGGCTGTAAGCCCCGCTTTTTTATTGAATTCTCTTTCGTTCTTCAAAATCGATTTTCCAAGGGCCGTTACATCGTCAGCGGTCAGTTTCAGCCCGAATTGCGCATTGATCAAGTCAACGAGGGCCTGAAAGGTTTCGGGCTGATCCAGCAATGGGAACGCGATAAAAAGGCACATGCCGGTGGCATCCACCGCCGCCGTTGCGATTTGCAGATTTCGGGAAAGCTCGATTTGACCTTCGGGCTTCAGCGGGTCGACACTGCCGCCCACCCCCAGAAGATTGGTTGCCACCGCGTAACCAGCCGTATGATCGGCCCCCATGGTGCTGGTGGCATAGGTGACACCAATTCCCTGCACCGCCCGGGGATCGTAGGCCGGCATCGCCTGACCTTTCACCACCGGTACACGCTCCACGCCGAAGATCTTTCCGGTAACGGCGGCGCCATTGCCCAGAATTCTTCCCAGATACGTGCCGCTGCCAACCTCCTTGAGCAGGTTGATGGCGGCTTCGGCATCGCCGAAGGCGATGATTCCCGCCTCCATGGCCACGCCGATAGTCGCGCCCATTTCGATGGTATCCAGACCATAATCATCGTCCATGCGATCCATCAACGCGATGGCGTCCAGATCATCGATCATACAGTTGCCGCCGTGGGCCCATACCGTTTCATATTCGGGCTGTTTGGTTAGAAAGTTGCCGTCCTTATCGTAGTAGGTTCCGGAACACCGTATAATGCAGCCACGATGACAGCCGTGGGTAGCACTGCCCTCGCCGCCCCGCTGATTTTCCAATTCCGCCAGTCTTTCACCGGAGATATTGGCAGCGCCATGGAAGCGGCCGGATGAAAAGTTCCTGGTTGGATAACCGCCCGCTTCGTTGAGCACATTGGTCAGCACGTTGGTTCCGAATGCGGGAAGGCCCTGACCGGAAACGGGATGACTTTTCAAGCCGGCAACAAATTTTTTGTTGGCCTCTTTAAACTTTTCGGGATCCGCCGGCGCTCGCATGCCCATTCCCGTATCGTCGAGCACGATGGCTTTGATCCCTTTGGCGCCCATGACGGCGCCGACGCCCCCCCGGCCGGCGTGACGCGTCGGACGCTGTTCCATATCGGTCACTGCAATGGAGGCAGCGCTCATTTTCCGTTCTCCCGCGGGGCCGATGGATATCACGACGGCCTTATCCCCATGCACGGCTTTGAGCTTATCCACCAAATCGTAATTTCCCAAATACCGCAGATCGTTTTCCGCTGTGATTTGAACACCGTCTTTGTTGATAAACACCTTATACAGCGTATCATCGGCGGGTTTTCCCTCCAGCACAATCGCCGCATATCCCAATCGCGCCAGCACTTGAGAAGCCTGGCCGCCGGCATTGGCCTCCTTGATGCCGCCGGTCAACGGACTTTTGCATCCCACCGACAGCCGGCCCGACATGGCGGCGGTAGTGCCGCTTAGCATCCCCGGCGCAATGACCAGTTTGTTATCCGCCCCCAACGGGTGACAAAGCGGCGGCACTTCCTTGGATATGATAGCCGAGGTCATCGCCCTGCCGCCCATGCCGGCATAATCACCCACCGCCTCTACGGTTGCACGGGGGGGCTGTTCCGAACTCATACGGATTCTCAAGATTTTGTCCATTTCCCTTTTTCCTCCTTCGTTAGTTAAAATAAAAACGGATATCCAGTTAATTTTGCTGAAGATTTTCATAAAGACTGATTTCAAACGCCTTGGCCCGGGCTTCCTCCATGACGGTTTTCAGGGGGATATGGTGCACCGCGGCAATCCGTTTGCAATCGTCGTACTCCGGAGTGATATTGACAATCTCTTTGTTGACCATTGACACCTTACAGTGGATATCCCCGGATCGGGTGCTGATGACATTCGTTTTGCGTTGCGCCATAATCCGATTGTCGATGCGCCACCGCAGACCGATGGTGGTGGTTTCCTTAAAAAGAAAATCCGCAAACACGGATACCATCTCCGGGCGACAGAGGATGGACAGCAGAATGCCGGCACGGTTTTTTTTCATCTGTACGGATTGAAAAAAAATATCCTGCGCGCCCATTTGCAGTATCTTTTCGATGAGGTAATCATATATTTGCGGGTTCATGTCGTCAATGGTGGTTTCAATGACAGCCGACTGCTCCATTTGATAACTGGCATCGGTGAGTGCCGTAGTCCCGGCGAAAAGGCGAAGTAAATTGGAAATGGACCGATCCGCCGTACCGGCTCCGTGCCCGATTCTTTCCACCGTCATGGTGGGCATGGGCCCAAACCCTTCCGCCAGCGTGGTCAAAATGGCCGCTCCGGTGGGCGTAACCAACTCTCCCTGCACGCCGGTGGCGTAAATCGGTTTACCTTTCAGCAGTTCGGCCGTCGCCGGAGCCGGCACCGGCAGTTCCCCATGGGCGCATATAAGGGTTCCGGTACCCACGTGCAGGGGCGAACAAAAAACCTTATCTATGCCCAACGCCTTTAGCCCGATAACGGCGCCCACCACATCGATGATGGCATCCATGGCGCCTACCTCGTGAAAGTGAATGCTATCCACCGTCGTATCATGAACCTTGGCCTCCGCCTCGGCCAGACGGGTAAAGATTCGGATGCTGTCCCGCTTGATATCCGGATCCAAACTGCTTTTTTCGATAATTCCCTCAATGTCCTCAAGATTCCGATGGTGGTGGTGGTGATCCTGCTCGATCGTCACCAGCGCCTGACTGCCGCTAAGCCCTTTCTTTACGACCTTGGCAACCTGCACGTCGTAGTGCGACAGCCCCAGCTTCGCGAGCTCACTTTTCAATACCGTCAAAGGCAATCCCGCATCCAGCAGCGAGCCGAGAATCATGTCCCCACTGGCGCCGGAAAAACAATCAAAATAGGCTATTTTCATTGGCAATCCTCTTTCATAACCCCGGCATGCGGGATACGTTCCTTAACGAAATAATTTGCGGAAAGTTATTTCTAATGCACTCATGATAATACATCATACCGCCCTTTTTAACTGGCAGCCCCGGTGACTCTCGGCGGGGGAAGCACATCCCTCAACGCCATGTCTCGCCGCGATTTTATTAATCATGCTTGCCTGATAACCGGCGCCGAACCCATTGTCGATATTGACCACGGAGACCCCGGACGCGCAGCTGTTGAGCATGCTCAAAAGAGCCGCCACTCCGCCAAAGCTGGCGCCATACCCCACGCTGGTGGGCACTCCGATCACCGGGCAGGACACGAGCCCGCCCACCACACTGGCCAACGCGCCCTCCATGCCCGCGACCGCGATAACGACATTGGCTTTAAACAGGTCCTCGCAGCAGTTAAGCAACCGATGCAGCCCGGCCACCCCCACGTCATAGAGACGAATGACGCGGTTACCAATGGTCTCCGCCGTGATGGCAGCTTCTTCCGCCACCGGAAGATCCGATGTCCCCGCGGCCACTATGGCAATGAGACCCACCGGCTCAACGGGGCGCGGTTTCCCCACGACGATGCGGGCCGCCTCGTGATATTGGCAGTCCGGCAACACCGCTTTAATCCCCTCGTAAACACGAGTGTCGGCCCGTGTCGCCAGAATATTTTCATGATGAAAGGCAATTTTCTGTATAATGCCCTGTATCTGGGCCACGGTCTTGCCCGCGCAATAAATGACTTCCGGCACACCGTTTCGAAGGCAACGATGGGTATCCACCTTGGCATAGCCCAAATCCTCAAAGGGCAGTTTTTTTAGACGTTCAAGGGCCGCATCCGTGCTCATCTCACCGCTGCGAATCTGCTCTATCATCTCTTTTAAGTGTTGGGGGTCCATTTTAATCATTCTCCTTCGGAATTGAGTTCGCGGTTGAGGCTCCCCATGGCATAGCCTGCTAAATCCACCGTAATATATTGAAATCCAAGCCCTGTAAAATAATCCAGCACCCGCGTGCGGAGGGGGTCCGCAACGAGTTTGTGGATATCCGCGGGCTCTATTTCCAACCGGGCCAACCCCCCATGGTGTCGAACCCGAACTTGACCGGATAAATTCAATTGTCGTAAAAAGGTTTCCCCTTCATCGATCTGTTGAAGCTTTTCAGCCGTAATTTCATGATAATAAGGTATTCGGGAGGCGAGACAAGCAAACGCCGGCTTATCCCAGGTCGGCAGACCCAATTGCCTTGACAATTGGCGGATGTCATTCTTTCCCAATCCGGCCTCTCGTAACGGGCTTTCAATCCCCAGCTCTTGCGCCGCTTTTTCACCGGGCCGGTAATCACGCCAATCATCACTGTTGGTGCCATCGACGACCACTTCGATTCCCTTTGACAGGGCAAAGGTCTTGAGTTGCGAAAATCGTTTCTTTTTACACAGGTAGCATTTGTCCGGCGGGTTTGCCGTGAAGGCGGGATCGGAGAGATCATCCGTTTCCACCAGCACATGCGGCACATCGATCAACTGGGCCAGGCGAACCGCATCCGCCCTTTCGAAACGCGGCATCAGTTCCGAAACCGCCGTCACCGCCAGCACATTTTGTCCCAAAACGCCCCGGGCCACCTTGAGCAGAAAGGTGCTGTCGACGCCCCCGGAAAAGGCAACAGCCACGCGATTCAATCTCCGAAGGACAGCTTCCAGTTGGGTCAGTTTTAAGTGTAACGTATCGGGGTCTTTGGTCATTATATTATCCGGATAAAGTTTAGGCGAAAGTATTTTGTTCGGCCGCATCGGGACTTCTTTTGCGCTTGAAGGTGTTCTGGAGGAAACCCACCGGGCAAAAAGAAATCCGATACAATCGAAAACTTTTCTCTTTGAGGCTCCCCCAAAATGCTCCACTTTGGTAAAAAGAGTGCTCCGACCAGTAGAAAAAAGCGAACTCGGGAAAACTCAATTCCGGTTTCTTGCGAATATAATCCACCCCTGTGGGAATCAGAACGACTGCGAGCCAAAGAGGCAACAGAGAGGGGAAGGCCAGTGACAGCGAGATGATAAGCAGCAAAAAATATCGAAGGGCAAAAAATGCAAGGTAGTAAGTGAGTTTTAAATGGCTCTTTATGACAGCCTTGGCAATTTCGATCCAACCGAGACTTACCGCCATTTTCTGTTTCAACTGATATTGTTTAAAAAAGGTTTCCAATGCGATCAGACAGGCCGCCACTATTACCGGCTTGGGGGATCCCGTCACCAGCGCCCCCGCAAGCGCCAGGATCATTGCGAGCCCTCCGATCTGCAAAGGAAAATATTTGGTAATCAGGGGATATCGTTTGTATAGAACCGCCTCTGAGGTGCCGTATTCAAACCGCCTTGGAAAAGTGGAAAAAAACCGATTGCGGTGTTTATGTCGCACCTTTCCTTCGGGCACGTATGCCAGTTGATTCCCCCGCGCCATCAGCCGCCAGCAAAAATCCACATCCTCGCCGACCCTGAGGCTTTCATCCAAGCCATCCGCTGACCGATAAACCTCTTTGCGAACCAGCATATTACAGGTGGGAACATAAAAGGATGAATGACGCCCCCGTCCCAGGAGAAACGTCGAGCCCATGCTCAAAGCCGAGTTAGCCGCTTCATACCGGTCCAGCCGGTTTTCCCGGGAGAATGTGTCCACGCCTCCCCCCACCAGCGCCATCTCCGAGTTCTGGAAATAGGGTACGAGTTCCTTCAGCCACCGTGGCCCGGCAATGCAATCGCTGTCGATAAAAGCAAGAATATCTCCCCGGGCCGCGGCAGCACCGACGTTTCGCGCCGCGGATTGCCCCTGATTGAAGGACTGAATAATCAAGTGGACACCAAAGCGTCTCACGACCGCCGCCGTGTCATCCCGGGAGGCATCATCCACCACGATGATCTCCAGACAATGTTGGGGATAATCGAGTGCCTGCAGAGATGCCAGACATTCCGCGATTTCAGCGGATCGGTTATAAACCGGTATAATCACGCTGACAGAGGGGTAAGAATCAACGATTGGCGGCGACCAATCCAGTATGCAGCTCAGTCGCAGCAACTCTAAAAATTCCTGCGTCTCCCTGGCCGCGGGGAAGGGGGGCGTCGATTCGGGCCGGAAGCCGTGCTCACATCTTTTCAATATATCAAATGCCGCCGGATTGATTTTCAGCGCCCTAAGCGGATTTTCCTGCAATAGAATTCCTCCCCCGGAGGCGGGGATCAGCCGGACACCGCGCCGCAAATAATAGCAGCCACCGGAGGAATGAGAAACCATCAGTTGATTCCAACGCGTTGGGGTTTGACCGTGACACAGTTTACCAGGCACTCCGGGTCCGGGACGCCGAGCCTGTTTTTCATGTGATAGGCAATGGCCGGACACCCCCCATGGCACATATCGAATCGGTGGCAACTCTCGCAGGATTTGATTTCCAACTGGCGGAAAGAGGCAAACACCGGTGAGTCGGACCAGATATCGGAAAAACGATCCTCCGGAAGCTTTCCGGCGCGAAATTCAGGCTCCTGCAAAAATGCGCAGGGGAAAATTTCCCCCCGGGGCGAAAGGCAGCAGGTTAGCTTGCAGGCGCCGCACATATTGAGCCCGAGGGAACGCCGATCTTCACTGGACACCGAGAAAAAAGAGTCACCGGTCGATACCGCCAGATGCCGGCCAAGCCAGTCGGAAAATGCCAACATCTGCTCACCGGTGACATTCAGCTCGTTCCAGGTGTCCTTGCCCCGACCCGCCGGACGGAAACGGGACACGCGCAATTTGGCGCCGTAGGCCGCGGCCAAAACCACCAGGTTATCCAGCTCCGGATAGCTTTTCCGGGTGAGCACCGTATTGACGCTGACTTCGATATTTCGTTTTCGAAGGCACTCCAGGGCGCTGATGACCTTTTCAAAGCTCCCCTTGCCGCGAATGGCGTCATTGGATGCGGCCGTCGCGCCATCCAGGCTCACCTGGATATAGACCATCTCTTTTGCCAGTCGCCGCGCCGTATCGTCATCAATCAACGTTCCATTGGTGCTGATACAGGTGACGATCCCCTTTTGATGGGCATAATCCATCAGGTCCAAAAAATCGGGCCTTAAAAACGGTTCCCCTCCACCGATATTCAATTGAAATACCTTAGCAGCCGCCAGCTGGTCAATGGCCTGAAAGCACTCGGCGGTTGAAAGTTCACCGGAACGTTTGGGGCCGGAATCGGAAAGGCAGTGCGTACAACTCAGGTTACAGGCGTAGGAGACCTCCCAGGTGACGTTGACCGGAGCCGAAAGGCCCATCTCAACAAATCGATTCCCCATGAATAAGTCCTTTTTCCGTTATCTGTTGCAAAATTCGCTCAATCCGCGCATGTATCCATTGCTTTGTCCGGTTTTTGCGAATGTGGAGCGCATCCACCAGGCTTCCCACGGTTTGGGTGCCATCGAAAAAATCCGAATCGATTAAATCGCCGATGGGCACAAAATAGAGCCGAAGACCATGATAATTGTAAAAAAGCAGACCGAATTTCTCGCGGCGCACCTGCACGCCTGAGTTTAAAACATATACCCGAGAAGAGTCCATTTGTCACCTGCGCTTAGCGGTTAACACCCGGGACCCGTTCGGGCGGGAAAGGGTCCCGGGCAAAACTGCGGACTAATAAATGCCGCAGATACCATCCACGGCTAATTCCTCGATGCTGACTTCATCGAGAATAATGGGCCGATCACACTTTTCTTCCTCTTTTTCAAATTCCATTTCTTTGCTTTCTTTATCCATGGGAGTCTCCTTTCGTTATTAACGATCATAGTTGCAGTTTAAACCAACTTCGTCCCCTTATCAGCAATATACATGTTTCGGTGCACATGTTGAAACTTGAAACTTCCGACTTCGCCGCTTCAAGGTGCCTTAGCCGTCCATCCCCCATCCACGGTGATCATATTACCGGTGATACAACGGGCCTCGTCGGAAACCAGCCATCTGACGGCGCGTCCGATATCTTCCGGGGATACTTCGGGGTCCTTAATCATGTGACCGGCAAAAAATTGCTCTTTGCCCTCATCTCCCTCCATGCCGAAATAGGCGGCAATACCTTGCATCATGGGCGTCCAGACGGTGCCGGGACAAACAACATTAGAGCGGATATTGTGATCGGCGACTTCCATGGCGATCGATTTATTCAACCCGATAATCCCGTGTTTGGCGGCGCAGTAATGCCCCCCCATTCCAAAGCCCCGCTGGCCGCCGACAGAGGAGATGCTGACGATATTTCCACTGTGCTGCCCGATCATATGGGGAAGAACATAACGACAGCATAAATAGGTGCCTTTGAGTTGCGTGTCAATGACTTCATCCCAGGTTTCTTCGTCCATTTCCGCGATGGCCACCATGGAGGAGTTGCCGGCGTTGTTGACCAGAATATCGATCTTTCCGAAAGCGCCGATCGCTTTTTCGACCATGGCCTCCACATCCGCGGCCTTGCGCACATCGCATTTGATGCCGATCGCCTTGCGGCCCATCTCCTTGATGCCGGCCACCGCCGCATTCATCGTTTCCTCGGTGGACATGTCGTAGGGGATCGTGTTCATGTTTTCGCAGATATCGGCAATAACGATATCCGCGCCTTCTTCCGCCAGGCACCGGGCCGTCGCAAGACCATTGCCCCTTGCCCCACCGGTGACGATGGCTATTTTGCCTTCTAGTTTCATTCGTATTCTCCTTACCGTTTCAGACTCTCGGCGCTTTGCGCTCAATCCTCGTTTTTTTTCAGATTGTTAAGCAAATCTTTTAGCATGCGAATATCTTCCGATGCCACGTTAAGCCCATACTCAGCTACCTGAAACTCCAGTTGATGCTGAAGCGAAGAGATGATCATAAATATTTCCAAGCAGTATATCAATTTAGGATCTTGCTTGAAATTCCTCTCAAATCCTTCAAGAACGCTGTCGACATCCAACGTATTCAGCTGCCGGGCGTAGGTATCCTGATCGGTTTTGTCCCGCAGCAGATCATCCATCATGTCGATGGCCCGCTCCGCGGTTTCTATTGCAACTTGATGAATTGACTGGGGCATCGCCCTCTCCTCATTTCACTTTAGGAACATCGCATTTTCAATCTTTGCGTCTATCTTGCTGATGGTCACAAAGTTCACGATTGCTCATGCCGGGACAATACTTCTTCCGCCAGGGGGGTGATGGTAAACCGGACCAGCATCGTGCTATCCGCTCTCTCAATACGGTTGCGCTGTACAAGTCCCATATGAAGCAGCTTCAGCAAACGGTTCTTTACGCCTTGAGAGGAAATGTTCAGAACATTACCGAGGGTGTGACAGTGAAACTCGCCGGCTTTTCGATGGTGGCAAGTCCCCGTGCAGTCAGTGCCCCCTTCCTGCTTCAATATCCTGAGCATCCCGATCAGATCTTCGCTGATTTGTGATGTCGGCATCGCTACCCCTCTTCACCGGATCAGGTCATTCTCACGACAAACGTTTTAATTTTATGAATAAATTGCTCCAATTCCCCCTGCATTTCCGCCATAATCGCCAGCGCTGCGGCCTCGTCTCCGGCATCGACTTTTTCTTTCAACGTCACTGCTTTTTCTTTCAGGTCCCAGGCAACCTCTCCGGCTTTGACGGTTTTCAGGTAGGCCATTTTAATCACTTTTTCAAGCTCTACGCTTTTCTCTTCAAGCGGAAGAACAATCTTTTCTTTCGCTATATCCGATAATGCACTTGAATTTTTAGAAATTTCCCCAAAAATGTCCAGCATGTCGCGTGACAGGGCCGGACCTTTACCGACAACATTGGGTCTTGTTTGTTCCGCCATGGACTCTCTTGCTCCTTTTCTAATGTCTAACGGGTTATGTTATTTATGATGGTCGCGCCCTTCTTCCCAAGAGCGCTGCTTAATCACCGCTTTTTCCCGGGGGGGAAGCCCTTCAAACAGACGATCGGCAATGGCCACCATCGCCTTGGCTGTCAGGGATTCCGGGTTTTGAAAGACAATGGGCACGCCGGCATCGGCTGCTTCCGAATATTGACCGTCCAAGGGGATTCCTCCCAGAAAGGGAATACCGAAGGTTTTGGCCAGACGCGAGCCCCTGTCCTTTCCAAAAAACTGTTCAATCCGCCCGCAATCGGGGCATACATAGCTGTTCATGTTTTCAATAAGTCCAAGGATGGGAATGTTCAGTTCCTTGGCTGCGTTGATGGCCCGGCTGCAAACCATCGTTGAAATCTCCTGGGGCGTGGTAACGACAATCATGCCGTCCAGCTGGGGTATCGATTTCATGATGGTGATGGGTTCATCACCGGTTCCGGGAGGCAGATCCACGAATAAAAAATCCATTTCGTTCCATTTAATGGCGCTTAAAAACTGCCGGATCACCCGCGCCTTATATTGACCCCGCCACATGATGGGCGTCATGTCCGTCGGCCAGATCAGCCCCACCGACATGATTTTCAACCCGTGTTCCGTTATCACCGGATCAATCCCGTGGGAACCGCGCAAAATATCGCGCATCTCGGTTTTAATGCCCGTCATTTTGGGGACACTGGGCCCGTGAACATCCGCATCAAAGATGC
Source organism: Pseudomonadota bacterium (assembly GCA_043797445.1). Taxonomy (GTDB): domain Bacteria; phylum Desulfobacterota; class Desulfobacteria; order Desulfobacterales; family JAFDDL01; genus JAZDPP01. The sequence goes on from JAZDPP010000208.1 coordinate 100,348, forward strand.
CCACCTCCATGTCTTTTTTTTTCATGGCGGCAGCCAAATTCACCGTCACGCTGGTCTTCCCCACCCCGCCCTTGCCACTGATGATGGCAATTTTATAGTTGATATGGGCCATGGCGTCCCGAATCGGGCCATGGTGATGGCGGTGATGCGATTCTTGTTCGGAATGATGAATCAAAATGAACCTCCCGGTAAAAAACAATATCCATTAAAGCAGTGGGCAACAACGGATTCGCGATGGGTGTCAATCCCGTTATTTCGCCGCCCCGATAAGCATCTCAAACCGACGGCTTCCCATCTTTATTTGCTCGGCATAAGCCAGCATATCTTCCGGCGATTGGCCGGTAATGGCCCTGATTTTATCCGTTCCTTTATCCAACACGCCTAAATCCTGGGCGACGGACCCCGGTATTCCCGGGCTCTGAACTATCATTTGGTATGTGGCCCAATCGGCGGCCACGGGATCACTGGAAGCAATGATTCCCAAATCCGGGATAAAGGGGTTGTCCGAAAAGGGAAACTCATCGGTCTGCGGGGTCACGGATTTTATAAAATTAATAAAAAACGCCTTTCCTCTTAATTTTCCCAGAACCGTATGGGCGGCCTCGACCACGCAGGATTGGTATTCCTTAATCCCCTCCGGTTTGATGCGAATGGCCTGATGCGGGCAAGTAATGAAACAGCCCAGACAGCGGTTGCACGTATGCTCGTCAAATGCGACCCTGCCCGGCTTTCCGGACATCGCGCCCGTGGGACAATAGGGGACACAGACACCGCAGTGATCACATTTCCCGGCATCGTACTCGACTTCCAGGCAGGCATGAACTTTCAGTTTACCGGAATTCGTCAGAAAGCCAAGGCCCAGGTTGTAGAGGGCGCCGGCAAGTCCGAGCAAAGGGTGAGCGGTAATATGGGACACCACAATCATATTTCCGGTGTCGGTCAGCAAACTGCCGATATCAACGCCGGCCAGATGTTCGCCGTCAACCGGCCAGAAATTGCCTTCTTCGTTGGTGTAGCCGGCGGACTGCATTACCTGGTTATGGAAGAGCTCCGCGCAACTGTAACCGAGCAAAATGGTGCTATCCCCCCAGTTATAACCGTCATGCCGGGAGCCCTTGAACAGGCTTCCCCCATCGGTCAACATGGCTTTAGCACCCTGGGTTCTGGCTTTTTCAAATATCGAGCCCAAAATTACCGGTGGAAGATAATGACCATAGCCGATTTCGCTTAAGTTGAATTTGATGGCCAGGCTGACTTCGGGTTCCACCAGGGTAGCCAGTTCTTCAAGTCTGAACAGCGTGTCGATATTGGAAATAAGACTGTTTTGAATTTGTGTTGAGCGACCTTTGATCCAGTAAACATTCGCCATGAGCGTGCCCTTTAAAAACTGATGGTTGTCGGCGTATGAAGAAGGTTGCGGGAAGCTCCCGCAACCTTCAATAACCTAAGCCGTCGGGTCAAACTTTTTCCAGTCCCCAAGCCATTTATCCAGCGGCTCACGGACAAATTCAAACTCCCTGGCCAAGTGGTGATTTTTAAACACCTGGCGCATGGGGCTGACGGTCATCGGGGTTTTGCGAATCTGCCATTTGGAAATATTTTCAGGATTCAACTCCGGTTCATACTCGATCAGCTCGTAGTTCATCGTGCCCAGGCCGTTTTTCTCACCGGCTTTAAGTTGAATTCGAGGCGTAAATGCGTTGATCGCCTTGAATTTGTCTTCGCCCGGTTTGAGTCCCAGTTCTTCAGCCCGGGAATTCGGACCAATGGGCGCCTTATCGATCATATCGCAGATGGCCGCATCAATGGCCACCGCATCCTTGGAGGCAAAAACGCCGACATCCGGGGCCACATAGATACCATTCCAGGGGAAACAGTCGCATTCCGGCGCAATATCAAATGCATATGCCATATAGCCGACTTTGCCGGGCTTAAAAGTTTTAACACAACCCAGGGCCGCATCCGCCATAGCGATTTGAGCCAATGGGAAGTAATCATCGCGGAAACCGATCCCTTCCATACCGGTAAACATGCAGGTTACCTGGCAGGAGTAGCAAAGGGCGCACTTTTCGTAATCCAGCACCACCCCGTCCGGCTCCACTTTGATCGCTTCATCCGGGCAACTGTCTTCGCACATTTTGTGGTACGGGCACTCGGTGCCCTTGCAGGCGGTCCGGTTCACTTTCGGATAACCGATGGCATCTTCCGGGTCACCCCAGAATGCCAAATGGGTTTGGTATTTGCCGCGTTTCGACTGAGCGCCGATACCGAAATTCTTGATACAACCGCCAAAGGCCGTAATGGGATGCCCCTTGGCGTGAGCCAGGTTAATGATCGCATCGGCTTCGTATATTCCGCGGCCGATATAGGTTTCCTTGAGAATATTGCCTTCGGGCAGCTCGATGCGAAGGTCATCTTCACCATAAAATCCATCGGCAATGATAAAGGGCGCCTGCAAACTGGCCCAATTCAGGCCATGGCGATTGGCGCCTTCCAGTTCCATCTGAGCCGTGCACCGATTGTTGTACAGATGGTAGGTGAGGGTCGTGGTGTCGGTTACAAAGGGTTTTCCGCCACAGGCCTTGACCTCTTCCACAATGGCCGCCACGAATTCGGGCCTCAAGCAGGCCGTACGATTGTATTCGCCGCAATGAACCTTGATCGCAACACTGTCATCTTTCTCAATACACTTATCAAGACCGGCCGCGTAAAACAGGTCTTTGGCCTTACATATGGTGCTTTCCGTCCAGTTCGTCGCTCCGGCAGCCGCGAACCAGACTTTTGAACTCTTTTCAGCCATAGTCGTTCTCCTTTTTCAATGCAAAATGGTGGGCGTTCTTCGCCCGATTAAAAACGTTCCGGGTTTTGGATTACTCTAAGCCAAATCGTACCAACCCCCTTTCGCTGCGTTTATTTGATGAATCGATGCCATGGGCTCATTTGTCTGAAAACGTCAACACGATCCATTGGAGCAAGCGTATTCATCGGTTTACAGAGATTATTATGGCCTTGTGGACATGATGAAATGCAAGCGTCATGCCCAAACAGATGCAACCCCAAACAAAAAAACGGATAAAATCGTATTAGCCATTATTTAAGGCAGATACTATTTTTACAACGATGGAGGCGATAGTCGATGCGATTGACAATACCCTTATAAACAGGGGAAACGACGAGTCAAAAGCACCCCATATGGGGGGAATGATGGATATAACTTACCGCAATTAATATGCTAAATTATAAGATAAGCGGTGGGGTATAATCGGACACGGGGCCACACTTAAAAAAGAGCGCGAAGCCTATGAGAAAATTTTATGTTTAATGATCTTTTTATAAAGCGTTTTACGGTTGATTCCCAACGCTTCGGACGTCCGGGTCTGATTGCCGCCCATTTCCGCAAGGACATTGACAATATGCTCTTTTTCGATATCTTCTATTGTTTTTGACTTGCGAGACGGTGACTGATGTTTCGACTTAAAGTGAGCCGGCAAATCGTCCGCCTGGATGATATTGGATTCCGCCATTAAGGCGGCCTTGCCAACCACCGCCTTTAATTCACGGATGTTTCCGGGCCAGGGGTATTCAAGCAATATGCTTTGCGCCTCTTTTGAGATTTCCATGCCCGCATCGATCATCCCGCTCCTGCTCAAAAAATACCGGGCCAGGGGCAGCACATCTTCGGGTCTATCCTTGAGGGGCGGCACCACAATGGTAAATTCCGTGATTCGATAAAACAGATCGCTTCTCAATGTTCCCTCTCGAACGGCCTTCTGCAAATCCATATTGGTCGCCAGAATAATGCGGTTATCGATATTCTGCTCTTTGGTTTCGCCAACCCTTCGAAATTGCCTTGTTTCCAGAAATCGTAAAAATTTCTTCTGTAATTCCGTGTCAACATTGCCGATCTCATCCAGGAAGAGCGATCCGGTGTGGCTTTTTTCAACAAGTCCGACCTTGGCCTCCGTGGCGCCACTGAAAGCGCCCTTACTGTGGCCATAGAGCTCGCTTTCAGCCAGATTATGAGACAGCAGTCCGCAGTCCACCACGACAAAGGGGCCCTCCTTGCGCAAACTGAGTCGATGAAGATGGTACGCGAGGATATCTTTCCCCACACCCGTCTCACCATGCAGCATTACCGTATGATCCGTTTTTGCGACACGTTCAGCCAACTGATAAACTTTCTGCATCGCCGGGCTGGGACATAATACGCCGGAAAAGGGCTCCGATGACGCGCCTCCCGCCAATTTGGGCTGAGACAGGCTTTTTCCCCGAATATCCTTCATGGCCTCTTTTACAATGGTCAGCAACTCATCCAGTTTAAAGGGTTTGGTCAGATAATCACGAGCCCCCAATTTAAGGGAATTCACCGCCGATTGAATATCCCCATATCCGGTGATCATCACCACCTCGGTGGCACCGGATTTTTGCTTGATGCGCTTCAGTACCTCTATCCCGTTCATTTGGGGCAACTTAATGTCCAGTATCACCACGTCGAACTTTTTTTGTTCGAAAAGCCGCAAGCCTTCTTTTCCGTTATAGGCGATTGATACCTCGTATCCCTCCAGGGTAAATTCATTTTGAATCAAACGACAAATATTCTGCTCATCATCGATCGCTAATATGGTTCCGATACTCATTTTTAAAATAATCCTTCCCCTTCGATGGGGAGATTGTCGTGGTAAGCGCGGTGCGCCCTGGAAAAAAGGGGGGGGATATCCGCTAACCCCTGACGTGATAAGTGCCTTCACGAAAAAATTTTCTGCAACTCTTTTCAGTACCCCCCTGAGGGGTAAAAAACGCAGAAAATTTTTTCTAAGGCACTAAATTGATGCCGGAAAATAAACGGCAACCTTATTCCCCGCTTCGGCAGCCGTATTCATTTTAATCGATCCCTTGTGATGCTGTATGATATTGTAACAGATCGAAAGATCGATATCGTGGCCGAAACCGTCTTTTCCGGACACCAAACCGAATTCTTTCCCGCTCCGGTAAATCGGCTCACCGCTGTCACTGATGGCGATTTTTATTTGGTTACCGGCGTTTGATGCCACTATATCCAATTCTCCGCCCTCTTCAACCGATTTGAATGCGCGAATCATCAGATTTAAAAAAAGGTGCTTGAGCTGAGACTCCTTGCCGTTCACAATATCCACGCCGCGGGTCAGGTGGTTGCTGTAATTTATTTTAATATGTTGATCTTTAGCGCGCTGCCGGAATAACGAGATGGTATCTTTTATAATCTTATCAATCTCCACGTTTTCGAAATCATCCGACGAAGTCCGGCTGAAAACCTGCAAATTGTGAATAATCTCCTTGCAGCGGTAAGCCTCACTGTTAATAATATTCAGATACTCCTTGAACGACTGCATCTGTTGAGGTATCAGCCCGACGTCGAGGGTGTTGAACCGTTTGAGAAGTCCCTCTGAAAACCCTGCAATCGAAGTTAAGGGATTGTTGATCTCATGGGCGACCCCCGCCGCCAAAAAACCTACAGCAGCCATCCGGTCGGCCTGCATTAATTTGTACTCATATTCTTTTCTTTCCGTAATATCCCTCATCAACAGGATGATTTCAAACACCCTGCCGGAGGGATCACTAATCGGGGAGGTGGTCCATTCATAATATCGACCGTTATGACCGGCGTTTTTGATAAACACCTCCCCCTGCAAATTTTTTTTGCTTCGCATGGTCTTAAGGGAAGGGCATCCCTTGCACATACCCGTTTTTTGGAAATAGACCTGATAGCATTTCCGACCCATCAGCTCCCCCGCGGGAAATAATGTCTTTTGGACCTGATTGGCAAAAACGATATTGAAGTCCCGATCCAGAATGGTCAAGCCATCGCTGATACTATTGAATATGGCTTCGAGTTTATTGTGTCGACGCGCCAATTCAAGATTCAACTTTTCCAACTCTTTTATTTTGGAACGGGTTTCCTTGTAATAACCGATCTTGGAATAGCCGATTCCCTTGAAATCCGGGTTTAAGGTTGGGGGGGGTGCCTTCATGCCCGGCTCCTATAAGGCCTCACGATACATTTCTTCGATTTCCGTGACCCCAAATTTTTGGGGATTGGTCATCATGCACAGGTCTTCGGCGGCATCCCGAGCCAGTCGGGGGATATCCTGGGCCTTTACACCGAGCTGCGAGAGCTTGGTGGGAATACCCAGCGCCTTGATCAACCCCTCAATTTGGCAGGGCACCAGGGACGCCGCCTCGGCAGGGGTTTTGTTCCGCGTATCAATTCCCATCGCATTGGCCAAACGCGCGTATTTCAGTGTGGCATACGCTATATTTCGTTTAATGACAACGGGAAGCAAAATAGAATTGGCAATCCCATGATGCATGTCATAAACCCCCCCGAGCGGATGCGCCAACGCATGAACCGCCCCCAAAATGGCGTTGGAAAAGGCCGTACCGGCTTCAAGACTGGCGATGGCCATTCCCTCCAGCGGCGCGAGTGACTTTGTTTGCACCGCATCGCGCAGGTTTCGAAACACCAGCTCGACCGCATGGGCGGCATGGGGATCGGTCAACGACCAGGAAAGAGATGAGATATAGGCCTCAACGGCATGCGTCAGGGCATCCATGCCGGTTGTGGCGATCAGTTCAGCGGATTTGGTTTGAAGAATCCGTGGATCGATCAGTGAAATATCCGGCATAATGGCGCGGCTCAGGATGGTCATTTTAATTTTTTTACCGGGATCCGAGATAATGGCGAACTGACTGACATCCGAACCCGTTCCCGCCGTCGTGGGAACACAAATCAACGGCGGAATCGGCTGGGTGATAAGATTGCATCCCACATAATCTTCGATCTTACCGTGGTTGGAAACGAGGATGGCGATCCCTTTGGCGGTGTCCATGGCGCTGCCGCCACCGATCCCCACGATGACATCACAGCCCTTTTGGGAATAAAATTCGGCGCCTTGATTCACCTGAAACGATCGGGGGTTGGTAACAACATTATCGTATATCTCATATTTGAGATGCTCTCTGCGCAAATGCCGGATGACTTCGTCTACCCACCCCTTTTCAATGATACCGGGATCTGTTACGATCAAAACTCTCTCGCCACCGAGGCGGCGGGCGCACTGACCGATCTGAACCAGGGCTCCCAATCCGTAAACGATTTCCGGAATTTCAAATTTCAACAATGTATCCAAATTATTATTCAATTAACCCGCCTTGATACGAAACGCATAGGTTTTTTTTGCCAATTGATCAAAATGGTTCTCAAGGTTTGTCAGCAGATGATAGGTCCGGCTATCAGTGGGGGCGATACAGGAGGTTAGCTGTTGGGTGAGCTGCTCGCAGTCGAACAACATCTGCCGGGCGTTGACCGTTTTAAGAAACATTTTCTCGGAAATGGCATCCAATCGCTGGGTGAGCCTATCCACCCTATAGGCGATCTCGGCCGGAAGCTCAATGCCGTCACGGATTGTCTCCCAAAGGAGATACAACCGGCCGATCACATCCTTACTATTTGCGGGAGTGCTCATGGGCTTAAATCGGATAAATCAAAATCATCGGTTTTCCCCCCCGACCGCGCCGGAGAGGGACACTATCCATTAGCCGTCAACGAGAACAATGGGGAAAATTTCAAATTTGAAACCGGTCAAAATTCAATTAAGGGGCCCTTCCCCTTCGCGATGACCAAACCTTAAGCCATACCAATTGGGAATGCAAGCATCACGTTATATGAATCAGGATGTTTTTGTTCACTTTCTCCATTTTAGCCATAAACAATTCTGAAGAGCAAGGTTTTCAAAATCGGACATGGCTGGCCCTCAACCCATTTTTTTCCTCCCCCAATGGTTACCGGTGTTGAGCACCTTAATAAAGAATTCGCGTTGTTTCCCCTCAAGGGAGCACTGAAAACAATCCCGTCATGGGGTTGGAACAATTAGACCTTGCTTTTTTTTTGACATCCTATCAAGCTTTCAGATAGACCATCTTCCGGGAAATAGTGACTATTCCCCCTGCAACCACTGGGAATCATATTGGAATAATGGATGGATACAACCGACTTGATTGAGCGGATTCAAGCTTGCGGTCTTTCTCCGCCCAAAACCATGACCGTGATGGTCACCGACGGATGCAACTTGCACTGCCGCCATTGCTGGCTCGATTGCCGAAGCCTGGAAAACGCCGTCCCCGTCTCCGCCTCAAAAATAATGCGTGCGGTCGATGATTTCAGCCAATTGGGCGTTACTGAGATCCGTCTAACCGGCGGTGAAATTTTATCTCATCCGCAGTGGCATCGAATCCTTCAATTTTGCCTGCAACACGCCCGGATAGAAAGCGTCTGCCTGCAAACCAACGCCATACTCATCCCCCAACAGCATCTTGAAAGGGTGCTCGATTTGCAGTCCGATAAGTTAACCATCCAGGTCAGTCTCGATGGCGCGCGCGCCCAAACCCACGATTTTGTGAGGGGGACCGGCAGTTATGCCCAAGCCATGGCCGGATTGCGTCTATTGGCAACTGCCGGCGGGGGACTCCGGACACAGATCGCTTTCACCGAGATGGCGCACAATTTTGATGAATTACCGGAATTGCTGCAAATCGTGGATAAAATGGGATTTGGCCGTCTGATCAGCGGCACCCTTATCAAAGGGGGACGAGCAGCCGCCTCGACTCAAATCCAGCTGCCAACCTCCCACCAGTACCGGAACCTGATTCATCTTTACCAAACCGATCCCCTTTTCAAATCGCGTTGTGATCAAAAGGCAACCATCGCGGCGATCGAATGGTTTAAAAACCGATCGGCGGCCACGGACACCGGATGCAGCTGTCTTGGGAACCTGTTCGTGGACGCCCGGGGGTATCTCTATCCCTGCACCATGCTCTTGCTCAATCGCTTCGCCTCCGAAAGCGTTTACTCCCGGCCGCTGGATCAAGTCATCGGGAAGGCCCTTTCGCGATGGCGCGAGATTCCGGTTCTGAACCGCAAACGACAAAGTTTACTCCGGTCTTGCGCTCAGTGCGCCGGCAAAAACCATTGCGGTGGCGGTTGCATGGGGCGGGCGGCAACAACTCGCGGGGAATTGATGGACCCCGAGGATCGTTGCGCATTGCGGAAAGCCGTTTACTACTGGACACCGGAGCCGGGAGAAAATCATCCGGAGTAAAACCGTCCTGACCTGGCAACTGAAATGACTTCTTTCCTTTTCCGTCACCGCGCTATTCAGAGCGGCGGAAATACTTATCCAGCCCCATGTGCCGATGCAATGAAAAAAATTCCTTCGAGCCAAGCTTGAAATACTGCCGCAGATAGTGAAACCCCTCGAAAGGAAGCGCGTAGCGCTCCAGGCCCGGTTCCGTGCAGGTCTTGCATTCGGGAAAGGTCAGGATATTCCGCCGGAAGCGGATTGCTTTTTCGGAGCGAATCAGATTTTCCAACGGCGAATTTTTAACATTTCCCAGCAGAAAATCAATAATCGGACAGGGATAAAGCTCCCCCGTGCTCCGAATAAAAAGATAGTTGAATCCCGCCGAGCAGGGCTTATCCATCCGCCCGGTATCAAGGAAATGGCGCAGTTCGTTGCGGAAGTAACGCCACTGGAAGCGGGAAGTATTATAAAAATTCCGGAGCTTTTCAAGATCTTCAACGGAAAAAGCGAGCGCCGCATCCCGCTCCAGGTTGGCGTAGCGATTGGCCGTGAGGATGTAAGGAGAGATGATGGTAAAGAGCGCATGGCGGTCGGCGTAGCGGCAGATCTCGTCAAGCGCGTCGATGTTGTGGCGGGTGACGGTGGTCTTGATTCCGAGGATCATACCGGGATATTTTTTTCGAAGCACTATCAGCCCCTTTAAAGTCGCGTGAAGCTTTTCCCACCCGCCCCTGAAGTTGCGTATCCGGTCATGGGTCTCTCCCACCGCGTCAAAACCGCAGGCGAAAACCAGTGCGATCCCGGCCTTTTCCAGAGGGTCAATCACCGCACCGACATCCGCCAGGATCTTGTCGGTAAGAAAGCCGTTGGTGGTAATGGCCAACGAGCGAAGGCTTTTGAGATGGGTTGCTTTCAGCCTCCCTATCCCCATCAGAAGTTCGACGATGTCTTTTCTCAGAAAAGGCTCGCCACCGGTGATATCCAATTCCTTCAGTTCAGACAGCGACGGCGATTGAAGGAGCCTCAGCCAATCGGAAGCCTCCAGTTCCTGGGGGACCGGCGGCATCCGCCAGATATTGCACATGACACATTTGGCAATGCAACGCCGGGTAATCTCCATGCTCAGCGCCTCGAACTTGCCCGGCAACCCCAAAGCCTTCAGGAAACGGTAACGAACACCCCTTGCCGCGAGCGTGATGAGAATGCGGATGACTTGATGATGAGACACGGCCGATTCTCCCTGCTTTTATTCAGCCCACCATACGATTTTTATATTGCGTTTTTCTTTGAACAGAACTGTAAATTCCATGTTCGAATCAAGATTGACATCACAAATGCCGATTTCAGTATACCAACCCGTGAGAGCATTACGGTTCCCCTTATACTCAAAATACCCATCCAGTTGTTTATATCTGCCATTCATCGGCATGGCGGCTATTCCAAATTTGAGGCAGTGAGGCCACCAGTCCGTTGGAAACGCTTCTTTAGGAATTCTGATGTGGTTTGATTCGTTCATCACACACTGTAATTCCGAACCGGTTTCACCAAGAGAAAGGAAATCATCATCTCCCACGACTTGAACTGGTGAAGTGCCCGCCATATCTTTTTTTGCCCACCATTTTACTTCGATTTCCGCGTGTTGTGGTATCGTTAAAGTAAAAATTACATCCAGATCCGTATTTACCGAGTCAATTTCTATCTCGTTATGGTATGCTTCCAGATTGAATACGGAACCGTTTGACTCCAGAATTGCATTTGAATCGGCAATGTTCCGATTCCTGGCCGCAATGGAAATAATGACCTTATCGAAATCCCATGTTTTGGGAAGATTCTTTTTTGCCAAACAAAAAGTGGCTTCACCCATTACCGGCACGAGAATCTTCTCGCCCTCGCCTCCCAAATGGACCGTAACCGTCTTTTTAAAATACGTTTCTTCAAGCGCAACCATTTTATTTTCTATATAATCGATATCCGATCCATTTGATACCGTACAAGCAATCCGATGAACACCGGGAACAGTAAAGGAATGATCAAAACGAGCACGATTTGCCTCAATTATCTCCCCATCGATCCGCCATGAAAAGTTTAATGGCCGGCTCGTGTCATTTAATAAAAAACTATCGCCGGCCGAGATTGAAAACGCTTTATTAACATAACCGAAGCTATCATTCTTTAGTAATGCGATCGGTTTAACCTCAACCGCTTTTGGGGGTCCCATATTTATTAAATGCCGGGCAAAACAATACCCTGTGTTATAATGACCGGCCCGCTTAACATACCTGCTAATAACAAACCCCTTTGTATTCATGAGCGCCACCATCTCTTTTTCAGAATAGCCCTCATGGGTTTCCATCGCAATATTCAGGATATCTTCGGCCTGGGAATTTTCCAACCCTTCAAATATAGCGTATTCAGCTCCTTCACAGTCTACTTTTAATAAATCAATTCTACTTCCATTATTAAGGTGCTTTTCCGCAAGAGTCTTAAGCGATAGGGTTTCAGTCCGTACCGACTTGAACTGTATCTCTTGCTTTTTACTCATATCGCTTTTCAAATTATGAGATATGGTTGCGGAACCCAACGCATAGATTTTGTCCGTATCCGGTATTTGAAGATCCGCATGGCCATCCCTGTCACTTACCGCACAATTAAAGATTTTTATCCTATCTCCCAAATGGTTTTCATCCACATTTCTTTGCAGGATACCGAAGGTTTCAGGGTTAGGCTCGAAAGCATGGACAAACGCGCCACAGGATGCCGCGAATATCGAAAATATACCGATATTGGCGCCGATATCGATTACGATATCCTCTTGTTTTAAATGATATTCTTTCGTATAGCACTCATCTTTCCAAATCGCATTGATAAGGGTGGAAGATTGCCACGGCCCCCAAATAGCAATATCAGGGCTGATTGTAATTTTATTCATGTTATTGGCCATATAAATAATCCTTAACCCATCCGGTCGTGCTCCGAGATTTGATAGAGAGTGAAATAAGCCGTGAATACAAAATCAGGCCTTGATCATCGGTTCGGCCAGTTTCCCACGACAGGGAGGCCGCGCCAAGGTGTTTTTGGAAGAGCGGCAGGCTGTTTGAGCGACAGCGAGTTCCTGCCGGTCTGGAAAAAATACCTTGGCGCGGCCGATACGATGATCAAGGCCCAAAATCAAGAAGGGGTCACACGCAGAGATATTTCCGCCGAATGGGCTCGTTTTCCATCAGTTCCTGAATGGTTCCGCCGAACCGGATCACGCCGTTGTCGATGACATAACCGCGATCGCTCAGTCCCAGCGCAATGTTTTGATTCTGCTCGGCCAGAAGGACGGTCAGCCCGGTTTCCTTAAGCTTCCGGATCTGCTGGGCCAGCAGTTTCACTACAAGAGGCGCCAGTCCCTCCGTGGGTTCATCGAGAAGGAGCAGATCCGGATTGGTCATCAACGCCCGGCCAATCGTCAACATCTGCTGCTCGCCGCCGCTTAAAAACCCGGCCCGCCTGTCATTGATGTCTTTTAACGGCGGGAAAAAATCGTAGACCGCATCCTTGTTCCACCTATCTGTTTTTTGCGGCTTTCGCTGAACGATCTCCAGATTTTCCCCGACCGTCAGATCGGCAAAAACCCGGCGGTCATCCGGAACAAACCCCATACCCATGCGGGCCGAAAGATAAGGTTTTCGGCCGGTGCTGGAAAGCCCCTTAAACCGGATGGTCCCGCTTTGGGGCGGAACAAGCCCCATGATGCTCCGCATGGTGGTGCTCTTTCCCGCGCCATTTCGGCCCAGAAGGCAGACAATCTCTCCCGGGTTTACCGTCAAAGAGACACCGAAAAGAACATGGCTCAGGCCATAGTAGGTGTGAATATCGTTGACCTCAAGCAGCATCGCACCCTCCCAGATAGGCCTGCTGAACCTGCGGGCTGGATTTGACCTGATCCGGCGTCGCCTGAATGAGGGTTTTTCCCTGCTGCATGACCATGATTCTCCGGGCAATCGAAAACACCAATTCCATATCGTGTTCACAAAACAAAATGGTCAACCCCAGCTCTCCTGAAAGCCGGTTCATCAGTCCAAGCGCCATGGCGGTTTCTTCCGGTGACATGCCGGCCGTGGGTTCGTCCAGAATCAGGAGCTCGGGCCGGTTGCCCAGAGCGATCGCGATTTCAAGGACTTTCTGATCACCGTGAGACAGGGAACCGCTCACCTGATCGGCCTTTTGAGCCAACCCGACGCTTTCCAGAATGCCGAACGTTTCTCCTGTCAGCAGTTTTTTGGCAGGCGTGAACAGGTTCAAAGTCATCCGCCGGAAGGACATCAAGGCCACCTGCACATTCTCAAACACCGTCATCCGGTTGAAGATATTCACCACCTGATAGGAGCGGCAGATTCCTTTCCGACAGACCTGGTAAGGGGGCAAACCGGCAATGTCCAGGCCGTTAAACAAAATGCGCCCCCTGTCCGGAGATACCTGACCGGTAATCAGATGAAAGAGTGTGGTTTTTCCCGCGCCATTCGGGCCGATTACCGCCACCACCTCGCCCTTATTGACCTCCAGATTGGCATCGGAGACCGCCATGAAGCCGTCAAAGGATTTTTGAAGATTTTCAATTTTCAGCATGAAAAATCGTTTCCCCTCCATACCGGAAAGGCATTTTGCCTGACTACCGGCCCCTGACCCGACGCCTGCCGCCTAACTCCTTACTCCTCACGCCTCACGCCTCACGCCTCACTCCTCCCCCCGGCCCCCGGACCTTCAGCATCATCCCCAGCACCCCATCCGGCATGAAAAAAATCAGCAGCATCAGCACGATCCCGAGGATCAGCGTCCAATACTCCGTATAGATTCCCACAAACGTTCGGAGGATAACCATGATAGCGGCGCCCAGCATCGGGCCGAAAAAAGTGAACCATCCACCCAGAAGGCACATGATCAAAATTTCAAGGGAAAGGGTCCAGAACATCAGATCCGGAAACACGGTGGATTCGACCGTCACAAAAAGCATTCCGGCAACCCCGGCAAAAAAACCGGCAATCACTTCCCCCAGGAGCTGGTGCCGGCGGACATGAATACCGATAGCCTCGCATCTTTCGGGGTTGTCACGAATGGCCTGAAATGTTCGGCCGAAGGGGGAATGGACGATGCGATACATCAAATAAAGAGATACCCCGGTAACGATAACCGTAAAATAATAGGCGCCGTGAGAAGAAGACAGAATTCCCGGCAGGGGGATCCCGTGAATGCCGTCATCCCCACCGGTAAAGGAATACCACCGGAACACGATGGCCCAGACGAGAGACCCCAGCGAGATTTGAAGCATGCCGAAATACAGTTTGGACAGCCGGACGCAAATCAACCCGATACCATATCCCGTTGCCGCCGAGACCAGGGGAGCCACTACAAATCCGGTCCAGGCCGGAAGTCCGGATTTGGTCAGCATCAGGGCCAGGGCATACGCCCCGATGCCATAAAATACCGCGTGGTGGAACTGATACATGCCCCCGAACCCCAGCACCAGGTTCAGGCTGGTAGCCAATAATCCTGTCAGCAGGATCAGCGCCGTCAGGTAAACATAGAAGCGGGGCATCAGCCGGGGCAGGAGCAGAAACAGAACCCCGATTCCCACTGCCCACATCACCCTTTGGATATCGTTATTTTTGGACGGCACGGCGCTTCCTTCTACCAGGTTGATTTGAGAAGGCCTTTGGGGCGAAGCATCAGGATGGTTACCACCACGGCGTAAGGAAATACAATGGCAAACTGGGGCCAAAGCAGGATGCCGATGGCATCCGTCAAACCGAAAATCAAGGCCCCCAGAAGCGCGCCCCAGATATTGCCGAGCCCGCCGACAATCACAATCAGAAACGCCTCCATGATGATGGAATGATCCATGCCCTGAGTAATGTTCTGGGTGGGAGCCACCAGCGCCCCGCCGAGCCCGGCCAGATAACATCCGATCACGAATACGGCCGAAAACACCCTGCTGACATTAATTCCGACCGCTCCGACCATTTCCCGGTCAACGGCCGCGGCCCGGGCGATTTTCCCGATTTTGGTTTTCCGGGTCAGGACCCAGAGCCCCAGGGCCACCAACGGCCCGATCAGCAGCAAAAAGGCGTTATATCGCGGAAGCGGAAGACCGAAAACCGCCAAAGACCCCTGAAAAACGGCCGGCGGTGAAATCGTCCGGAAATCGGATCCCCAGACAATCTTGACCAGGTCTCCAAAGACCAGGGTGAAGGAGAAGGTAAACAGCAGCAGCATGAGATGCTCCCGGTCATAGAGGTGACAAAACAGACCCCGCTCCAGGATGAGGCTCACCAGCGCCACACCGATCGGCGCCACCGCCAGCGCCACCCAGAACCCGGCTTTCCCCCCCACAACCGCCGCAACGGAATAAGTCAGGAAGGCGCCGATCATATAAAAAGACCCGTGCGCCAGATTTGGTATGCGAAGCACCCCCAGGACCAGGCTGAGGCCGGAGGCAACGATGAAAAGAATCGTTGTCCGGCTCAAGCCCACCAGAATCTGCTGCATGAGGGATGATAGAGTGATATGGAAAAAAAAATCGAGCATTGAATCTCCCCGGGCTTGATCATCGTTCCGGCCAGGCAAGGGCATTTTTGGGAAGCCCGGCAAGAACTCGCTGTCGCTCAAACAGCTTGCCGGGCTTACAAAAACGCCCTTGCCTGGCCTGCACTTCATATGTGGGTGGCCGAAATGATGATCAAGGCCAATCTCCCCGTCACTGTCCGCGTGCTTTTTTGATATCTTCGATGGTCGGCATGATGTCTTCACCGGGAATCGTGACAATGTCCGATGCAATCAGATAATCATATCCCGGCGCCTTTCGGGTCACCCCCATGAACATGGGGAACATGACCTGGTGATCGAAGGGCCGGATGGTGAGTTTTCCGACAGGACTATCGACCGCCATGCCTTCCAGCGCGTCAATAAATTTTTCCGTGTCGATGCTTCCCGCTTTTTCATAGGCCTTGGCAATAAAGGAGGCTGTAATATAACCGTACAAGGCGCCGACCTTGGGGGGTCTGTTGAAGGCCTGTTGAAATTCTTTGACGAACGCCTTGTTTTCAGGAGTTTCCGGATAATAGTAAAAATAATTGGAGGTTCCCAGAACCCCTTCGGGCGCATCGAGTCCTAGGGGTTGAAGGGTGGACAATTCGGTTGCCGTATGCATGTAAAAGGGAACGCGCTGATTGAAGGCGGTGGTTTGAGCCGCTTTCAGAAACGGGACGCAGTTTTTCCCGCCGGTCGCAATGATGACGGCATCGGGTTTCGCCGACAGCATGGCGGTGATATACGGCGTAAAATCGGCCTCTCCGACCTTCCACCAGGTCTCTCCCAAAAGCTCGGCCTCGGGTTTGAGCTTTTTCAGATTCTGCCAGACCCCGTCCGCAATGGCATGGCCATATTCATAATCGTCTCCCCCGATCCAGTATTTGGTGTAGGGTTTTTTGGAGAGGGCCACGGCGGCGGCTTTTCCAGCCATGGAGGTGTTTTCATTCATGGAAAACACATACCGGTGCCCTTTTTCCCCGGTAATGGCATCGCTTTTGGAGAAAGTAACCAGCAGGGGTATCTTTTCGGCTTTACATAAATCCGAAATGGCCAGGGCTTCGGCGCTGTTGATGGTTCCCATCAGCAGATTCACCTTTTCCCGCATGATCAGCTCTTTGGCTGCGCTCAGCCCCAGATCGACTTTAAATTTGCTGTCCCGGGTCGTAAATTCGATTTTTCTGCCCAGTATACCGCCCTTGGCGTTAATTTTGTCGGTAGCCAGCTGAAATGCATCCCGAACGTCATTGGTGTAGGTGCTGGGAGGTCCGGTATAACAGTCCACGATACCGATTTTGATGGGGTCCGCCGCAATCAGCGAACCGGTCGTTAAGGCAAGGTAGAGCAGTCCACAGGCAACCATCCCGAACGATCTTTTCATGGTAAACCTCCTTTGATGGGCAAATGCTAGTTATGGGGTCAAATGGTCAAGTTACGGCTTCCATCGGAGCAAATATTTCATAAATAACATCCGTCAGGATATCAATTCGTTCCCAATAGTCCTTGCCAATGAAATCGTTCCGGATATTCTTGACAGTGGCCTCATTGTAAAGCTTCTGAAGCTTTTCACGTTGCTCCGGATAGCGTGTGGGGATACGGGGCCTCCTTCATGCATGTACTCTGCGGTGTCCATATCATATTCTGATTGTGACAACCGCTCTTTAGTCCACGCTTCCATGAACGCACAGTACCATGCAACGAATCGTGAATTCAATCAAAAAGGAAACCAGGGGCGCCTTGTCATATCAATGAGAATTACAGGTAAACCAGCCGCCGTCAAAAGCAGGCTTGAATTATTATCGGGATGTGAGCGATCGTTATTTTTCTTGGCTCTTTGAGCTCGTTTATGGCAGTATGACGATAGCATAGTGCTCATCCATAAATCGAAGGCTTCTGGATGAAGCTGTTAGCTTAACAAAGCGTTTTTTTTAGTTTTTCGCTAACGGCTAATCGCTAACTGCTAACCGCTTTCGTTGAAAACGGAGGGATCGAATATGGAAACCCAAACACCCGAACATCTCACCGAGCCCGAAATCCGACCCGAAGACATTCTGATCCTGCGGGACCGGGATTTTATCCCCGAGCACGTGTGCATCGTCACCGGCGCCGGAACCGGTATCGGCCGGGCCACGGCCCTGGCTGCCGCGGCCAACCGACTCACCGTCGTGGGGCTGGACATCAACGGGGAGGAGGGGCAAAAGACCCTTCAGATGGCCGAGCGGCTCGGCGGCCGGATGAAGTTTGTGCCCGTCGATCTGACCCGCGACGAGGATATCGAAAAGGCCGTGGCCGAGGCGGCCGGCGCCGGACAGATCAAATACCTGATCAACATCGCCGGCATCCAGCACATCGACCCGGTGGATCAATTTCCCATGGAAAAATACGACCTGATGCAGCGCCTGATGCTAAGGGCGCCCTTTTATCTTTCTCAACGGGTCATCCCGCACATGAAGCGAAGCCCGGACGGCTGCGGGGTAATCGGTCATATGGCCTCGGTTCACGCGCACATCTGCACGGCCAAAAAACCGGTTTACAACATCACCAAGTTCGGGCTGCGGGCGCTGGCCCAGTCCATCTCGGCCGAGGGCGAGGGCAAGATCCGCTCCTTTACCCTCAGCACCGGTTTCGTCAAAACCCCCCTGGCCCTCAATCAGGTTCCGGCCCAGGCCGCCCAGCGGGGAATCACCGCGGACCAGGTCGTTCGCGAGGTGATGATGGGCAAATCCCGGATCAAGGAGATGATGAGCCCCATTGAGGTGGGAAACCTCTTTGTCTTCGGTCTCTCCCGCCACGCCAGGTATCTGATCGGCGGCGATCTGCTCTTTGACGGCGGGATGGTGCTGACCTACTGACTCCTGCCCCCCGGCGTCAGTTCCGTGCAATTGGCCTTTTCCCGTCCGGGTCTGGATTGGCAAGACGTCCGAATCCTGTCCGCCCACACGGGCCTTCCCGATTGCATGCCAGCTGACCTGGGACGTTCCTCCAGTATTGCCATTCTCGCGGGACATTCGCAGTCGAAGGTATATTAAAAGCTTATGCCAACGCCGGCCTCTATATAAATCCCATCCAGCACATAGTAGGCCGTTTTCGGGGCGCCGTTAGCTCGGGTCAACTCGCCGTCGGTGTTGATAGCCCGCTCCACATCCTCGTCGAGGACGTTTTTCCCGAGAATCCAGAGTTTATACTTGTCCCAGGAATAGGAAACGGAGACGTCGAAAGTGGTTTTCGACGGATAGGTCAGACGGTTGGTGTAGTCCAGGTAGTATTCGCCACAGGTGACGGCGTCCAGGCCGGCCTTCCACCCTTCCCATGGATAGAAATCGAGTCCGATCCGGCTGGTGAACGCGGGAATGCCGTTGACCTTGTAGCCGTCGAGATCGGCCTCTACCCGTGTATTGGCGGGATGCTCGTAAATGCGTGCCGTGCCCGAGGTCCATTCGGCGTGAATATAGGCTCCGGAGATCCGGTACCCCAGCCACGCCAGCGGCCGCCCGTCAAGTTCCAGTTCCACGCCGCGGGTCTCGGCGTCTCCGGTGTTTTTCTGCCCCATATAGCTGCCGCCCTCGTAATATCCACCGAACTTATCTGCGGTCTCGGAAAGATAGGCGGTCAGCGCGATGTTGAGCGCCCGGCCCAGATGGTGCTTGTACCCGATCTCCCAGGTCAGCGATTCTTCCGGTTTCAAATCCTCGGGACGATTGTTCGGACTGCCGTAACTGGCCGCCCAATAGAAATACTGGGGGCTGGGAAACCAGTAGTTGCGCCCCACGGAAACGTAGACATTGGCAGTGGGGGTAACGTGATAGGAAGGCGCGACGGTCCAGCTCCACAGGGTGTCCTCGACATTCAGCCGGCTCGGTTCCCGGGTTTTGAAAGTCATGTCCACCCGATCCAGCCGGTTGCCGATCTTCAGCCCCCACCGATCGTTTAGGAGCAAATCATTGTCCCAGAACACCCCGGTGGTGGTTTCCGCCAGATCCACGTCGGCCGAGGCGGTGCTTCTCGTTCCCGCGGTGTCGTAGGGGTAGGTCTTGCGCTGTCTGAAATCCACATTCTCCATATTCATTCCCCCGGTGGGCGTGTAGTGGAGCGCGCCGAAATCCAGGCGGTAACCGCCTGTAAGCGTCGCGGTGCAAGTGTCCTGCTCTCGATCGTCCCGGTCGCCGCGCGCCGTGGTGGTGGACCGGTAGATATCCTGCGTGTCGTAAAACTGTTCGTTGTAATGGGTATGGGAGAGGGTGCCGTCCACAAAAAGACTGGCGCCGTTATGGGCAAAGTCGAGGGCATACGTCCCCGAATCCTGCTCCTTGGTGTTGTGCCAGACCGGATCATCGTCATTTTCCGCCTCCGGAAAATGGATGCGTCTGCGGTAGTTGTCCCGTTGCCAGGCATATTTGACCAGATCGTAGGCGGAATCGCTGTCCATATTCACCCAGTTGCCGCGCACGCCGATACGGGTCCGCTCAGAGAGATTGTACCCCAGTTTCAGCAGTCCGGCCGTGCGGGAAGTTTCTTCCGCTTCATACCCGCCGGTGCCGTAACAGGTCACATCGGCGAGATAATCCCACTGATTCAACCGGCCGTCGATGCCGCCGGAAACGTTATAAGTCTCCCAGGATCCGTAGCTGGTGGACAGATGGGCGTTGACCGGTTTTCCCCCCTGCCCCTTCTTCGTGATGATGTTGATCACGCCACGGGCCGCGCCCGGGCCGTAGGCGACTCCGGCCGAACGGAGCACCTCAATGCGCTCGATCTGCGAAACCGGGACGATGTCCAGTTCCTCGCGGCGATAATTGCCGTATTTCTGGGCGATACCATCGATCAGGATGACCGGCCCCCCGGTCATGGAACTGTGGGTGCCGCGAATGGACAGCGATGAGTTGCCGGCGGTGGTATTATAAACCCCGGGAATACGTTCCAATGCCTCGGTAATGGTTTTGGCGCCCATCTGGTCTAAATCCAATGCCGTGATCACCGAAATACTGGCAGGGGTATCGAGCATTGGGCTATTGCTGGTGGAAGTGACGACGATCGCCTCCAGCACATGGATTTGTTCCGGAGGTTGAGCGGTCATGCCGATCCCGGGTCCCGAAGAAATCACGATGATTGCCACCCACAATGCCCATGTTTGTTTCCCGGCAAAAAGGACCCGCCCTTTTGTTTTCATCCGACCCTCCTCCTTTCACTTTTTTGTGCCTTAGAAAAAATTTATCGCATGCTGTCAGTTCATGCTGGGCCGAATGGGGTCCGTGATCGCAAATTCTCCGGCCAGAGCTATTCCCGCAGCGTTTTTTATTACCCATCGCCGCAGGGAACGAATGAAACAAGGTTCATGAAATGTGATGACTTCTCCCAGACAGTTTAAATCCTGCTGCACTCGCCAATACAGGTACATTTCTTTCCTCCCCGCCCTTTTTCGTTTCCTCACCCGCCGCTTGTTTTCATGCGGTTGGGTTACCGCAAAAAAAAACCCGTCATCGAGTCATCCTCGATCCGGGGTTTTAACAAAAAAAAATCCCGGATCCATCTTTCGATCGATCCGGGATGCCCATTTTCTCGCACGGAACCGTCCAGCCGTTCCTGATCCACGGGAAGCGACTGATCTTTATTCAGGCAGGTCTTCTGACTTCCGGATCACCCGATGAAACAGCGCCTTCCCAATCCCTTACTACTGAATCAGTGGCATGAATGCTGCCATCGTCCCCGGTTACAGCGGCGGGCCCGTCCCCGATTCTCACGAGGTTCCCTCTTCGGCTCATCTCTGAGCGCCTGTTTGGTTCCTGAAAATCACATGAAGCGGGCAAAGTCAAGACTTTTAAGAAAAGACGGAGCTCGCAAAATCCGGCCCGCCATTCCGATCAAGACACGGGAGCCTGATTTTCCAGTCCGGTCATGACGCCGTGGC
The DNA here is from genome assembly GCA_043797445.1 of Pseudomonadota bacterium. Taxonomy (GTDB): domain Bacteria; phylum Desulfobacterota; class Desulfobacteria; order Desulfobacterales; family JAFDDL01; genus JAZDPP01. The sequence goes on from JAZDPP010000208.1 coordinate 121,939, forward strand.
AACGACAGGCCGTACTGATCAGCACATCGCCTTTTGCTTCATCCACCTGACGGAGCAACGAAAAAAGCTGCGCCGCACGGTACCCGCCGACCCCCGCGGCCAATTGGTGACTCCGGATCACGAGTGACTCAAACAGAGGAAAGCGGAGTAATTGAAGAAGTTCAAACATATTCTGTTTACGGGCGCTCCGCGTAACGGTGCATATATCCCGGGGTTCGGGGCAATCTTCAGGGCATCGGAACGACGCATGGCTGACATGTATATCACCGGTGGTTCCCCGCACGGGATTCCGGAGCAACAGGTCCATGTCGAGAGGCAGGGAAAGCTTGCGGCCAAACCGTTTCGGCCCCAGACGCCGCAGGCACCACTCCGCGGCCAGATGCAGAGGCAACGCCGGGATAATCCAGTCCGGTACATTCCCGGGTCTGAGATGATGTTCCAAATAGGCCACGGCGTCAGTCTGTTCAAAGCCGCATTTTCCGCACTCGACCGCTTCAAGCGTTGCCGTGGCGGGGTCTATGAGAACAAATTGTCTTTCTTTCCCCTGCATGGATAATTTTTGAAGCGCCCGCAGGCCGAAATATCCCATGCCCGCAATCCAGATTGTTTCCCTCATGGTCCTTTTCATCGCTTCCCCCGAAGGAACCGGCAAAACTCAGCTCGCCGTCAGCCCATATGCTTTTCTCCTAATCCACCCCAATCCGTGAAGTCAAGAAGTCTTTGCTTCGAGTGGTATTTTGGATCTGATCGTTAAAAAAGATATGGAAACGCCGGCGCTTCGGCGGGCGTAATCACCGGGTCTTCCATGAAGGGCACCGGCTTGTCGTGAATTTTAACCAGCCGGAAGATACCCGCCACCCGCACCCATTGATCTTTTTCAAAGGGTTGCGCGAACTTCGAATCGAGCGCAATCGCCAGCGGCAGGGCATCCGCGGCGCAGCAGGTCATTAAAAAACGATAGACCGCGGTGTCCCTTCCACCGAAATGCGGCCCGAGTTTCTCGTCGCGAAGAATCATGCCCGAAACGATTACCCGTTGACCGTCATACCGCTTTGGATTCTTAAAGATTTCAAGAATGGTAGGCTCCCGGAGTGCTCGCTGCGCAGCGGAGCCGATCGCATCGCTTTCCGGGGAGGCGGGAGACGCTTTTTCTTTTTTCCAGGGACGCGGATCGAGCTCATCTTTCCGGTCCATGTCATTACGTTCCATCGTCAGGACAGCCGGTCCGACAAACCGGTTTTTAAAGGCGCTGCCGCCCAGCCGGTTGTCACCCATGATCATCAGATATAAAACCGGCAACAGTAATATGAGTGCGCGCAGGACAGCTGAAAAATCGGGCACTGTCCGATGCGTCCCCATGAGGGTCGCGACCATGAATCCCATTGCAATGAAATACGCCAAGCCAAGGAGCAGGCCCAACTCCGGCCTCAGGAAAACGGTGTAGCGCTGAGAGGCGAGCAGATGAAGCAGGGTGCAGGTCCAGATGCCGAACACAATGGGCGTCAGCCATTGCTTCATAACTTCATCCGGCGGTCTCATGGCGTCATTCCGTTTACCAGTTCCATCCCGGCCGAGACGCCCGACACCATCGCGATGATCAGCACCGCCAATACGACAATGGCTCTTCGCCTGAATAAGCTCTGATACATCAGCAAGAGCTTGAGATCGAACATGGGGCCTATGAGCATGAAGGCCATCTGGGCCGGCAGGGGCATCAAGCCCTGAAAGGAAGCGGCGATAAAGGCATCCGCCTCGGAACAAAGATTCAGCGAAACGGCCAACGCCATCATCAGCCCCACGGACACCGCCGGGACCCCGGACAGAGTTAAAAAACTGGACCGATCGATGTAAGTCTGCGCCAATGCCGAGATAAAGGCGCCGATCACGAGATAATGCCCGACGGCCATAAAATCATCCGCGGCATGCGAAAAGGCCGCCCCCAGCTTGTCGGTGACCCCATTCGTGGTGGTCGTGTGCGGGGATCCGCAAGGGCAGTCAACGCCACCCGTTTGCCCCGCGATTGTAAAACCATCATCCGGCGCATTGAAATGGCCGTCAAAGGGGGCGGCTGGCGGGTGCTGATGGGTACAGCCGCATGAGCATCCAGCCGCATCGGTTCGATCACCCCCCTCCCGGATCGCTTTGTCTTTGGTAAAAAAACGATCCATCAACAGGCCGGTGCAAACGGCGATGCCATAGCCCAGCACCAGCCGAAGCGCGACGATGCGCCACTGGAATCCGTAGGCCAGGGCCGTTGAAGCCGCTACGATCGGGTTGACAATAGGGCCGCCGAGAAGATAGCCGATAGCGGCCGACAACGGCAGCCCCTTGCCGACCAGACGCCGTACCACCGGCACCACGGCGCATTCGCAAACCGGAAAGACCGTACCGGCGGCGGCCGCCATGCAGACGGTCAGCCATCCCCGCTGGGGTAAAAACGAGGCCATGGCCGCATGACTCACGAAGGCCTCGATCAACCCACCCGCCAGCGCACCGATGAACATAAAGGGTATCGCCTCGAGGACGATGCTGACAAACACGACGGCAAATGCGTTTAAGGCCCCTGTGTCTGCTTTAGCGGGCAAAAAGAAAAGACCGGCCAGAAGAAAAAACGCTAAAAAGCCGGCTGCCGGTTTGACCTGCCGGGTTTCGTGGCGCCCACTTTCCTTTTGTGCCGATGATGGGGGCATTACCGGATGGATTGGATCCGGTCTATCTGGTGCCAAGAGTTTCTCCGATGATCGCATGGTTTTGGCGCATGCGTGTTTCATAATAATCCAGGGGAGCGGCTTCCGGTCCGGTTGCGACCGGGTCCAGTGTCGCAGCGGCAATGCCGGTTTCAGCTGCGATGGTCCGGCCGATTTTTTCAGGATATTGAGGCTCGGTGAAAATGGCGCCCGCCTTTTCCTGTCTGATGGTTTTCACAACCGCCAGCATTTCCGATGCGGAAGGCTCTTGTCCGGCATGGGCCTGAACCACGGCGACAACGTCAAGGCCCATGTCACGGGCCAGATAATCGAACACGCCATGCTGGGTCACGATGCGGTTGTTTGCCAGTTGCTTACCGAGGGCCGCAAACTCATCCGCCAGACGGTTCATCGCTTCGGCGTAAGCCCGGGCGTTTTCAGAATAGATTCTCGCGCCGGCGGGGTCGATTCCGGAAAGCCCGGCGGCGATGTTCATCGCCAAAAGGGCCACCATGCGGGGGCTGGCAAAAAGATGAGGATTGGCGCCGGCATGATGGTGATCGGGGTGCTCGTGTTCATGAGCGTGCCGGTCTTCATGGGCCGGCTCTTTACGGTGTTCCCCCTCATGTTCAGTCTTATGGCGAGCCTGTTCGTGTTCCCCCACGTCCGTAAAGTTGAGAATATCCTTAATGCCGATGGAAGAGTCCATAATTTTTAATTTGGAATTGGCCTCTTTTACCGGCGTGCCCAGAAATTCCTCCATCCCGAGGCCGTTGATGATGAGCACATCGGCCTTGGAGAGCTTGCGCATGTCCCGCGGCGTGAGAGCGTAATCGTGCGGACAGCCGAGCTGCGCCGGAATCATCAACGATACATTCACGCTATCCCACCCCTTCGTAACATTTCTCGTAATCTGGTAGATCGGAAACGTGGAGGTCAGTATCTCAAGTTTTCCGCCGGCGGCAAGCGCGTCGGAATCACACGCTGCAACGGCCATACAAAAACAGAGCAGCGTCATGCATACCTTTGTAAGCGGCCTTTTCATAAGTTCGATCTCCTTTGATGGGGTATTGATCGGCTTTAATGCGAATGCGTTTGCATTATACGCTCGCTCCTCCTTGAGTCAAGACCTGAATCGGTGGTATACTTATTGCTTACGTTCCCTCAGGCGGAGTGGAACTGTTTATTGGTGCCGTAGTTGTGATAAAGTGTGATCACTTCCTTCGCCGGCATCCGGTCAAGGCTACACCAATAGGTATCGATCTCATACTCGGGGAATAATAATATCTGCCCTTTTTTGATAGTTCTTTCGACCACTTCAAATATTATCGGATAGGGCAGAGCCTTCCCGTCAATGCCAACATGTGTTTTTCCGATCCATACGCTCTTACCCTGACGACAAAACTTCTGTTCACCGGTTTCCTTTGCCAAATCCACCCAGCCTTGCCGTGATTCCTTACGCAAGTTGCGTTTGATAATAAAATGGACATTTGGCTTGGTGGTTAAATTAGATTTAAATGTGACAAAGTAGAATTAAACAACATCATTTTCTCGAGCGATAAAAACGCCCGACTGGGCCGGAAAACCCATTGAACCGGATCAAATGGCGCCGTCACCGAACGCCCGGCCATGTCGGTTACCGTTACCGGTTCGGCGCGACCGATACCGAAAGCCAGCAGATAGACGACGCCGGCCTGGGGTTTTTAAATCCGGTTGATGCACTTCAAAAGGGTCGATTTCCCGGCGCTGTTCACACCGAGAATTCCCAGCATTCGGCCGCGATGATCCGGTTCCCGCTAATCCAATCCTTTTTTAAGGGGTCATCACCCGGTCGTGCCTTTACCCGCCCCTGTCTTCATCATGCGGGCCACATCTTCGAGCGCCGGATTCGCTATCGAAAAGAGGTCCTGCGATACCCCGGTAAACGGGACTTTTATCAGCACCCCATTGAAGGGTAAAAGCGCGCAGAGAATTATTTCTCAGAAAAGCCACTCCGGCGGCTTTTCGGCTTCATCTTTCCGCTCCCAGTAAAACCCCAGCAGCACAAATCCCATCGTGCACAGGGTAACGCAAATTCCGGGGGGAAGATACCAGTTCCAAAGGCCGTTCGCGAAGCCTCCCCGCTGAAAAGCGTCATGAATCATTTTCCCCCAACTCGGTCGCAACGGGTCTCCAAAACCTAAAAATCCCAGGGAGGCTTCGCTTAACATGGCACCCGCCACGGTGAGAACGAATTTAGCGGAGACAATCTCCGAGACATTGGGCAGCAGATGAAAAAAAAGGATGCGCCTTCCCGAAAAGCCCAGAGCCTTTAAGGCTTCGACAAATGGCGTTTCCCGCAGCTGAAGCACCTTCGCCCGCACCGCCCGGGCGGTCGAACACCATCCGATGCAGGCAATGACCAAAACGATGTTGAAGCTGCTCGGTCCCAGGTATGCGGCCAGAATCACCAGCAAAGGCAAGACGGGAATGAGCAGCACCGCATCAATGGCGCCGGTGAAAATCTCCCCGCTCACCCCGCGGAAAAAGCCGGCCAGAAGCCCAACGGTGGTTCCGATCAGAACGGAGACGATTGCGGCCGCGATACCGATCGTGAGGGAGACGCGGCCAGCGGCCATGAGAACGGTTAAGATATCCTGACCCAAATCGTTGGTTCCGAGCGGATGCGGCCATGAGGGCATGAGAAAGGGCATGTCTCGAAACCGGGGTGGATAAAGCGCCAGGAGATCGGCGCCGATCGAAACTATCGCAAAAAAAAGCAATATCCCCACGCCTCCCAAAAATGCCCCTTTTCCGTTATCAAAGGTTCGCCATCCGGTGATCATAACGTTCGTCCCCGGCCGATTCGCGGGTCTATTGCCCCCGCAATCAGGTCTACGATCAGATTCAATCCCATGACCACGAGGGTGAGCACGAAAAAAGCGCCCTGAAGCACCGGATAATCGCGATTCATGGCCGCATCGAAAATCAATATCCCCATGCCGTTGATTGAAAAGACGATCTCCACGAGAATCGCCCCGGACACCATAAATCCCATGTGAAGGGCAACGAGATGAAGCAGGGGAAGACATGCGTTTTTAAAGATATGCAAAAAAGCGATGCGCCAGGGGGAAACGCCCTTGGCACGGGCATACAGGACATAGTCTTCGCCGTAAGCCGCCGCAACGGCATTTCTCATAACCAGGTATTTCGCCCCCACCGACGTTAACGCCAGCACGCAGGTCGGCAGCGTGAGATATCGAAAAACCGCCCTCAGCGAATCGCCCCAGGACCGGTCGGCGTCACCTCCCGGGAAAAAGCCCCCCAGAGGAAACCACTCCAGCCGATAGCCGAAGAGATCGAGCAACATCATGGCCGTCAGAAAGGACGGCATGGCAAAAAACAGAACCGCAAAAAACGTCACGCTCCGGTCCAGGACCGTCCCGCGTTTCCATCCGGCAAGAGTTCCCAGAAACGCCGCCGCCAACGTCGAGAGAAAAAGGGCCGGCGCCAGAAGGGTGAGACTTCTTTTCAGATGCGCCAGCACCAACCGGTTCACGGACAGGTGATGATGAAAAGAATATCCGAGGTTCCCCTGAAGCAGATTCACCCCATAGCTCCGGTATTGCTCCCACAGGGGACGATCCAGACCGTATTCGGCTTTGAGCGCCCCATGATCCTTTTTACTGAGGGAAACGGCATCCGGCCCCAGCAGCATCGCGACCGGATCACCCGGCATGAGTCTCGGCAATAAAAAATTCAGACTCAGCGCAAGGCCCAAGCAAACCAGGAGTCTGAATAACCGCAAAAACCACCCCATGGCCGCTTACCTCTGATCTCCTGGTATTACCGAAACCGTCATGGTGTTGCCTCCCGCAGGTTGAACCACGTCTCCTCCCATAAAAAGCCGTATACGGGACTCACCTTCCACCCCTCGAACCGGCGATGATAGGGCTGTATCAGCGCGTCCCAATAGAGCGGTATGGCGGGAAGCAGTTTCGCGTGACACTGCTGAAACTCCGCCGCCACCTTCAAGTATTGCCCGCGGTCTAGGGTCTCGTTCATTCGATCGACGATCGATACGAACCCCGGATCCACAAAGGCGCTCCAGCCGATATTGCGCTGATCCAGGTACCCCGTTCCGCAACCTGCCCACATCATCATGCCCCAGGGCGTGGCGCGGGACAAAAGCGCCATGTGCGACCGTTCCCGGTCACAGAGCGTTGAAAACGTCGCCATATCGACCGGCCGCAGCGTCAGCTTCACGCCGATTTTTTGAAAATACTCCTTTAGAAGCTCCGTCAGCCGAAGAGACCCCGTGACATCCGTTCGAACCACCAATTCCAGTTCCGCGATCTTTCCGTTTGCCCTCCGGAACCCGTCGGCGCCGACATCGACATAGCCCAGCGTTTCGAGAAGTTTCACCGCCCGTTCGGGATTATATATCAGCGGTTCGGTTTCAACGAATTCCGGGGCGCCGCGCGGCACGAATCCGCCGTTCGGGACCGATCCGTATCCGGCCGCAAAGAACCGGATCAGCTCCTCGTAGTTGATGGCATGACTGAGCGCCCGCCGGAAATCCGCCTGATCGGCCGGCGGTTTTTGCGTATTCAAAAACAGGGCATTGGGAACACCGATATTATCCATGAGCTGAATTCGAATATTCGGATCCTTCAACAGGGGCGGCACATGGAAAGCCGGGGTGCCGGCGGCGTAAAAATAGGGAAGATCGATTTCTCCTTTTCGCAGCGCCATATACAGTACATCCGGATTTCTGTAACTTCGAAACACGATTTGCCGAATGCGGGGCCGGCCCCGGTAATATTTGGGAAACGCCGTAAAGCCGATGGTGCCGGAGGCCGGATCGAAGGAGTCGAACCGATACGGCCCGCAGCCGATGGCAGCCTCCCCGCCTGTAAACGTCTTCGGGTCCGCTATCGATTCAAAGCAATGGCGGGGAAGAATGCGGACCACCAGAAGATTGACGAGGAATCGCGGATTCGGCCGGCTGAGGTGAATCATCACCGTATGGTCGTCCGGCGCCGCAACCGATTCGACGAGACTCAAATGGCTTTTGTATACCGGCACCTTTTCCAGCAGATATGTGATCGTAAATGCAACATCCCGGGCCGTGACCGGCCGGTCGTCATGCCAGAGCAGTCCTTTTCTTAAAGAGAACGTCCATGTTTTGCCGTCTTTGGTGGCCCAGGACTCGGCCAGAGCGCCGTAAAATTCTCCCTTTTCATCCAGATTCACGAGACTCAAATGTGTCAGCATCGCCCGCAGCGTACCGAAATAATAATCGTCGATATCGATGCTCTTTACGCTCATAGTGGTTCCCACCACCAGTCTTTCGATTGAAAAATCCGCTTCGGCCCCGGCAAAACCGGCGGAGAAAAACACCCAGATCACGAGGAGAAATAAACGGAGCTTTCTTCGCTTTCCGATTCGATTCATGTGAGTGATTCCTTATGGAGTCTCAAAATGGAGTGATCCCTCCTCGCATCGCCGTTCAAACAAGTACCAGGCGCACGGATGTCCCTTTTCTTCTCCGATGCGGGTACGGATGCTGATAAAATTCTCCCGGAACAACCGCTCGACGTCTTCGGGGGAAATACCCGCGAGGCGCCCTTTTTTCAGCCGGGGCAGCCACGAAAATAGCATGCAGCACCCATGAGGTTTCACCCATTCGGCCAACCTGCGAGCATAAGGTCTCCGCTCTTTTTCCATTAGCGAAAACAGGCATCCGATATCCAATACATAATCGTACGCAGCGGAGGGAAGGCCCAAGCCGGTGACATCGGCGGCATGGAAGTCGATATTTACTCCGGCTTCGGCGGCTTTGTGCCTGGCTTTTCGAATGGCTTCCCATGAAAAATCGATGCCGGTTACCTGCCAGCCAAGCCGCGCGAGAGCGATTCCATGAGTCCCGGTGCCGCATCCCAGATCCAGCGCTTTCCCGGGAGCGGTGTTGCGGATATACGCCATCACCTCGGGGGGCGTCACCTCGGTTTCCCAAGGTGTCCGCCCCCACCGGTAGCGCCACTCATATTTCAGCCGGCTCCGGTTCAATTTACTGATCAACGATTGGAACATAGCCGGTATCAGAAAATCACCTTTACTTCGCCGAACAGGGTCGTTCCAGGGTCTTCATACATGTAAAAGGCCCGGTAATTCTCATCGAAGAGATTGTCGATGCTGAGAGAAAAATCGATCATCTTCATCATGCCCCAGGATACGGGAAAATGTTTGGTCCCTTTCAGATCGACCACGATGGACTCCTCCATGACAAGTTCCTCGCCCGCCGCGTTGCGCGCGGTGTTGGCGTCATCGGTGTACTGCTTGCTCAAATACTTCACATAGGCGCTGAGCGTGAAGTTGTCTTTCCGGCTGTAGGTGGCACCGAGATTGGCTTTGTGCTTTGGGCTGAAAGTGAGATCATTGCCTTCCAGGGAAGGATTCTGGGGATTTTCTTCGATGGTGGCCCGATTATAGGTATAATTGGCAGTCAGGCTCCAGTCCTCCGACAGATAATAGGCCAGGGTCAATTCCGTACCGTAGGACTCGGTGCGACCGATGTTCTGATTCGTCCAGATATTGGAAGCATTGAACCAGGAGAGAATCTTGTCATCCGTATAATTGTAAAAACCGACCAGGTTCGCCTGCAGGCGGTTCAGGAACCACCGTTCCACGCCGAGTTCAAAGGAGTGAGTGGTTTCCGGCTTTAAATCCGGGTTGGGCTGGCGGGGATTCCCGCCGGAAGTCCGGTCATCATAGAGCTGCTCGGACGTCGGCGGCAAAAAACCGGTGCTGCAATTGCCCCATACGGAAGTGCTTTTATCGATATTGTAGCGAAGCCCGGCTTTCGGGCTGAAATGATCGTCGGTCCGGTCTTCGAGGGTGGGATCTCTGAAGCTTGAGAAGATATTGTCGTAGTTTTTCCAATGATCGTAGCGACCGCCGAGAGTCAGGGTCAGCGCGTCCATGGGTTTCCAGATATCCTGAAGATACCCGGCCAGAGTCCGAACATTAAACTCGTTTCTCTGGGTCTGCGCGCCCGTGGTCCAGTTGCGGTATTTTTGATCCGTTTCCTGGTTGTTATAATACATCCCCGCCGTGAGGGTATGCCCCCAGCCGAGTGTGTAAGTGGCCTGAAGTTCGGCGGGCATCTCATCGTAATCCATGAATCGTTTCTGGTTCGGCGCATAATTGGTTCCGCCCTTGTCATAAAGATGCAGATAATCATCTACCCGATAGGCGGCATAGGCCCGCAGATTGACCTGTTTGCCGATTTTCTGATCAAAGATAAAGCCGCCCAGATGATAATCCCAATCACCGCCCACATAGGGGCGGCCACGGGTATAGCGGTCGTTGAAAAAATTATAAAACACACTGAGTTTGGACGATTCGGAAAAGGCATAACCGGAGCTGAACCCCACGCCCTTTTTATCATAATCGCAGTGATCGATCATATGAATGCCGGGATTGACATTGTTTTTTACGACATTTTCGCCGTCGGCCTCCTCATAGAAGGCCGACACGGCATAATTGAATTTGTCGATACCGCCATCGGCCGATGCCGCAGACCGAAACCGGTCGAAACTCCCATACCCCGTGCTGACCGCGGCGCTCGGCTTATCACCGCCTTCCTTGAGGATGATATTGATCACGCCTCCGCCGGCGTTGGCGCCATAAAGCGCCGACGCCGGACCCCGAATGATCTCCACCCGCTTTATCCGTTCAACCGGGATGGTCTGGGAGATCTGCCAGTCCGTGGGAATGCCGTTCACCAGATACAGGGTCGATTCGCTGCCGAGCCCCCGGATATTGGCGGAGGCGGGAAAGGGCGCGTATGCTCGCCGCAGACTGATGCCCGGCACTGACCGAAGCGCGTCCGAGATGTCCCCATTCACAAGATTCTGCTCCAGGAGCTGCTCTCCCGTAATGACCGTTATGGAGGCCGGAATATCCTTGACGGATGTTTCATATTTTGTAGCGGTGACCACCACATCTTCCAGGCGGGTCGTCTCCTCTCCGTTTGCCACAACCGAGGTCATCCATAGGACAATGCCCATAACAATCGTACGCTTCCCCTTCCAGGCTTGCATCATGTTTCTTCCTCCTTCTGCAAATTTTGATTCTCTTGTAACCATAACGTCAATTAATAAAACGAGCCCCCCGTACTCAGCACTCAACACTCAGCACCCGGAAGCCATCACGATAAGTTCCCCGAGTCATCTATCCGCCAAGCCCCAAACTTCTTGTATTCTTCCCCCCTCCAGCATCGCCACCCGGTTACACACGGCCCGCAGAAGATCCCTGTCATGGGAAATAAGCATCAAAGTGAGCCCCCGGTCTTTTCGAAGCCGTTGCAGCAGGTGAAGGATTTGAGTCTGAACCGAGACATCGAGCATGGAGGTCATCTCATCCCCAATGATCAGCTCCGGGTTGACACTCAATGCCCGCGCCAGCACCACCCGTTGCGCCTGGCCGCCGGAGATCTCCCGGGGCAGGCGCCCTCCGATTTCCTCGGGTAGCCCGCAATCCGATAACAACGCCCCCACCTTTTCCCGCAACCCCGATTTCGATTCCACCAGCCCGTGAACCTTTAACGGTTCGGCCACGGCATCGAAAACGGATTGCTTCGGATCCAGCGACAGGAGCGGATTCTGAAAAACGATCTGAACTTTTCGCCGGTAGGACACCCGCTGCTTTCCGGTCAATCGCGTGATATCCTCCCCTCGAAAGCGGATTTTTCCCGTAGACGGGCGGACAAGGTCCGGAATCATTCGGGCCAAAGTGGTTTTTCCGCTGCCGCTGGGCCCGCACAGGCCCAGGATTTCTCCAGGGTGCACCTGAAGCCGGATGTCCCGAAGCACTTCCACCGGCGAACGGCGCCATCCCGTTTTGTAGCATTTCCCGACGCCCTCAATCGCCAGCATGAAAACACCTCACCCATCGATTTCCCATTGCCGCCGGGGACGGATGTTCCGAGACGCAACGATTGTCCGCCAGGGGGCATCGCGGGTGAAACCGGCATCCTTTCGGAATGCTCGACAACCCGGGGGCCGTTCCGGAGATCGGATGCAGCCCGTTTGCCGGGTGGGCGGCCATCAGTCCGACCGTGTAGGGATGACGGGGATCGGCCATCACCTTATCGGCGGCTCCCCGCTCCACGATCTCTCCGGCATACATGATCACCGCCTCATCGCAAACGGCGGCGGCTTTGAGATCATGGGTGATCAGCAGCAGGGCAGCATTCTCAAAACATGTCGTTAGCAGGCTCAGACACCGGGTTGCCGCTTCATCATCCAGTCCTTTGGTCGGCTCATCGGCAACGACAACTTCGGGGGACCCCGCAAGCCCGGCGGAAAGCAAAACCCGTTGGGCCATTCCGCCCGAAAGCTGGTGAGGATAAAGGTTCGCAACTTTTTCGGGGTCGCTGAAGCCGGTTCGTGAAAGCAGTTCGAGAGCGGCCGCTCGCATTCCGGCCGGCTTTTTCCGTGAAATCAGACGAATGGCCTCGGTCAACTGCTTTTCGACACGAAAAACCGGGTTGAGACTCCCATGAGGATTTTGCGGAATGAGCACCATGGAGCGGCCCCGCAAGCCATTGATGCTTTTGGGTGGCAATGCCAGTATATCCTCATGGCCAAACCCGCTGATGCAACCGGACACACGGGCATTTGCCGGCAACAGACCAAAAATCGCAAGCGCCAGCACCGATTTGCCGCAACCGGTCTCCCCCAGCAAAGCGATGCGGTTTGCCGGCCTCAATTCCATTGAAACGCTGTCCACCGCCGGCAATTCCAGGCCATTGCTCCGAAAAATAACTTTCAGATGTTCAATCCGAAGCGTTGCTGTCCCGCTTGCACTATCAGCCGCACTCATTGCAAATTTCCCATTGCCCATTCACCAAGTCGTCACCCGGCCGGTTCAGATCCGGAATTTGTCAAAAAAAAAGCCACAAAGGTGCTCCCCCTTTTCGGGGTGCAGAGACCTTCGTGGCCTTTACTTTTATTTTGAATTTAATTTAATCTCCGCCAATAGTTAGCGGAAATTTTTTATCCAAGGGGAGCACGTCTTTAACCAGCCCCACCCTACTGTTCTGTTCTGTTTCTATAATCCAACTCAAGCTGTAGCGACTTCTGCCGCAAGGTTAAGTTTTTTTATGAGGGGCATGGGAAGAAGTCAAGGCTTTTCTTTCCGGGAATTCCCGACGCACAGGTTGATGCCGCTGGAAAACCGGAAGCCGTCATCCGGGTACCCATGATGAACCTCAAAGCCGGTATTCCAGTTAATATCCCACTCCTTTTAAGCCCGATCCGGCACCGCAGGGTTTCCATCCCGGGAGCCGGTGAGGCATGAGACGGCTGACCGGCTCTCTATCGGCGGACCGCGGCCTCGGGATAACTCGGGAAGGCGGTTCCGCGAGATTCTCAAATGTTAAATCAGGAACGATATGCGTTTTGAACATCTGGACGGAAGAGAAACTCCAAAAGAGCATCAGATGCACCATCAGAGACAGGGTCAGCATTCCCGTCAGGAACCAGCGGAGAACCGAAAAGAAGAGTATCCCCCTTTTGAATCAGTTTTATTGAATGCTTGCCGTTTTTGTTGCAAAAACCGGCAATATGCCGTACATTATAAAAAACAACTGTCAGGGAGAATATGGTTATGCCCTCGATCGATTCGCAAACAGGCAAGGAACGAACCGAGCGCCTTGAGGCCAGAATCACGCAAGCTCAAAAAGACCTTTTCAAGCAGGCGGCTGATCTGGAAGGAAGAACGCTTTCCGATTTTCTAATTCAGGCGGCCTCGGACGCAGCGTTGCGCACGGTGCAGGCGCATCTGGTCATTTCGTTGACGACTCAGGAACAGAAGGCTTTTGTTGCAGCATTGCTTAATCCCCCGGCACCGGGGCCTCGACTTCGCTCCGCGGCACGTCGATATCGCAAGTTGATGGAATAATCAATGGCAACAGCCCGAGAATACAAGCTTTTGATTGAAGCGCTTGCATCGTGTCACGATCGGGCGGTTTTTTCTTGTGGAAGCGACCCGCTTGACCGCTATCTGCTAAAGCAAGCCGGCCAGGATTCACGCAAACACGTCGCGGCCACCTTCGTACTCGTGGAAATGAATAGTCCCGCCGTGCTGGGTTTTTACACGCTATCGGCCACCAGTCTTCGGTTAAATGATCTGCCGGAGCAAACCATCAAGAAGTTGCCCAAGTACCCTTTAATACCGGCAATCCTCTTGGGGCGCCTTGCTGTTGATCTGAAGAATCGCGGCATGGGATACGGGCAGATTCTTCTGATCGATGCTCTGAAACGGTGCCTGAACACCCGAGACGTGGGTTGGGCGGCCGTTATTGTTGATGCAAAGGACGAACAAGCTGTGTCCTTCTATGAGCATCATCATTTTATACGTCTTTCGCCCAGTGCCTTTCGACTTTTTTTGCCCCGATCAACCATTGCTTCACTTGAATAATGGTTTCAGCATATGTTTTGTTGAATGAATATAAGATACTACCGTTTTTACTTAAATAAGTTGCGGGGACTTTAAAAAAAAACGCGATGAGGACGATGAGATACCAACCATACCTTCCCATTTGATTAACATGACTATCTGCCTTCAGCTATCGGTCTGTTTTTCAAAACATCAGGTTGATGCCGCTGGAAAACCGGAAGCCGTCATCCGGGTACCCATGATGAATCTCAAAACCGGTATTCCAGAGGTTATCGACCTGGAGATACCATTCGGAACTCACTTTCATCAGAGAAAAGGGCTGCGTCATTTTGATATCCATGGTGATATAGTCATTCAATTTTTCCGAAGCCCTGTTCTCCGCGTCGCTGAACTGCTCAGCTTCGTATCGAAGGGTGGTCTCCAGACAGGTCTTCCACTCCGGAAGGGTGTATTTCACGGTCGTTTTCACCTTTCCCCGGGGGGTATAGGGAAGCGGCTTATCGCTTTGCCGGTTTTCGGAATCCTGTAACACACACCCCAGATCTGCGGAAAGCCCGTTCTCCCATCCCTGTTTTACGGTCAGCTCGACACCTTCCCGATAGGCCCTGTCGATGTTGATGGGCCGGTAAATCAGGTCGTTTCCGCGCTCATAGCTGATCAGATCCCGGGTGTCGGCCCGGAAAAGAGAGAGCTGAACAGCCCGGTTTTTGCCGGCGCGATACTCTAATCCCAGGTTATAGGAGACGATTTTCTCGGGATCGAGGCCGGGGTTGCCCCGGACCTGATCGATGGAACCGTGGCTGGACTGATAGAGCTGGCCGAAGCTTGGCACAGTGACGCTGTAACCGGCACTCAACCGGGCCATCAGTGTTTCCGTGAGCCCGTAGCCGAGTCCGGTCGAGGCGCCGGGGTTAAAACCGAAGCCGTCGGTATGGTCGCATCGCAACCCCAGGGTTCCGGTGATGGGATTCCAGCGCTTGTCCCATTGGGCGCTGAGGCCGGAGCTGGTGCGCTGATGTTCACCGGAGAGGGTCTCGTCAATCGTCTCCTGTTCCAGAATGCCACCAAGGCGAAGGCTCCATGTGTCCGTTTCACCGGACCAGTTGGCCTCGGGTTTGATTCCGAATTTGACGTAATCCTGATCGGATATGGCACCGGACTGGGATTTATCCCGAAGGCCGATGACATCGCCGTAAAGGTTTAACGCATAGTCGCCGCCCCCCGGGACCCCGCCGCGGACCCGCGTGTCGAGAGAGCCTTTCCGGTATTTCTGCCGGGCATCGGGAGTGGGATTGTCCGTGGGACCCGGCGCGCCATACTCCGCGGTGTAAAAACGGGCATCCGTCTCCAGCCGGGTCTGATCCGGAATTTCTTTATCCCAGTGCAGACTGAACACGCCGCTGTCTTTATCCGCATTGGTCCGTTTACCGTCGCGGTGACTGCCCGACCCAGTAAGCATGAGATTTGCGTTTTCCAGGCTGAATCGATGGCTTGCGCTGCCCTCGGCAAGCCCATAAGATCCGCCGCCGAATCGCAGCCGGGTTGGGGAAGCCGCCGGCTTTTTCCGCGACGGGGCAGCAAAATCATGGGTGATGATACTGATGGCCCCCTCGCTCGCGCCGGCGCCGAGCCAGACCGGAACCGGCGGTTTAAACACCGTAATGGATTTGACGGTATCGATGGAGAGGGTGCTTAAATCCACGCCGCCATACTGGCTGGTGTTCAGCGGTCTGCCGTTTAGCAGGACCAGAACCCCGCCGGATTTGCCGGAACCCCGAATGGAAATCCGCGCACCGATGCCGGATGAGCGTCGCACATCCACGCCGGGAATCACGCCAAGCGCCTCTTCCACCCCCAGAAGGTTTCGCTCCCGTATTTCCTTTTGATCGAGAACACTCACCTCCTGCGGATGGTTTTTGATATATTCGGAGAGCTTTTCGGCCGTGACGGTGATGGCGCCCAGATCAACGGGCGTTGCCTCGCCGTGCTGAGCAAGGGCCATCCCCGCAGTGATTAAATTGCCCGCCAGGATGACGACCGCAATCAGCCATGGGGGGATCACCCATGCCGACTGCCCGGAATCCGGCAGAGGTGATTGGCGCCAATCTTTCTTGGACTGAATCATGTGTGAATTATTCCTTTGTGTTTTTTATAGGTTTGCGCCCCGGTTACAAACAAACCGATCAGCAGCAGGATAAACACGGCGGCAAACCACTGGACACCGGAAGTGCTGATGCGGGTTTGCGTATCATTCGATTCAATTTTTTCCATGCGATACCCTTCCACCGATACCGGCTTGTTTCCGGCAGTGTCCGCTGTTTGGTCCTGCTGTGCCGCCTCGGGGTCTGTCTTGGCCGGCTGCGGCCTCTCTGGGTCGGCTTTGTCCTGCTTCGGCATTTCCGGGTCGGTTTTGTCCGGTTGAAGGGAATCTTTCGGTTTCACCGGGGTTTCTTTCAGGCCTTCAAGCAGTTGCAGGCGATCTTTCACCTGTTCGTCCAGAGTGCGCCCGGCTGCCTGCTCAACGGCAAGCGTGAACTTCTCGACAATTTCCGGAGACAACACCCCCGGAATCGAGATGATGTTGACCACCATCTGATTGAGCATGGGATTGTTGCAGGTGTGATCGCAGCAGGCAACGCCCTTTTCCACCACATTCATGGCATATTCGGCGGCCAGTTGGCGGGTGATTTTCTCATCGGCATGCCAGTAGTTTTTACGGACGGCCTCCAGCATCCGGGCTGTCATGGATTGATGCGCCCACGGGTTTTCACGATTAAAAAATTCCTTGATATCGAGGCCATATTTATCTTCCACGTACACCTCGAAAGCTTGTTCCCATTTGGCGGCATCGACGGCTCCGGGTACCGTCACCTGCCAGCCCCACATATTTTCCATGAACTCGGCCATCTCTCTAGCGCCGGCGTAGGATTCCTTTTTCATCCCTTTGATCCAGGCCGGATTGAGATAGCGGGTGCGAAGCTCCTGCCCCAGTGTCGCAGCCAGCGGCTCGATATGCCCCTGCCCCCGGGTTCGCTGCATGGAGATTAAGACTTCGGGATCCTTTCCCGATTCTTTTCTGACCGCCATGGAAAGACCGCCGAGATACTGAAACATGTCGTCGTTATCCATGGTTCCGTAAAGGTTCGAGGAAATGGTGTGGACCGTGACATCTACTTTTTTAAGATGCCGGCGATACACCGGGGTCAGTTTTTCTCCCCACATATCGGAGGAGTATCCGTGGGACTGCACCTGGATAAAGCCCTGCTCGGCGACCCCATCGTCCTTTTCCCACAGACCGCTTGCCCCCGTCATATCATCGACCTTTGTCCCGTAGGCACCGGGCGGGGCACTGAAAAGCCGCACCAGGGAGAGTTTTTTGGCTGCTTCGGGCGAATGCCCCTCTTGGATTAATGATGCTTCCAGGACGTTAGAATGCTTGCTTAAAAAATTCTCCAGATCGGTCAGAGTCGCCGCCTTTTTTACGGCCCGGTCCAGCAGGAGGGCGACCGTGGGAAAAGAATCCCGGAACAAACCCGACATCTGAAGTAAAACATCGATACGAGGCCGGTTCAGCTCCGATCCGGGAATGGGCGCAACGTCCTTGACCTTGTCCCGGTGGTCCCAGACCGGGGTCATTCCCATCAGATACAGGGCTGTGGCCGCATTGATCCCTTCATCCCGAATGGTTTCAACTGACCACAGGATCACGCCCACCTGTTCGGGGTATTTCCCATCATGTTTATTCCGATATGTCTCGATCAGCTCCAGCGCCGCTTTTTTCCCGTTTTCCCATGCTTCGCGGGAGGGCGTTTTCTCTGGATCGAATCCGTAAAAATTCTTGCCCGTGGGAAGACTTTCCGGATTTCGAACGGGATCATTTCCCGGCCCCGACGGCACATAACCGCCGGAAAGGCCCCGTATCAGGCTCGCCATCTCCGACGGCCCGCAGGCCATGAGTTGTTCCTGATAAAATTCCGAGGACCGGCCGCCTTTTTCGGCCATGGCCACTGCGGTTTCAGATAGACCTTCGCCCAAAGGGGACACCCCGAAGGTGTGCAGGCCGTAAGGAATCATTTCCGTTTTCAGGGTTAGAAGGTAATGGTCGATCTTTTCCAGGTCACTCTCATTCACAACGGACAGATCCAGGTCCTTATCCAGGCCCAATTGGGCCACCAGGGTCCGGATCCGCTCCAACCTGGAGTCTCGTATTTTATCCGATGACGATGATTCAAATTCGCTGATCAGCGCCGCCAATTGGGAATATTCCGCATACACCCCGCCCGGTTTGAGGGGCGGAACCGCGTGATCGATCACCACGGCCCGGCCCCGGCGCTTGGCCTGTATCCCCTCTCCCACATCATCCACGATGTAAGGATAGAGATTCGGGATATCTCCGATCAGTACTTCCGGCGGACATTTCCAGGTAAGACCGGCCTGTTTTCCGGGAAGCCATTCATGCGTGCCGTGGGTGCCCAGACTAATCATGACATCGGGCCGAATTTCATTTTGCAGCCAGAAATAAAAAGCCGCATACTGGTGATGGGGCTGAAGCACGGTGCTGTGATAAAGCTTTTCGGGATCATCACTCCACCCCCGGACCGGCTGAGGCGCCAGGATCAGATTTCCCAGCCGGACACAGGGCATAACGAAGCGGCCGTCTTTCATCATGATCGTCCCCTCCTCGGGTTTTCCCCAGTCCTTTTCAACTGCATCCCGAAATTCAGAGGGCATGCCGGCCAGCCACCGCCGGTAATCCGCTATGTCGACAAAGGCCGCATTGCCCTCCGCAATCAAGCGGTCCAGTTCATTCGGAGCCCAGGAACCGATATTGCGGCCGGACTTCAGCAGAAGATCCTTGACTTTTTCCTCGGTCAGTTCGCCCGTAATGCTGTAACCTGCCTGCTTCAGGTTCCGGATAATGGTATCGATACTTCGGAACACGTTCAGATAAGAGGCCCCGATGTTCTGCTTGCCCGCCCCATGGTTGTAGTAAACCAGGACAATCTTCTTGTCCGCGTTGGATTTTTGCCGCAACGTATGCCAGTTGGCCACCCGCCGGGCCAGAATATCCACATGCGCGGTCACCGGTTTATATATAAACGCCTCGATATCCTTCCGTTCCGCCGAGACCCGCTCCTTGACACCAATCACCGTGGGCTCCACCAATCCCGATATCTCCGGCGTGGAAAACTGAAGTGTCATATCCGCCGGTGATACTCCTTGCGGTGATGCCAGCCAGTCTTCCCCGGTGCTGAAAAAAAGATACTGGGCATTGAATACCGGCACATCGGCTTTTTTCAGAACCTTCGCCAGCCCGCCCGTGAGGGTGGAGGAGAACTTGAAATCAAAGCCGGTGATGGAACCCAGCCGGCTCGCCAGGGGTTCCGTGGAAAGGAGGTGAGCCAGATGTTTATCCCGGTCCTTCATCTCCCGAAACCAGGTCACGGTGTTGATCCCCCGGCGTTCATACGCCTGAATCAGGGCATCTAAAGGCGCCTTTTTGCCGTCCAGAGCAAAGGTCGGAAAAATGATGGAGAGATTCCAGATCCCTTTTTCCTTAAAATGGCCGGATTCCCGGTACCATTTCATGTAGTCCTTCAGGCCGGAGAACAATCGCGGGGCCTCCGGATGATACAGGGCGTTTTCCGGCGGAACGATCGGCGGCAGGGCGTCTATCTGAAACCCCAGATCCCGATACGTCAGAAAGCGGATCAGGTTGACGATATTGTCGGCGGAGGTGAAATTGAAATAGGTTCGAACCGTTTCATCCATGACAAAACCGGCAGTTAGAAAGTCCTGATTATGGCTCGAACTCCTGACCGCATAGATTTTTACTTCCGGTTTCAAAAAAGAACGGTTTTCCAGAAGCCATCCCGCCGGCTGGGACGGCATGATATCCACCACGGCCACATCCATGAGCCGAAGGAATTCAGACGCGGCCGGGGTATTCACAACACCCTCCGTGAATACCCGGATCTCGACGCCTTTCACGTCCGCGGCTGCCTCCAATGCCCGCGCACAGGTGTAAGCATCCACATCTCCGACAAAAAAGCCGATTCGCCGGATGCCCGCCGATACGGAGGGTGCCGTCATAAGCAGCATGAAAACGACCCCTACCGCAAAAGACAGGCGGTGCCGAGTTAAATCAGAAAGTGATTTCATAGCCCACCTTGAACAGCCGTCCCAAATCCCAATACACATACCGGTTGGAGGCGGTGTCACCGAGATCGCCCGTAATCTGAACTTCTTCATCAAACATATTGTCTATGCCAAAAATGACATGTCCCTTCCAGGCTCTCAGCTTACCGGAGAAATTGAGTGCGGCATAACTGTCCAGATTCCGCTCTCTGGAAGTCAGAATCTGGCAGTTCAAATCCAGAACGATGGGATCGGTCGCGTAGGAAATTCCAACACTGTTTTGAAACTTGGGACCGGATTGATACTCATTTCCGCTGGTATCCTCGGCTATGGGATCGGCCCAGTATCCGGCGGTATAAAGATAGAGATTCTTATGCCATCCGGCTTGATGACGAAAAGGCGTGATCCCCGCTTCCCATTCCATGCCGCGGGACCGGTAATCACCGGCGTTGAAATAAGTCTGTGGATATCCCTTGGACCGATCGACTTCAATCTTATCCTCATAGGCCATAAAAAACGCGGCAAGACGCAGGCGAAAACGGCCGGTATCGGCTTTGATCCCCGCTTCATAGGTCCAGCCCTGTTCGGGCTCCAAATCCGGGTTTCCCACCATAAACGAACTCTGGTAATAAAGGTTGTTGAAAGTCGGTGCCCGGAATGCCTTTCCGGCATTGGCGAACAGGCTGATCTTTTCCGTAAGCTTGCAGTTCAAGCCGAAGCTGGGGAGAAACCGGTCATAATCCGCGGTACCGGATTCGCCGTCGATGAATTGTTCCCTCACCCCCACCGTTGCGGTAAGGCGGTCAAAAACCGTCTTTTTCAGTTCCAGGAAAAGGGCGTAGTCGTTTCGATGATGCTCGCCGTACTGGGTGGAATAATTGGCGCCCCGATAGACAGCACTCACTCCGGTGATAAGCCGAAAACCCGAAAGATCGAAACGATAATCCCCTTCCAGACCCGCATTGTAATTCCGGTTATCATCTTCCGGATCCGTGGCGGTGTACTTGGTCCGCTCCATGACATCGTAATTCCCGAACAGCTTGGTTCTCAGGTCCGTGGTTTCAAAGCGAAGATCGGCGAAGTGTTTGGTCTGCTCCTGATCCGTTCCTTCGTAGGGTTTCGGGGTGTCGTATATTTTTTTAAAGCCGGTTTGACTGAACGAACCGAGATAATCGAAATAGACATCTTTAAACGGCTCGGCATTCAGATTGACGGCATATTTATCGGCCGCATCCATATCGTATCGATATTTTTGTGAATAGCTTTTTGAAATTTCGGTTTGCGCCCCCGAATGCTGATAGTTGCCCCCTATGTTCAAACCGGGGATAGAAACGGACAGCGTATGATTGTGATAGGATTCGGTACCGAATTCGACAGATCCTTTCATTGCTTTTTCGATACCGGCCTTTCGGGTAATGATGTTGATGACACCGGACATGGCGTCCGCTCCATAGAGCGTGGATGCGGCGCCTTTCAGGATTTCGACCCGCTCGATCTGATCCACGGGAATGGTGTTCAGATCATAGGCATGCCCGGCAGCCCCCTGAATCGGGACCCCGTTGATCAGCACCAGCTCTCCATCCTTGACCCCCCGAATGGAGAGCGTGCTGCTCATCCCCCCATGGCTCATTCCCAAAGGCCCGTAGGCCTTGTACGCAAAGCCACCGGAGCGCCGGAGCGCATCCACCAGATTGTCCGCACCGGTTTCCTCTAATTCTTTGGCGGTAACCACTGTGACAAACCGGGAACTCTCCTTTTCCTGAAGCGGAAACCGCTCGGCGGTAACGGTAATGGTTTCGAGTTGGGTTGCCGGTGCTCCGGCATCGGCATTCGCCGAAGCATATCCCGCCAGCAGGAAGAAAATACCCAGTATCGCTTTTTGTATCCATGCATTGCCATTCATTTGCTTGATCCTTTCACGGTTGCATTATTTGTTATTCGGGCACATACACCATGGAGCCGTCTTCCAACCGGTAAGCCATACCCAGCCGGGTCCCTTGCCCTTGAGCAGTTTGCCGGGTGACCTTGACAGCGGTAATTTTTTTACCCTCTTTGGTGATGATTTCCAGTTGGCCGTCGGCGGCTTGTTTCATGATGGTCATTTTGCTGCTTTCGCTGAACATGTCCTGAAGACGGTAAGTAGAGAAAATCGTCAGAATCAGTCCGACAATAAAGACCAGGCCCACATCAAACAGATTGGCCACCCCGTTCATCGGGTCCTCATCGCTGAAAGCCTGCTCCCCATAAGGTTTTTTAAAATTAAGGCTTCGCCTTTTGGTAAAATATTTCATGACTGCGCGCACTCCCGTGGGTTGGCCAGCAGTTCAGTCGCCAGCTCCATGTTTTTAATATCCTCCTCGATCCAACGGCGCTTGATGGTATACATACAATACGCCGTCATGCCGATGGCGAGTCCGACCACCGTGGTAGTAAACGCAATCACCAGATCGGAAGACAGACGGGTCATATCCCCCGTATCCAGGGAAGCGAGACCCGTGCCCATGGGAATCAGGGTTCCCATCAGCCCCAGGGATGGACCCAGGCGCACCATGATGCGCAGCCGGTCCATGGACTTCCACCAGGTGAGTGTCACGTCCTGCACCAGGTTTTCAATTTGGACGTCGGCAGGCAAATGCCCTTCTTGAAGGCGTCTAAGGCGCGCCACGTAGTCCTTAACGCGGTGGGGTAGTAAACCGGCGTCATTCCCGTTGGCAATCGCCTCCGGAAACGACTCAGCCGGACAGGGTTTCAGCCGGAATCTTTCCAGCCACTCGGCGCAAACCCCCCCGGCATATAGAATCACCCATAAAAAGCCGGCCACCAGCAGCACCAGGGTCGGATACAGAAGGGATGCGGATATTAAATAGATGATGGTACTGAAAAACGAACCGATATCAGTCATGAACTTCTCCTTATTTAAGAAACTGTTAATTATCGTCGTCCCGTGAAGACAGGGTGCTTTGCATGTGTCCGCGCTTGATCCGATATCCGGCGCCAAAGAGCACCAGGCTCACCCCGACAGCGGGCCAAATCGATCTTTGAAGCGTTTCAACGTCCCCACCGGAATGCGCGGCAAGCCGATACACCTCCTCCAGACCTGAAAATTGGGGCATGATCCATATGGACAGCAAAAAATAGGCGGAAATGATCGTCATCGCCGATCCCAGCAGTGCTTCCGGTGATCGGCCGAACCATTTTCCAAATTTTCCCATAAGCGCCGTTGTCAGAAAAGCGAGGGCCACAAAGGCCAGATAAAACATCAGCACCGACTCGGTTGCGGCATTCGGGAAAACCGCCAGAATAAAGGCCACGGAAATCCCGATCACGGTCAAGCATACGGGACAGGGCATGATTAGGGCCACCCACCCAAGACTTGCGCGCCCGACGGTTCCATCCCGGGATTTCAGAAGGCCGACGCCCCAGATCAGCATCATGCAGGCTATAACGAAATGAACCCACATTCCGCCACTAAGGAACCTCTGTATCCAACCGAAATCAGATAGAATATCGATATGACGCAGCCCGGCGCCGATACCGGCAAACAAGATGCCGTACAAAACGGCAAACCCCAAATAGACCCCCCAACGCATGCCGGTTCGACTTTCCCGGCACAGGCGGTAATGCAGCCCGGCTCCCGCCTTGATACCAAAGATACCGACAGAAAACAGAATGCCGATAAACAGACTCTTCAACTCCACAGATGTCCTCCTTTCCAACGAAAAATCCCCGAACCGATATAAAATCGATTCGGGGATTTCCCTTCTTTATCCAACGAAACGCGATGCACAGGGCTTTTTGTCCGTAAGCCTCAGGCGCGGCATTCAGGCAGGTTTTCTGGCTTGCGGATCATCCGATCTCAGGCGCCTTCCCGATTCGATTTTTCAAATCAGTGGCATTCTTGCCTGAATCGTCCCCGCTCACAGCGGCGGGCCCGTCCCCGATTTTCACGGGGTTCCCTATTAAACTTGAACAAGTACCTGGACGCTATATTTCACTACGTTACAATGATTTCAGGTGGCCTCCCTTCAAAAAAAATCCCCGGACCTGATGCGACAGGTCCGGGGATTCCGTTTTTAATCCCACAGTCAAAAATCTCCACCCCCTTTACCACGAGAGGCGAAGTTAAAAAACAATTGCGAGCAGGTCTTCCGGCTTCCGGATCACACTAATAGTCGCGCCTTCCCGTCCTTTCGGACAGTGACATGATTGCGACGTTCGTCCCCGGTTACGGCGGCGGGTCCGCGACGGATTCACACCGTCTTCCCGATTAAGGCCCAAGGGCCACTGGCAATGAAGCAGTTGAGTACAATAGCAATGAGAAAAATGTCAAGCAATTTGTAGTAATCAGCCGACTCATTTTATTTCTCCGCTCTCTGCATGGCCTGCTTCCGGCACCGCAAGGTTTCCGCATCCACCCCGATGTTCTGAAAATACTGCCGGCACATTGGGAAAGAACTGTTTTTGCAATTTACCCGGCTTTTTGAAGCGAGGCGGAAACCTGGAACAAATTCGCCGACCATTCCCCAGAATAGGCGCACTTATTCGGGATCGTGACAGGTGCGGACCGCTTCCATGAGAGCGGCAATGGAGACGTATCCCACCCGGGGCCGGGACGGACGATCGACGATGACGACCCGGCATCCGCAATTCAGGGCAGCGGTGATCTTGGTACCGACGCCTCCAGCTTCTCCGCTGTCCTTGGTCACTAAAACGTCGATTCCGTGCCGGGTAATGAGGGCGGTGTTTTCCTCGACGGAAAAAGGACCGTTGGCACAGAGTATCTCCTCGTCATTCAGACCCACGCGGCGGCATGCGTCGATGGAGGAAGGCTGCTCGAGAACCCTGGCAAGAAGGGATACGCCGTAATACCGGGCCGCCACGACATAGGGTGAAAGATTCCGGACTCCGATGGTCAATAGCACTCGCCGCCCCAGCGAGCAGATGAGCGCGGCGGCCGGGTCGTGCCCGGAAACACGATGGATACCGGGCGCATCCATCACGGTACTCGGACGCTCGTAGGCCATATAGGGAATTCCCGATTGCCGGCAGGCCACCCAGGCATTGGCGCTGATCTGCGTGGCATAAGGATGCGTGGCATCGACAACGGAACTGATTCTCTGCGTGCGAATCAGCTCGATCAATTCCGGGGCTTCGAGTTTCCCGTTTCGCCGCCGTATTCCGGCCGGCAATTCCCCCCGGGGGGAAATCGTGGTCAGCGTCGAGAGCAGCACCGCAAAGCCCTCTTCCGCAAGCGCACGGGCAATGGACGTAGCCTCGGTCGTTCCGCCAAGCAGCAAAATCATACCCCGTACCCCCTTGGGGTGACGAATCGGTTATGAACGATTTTGGAAGCCGTATTGCCGATAATGACGATAC
>JAZDPP010000209.1:0-56050 GCA_043797445.1 Pseudomonadota bacterium
TCATCGTACCGGCCACGCCAGGATATTTTTTCCAGACCGGCAGGAACTCGCTATCGCTCAAACAGCCTGCCGCTCTTCCAAAAACACCCTGGCGCGGCCTCCCTGCCGTGGGAAATTGGCCGAAACGATGATCAAGGCCGATTTGTCACTTAGCAGGCAGGATAAATAACTTCAACGACCCTGCGACCAAATGCACATCAAGGGGATGGAAAGACCTGTAGCGGCGCCAATGGGCGGTGAACTGAAAATAGTCCCGTCACGGGGTTAGTGCCTTAAAGATACATTCCTATCGAATAAAACAAGAAAATTTTAATCCCGTAACCCTGATTTCGGAGCACGCCGGTAGGGGCGAACCTATGTGTTCGCCCTTCGTAATCAGGGCGAACACATAGGTTCACCCCTACGGGTTGCGGGCATAGCCAGCGTTAGTTTTTGGAAAGAATGGAAGCGTCGACGTTGTTTTGAAGCTTTTTTGCTTCGCGGTACTTCAGAATGAAACGGAGGATAACCGCCAGGACCACCATAAAAATAACAACCGTCAGAACGTGTTTGATATCTTTAAGGCGATGCAAGAGATCGGAAATCTCGTCACCGAAATAGGTTCCGAGTCGATTTCCCAACAAGATCCAAAGCGGGATGCTGACCAGTGCGGCCATGGCATCCAGAAAAAGAAAGCGGCCAAACTTCATTTTCAAAGCACCGGCCATAAAAAAAACCAAACCGCGGAAGCCGACGACGAAGCGTGCGAAAAACACAATCTTATCTCCGTATTTACGAAAATAAGCGTAGGCGCTGAGCACCCTTTTGGGCTTGAATAACGATTTTCCGCTCTTTCCGGGCTCCAAAAATTTTAAGCCCAGCCTTTTTCCTAAATAAAACAGCATGGCGTCACCGATGAGCACGCCCGCCATCGTGATCAGAAAGGTGGGAACCATCGAGAAGGTTCCGTCCCAGATGAGATAGCCCGCCGCGACCAGAGGGATATCCTCGGGAAGTGGCAATCCGATGCCGCAGGCCAGCAGAACGCCGAATATAATGGCATAGGCGGTGGTTCCGGAGAGATTGGTTAAAAATACAAATAATTGTTCCATGTAACAGCAGCGGCTTCCTTACGTCATCCCAATGCACCGGATTAAATTTTAGCACCTTGGAAATAACTTCCGCGCCTTTGTTGCAAAAGATTATTTCGTGAAGATACTGATCCCCCCTCAACCTGATAGCCTATATCCCCCTGCCTTCGCAAGTAAGAATTTATTGATGGTTCTGGAATTCCGCGATAACCTTTTGCGTCAGGTGGGTCGTGCTGTACCCCTGAATCAAATCCACCAGTTTGACACAGCCGCCGTAGGACTCCACCACGTCTTTTCCAACCACCTGGTCCGCCGTATAATCAGATCCTTTTACCAGAATATCAGGCCGGATCGCCTCGATCAGCCGAAGCGGCGTATCTTCATCGAAGTGAACCACCATATCGACACACTCCAGGGCGCTGAGAATGGCGGCGCGGTCTTGATTGGACAAAATGGGGCGACCGTTGCCTTTGAGCCGCTTAATGGATGCGTCCGTATTCAACCCCACCACTAACCGATCCCCAAGGGCACGGGCCTGATATAACAAACTGATATGCCCCGGATGCAATAGATCGAAACATCCGTTGGTAAATACGATTCTGGTGCCGGTGGACCGCCATTCCTTTACCTTCATCAGGGCGGCGCCCAGAGCGGTGATCTTGGCGGCCGAATGCGGGTAGTCCTGCTGCTGGTGATTCAATTTGAGGGCGCTCGACAACTCCGAAGACAAAATCGGCTGGGTGCCCAATTTACCCACCACGATACCCGCCGCCAGGTTGGCGGCACGGGCGGCGTCGATCAGCGGCATGCCCGCGGCCATCGCAGCCGCCAGGGTCGCGATAACCGTGTCCCCGGCGCCCGATACGTCATAGACCTCGCGTGCCTGGGCCGGTATCAGAATGGGGTCGTTTTGCGGATCGATCAGGCACATGCCGAGAGATCCCCGGGTGACGAGAAGCCAGTCCAGATCGAGACGGCCACGGATCTGCCGGGCGGATGAAATCAGCTTCTCCTCGGTCTCTTCCAGGGTCACCCCCACGACGGCTTCCAGCTCGGCCGTCTTGGGGGTAATACCGTTGGCCCCGCGGTATCGAAGCCAATCGGTGCCCTTGGGATCGACCAGCACCGGAATCCCCTGCTTGCGCGCGGCGGTAATAATCTCCTGAACAAAGGCGTCGGCGGCAAAAAGCCCTTTACCGTAATCCGAAAGCACCACCGTATCGCAGAATTCAAGCGTTTCCAATACGGCGGTCCGGACCTTTGCAGCCACATGCGGCGCCAGGGGCTGGGTGCTTTCCTCATCCATCCGGAGCATCTGTTGTTTCTGGGACATGATGCGCGTTTTGGTGATGGTGGGGCGCAAATTGTCGATCACCAGCCGATCCGCAATGCCTTTTTCCGCCAATAAAACCCTCAACACCCGTGCCGCGGCATCGTCACCGCATACCCCGACCGCGGTTACGCGACACCCCAATGAAACCAGATTGAAAGCGACATTACCCGCCCCTCCCAGGGTTTCCGTCGTCCGCTGCACCTGGACCACCGGGACCGGTGCTTCCGGAGAGATACGGCGCACCTTGCCCCATATATAACGGTCCAGCATGATATCGCCCACCACCAGGATGGCGGCATTGTTAAAAGAAGCGTGTTTGTTTTCCATTAAGGTACCCATCCGATCAGCCCGAACCAGCCGATTTTTATTCACGCATCATCACCCGTCAGGGGAGAATGAAAATTTCAGGATTGATCATACTCATATATCGTTGCCGCCAGCAGCGGAATCATGATCTCATGATGCCCGGTAATGGCATAGCCCCTGCCTTCCGTTATGACCGGCCGCCGCACCACATTGACCATCGGCCGATAGTGCTGAATCATATCGAAATTAGCCGTCGTAAAGCCGGTAATTCCCCTGCCGAGATTGCGTGCCACCGCCAGCGCCTTGAGGAAAACCTCCGGCATGATCACGGCGCTCCCGAGGTTCAACACCACTGCGCCCCGCCCCAATCGGGAAACAGTTGCCGCCAGAATTCTGAAATCCCGCAGGGACGCCTCCCCGATGGCGGCTCCGCTGGCGGAGGGGTGCTGATGAACAATATCGGTCCCCAGTGCCACATGCAGGGTATAGGGGATTTTAAGCAAATGGCAGCAAGCAATAAGCGCCCGGGCCAGATGGGGGGCCTTCTGCTCGACCAGTAATCCGCCCACCGCTTCGCCGAATCCCTCGTTGCCGTCCGCCGCCCGCCGGGCGGCCGCATTGATCAAACCGGCCGTATCCGCGGCCATGCCAAAAGAACCGTCCACCAGGCTGGCCGCCACATCTTCGGAGGTTTGACCGCAACGGGCGAGCTCAGTATCGTGTACGGCCGCGCTGCCGTTGGAGGCAAAATGGGTGATAAAACCGTTTTTTGCCAGATCCGCGAGGATCGGACCGCATCCGGTCTTGATCACATGCCCGCCCAGCATGACGATAACCGGCTTTCCCAGCCGTTTGGCGGCCACCACCGACCGGGCCACCGCTTTAAAGTCATCCGCCTTGAGCACCGCCGGAAGGCCGGCCAGGAAATCCCCCATGCGCATTCCGGGCTTTGGCGGTATGCCCTCAAGCGCCACACTGACCGTCGAAACCCTATCAACGGCCTGGTAGGTTTTTAGTCCTGACAGATCAATCTCTTCATAAGGCATAGTGCGTTTCCATCCGTGCGATCCGTCCCCCCCCATCACCACTGCCGGCGGGGAACCCCTTGCCGGAAATAACATCAGGGGCCCCCACCGGCGACTCGCTATATATAATAGCTTGTATTGATTCGCAATGGATTACAAGCGCCATGGCGTCAAATTCCGTTCCCGAATCGTTGCCGACCTATATATAATGGCCTGTATTGATTCGCAATGGAAATAGGGCGCCCGGATTTGATTTCCGTTGACACCGGTACACCCGCCCCCCCCATTTCTCCGTCATCATTTACAAAAGCGCACCCATGGGGTAAATACAGGGCGCTTCAACGGACACATTTTTTTAGAGCGTTGCAAAAGGAAGGAAATGACAACGTGATCCGCCTCCCCTCGGTCGTCATCAAAAACCGGCACCGGCACATCCTGACACTGATCGGGGAAAACAGCCGGCGGCTTGTCATGGCCGGTTTCTGCAGCTTAATGGTGTCCGGCGCCACCACCACCATGGGCTACCTCATCAAACCGGTCATTGACGACATCTTCGTCAATAAAGATGCGCGGGGTCTGATTCTTTTACCCCTATTGGTCATTGCCGTCTTTTTAATAAAAGGCCTGGGCAGCTATGGCCAGGAATATTTCATGAACTATGTCGGAGAAAATATCATCCGCCGGTTGCGTAATCAGCTCTACGAACGTATTCAGAACCTGTCCCTGTCCTTTTTTCTAAAGGAACGAACCGGCGTTCTCATGTCCCGCATCACCCATGATGTCAATATTCTCAAATCCATGGTATCCACGGCCGTTTCGGGCGCCCTTCGCGATGCCGCCTCCATTCTCGGCCTTACCGTGGTAATCTTCTATCAGAACTGGCGCATGGCGATCATTGCATTCATCGTCCTGCCCCTGGCCTTTTTGCCGGTCCTCAAACTGGGCCGGCGGGTCCGGCGAGTCAGCACCGGGTGTCAGCAGGCCATGGCCGATCTGAGCGCCTTTTTGCACGAAACGTTTGCCGGGAATAAGATCGTCAAAGCCTTCGGCATGGAACCGCATGAAAAGCAGCGGTTTTTTAGAAAGACCGACCATATCTTCAAGCTGGAGATCAAGGGGGTCATCGTCCGGTCCCTCACCTCGCCGATCATGGAATTTTTCGGTGGACTGGCCATTGCCTTTGTCATCTGGTACGGGGGATGGGAAGTCATTCAGGGGAAAACGACACCGGGCACCTTCATCAGCTTCCTGACCAGCGTCTTGCTGCTGTACGACCCCATTCGAAAGCTGAGCCAGTTGAACAATTCGATTCAACAGGGGCTGGCCGCGGCCGACCGCATCTATGATGTGATCGAAGCCCCCTGCGACATTCAGGAACCGCCGGCCCCCCATCCCATGAAAACGGGCCCCCATATGATCCGATTCGTAAATGTTCACTTCAGTTACGGCGAAAAACCCGTCCTCAACGGAATCGATTTATCCGTGACCCACGGCCAGGTATTGGCCCTGGTGGGCATGAGCGGCGGCGGGAAAACGACTCTGGTCAATCTTATTCCCCGATTTTTTGACGTCTCGGCCGGACAAATCCGGATCGATGATGTGGACATCCGGGAGTACGCGGTGGCGGATTTACGCCGTGAGATCGCCGTCGTCACGCAGGACCCGCTCCTTTTCAATGAAACCGTTCGGGATAACATTGCCTACGGAAATCTCAAAGCCACCGAGGCGGAAATCATCGCGGCCGCCCGGGCCGCTTATGCGCATGAGTTTATCCTCCGGTTTCCGGAAGGCTATAATACGGTGATCGGCGAGCTGGGGAACAAGTTATCGGGCGGAGAGAAACAACGCATTTGCATTGCCAGGGCGCTCCTGAAAAACGCACCCATTCTGATCCTCGACGAGGCCACATCCGCCCTGGATACCGAGGCCGAAGCGCTGGTGCAAAAGGCGCTGGAAAATCTCATGTCGGGAAGAACCACCTTTGTCATCGCCCATCGACTGTCAACCGTGACCCGGGCCGATCATATCGTGGTAATGATCGAAGGCCACATCAGGGAGCGGGGAACTCACGAGACACTGCTGGGGCTCAAAGGCGAGTACGCAAAGCTTTACAACATGCAATTTGCCGGCGCCCCCGGTTCCCGATGATCAAGGCCCAAAAGCCGACTGCGGTCACCCCGCGGGTTCATCAGAAGGCGCTATTGACTTTATTTTTTGGGATATGGTAGATGGGGGCACCTTTTTAACCCGGCGCTAATAACAAAGCTGAGCGGAATATAATTACATGAGGGTGTTGGATCAGTTGCTTTACAAAACGGTGCGGGCGACGTTTCGGCTTTTGGGCAATTGGCCCGAATGGTTACGGCATTTTTGCGCCGCTCGCCTGGGCCGCTTTCTATTCGCAGTGGACCGCAAGCACCGCGACATCGCCCTAAAAAACCTTGAAATAGCCTTTGGTGACGAAAAATCTCCCGCCGAACGTCACGCAATCGCCATACGGGTCTTTGAAAACCTTTTTCATATTGTCTTTGAGATCGGCTGGTCTCTTAATCTGCGCCCGGATCAATTGCCCCGGTATTTCAGCGTATCGGGCCTTGAAGATTACCATCGGGCCATCGCCAAAGGCAGGGGAGTGCTTTTCCTGGTGGCTCACTTTGGGAATTGGGAACTGTGGGACATCGGCCAACATCTGGCCGGAATACGGGCGCGAGTGGTCTATCGCCCCCTGGACGCTCCTTTTCTGGACCGTTTTTTTCAGGAAAGCCGAACCCGATTCGGCACCCAAACCATCCCCAGCCATCGCGGCGCAATGAGACGGATCTATATGGAGCTGCGCAAGGGACAGGCCGTGGCCATGTTAATGGATCAACGTGTGGATTGGTACGAAGGTGTTTTCGTTGATTTTTTCAATCACAGGGCCTGCACCGGCACGGGAATGGCACTTTTGGCTTTAAAAAGTGGAGCGCCGGTGGTACCGGCCTTCATGATTCGCACGGCGAAGGGATTTCATGCGGTCTTCGGACCCGAGCTGCCGTTGATTTTGACGGGTGATAACACCAAGGACATCGAACTGAACACCCAGCAATACAATCGGGTCATCGAAGCCTATGTGAGACGATTCCCGGATCAATGGTTCTGGGTCCACCGGCGCTGGAAAACCCGCCCTTACCAGCCCTGGCCAAGGACAACATCTTGATTTCCCTGATGGGGGGCCATACGGACAGCCATATGACCATCAAAGGCCTTACACACGTTCAGCGCATCCTGATTCGCTCCGCCAACTGGGTGGGAGACGCCATCATGACGACGCCCGCGATAAGGGCCATCCGCCGCAATTATCCTTCGGCCCGCATCACCCTTCTGGCCAAACCCTGGGTCGCGCCGGTGTTCGCGCACAATCCGGATATCGACGAGCTCATGGTCTATCAGGCGAACGCCCGGCATGGCGGAAGGACCGGTCTGTGGCGCCTGGCCGCGGATATGCGCCGCCGGCGGTTCGATTTGGCCATTTTATTTCAAAATGCCTTTGAAGCAGCGCTTCTCTCCTTTCTGGCCCGCATTCCGAAGCGCATGGGATTCACCACCGACGGCCGCACGGCGTTGCTGACCCGGCGCATACGCACCTGGCGACCGCTAAAGCGCGGCCATCTCATCGACTATTATCTGG
Source organism: Pseudomonadota bacterium (assembly GCA_043797445.1). Taxonomy (GTDB): domain Bacteria; phylum Desulfobacterota; class Desulfobacteria; order Desulfobacterales; family JAFDDL01; genus JAZDPP01. Next base: position 7,402 of record JAZDPP010000209.1, read on the forward strand.
GGCTGCTCTCCGGTGCGGGCATGACGCTTCACGGCCGGCAACCGACCCTTATCATCACGCCAACCGAGCAACGCGAGGCTCGCCAATTGCTGGCACAAGAGGGGGGACTCGATACCCCGCTTCTGGTGGGACTGAATCCGGGCGCAGCTCACGGAACCGCAAAACAGTGGTTGGCCAGCCGCTTTGCCGAAGTCGGGCGGCAAATGATCCTCGACCACGGCGCTAAAGTGATCCTTTTCGGCGGTCCCGATGAATCCCGGCTGGGAAGTCAATTGGCCACGGATATCGGTGAAGGCAGCATCAATTTATGCGGCCGGACCTCGCTGCGTCAAGCCATGGCGCTGATCGGCCACTGCAACCTGTTCGTGACCAATGATTCCGGACTCATGCATGCGGCAGCCGCATTGAATATTCCCCAGGTGGCCATCATCGGGCCCACCAACCCCACCGCCACCGGGCCCGGCAATAAGGACAGCCGGTTGGTCCACAAACCGGATGCGTGTGAATTGAGCCCCTGCCTGAAACCCACCTGCCCCATCACCGACCGGCGCTGTATGACCGCCATCAGTGTGGAAATGGTCATGAACGCGGCCCTGGCACTGCTGATACAAGCAAAGGGGCGACAGGCATGAAAAAACCGGCCATTCTCATCGTCAAACTCAGCGCCATCGGGGATGTCATGCACACCTTGCCGGTCCTGAACGCCCTGAGGCGGCATTACCCGAATGCCCACATCACCTGGCTGGTGGAAGAAGCCTCCGCCGATTTGGTTAAAAATCACCCGGCGCTGGATCGAGTGCTGGTTTCGCGACGCAAAAGCTGGATCCGGGGGCTGCGCTCTTCTCAATGGCGAGCGCATTTGCGGGATATCATCCGTTTTATTCGAAGCCTGCGGGATTGCCGATATGACATGGTTTTCGATTTCCAGGCGGCACTCAAGGGAGCCGCATGGGTCGCACTGGCCCGCGGAAAACGAAAAATCGGCTTCGGCCGGGGAATGGAGCATCAGGAATGCAGCTATTGGGTCTTAAACGAACGTATCCCGGCCGTAAGCATGGAAATCCATGCGCTGGACCGGGGAATGATGATGCTGAGAGCCGCCGGTATTGCCTGTCATGACATTGAATACCACCTGCCGATAACGGCGGATCACCGCATCGGCGCACAACAACTGCTCTCTGAAAAAGGACTGGGGTCCGGACAGCCATTTGTCGTGCTGAACCCTATGGCCAAATGGCAAACCAAACTGTGGGACCAGCGCAACTTTGCAGAACTGGCCGATCGTATCCAAACCGGTTGCGGGGTGCCGATTGTGTTTACCGGCGGTCCCGAAGATCAATCCTATATCAATTCCATCATCGGCCATATGAAAACAAAGGGGGAAACACTTGCCGGTCGAACCGATCTGATGACATTGGCGGCCTTGCTGCAAGCCGCCGCCTTGATGATTACCACCGATACCGGCCCCATGCACATAGCCGCCGCCGTGGGAACGCCGACGGTGGTTCTGTTCGGCCCCACCGCTCCCTGGCGCACCGGTCCTTACGGCAAGGGGCATCGCATCGTGCGGGCCGATCTGGCCTGCAATCCCTGTTTTAAACGCCGGTGCCCGGAAAACCGGACCTGCATGGCGGCCATCCGTGTCGAACAGGTGATGGCCGCCGCCACTGAACTGTTGTCGCGTTGATGCGGATCAACGCATGAAGACCTCGGTTATCATAACAACTTATAATCGTCCGGAAGCATTGACAAAAGTGCTGAATGGCCTGCGCGATCAGACCCGAGCCGCGGACGAAATAATTGTTGCCGATGACGGATCGGAACCTGAAACCCTGGAGACGGTTTGCCGATTCCAACGGAAGTTTTCTCAACCGCTTTGTCATATTTGGCATGAAGACGAAGGATTCAGGGCGGCGGAGATCAGAAACAAGGCGATTTTGAAATCAACCGGAGACTATATTATTCTGCTGGACGGTGATTGTATCCCCGCAAAATATTTTATCGGCGACCATCTGGCTCTGGCCGAAAACGGGTGTTTCGTTCAGGGCAAACGGGTGCTGGTAAATAAAAGGCTTGCAAATCGGTTCACCCATGAATATACAAAATCCGCGTTGACGCTGATGAGATATGTTTTTACCCGGGATATTTCAAACCGTCATCATCTCATACGGATGCCTTATTCCCCCGCTTTTTATTCATCCGGTTTGAGCGGCATCCGAAGTTGCAATATGGGTTTTTTCAGGCGAGACATATTCGCCGTCAACGGGTTTAATCAGAATTTTGTGGGATGGGGCCGCGAAGATTCCGAGCTTGCCGTTCGTTTCCTCGGGTACGGGTTGAAAAGAAAAGAACATCCTTTCATGGCCGTCTGCTTTCATCTCTGGCATGAGGAAAATGACAGAAAACGCCTTGCCGGGAATGATGAATTATTTAGAAAAACGGTTAATTCCAATGAATACATCTGTTCTAACGGGCTTATACAACACCGGAAAGAAGGGCGGTGAAAAACTCCTGTTCTATTCTTTTATCGGCGTTTTTCTAACAATGCCCATGGGCACCTCCCTGCCGACATTATGCGGTGCGATCGCGGTTATTATCTGGCTTTTTTCCGGGATGGCGGCTCGATTGATTTCCCGCACCCCCTGCTTACCGGCGGAAAGCGATTCAAGGAAGGAGAAGCCGGTTTCCTATCTGCGGCATCCCTGGTTTCGCCCCGTTCTGCTGTTTATGATTCTGCCGTGGATTGGGCTTCTATATACCCCCGATGCCGCGGGTCTCGGTATTCAGTATGCAAAAAAAACGTATTACTGGATTTATTGCCTCGCGATTGCCTCCATTGCGTTTGTCCCGTTCTCCGGGAAGGGGGCCGAAAGAAACCTGCCTGAAAAATTCATTCACGCTTTTCTTCTCGGACTGGCCATCAACGCATTGGTGGGAACCGCCCAATTTTCGGGAGTGCTTCCCATGGTGCAGGGAAAGTGGTACAGCGGGCTGGAACGCGGCTACAGCACACTGAGCGCCTATCTCGTTCTTGGAATTCTCATCGCTTCTTATTATTTCAGAGAAGCAACGGAAAAAAAAATCCGTTTTCTTCTTTGTGCGCTTATCCTCTTCTATTTTTTTCACCTCGGCATTCTCGAAGGCAGAGCCGGGTACCTGACTTTTATTCTGCTCTCTCCGCTGATTGCCTATAATATGTTTAACAGGTCAAATATCCTGAAAATATCGCTTGCCAGTGTTCTTCTTGCCGGAATGTTGTGTCTTTCTCCGATTGTCAGGGATCGGATCGCCCTCTCGATGGACCAAATAACCTATCATCTGAATGCGAATCCAAATGCGGCCTGGGGCAGGCAATACTCCGACAAGCAGGACAGATTTTACATGTGGCGGGGGGCCTGCCACCTATTCATGGAAAATCCGATTATCGGAATCGGGACCGGTGGTTATCAGAAAGCACTGAAGGAAAGAGGAAAACCCGATGATCCGCTCATCGCTCATCCGCACAATGATTTTCTGTATATGGCGGTATGCTTCGGCATGATCGGGATTTTTGCCTTTTGCTGGTTTTTCGCGGAGCTCATCAAAAACGCATGGAAGCACCGCAAGACACCACTAGGCTATTTTGTCCTGTCGGCAGCCCTGGTGCTGCTCACCGGCGGTTTGTTCAACGGCTATCTTCTGGATGCCGGTACGATATCTCTATTGGCCGTTGTTACCGGGTTACAGCGGAGCTTTCAGAAATGCGCGGCGGGTTAAGTTAAATTTATGAGTAACATCTCGGTATACATCATTACCTGGAACGAAATAGATAAAATCAAAGCCGCAATCAGCAGCATTGACTGGGCCGATGAGCTCATTGTGGCGGATTCCAACAGCACGGACGGCACTACCGAAGCGGCGGCGGCGATGGGCGCGAAAATTATCCAGATTCCGTTTAACGGCTTTGGCGATCTTCGCAATCAGGCCATCGCCGCCTGTACCCACGAATGGATATTCAGTCTGGATTCGGATGAACGATGCACGCCCGAAGTCCGCGATGAAATAAAAAATATTATCCGATCCGATGAAGCGCTTGACGCTTATTACGTTCCCCGGAAAAATTTCTTTATGGGAAAATGGATCCGGCATTCGGGATATTATCCCGATTATCGCCAACCGCAGCTTTTTCGTAAGGGCGTTCTTGAATTTAAAAATGACCCGGTTCACGAAGAATTTGTCCTGCATACCTCGAAACCTCCCGGATATTTGAAAAACCCCATCCGGCAGATACCTTTCAGGAACTTTGAAGAAATACTCCGTAAAGCAAACCGGTATTCTTCCCTTGGCGCCATCAAGCTGGCTGAAAAAGGAAAAACCGCCGGCATGTCGAGAGCCTTTTTCCATGCCTCATGGAGCTTTATTCAGCATTTTTTTATAAAAAGAGGATTTTTAGACGGTTGGGCGGGTTTCGTCATCGCCTTTGGCAATTTTGAAGGGACATTCTACAAATACGCGAAACTCCATGAATCTCAAAGCGGCTCCCCCGATACTCACACCCGGGAAGCCTGCCAAAAAATTCAGGGCTGAGACACCAGCGCATCCAGCGACAGCTTGACGGATCGACCTTCGTCGTTTGCCTGTGCTTCCGGCTCCTTAATCTTAATCCGGGATAGCGGAACGTTGCATATTTTTTCGAGCTCCGCGCCGACCGACTCCGCTCGCGTTGCGGCAAGCCGCACCAACTCCTGCTCCGGAACCGGCTCGCTTTCGACCATTCGGGCATAAAGCTCCGTAGCAAGAAGTTCCGATTGCTCCGGACTTTTTGCTCCCGGCACCAGTTTATAGAGTTTAGCGCCCTGAAGAATTTTCCAAAAGCGGTTCTGTTTTTTGGACTCACCCTTCCCGGGCATCAATGCTTCCATGGGTCGGGCCTTAAGGGTCCCCTCCTTCACCCCGCGATTCAACTCCGCCAGCGCGGGCGCGCCGAAGCGCGCTTCAAAGATCTTTTCGAGCGCCCGCCGGGTTTTTCCTTCCCCCGGATCGAGAGGCACGGAATCTTCACCGGTGGAAAATTTTTCACCCGTGAGCGCTCCAACGGCGAGGCGCACACGGCTTTTTTTAAACTCAAGCCCGTCTGCTTCAGGGCTGTACCGGCCTTGAACGATCAGGCCGAGTTGCGGTCGCTTTTGAAGCGCCTCGGAAAGTTTTTTCAGCTTCTCCTTTTCGGGTGGCGTCAACTCCGCCTTTCCCGAATCAAAGACCACCGCGTCGAACGTCTCCTCCGCCCCTCCGAATAGCGATCCGAGGGCGCGGAAAGGCGCCGTTATCGCTTTGGTAATGAGATTTACAAAGGCTTTCCAGATAAGAGGTCCCAGGCTGAACCGAGGATCATTGAGATCACCGCTGACCGGAAGACCGATGTCGATTTTTCCGTTTGCGTCCTTCATCAGGGCCACCGCCAGATCCAGGGGAAGATTCACGGCCTCGGGGCTGTCCACATGCGCTCCCAGCTCCAGATTATCGACGATGATCTTGTTGTCACCCAGCATTCGGTTGTTCTGGATTTTATAGTCCAGGTTCAAGGAAAGCTTTCCCGACTTGATACCACGACCCGCGAATTTTCCGGAATACGGCGTGACACTCGTCAGCTCAACATTCTGAAATACCATGCCGATCTCGGTGGAACGTTTGATGTCGCGGAGATCCAGCGCCCCCGTCACCTTGACGAAACCGTACTGGTCCACGCCGCCGTCCAGCTGAATTTGCGCCAGGGAATTTTCGGATGAGCTGAGCCCGCTCACCATGCCCTTCAGGCTGTGGATTCGGGTCATGAACTTGGGCTTGAGACTCAAATCCGCAAAGACCATATTCCCGTCTTCCACCCGCAGCGTCCCGATATGGAAAGGAAAGGGGTCTTTCCCGGCCGCTTGACCGGCGGGGGCCTCCTTTTTTCCGGGTTCGGTTTTCACCGGCGGGGAGGGAGATGTCTTTTCCGGCTGCTCTTTGACGATCTTTGCCAGATTCACCGTCCGGTCCTCGGCGATGATCAATTGCCCCAGCGGCTTTATCAGCCTTACCTCCTCTATCTGAAGGTTATTGGGCTCGATATTCAGCTTTACCCTGGGAATCCGTAAGGCTGTCCATCCCAGGTAAGTCTCCTTCGAACCGGGTTCACTAAGACTCAGCTTGTCGAGACTGAAACTGCCATCATAGACGATCCTCGACCCGGATTGGGGAACGCCGTACCGAAAGCTCCCCTCCGTCGACACGAATGCCGACTGCAACGTCAACGTAATAAAGGGTTCCAGATAGGGCTGTAAGGGGGAAAGCGAAAAATCGGTGATGTTGATGGTGGCGTCAACGGACGGGGTAACCGGGTCCACCCGACCCTTCAATTTTACGACTCCCCCTTGCGTTGCGTTAAAACCGAGCTCAACCCCCATGGGTGAGCGACCATCGATATCGGTCGCCAGCACCCGCAGGCCCTGAAGCTGATACAGGGGCTTTTCCGTATGGCCCGTGTCATCCGAGAGCGCCGAGCGAAAACCATCCAGTTCGAAACGCTTGACCAAATATTTCCACGCGGGGGCGCTTGCGGCTTCGACTTTCCTTGTCTCCCGGTCACCCGAAGCCGGTATCTTCGGTGTAAACAGCTTCACCAGGTTCAGTTTTCCATCCCGTTCGCGGCCCATATCGAGACGGCCGTCGTTCAGCCCCACGCCGGTAATTGTAATCGTCCGGGCCCCGAGATCGATATCGCCCTCCTTCACAAAGAACCGCCCGGCCTCAAACCCGGGTTCCTTTCCCCCCCGGTTTCCCAGCCGTAATCCGTTAAGTTCCGCGGAAAACCCTTTCAACCCCCCCTCGATCCCGGATCCGGTCAGGATTTCCACGCCGGAACTGATAGAGATACCCGACACCCCCGCCGAGGCGGGCGCCACCGTGCTCAGGTCCTCAAAACCGAAAGCCATATCCTTGATTTCGATTACGGGAACAGTGATTTTCCAGGGAGGCGACGCTACATCCGCATCCGGCGAAGGGGGCTTGACACTCCTCGCTGAAAAGAGCTGCTCCAGATCCATGAGGCCGCCTTCATCCCGATGGATACCGATCCGGCCATCGCTCAGCCCCATGCGCGAAATCGTGAGAGCTCCGGCGCTAAGATCCACATCCCCCCCCTCGATAAAAAACCGGTTGGCCGAAAAAATCGGTTCGGGAGCCCCTTTGTTGCCGAGCCGCACCTCTTTCAACTCGACTCCCAGTTGCTGAACGAGAACTTTCGCGGTTCCGAAACCGGCTTCTATCCTGACTTTGGAACTGACCGAAAGGCTCTTAACCCGGGCCGAAAGTGGCAAGACCCGGCTCATGTCCTCCAGATTGACACCGATGTTTTTAACCTCTATTGCCTCCAGATCCACCGTCCACTGCGCCGGACCGGGAGAAGATGCCCGCGGCTCCAGAGACGCCGTGCCGGGAGCTGGCGCCGGCCCCTCCAAGGCCACGGGCGACACCGAGGCCTCTTCCTTTTTTTCCTCACCGGGAACCTTTGCCCGTATCTTCTCGAGGTTGCTGGCGCCCCTGTCATCGACGTGAACGCTCAGCAGACCGCCATCTACAAGGATTTTTCCGACCTGAATCGACTTTCCCGCCAGATCGAAGCGCACCGAATCCACATCGAGCCGGCTCAATTCGAAGAAAGGTCCATCGGTTTCGGTCATTTTCAGAGAGTTGCCGGAAAGGCCCAGCCTGAAATTTTCAAGCGCCAGCTGCAACGGTGTAACGCCGGTATCAATGCGGTATTCCGAGCTCACATCCAGTTTTCCATCGGGCGATTCGAGACGCAGCGTATCGCGGACAAATCCCCAAAGCGTCGCCGCCTGAATATTCCGGAATTCCAACCGGCCGACCGACCGAAAGGGGGTGAACCCGATTTCGCCCTGCGATTGGAAGGTTTCTCCATTCCGGGTCGTTGTTGAAAAGAAAAACCGGCCGTTTTGATTGCGGATAGTGGACAGGTCGTTCGCCTTCAGGGTGAGCTCCTGAAATTGAAGCGTCGCGGGAATGCTCTGCCGCCTGTCCGTAACGGTCACCTCCCCCCCGGCGATGGCAACCGTTTTAAGAAGGAGTCGCATGGGGTCGGCTAAGGACGCGGGTTTGGGTTGCGAAGTCGTTGATTTCGGAATCAGTTTGGCGAAATTGGTTTCCCCATCCGCCGCCACCACCACCTGAAGGCGGGGCTTTTCGATCCGGAACTCACTGAACCTGACGGTTAGGTTGAAAATACCACTCGGCTCCAGATCGACAAAAAGCCTTTCGAACCCCGCCAGAGGCTCGCCGTCGGGTCCCGCCAAACCGAAGCCGGTGACTTCAACGCTCATCAGGAACGGGTTGATGCGCACCTTCCCCAGGCCGGCCTTGCAGTTGAGCTGATCGCGAGCCATTTTCGGCACATACCAGCCGATCGTAAGCGGGAGCAGAAAAAACCCGATGAGGGTATAGAGAAGCAGCGCTCCGAAGGAGAAAAGAAAGTACTTACCGGTCAAAATACGCCGAATGGTAGGGTGCATTGGATAATCCTGTTCCGGAAGAAAAAGACAGCCCCCGCGACATACCCGTCATTTACCGATTTGACGGGTGCTTTGCTTATTTGACTTAATTATAGGCATTCCCTCCCCTTGCTTGTCAACCCTTACAATTCGATCTTCCACGCAATTCGTTCGGAATCATTGAAATGCAGCCAAACCCTGATGAGATGGGGATCGACCCGGTTCAGGCCATAGGCGCCAAAATCGCGGAAAAGTCCCTGCCCGCTTTGTTTCCAGGGGGTGGGCTCGGGAAGATACACGGTTACGTAATGGGAGGTATGCAGGGGACCCGCCGAAATTCCGGTAAGCGTTTTGGTTTCGGCATCCCAGGCGATCTTCTCAATTTCGATGGCGCCTTGTAACACGTGCCGGTTGGTGGAAATAAATTGCGGCACCCCCGTTTTCTCATGGAAGGCCAACAGGGATACCGAGCCCGGTGGCGCCGCCACATGGATCTGGCCGGATATTTCACCCATGAATTTTTCTTTCCAAAAATCGTAAACGAGATACGGTTTATCGGGTGACAGCCACAACCGGTCCAGCGGATATGTCCTTATAACGGAGTCGGTTACATCGGAATTGAAGAACCCGGCAATGGTCCATTCTCCAAACGATTTCCTCACGGTCAGGGCAAACGCGGATGGCATATCCGTATCAAACAGATCCACCGGGCGGGCAGCCTCGCCATAGGCGGGAAAAACCTTCCCGAGAATGTCGAGTTTTATGGCATCCAGTTCCGTAAGCCGGTCGCCTGACATAACATTCCCCCCGCTCATGGCAATAAGGGTTGCCGCCGCCTGGGCCTGGGACGCCGACAGCATGTTGATACAAATATGATCCGCATCGTTGATCCAGGTCCGTTTATGAAAGTAATACCGTTTGGCTGCAGCGGGAGCACTGCTGGAAGATTGCAGAAAATACTGCTTCCAGGCATCCTGGGAATAGCCATAGTTTTGATCGTACTCTATCCGCATGCTGTCGATTAAGCCTACGGAAACCGCGCCCGGTCCGCATTCCAGCAGATGACATTTTTCCCCGACGGCCCCCCGCATAATCTCATACCCCTTGCGATACGCCTGCGCGGGCGTAATGGACGCATCGTAAAATCGATGGGCCGACAACAGCGACCATGCCACGAAATCGATTTTTATCACATCGTATCCCCATCGATTCGCGATGGTGTCCATCAGGTGGTGCAGCCATTGGGCGGCACCGGGATGGGTAATGTCCAGCCCGTATCTTCCGGGCGTTTCAGTTCTCGCCCATTCGGTGTCCTCGCCCGGCCAGGGCCCCACGCGTCTCAATCCACCGTCCGGATTTTTGAGGAACCAGTCCGGATTTTTCTGAAAAATCCCGGCAGATTCTGAAACAACATACGGCGCAATCCATATTCCGGCCTTTAACCCATATCCTTTTATGCGGTCCGCCAGCCATTTCATGCCGTGGGGAAACCGCTCATTGCCGTCCCAGTCACCATGCCACCGCTGATATCCTTCATCCACCTGAATGTATTCGAGACCGTATTTACGGAGGTGTTTGGCCGCAAATTCCGCATTGCGGATCACTTCCTCTTCCGTGACGTGCTCATAGGTATAAAACCAGCTGCACCAACCGTTTATTATGGAATACGTCCTGGCTTTGCCGACAATTCCCACCATTTCGGCATACGATTCAAGGGCAGCGTAAGGATTGCGGCCGACAAGGAGGACGAGCCGGTTGGAGCGGATTCGTTGACCGGGTTTCAGTACCAGGCCCGGATTATACACCGATTCGGCAATGAATGAGAGTTGATCGGTCTGCGTTCTGCTAATCAGTAATTGTCCGAGCCCGACATCGTTTTCAAGGTATCCGAGCACCAGCCCCTCTTTATCATATCCGCTGAAAAAACCCGCATTCCACCAGGTATGAACCGTCTCGCCGGTTGTGGAAATACGGTTGTTTATCATTTTGCCCCCCTTTGCTTCACCGTAGGGTTCAGGTTTTACGAAAGGGGCGCCGAAAGGGTGAACCCTGCCGGCATCGTAATACAAGGCGCCGTTTGTCAAACATTTGCTAACCCCGGGAAGGACCAGGCAGCCGCCATATTCCTGAACGGCGCAAGCGGGTTCCAGGCTAAAGATCGAACAATCACGAGTTGAAACATTTATTACGATTACCTCCATGGTCACCGCTTCCAGGCGATCGTACAAGGCAATTTGCACCTCCATATCAAGATGATGTCTCAAATCCTCGAACAGGATCGTCACTCGTTGACCCGCACCCAATGGGTCCGTGAACCGGCTGGTGCTGATGCTGGGTTTGTAATCCGCCGAAGCCACGGAACGTGTTCCGGCATCCGTATTGACACGGCTAATGCCATGTTGCAGCAGCAGGGAACCGTCGCTTCGCAAGAGTGAAAACGAGCCCTTTTTTTCATCGAACATCAGAATGAAATATTCACTATGCAGGGCGGTGGTTCCGGAATCAGATGGGGGTGAATCCACGGAAATCGGCTCCCTTTTGAAAGTCTTTAGCAGAATATGTGCAACCCCGTTGTGCTGTAAGGGACTCGGAAAATACTAATATACCGTTTATCCTGCTCTTGCTCTTGCTCTTAATCTTAATCATGCTCCTGATCCAGCAGGCACGAGAACGATTAAGAGCAAGAGCAAGAGCAAGAGCAAGAGCAAGAGCAAGAGCAAGAGCAAGAGCAAGAGCAAGAAGAATGCCATTGCCGGTATATTAACAATTTCGATCTCCCTAAGTGTGGGCGGTTAATGTATGGATAAGTATACATTGGTTGACCGGCAGCGCAAAGGAATTTATGCAGCGGCCTGCCAACTGCCATTGCCCTGTCCCCCGTTGGGAGAGTTAATCATCCCCGACCACGCAATCGGCATCTGCGTTTTCAATATTGATACGGTCTCGCATTTTTGATCCCGTCCGATCCCCGGCATCGATGGGAGATCCATTCTCATCCACGGGACCGCGTTCAGGTGCGGCAGCAACGATCGCCTGGAGTTCATCCCGGGTTAAATATTGGGGGACATAGACCTCACCCGGAAGTGACAACTGATAAACAAAGGCCCGGAGATGATTTCGGGAGCCTTTCATCAAATTCTGATAGACTGTCTTAATGTCTTCGTTGTCCGCCAGGATCAGTTCTCGCTTTAGGTCGAAAATATCCAGGTCCTCGATGGTGGCTCCGACACGCAGCGCTTCGATCAGGGAGACTTTTCCCTTTTCCAAAAGGGTAACGTAGAGGGATCTCAGCGTTTCATCACTAAATACGCCGGGCGTATCAACGGTAATCGGATCAGGTATCTGATACTTCACGAGGAGTTGACCCACCTTTTCCATGTGCGTTTGTTCGCTACGCATGATGTTGGCGAATGTCCAATGTCCCCAAAGATCATTGAAAGCCATATAGATGTCACGCGCCAGTTTTTCCTCCTCGCGCATATGCCGAAGTCCTGCAATTTCAGCTTCACTTACGTCTTCATAAGGAAGCCCGGCAACGCAATCGGCGGAATCTGCCATTGGTTGCCGATCATTGCCATTGCCTGGTCCATTGCCCGACCATGCCGGCAGGGTGAACATCATAGAAAGGGCCAGTGCTGATCCGATCACTAAGGTTTTCGTAAACATTTCAATTTCTCCTTCCAAGAGTTTCATAATGCGTTACTAAAAAAGTGTTGTTTGCGGTTGTGACACGATGGCGAGACGTCTCTGGGCTAACGATAGTTCAAACTGCGTGCCAACTTAACTTTATTTGTAATTACGGAATGTTAAAAATATAATACCCTCGGGGAGGGCGACAATCGCCGTCACTGCGCGACAATAACGTCGAAACACACCTGTGGGGTGGAGATTCATAATTACGATCCCAGGTGCCCATGGGCGGGGAGGAGATAAATTGGCAGGGCGAAAAATGAGCGCTCATGGTCGGCAGAGCAAAACCATGTTGTGACTCATTTGGGCGAGCGAAAAGTTATTCGTGATTATTGACTGGAAGTATACATCTTTTAAGGTGGTCTTGTTTTGCTAAAAACAACATATTGACAATAAGAATTACACAAAGTAACGGTCTCAATCGATCTTAATCCGTAGGGGGGTAAAGGATCGGCACGAAGAATTCGGCAAGCAGGCGGTTTAAAAACTGCCATCGCCATCATGTGGCTGATCGCCTCGTCGGCGGTCATTCGGGTTGATCGGACGCTCGGGGGCCTGCCCGTCGTGGTACCTCAAAAGCCGTCCTTACCGGCTTCGATGGCGGCGGATGGGTTAGCCGATGGATTGATGGACGATCTGAAACCAAAGAGAAGAGGGATTTCCCATGAGGTGTGACTATTGCGAATGGCGCTGTGAACTAGGCGGTGATACGGTTGGCGTTTGTCGCATGCTCACCAGCGAAAAAGGCGAAATCAGGGAGCGTTTTCCGAATACGTGGAGCACTTACATGGTTTCCAGAATCGAATCAACGCCCTTTTACCACGCCTACCCGGGCAGCCGTGCGCTTTGTGTCGGGACCATGGGGTGTAATTTCAGATGCCGCTATTGCGTCAACGGCTATCTGGTTCTGGAGGATCCGGAAACGCTCTCGGACCGGATGTTCCAATTTACGCCCGAAGAAATGACGGCGATGGCCCAAAAGCTGGAGTGTGATGTAATCGTTTTCAATGTCAATGAACCGACGGTCTCACTTCCGACGGTCACCCGGCTGGCAACCGCGGCCGGAGAGGCACGAATTCCCATGGGGTGTCTGACCAATGCCTACGCCACGGCGGAAACGACGGAAGTCCTGGCCGGCATTTTTTCGTTTTTCAACATCGGTCTCAAGGGCTTTTCCGCATCGTTTCATCGCAAATATATCGGGATCCCCGACCCGGCGCCGATTTTTCGAAACATCAAGCGACTGGCGCAGTTTCGCCATGTGGAGATCACGACCCCGGTCATTCAGGGGGTAAACGATTCCGAGATGGAAGATATTGCCGCCTTTATTGCCGATATCGATCCGCAAATCCCCTGGCATGTGTTCCGCCTGCTTCCGGAACATGACATGAAGGCCGAAAATTATCCCAGCATTGACGATATCAACCGGCGATTGGCGTCTATTCGCAAGCAACTGAAACATGTTTACTTCCACAATTTTGTCGGCTCCGACTGGGTCAACACCCGGTGCCCCGATTGTCAAACCGAGCTGATCGAGCGGTTCAGCCTTGGATGCGGCGGAGACCGGTTGAACCGGAATTTATGCGTCGGTAACCGATGCCATCGGTGTGGGCATGAAATTCGCCTGTTAACAAGGAGTTGAGCTTATGCGCGTCGTTATTGTCGATGCCCGGGAATGGCAAAATCAATTTGATTTGGAAACCGGCGAAAAAACCCATGTGGACGGTCCGCTGATCGATCGGGTCAGCGGCGTGCTATCCCGGCATCCCTACCCCGGAGATGTGCACGGGCTGAGTAACCGATGGGTCACGGATACGGCGCTGGATTTGATTGACCAGCACGGGCCGCGCTTTGTCTTTCTCAGCTATGCTCAGCAGTATTTTTTCACCCGGTTTAATGCCGTCTCCGCCGACGAACGCCGGTCGCTCATCGCGGAGGTTTTCTTGGAAGTGGCACGGTTTGTGGAGAAATCCGGATTTACGCCCTTTATTCTCGGCACGGGGGACATGGTACCGTTTAAGGGCTTTATCGATGTGAGCCGCCTGGACGGCCTGGCCATAACCGCGCACTGGTCCGGCCGATATGCCGGCCTCCACGATCCGTCCGACCGGGATTTAAACCACCTGCGCGGTCAACCGCATATCGAAGCGATCATTTCCAAAAAAGACTGGATGGCGATAGCGGTTTCACCTCTTGCCGCCGTGGATCGGATTCCGGATTATCTTCTTTTGTCCGAACCGGGATGGGTGTTCAAGTCGGTGGGAACCCCGCTTCGTTCCCCCGGCTGGCTGCCGGCGCCGAGTTTTCGAATTCCCTATCGCACCCCGCTGGGAATAGTCGAGGATCTGACCCGGATCTGCTCCGCCGTTGAAGCCTGGCGGAATGAAGCCCCGATCGCCCTGATTGTCCTGGAAGGCATCGGCATGGCTGATTTTCCAGGGCCCTTTGCCGAATGTCAAAACAGTCTCGACTGGTATTATTACGTGCCGGGGGAAGCCCAGTACTTGACGCTTTGTACCGGGGCGCATTCGTTATTTTCCTATCCGGCGGGCTATAAATTCAGTAAAGAAGAGGAGAAGCGGCAACGGTTTCCGTTTTCAGGGTTTATTACGGCGCTGCCGGAAAATACGCTCTGCGATCGAATCCATGCCGGCAGCATTGCCGTGGGCAATCGCAGCATGTTCATGCACACGATGACCGGTGCGGATATCGCGGTGGAGTGCTTCGCCCGAAACCTGTATAACCAGGGGACAATGGCGGCCATTCGCCTGGATAAAAATATCAATCTGTTCCGTTGAGCTACTCGCTGTCGGCGGTTAGCTATCAGCGTAAAGAAGGAGAAAAACCATGGAGAAAAACTGGACCCAATCCAAAGAGGTTCATTTCGATCACAAAGGCGCCCTGCAAATGAATGAGGTCGCCAAAACCGTCTTTGCCCCGATATATCTGGTGATTGCGCGAAATGCGCTATCGGTTACCGGCATTTCACGCGGCATCGGCCTGGACCTTGGCAGCGGCCCGGGCATGCTGGCAATGGCGGTAGCCCGGGAAGCACCGGAAATGACGGTGATCTCCTTTGACTTTTCAGGTGCCGCGCGGGCCATCGCACGGGAAAACATCGAGGAAGCAGGTCTCGCCGCGCGCGTTCAGCTCGCCGAGGGAGATGTGCATGCCATGCCGTTTGCGGATGAATATGCAACGCTCATTGTTAGCCGCGGATCCCTCTTTTTCTGGGAGGATCTGAAAGGCGCCTTTTCGGAAATTCTTCGCGTACTCGCGCCGGGCGGGGCAACCTACATCGGCGGCGGGTTCGGAAACCGGGAACTTCGGGAACAGGTCATCGCCGAAATGCTGAAACGGGACCCCACGTGGGACTGTTACGCCAAGAAAAAGGCAAAGGGAGACGACATCGACCGCTTCGACGTTATGTTCAAGGAGCTTGGCTGCACCACCTTCCGGATTATCGACGATGAGACGGGATTCTGGATAGTGTTGTCCAAGCCGGTTTGAATTTCTAATGGACGCTATCGGCTCAGCAATATACCCTGGCGTGGCCGAGAAGATGATCAAAGCCGAGCTGTTTCATAAACAGATATGATCCCCCCTGGGATATCGCGATAGCCGGGGGAAATTTAAATTCACGCAGACTGCCACCAGATTCTTTCATATCCCAGGGACACGACGGCATACCGTCGCAAATTCAGATCGCCGTATTTCTCGTTGATGGCATCGCCGTAGGCAGTCACCTGAGCGAGCGCATCGGCCATTTTTTCTTTCATGGTCGGTAAGGCCTGCAACGCGCCGGTGCTAAGCCCGGCGGCCTCCTCACCACTCAATCCCACCTCGGAAAGCGCCACGAATTTAAACTCGATCAGGATGTCATACACCTTCACCTGGCGCATGTCCGATCTTCGAATCATCGTCAGATCCGCGTATCGCCGGCTGATTTCCTTCTCCGAATCCATCACATAAAGGATATCGTTATAAAGCAGGGTCAAAAACGCGGTCTTTACCGTCAGTTCGTTGGCCCAGCGATAATCCCGGTTGTGAAACACCTTGAAATACCGCTGCTCCACAAATTCGCACAGGGGGTGCATCTGCCCGTACATATAAAGCTTCTCCGCCGCCAGACGGCCATCGTCCCGCAGGGCGGCCTCCGGCAGCAACATCTGCTGGAGGCGCTCCACATAAAGGCCCCGCATGACCAGATTGGGAACCCTCAACCGCAATTGGCCCTGCTCGGTTTTTCCCGCAAGAGTCAGCATCCCGAAATAATACAGCAGCGATGCCAGAAACAGCTGGCCTTTGCCGGCATCCGAGAGCATCTGCCGGATACCGAATCGGTCCGAAATGGACTGAAGTTCGAGGCAATGGTCGGCTTGCATCAGATCCAGGATCATCTGTCTGCCCGTGTTCAATTGGGAGATATACTGCAGCCGGGCCTCATCCACCGCCAGATTGGCATCCAGCATTTGATCCGGATGAGCACGGAACTGTTGAAATGCTTTTAAAAAATACAAGGCAAGAGTGGGATTATAGACCAGGTCTTTGGCTGTTTGGGCAAACTGATATCCATTGTACCAGGTGCGCATCGAATTGAGCGCCGCGATTACCCGGCTTTCATCCAGGCTGCAGGATTGGACGACATCAGAAAGCGCTGCCCGCACTTCATGTTCTTCAAACCCGCACAGGGTGTTGAAAATCGGATTCAAATAGATGTTTTCAGCGATGTTGTACCCGCTGGTAATGTCACTCAGCACCACCGGCGATACCCCGGTAATAAAGGTTCTCGCAAAACCGTTACTCACGGAAAGCGACTTGACCACCTTGAACAGCGTCTTTAGCGGCCCCTTTTCATACACCAGGGCCTCATAGGTTTTATGGTCATCCAGCGCATCCATCATCACGCCGTTGGCGAAATTGTCATATTCATCGATCAAGAGATAGAGGGGGTAGGGTGTCTGGCGGACGGCATCCACGACAGACTGAATGGAATTGATCGCGTTATTCGGATCGATTTCGATTTTGGTGGATAAAATGGACCGGTAATACAGGGAAAAGGACCGGATACAGGCATTGATATGATCCTGCAGGGAGTTGCGGATATCATTGACGCTTCCCGTGGGATCCACACTGGAGAAGTCCCACTTCAGAATAAAAAACCGGTTATGAAGCGGCGTCGGCTGCCGCCCGATCTTCAACTGCCCGAAAAGGGCCTGGAACTGATCCGCCAGGGCCACATCGTAATAATGCGCCAGCGTCGACAGCAGCAGGCTTTTACCGAAACGCCGGGGGCGGATGAACAGCAGGTAATTGCCCGTATCCTCCAGGGTGCGGATAAAATGCGTCCGGTCGCAGTAAAAATAATTCTGCGTGACGATTTCCTTGAAATCGAAAATGCCATAAGGGAATTTCATGGGTCCTCCTTGATTGATGCCGGCATTTCACAAATGTAAAAATACCGGTAATGCCTTTCCGTTTGCTTTGGTATATCAGAAAATACGATATATCCAAAAAACATTGTCCGAATCAGGATGGTCAGGATGAAAAGATGGTGCTGCCAGAAACAGGATCGATATACAAATCGCCGTTTTTCTCGGACAGTTCCAGCAAGGACATCAGCTCAGGGATCGTCGGCAACCGCCAATCCGAATTCCTCTTTACGATTAACCCCATAGACGGTTTCGGTGTGTTGTTTGCCGGTAACCAATTTGGTGATGACGCGTTGGATGCAAAAGCACTGTACGACATGGGGAATCTGAACGGGTATTGACATTCCATCCCTATTTTCATAGAAGGCCGTTTATCGTGTTAGGGAATGCGTATTTTCTGATTTACCGTTTATATTGCGGGGGCGACCGGCTGGTTACGCATTGCCCCAAAGGGGCAATGAAAATGACATTAAAAATTCTTGAAGAAACCGCAATGCTCGTTAAAGAAAAGATGGGACAGGATTACCGGGATATTTCACTCGAAAAACTGACGATTGGATTATTCTTCACCGGAGTGAAGCTTTCCAATGGTGTCGGCGGCATATGCTACACCCCCATAAAGGATATCCCGCAGGCCGTCTGCTGTCCGAGTTCCGCCGGCTCGGCTTTCAATCCCGAAAAAACAAATGGGATGCCGGTTGAAGAGGTGTTAAAGGCGCTGACTTCCACCGAGCCCATCAAAACCGCCGTGGCAATCGCGACCTTGAACGCGCTCAGCAATACCTTATGGCAAAGCGGGATGACGGGGCCATACACCATCACCAACCATATGGACGCTCAGGACGCCGTCCATATGCCGATTGAAAAAACCGTCGCCGTGGTGGGTGCTTTTGTGCCGACATTGCAGGCGTTAAAAAGACGCGGGGGAACATGGTGGGTCATTGAACAGGAGCCCAAAACACTTAAGGAAGACGAGATACCCCATTATGTTCCGGCGGAAGGATCTGAGGAGATTATCGGAAAAGCGGATGTGCTGATTATTACCGGGGTGACCCTCATTAATCACACCCTCGATGGCATATTATCCGCCGCAAAACCGAATGCCGAAATTGCCGTCATGGGACCCACGGCAAGCTCCCTGCCGGAACCGCTTTTTAAAAGGGGCGTCCGGATCGTTGGCGGGGTGCGGGTTACCCATCCGGATGCACTTTTAGAAATCCTGGCGGCCGGCGGTTCGGGATATCATTTCTTTGATAAATACGCGGATCGGATTGTCATTATAAAGGGGAACGCCGCATAGTCTATAAATAACCAGGTGCCCCCCGCCAACGGCGGGGGAGCCTGGTGTCAGGCCGCTAAGCCGCGCCCCCTTTTTCTGAGATAAAATGCCGCGTTTTCTACATCTTGAACGACAGCCCCATCCAGACTTTCATACCGGCCGCGGGTGAACCGCTGCTGGGTTCGTAGTCTTCATCAAACAGGTTTTCCGCGGAAAGAAAGGCTTCCAACCGATTCGCCAAAAACGGTTGCGTGATTCTGGCATTACAGAGCTTGTAGCTATCGTTCATAATGACGGCATTCGTCGGATAATCCGGCGTCGGCAGTTGCCCATAGGATTCACCCATGTATAGCAGGGTCCAGTTGATTTTCGTGCCGATCATGGGAACGATGTATTGAACGCTGAAATTAAACGTATATTCGGGCACATTGGTAACGTCATCGCTCAACCGCGCGGCACTCTCGTTACTGGCGTCGTTATACATATACCCAATCTTAAAGAGCAGATCCTTGAAGGGAGTGATTTCCGTGTTAACTTCCACCCCTATCATCTCGACCTCATCATAATTTTCATACCGCGAATAGGGGTTTTCAGCCGGGGGGACGCTTCGGGTGATAAAATCCGAGATATCGTGGAAAAAGGGGGACACTTCAACCTTCAACAGGTCCCTGAGGGTCCAGGAGATACCGGCTGCGTAGTTAATCGCGGTTTCCGCTTCCAGGTCCAGGTTGGGTGAGGGTTTTCCGGTGACGGGGTCTTTACCGGAATAAATCTGACTCAAGGTGGGAAACCGGGTCTTTCGGGCAACCGAGGCAAACAGCTTGACGGTGTCCGTTAACCGGTAGGTCGTGCCGATCATGGGATTGAATTCATCGGTTGTATCGGGTGTCCCCGCATCGATAATATTCCCGTCGGTGTTCGGGTCAGTTTCGGCGTCGGTTATATCGAACCAGTCATAGCTGATACCCGCAACAACCGAAAGTTTTTCATTCAACAGGGCCAGCTCATTTTCAAGTCCGAGAGAACCCGTATAGGCAAAACTTTCGGCGAAAGGCAACCGCTCCAGATCCCGCTGTTCGTGGGCATCTCCCTTGTAATGAACCGAAAACCGAATGGTATCCCAGTCCACGGGCTTGATATCGCCCAGCAGCATGCCGCCAACGATGTAATCCTTGTAGGTACTTAAAGCGATGGGGGTTGCGTAGGTCTCGTCCGAATAAGATTCATAGCTGTCCTCATGATCATGATAGAACATCCTGGCCTGCATGCTGAACCCATCCGAAAACGCATGCTCACCACTTAAATCAACGCCCCAGTCATTATAGTCGGATATTCTGGCAAATTGGGAAAAGGTTGAAAAAACATTCACCCGGTCAAGACTCGGCGAATCTCCCTTTTCGGTGGTAATATAATGGAAATTCGCATAAATCTCGGTGCCGTCAAAAGGCTCCAAACCGGCTTTCGCCCAGAAATTATCCGTTTCATAATCCGAATTGAGTCTCTCGCCCCCGTCCTCGATAATCGTCCGACGGGTAATGGGTCTGCCGACGGCTGGAACCGTCCGGATCTGACCCTCTCTCGGTCGAAAATCATCGGAAAGGTCCCAGGAATCCCATTCCCTGTGTGCGTAGCTGAGCCAGTAGTTGAAAATGCCCAGTTTCATCCCGTGAGAGAAAGATGCCTTATACGCATCCTCCACGCCGTCAAGCCCATATTCCACGGTCCCGGAAAAGGCCGGTTTTTCAGTGGGTTTTTTGGTGATAATATTCACCACGCCGCCGAATGCATTGGCCCCATAAAGGACGGAAGAAACGCCTTTGACCACATCTATTCTGGCAACGCTCTCGAGACTGACCTGATTCAAATCCATGCCGCCGTATTTGGTTTCATAATACGGAACACCATCGATCATGGTCAAAATTCGATTTTGATCGAATCCCTGAATATTGATGCTCGGAAAATATTTTCTGCCATAGGTGACCTGGACGCCCGGCACATAGGTCAGTGCATCGGCCACGCTCTCCGCGTTCACCGCCTCGAAATCCTCGGGGCTTATTTCGTTACTGATAGAGATGTCTCTGACCGCGGACCCTTTGGCGATATTAACGATCTCACCCAGTGAATACACCTGAAACTCTTCCCCTTTCCCCTCATCGGCCCATAACATGAAGGGAGAAAATACCGTCAGCAGCGCAATGGATATCATCAGCGCTTTTAGAAATCGTGTCTTTCCACTCATTCGTCTTTGTCCTCCGTTTTTAATTATATTATTTGGGGTTCATCACCGGCTTATTCATGGTTGATGAAAGGAAGTGCCGCATGCGTTTTGGGTGGCATCCGTCACTTGGCATTCACTCTCGCCACAAACGAAAGCCCCCACATGGCCCGGTCCGCAAAATAATCGGCCGTTGGCGCCAGTTTGAAGCCTTCCGGCGGGGGGCTCCCGTTAATATTCCGTGCTATCATCATGGCGTTTCCATCTTCCGTTAAAAAAATCTCCCGGCCCGAAAAAAGGGCGCGGTAACCATCGCAGCCGACAAAAAGAAAAAAGTCCGATACGCGAATTTCCGGAAAGTTAATCGTTAAAAAAGAGCGCAAGTCATATCCTTCCACGCGCGAAACCGCCTCATACCCGTGGCCGTGACCGATATTTACCCACCGATCGTTATGGTGCGGGGAAACGTTTTGTAAATCCGCTTCCCGGGTACTCCCCTCATCGACGCAAAGAATCACCTTACCGATACACTTCTCCTTTTGCCGGCGCGGCAGCAGGTCGTCCGGGGTGGGCAGCACGGAGAAGGTTATTTTTACCACATCATCCAAATAGCGGGTAATGTCCGGTTCCCGGGGGCAAATCAGTCTGAGGCCGGATAAAGGCTCCTTGAAGACATTGAGCGCATAGGTTTCACGAACTTTTTCCGTTGTCGGAAGAAGCGGCTTGCGCTCGTATGCCAGGGTGACCGGATGCCTGTCATCAGTCATGAGCAGTTCGTTAAAGCTGAAGTGAACTTTTTTCCCGGATGCGGATAAAAAAGAAACGATAATATCGAGCGGTTGCTTAAAATCGGCCCCTTCCGGCTTTTCCGGCGCGATGCCTTCCAAAATATTGAACACCGGGATTCCGATATAGGCATAGGCTCCCAGGAATTTCCCGTTCGCATCGAACTCGCGAGTCCGGATTCGGGTCGATGCAAATCCGTTCAACGCGGACCCGGAAAACCGGTAGTCTTTCTTTACGAGCCCATCAACGGTGAGCAAAATTTCGGCCGGTACTTTTTCCGCCACCGCCAACGGCGTGGCGCCGGAAACGATGATGAGGTCATAGTAATTCTCGTTTTGCTGACGAAAATAGGCAAAAATGCCCACGCCGATGATGCAGCAGATGAGAATATACTTTTTCAAATCAGAGCGCTCCCGGTTTCCCGACGACATAACCACTTCTCACCAATATTAAGATCACACCAATATTAAGATCACAGAAGTTGACAGTGGACTCATGCAAAAAAATGTAACTTGCTATCCCTTTTCGTTTAATATTGTCAATATTTAATTCTGATTCGTTTTATTGAGGTCCAAAATTAACCTTAACGTACTCGTGATGCTGATTTCGGCAAGTGACTGAGATTCGACCAAACCAGAGTGACGAACAGGTCAAGGCGAAAGGAGGGATTAAATTGTAACGTGGGGAATAGAATTACCGCGCCCCTTCCCGTTTCAGGGGGATGAACTTTTTTCAACAGTTATTAATAGATTTTTAAGGTTATAATAGGTTGTATTTAGTTTTAAATAATTATCAATTGCTAAATTCATAGATTCATATTCATAATAACAAACCTATAGTTCCCATTTTGATATTGACATGCCCTCCAGGCTAAGCTAAAGCATGTCGCATACGATACACGATTTCCCGCAAGTTATGCGCGATGTACCCATGCTTTGATACTATACTGAATTTCAGATAGTCCATTTTATCGGATTCATGGAATTGGTAATTTTACCGGAAAAATTGGAAATAACGGATATGCAGAAAACAATGCCTTTGGAACATGATTCACCAGAAGATGCCATGATCGGTTATCAGGCCCCGGCTGTACAAAGGGCCTTTCTTCTTTTAAAGACCGTTGCCGAAGCAAAAGATGGAATGCATCTAACCGAAATATCACAAGATCTCGGGTTCAGCAAAAGCACCACCCACGGGTTGATTCAGGCGCTTCTGAAAGTCGGCGCGCTGGACCAAAGTCCGTTCCAGAAAAAGGTGTTCCTCGGGGCCTCCTTTGTGGATCTCGCGTTTAAGAGCGGGCACTATTACGGAATTACCGAGCGGGTCCAGCCGGTAATCGATACCCTCTGCGCCGGGATCGGTCTGACGGTATTTCTGGGGGTACTGAGTGAATCCGGCGGGACCATCATCGCCACCGCCAATGCGACCCGGTCCCTGACCATCTCTTCCTCTCCGGGGAGTACGGTTCCCTTCATGGCCGGGGCGGTCGGAAAGGCGTTTCTGGCATCCCTGAGCAAAAATGAAGCGCTCAAAATCATTCACAAAAAAGGGTTGAGGGCGTATACACCCCGCTCGATCGTCGATGAAGACACCTACTTAAAGGAACTCAAAACAGTCCGTCGCCACGGATATGCCATCGATAATGAGGAATATCTCGTCGGCGTCAAGGCGCTCGCGGTAAGTCTCGGTAATTTCCGAAGTCTCCCCCTGCTGATGTGGGGTGTCGGATTTGCCGCCACCATGACCGAGAAAAACCTGCCCGGCATTGTTCAAAAGACACTTGAAGCCGCCGAAAAGGTAAAATCGATCCTGAAAGAAATGGGAGCTCACTAACACGCACCGCCATTGACCGCCCAAAAAACTTGAAAGCATTTGAAAAAGACCTTTTGCTTTAAGAGATAAAAATCGGTATGAGGGGAGCTTTTGATATTAACGCGCCCGAGAATGAGCCGCGCATAATTTTTTTCCCCTAAGATCGATGAATGAAAAAATAAAACCAGAGGGATACCAAGCCCCCGCCGTTCAAAAAGCCTTCCAATTGCTGGCCCTTGTTTCCAAATCCGAGCAAGGAATCGGCATTAGCGAAATCGCAAAGACCCTTGGCATCAGTAAGGGAACGACCGCCGGTCTGACGCAAGCCCTAGTAAAGCTCAAGGTATTGAATCAGAGCCCTCAGGGGAAAAAA
Organism: Pseudomonadota bacterium; assembly: GCA_043797445.1. GTDB lineage: Bacteria > Desulfobacterota > Desulfobacteria > Desulfobacterales > JAFDDL01 > JAZDPP01. The sequence goes on from JAZDPP010000209.1 coordinate 31,514, forward strand.
TATCTTCTGGGACCGACGATGGTCGAATTATCCTTGTCCGCCTGGAATTATTTAAAATTGAATAAACTGGCGCAGCCGGTTCTCGAAGAGCTGCGGGATATGACGGAAGAAACCGTTTTTTTAGGGGCGCACAGCCATGACCGGTCCTTCATTATCGCAACCGCTGAGGCAGCCAAACCGATCAAGATCACATCTCCCCCCGGGACAACGATCCCCCTGCTCGCCGGCGCCACCGGCAAAGTTTTTCTGGCGTTGATGACGGATGAGCAATGTGTCGAGCTGATTCGACGCCACGGGCTTTTTCAATTTACGCCGCACGCCATTACCGGTGAAGAACAGTATATGGCGGAACTCCAAGCTGTCAGGGCGCAAGGATACGCGTTGGACATCGAAGAATATATGCCCGGGGTAAGCGCTATCGCCGTCAGCCTGGGGAATCTTCGCGGGCTGCCGCTGGCGGTCTGGGTCGTCGGGTTTGCGAACACCATGGGAACGGGGGATTTGCATCTCATGGCGCGAGAAGTGAAACAATTGGCCGAAAAGCTCAAATTATCCCTGGATAACCGGTTGTAGGACGCAGACACGAAAAGGTTGCTTCGGGACGACTACCCCCCGAAATTGGGATTGATGAATTCGATCTGATCTCCGTTTGAGAGGGTTGTGTCGGAATAGTGGCGCGGATACACGAAGCGGTGGTTCAGTTCGACCATAAGATCGATATCCCCCTCCTGGAAGCGGAGGATGAGCTCCGCGATCGTTGTTCCGTCAAGAATTTTTTCGGGAAACCCGTTGATGATCACTTCAATGGTATTATTCATGTTTGCTCTCTTTGCCGGCGGCGCCGCAACGCCCGCAGTCAGGATCTTTTTCAAGTCCGATTCTTTTGATGCTCATGGTGAGACCGTTAATGTGCAGCAGGGTGTTTGTCAAGAGTCCTTCCATGCCCAGAACGAGTTTGATGGCCTCCAGGCTCTGAATTGAAGAAATCATCCCGGGAACAGGTCCGATTGCTCCCACCTTTTCCTTCGGAAATCGCGCCTGGGGAAACAGGCACTCCAGGCAGGGCGTCTTTCCGGGGAGAAAAGTGGTCACCATCCCGGAAAAGCCATCCACGCCGCCATGGATGAAAGGAATTTTTCGGGAGAGAGATGCCCGATTGAGATGTGTCCGGGCTTCAAAATTATCCAACGCATCGACGATCAGATCACAATCCCCCACCAGCTGCATAACGGAGTTCTCATCGATCTCCTCCGTTACGGCATCGATACGGCATAGCGGATTCAATGCCCGAAGCTTTTCCAGCGCGGATTCCGATTTCGGTCGTCCGATATCCTGTGTGCGGTGAAGAATCTGGCGGTTCAGGTTTTCGAGTCCGACCCGGTCCCTGTCCACGATTTTAAGATATCCCACACCGGCCGCGGCCAGATAATAGGCCGAAAGGGAACCCAGTCCGCCCAAACCGGCAATAAGAATTCGGGCACGTTTCAAACGCTCCTGTCCGCCCTCGCCGATCCGGCGAATCATGATCTGGCGACTGTATCGAATTTGTTCCTCGGAAGAGAGCTGGCTCATCTGGGCGCCCGGCTATGTCATTGGAAATAAGAACACCGGTTTTGCCGCTATTGCGGCAAAACCGGTGACTTATTCATTCGACAGATTATTTTTTATCTTTATTGTGAATGGCCATATAGATCCGTTCGGATGTCATCGGCAGTTCGAAAATTCTTTCACCGATGGCATCGTAGACGGCATTCAGGACAGCCGGTATTACGGGCATGATACCGCCCTCGCCGACCTCCTTCGCGCCATAGGGACCATTGGGCTCCTCGGATTCTATCACCAGCGCTTTGACGGGAGGCATATCCAATGCCGTGAGCATCTTATACTCCGCGAAGTCCGAATTGATGATACGGCCCTTGTTGTCGAACTTGACCTCCTCGAACAGCGCCTCCCCAAGCCCCATGACGATCGAGCCCTGCATCTGCGCCTCGACCGAGGTCATGTTGATCGCCTTTCCACAGTCATGCGCATCCGTCATCTTTTCCACCGTGATATGGCCGGTTTCCATATCGACACTGACTTCGGCCACCATGGCCGAGCATCCATAGGCGGGGGAAGTGCCGACGGCGGCGCCTTTGAAGGTGCCTCCCAGGAACGGTGGTTTGTATTTACCGGTTCCCACGATGATTCCTTTGGCCAGATACGCGATGCGGGCCGCTTCCTTGAAGGTGAGATAGTCCTCCTTGGGATGATCCGTCCAACCCCGATGCTCCTTGATGTACCGGGTTCTGAGCGCGCTGAAATCAACATTCCCGTTTTTAAAGATGATTCTGCCGTCTTTAATATCCATGTCCGCCATGGGAACCTTCAGTTCCTCGGAAAGCGCTTCCAGCACCTGACGTCTGACATCCTCGCCGGCCTCTTTGGCCGCCTGACCGGTCATGAGGGTTTGGCGGCTGCTGTACGCCCCCAGATCGATTCCAAAATCGGTATCGCCCGACTTTACCCGGATATTTTCCAGGGGAATTCCGATCGCTTCGGCGGCAATCATGGCAAAGGTCGTATCCGATCCCTGACCGATCTCGGCCGAGGCCGTGTAAAGAATCGCCGTCCCGCCATCCTCGTCCAACTTGATGGACATGGTGCTGTGGTAGGTATCGGAGCGATAGATGGGAAATCCGGCTCCCGCCGGAAAGAAGCCGCAGGACATGCCGATGCCCTTGCCTTTGGGCAGTTTGCCTTTTTTCTTGTCCCAGTCGGAGCCTTCCCGGACCACCTCGATACATTCCTTCATGCCGAGACTGCTCATGTCGAGATCATTGCAGGTCACATCCCCCCGGGACATGATATTTTTCAACCGCAAGTGAAGCGGATCCATTCCCAGTTCCTCGGCGATGATGTCCAATTGCTGCTCCCAGCAGGCACGGGCGATAACACCGCCGTGACCGCGATGGGCGCCGCAAGCCGGCTTATTGTTGTAAATGCGGTATCCATCATACTTCATATTCGGCAACTTGTAGGGGCCGCCCAGAAGAGAGCCCGCATAGTAGACCGTTGCGATGCCGAAGCTGGTGTAGGCGCCGCCTTCCAGATAACATTCATGTTCGAGCGCCATTATGGTTCCGTCTTTTTTGGCGCCCGTGGTCATCTTGTGAACGAACTGATGCCGGGCCCGTCCGTACAGGAATACCTGCTCCCGGGAATAGTTCATCTTTACCGGTTTTCCCGTCTTCATGGACAAGAGACACGCTGCTATCTCCATCGGGTTCGTCGCGGCCTTGATGCCGAATCCCCCACCGACATAGGGTTTCACTACCCGGACCTTTCCAATCGGAAGCTGCAATACCATGGCGAGAATTCGTTGCACGTAATGCGGCACCTGGGTGGAAGAGTAAAGGGTCAGGCTGCCGCTGAAATTATCGAAGCTGGCGAGCACCCCTTGCGGTTCGATAAATCCCCCGTCCTGGCGTTTGCTTTTAAGCACCGTGGTCTTAACGAGATCACATTCCTTGAAAGCCGCCGCGACATCGCCGAATTCCTGATGCACTTCGGCGCTGATGTTCCGGGGGAACCCCTCGTGAATCAGCGGCGCACCCTCTGCCATCGCGTCCTCAACGGTTAACAGCACCGGAAGTTCTTCATATTCCACCTTGATCAGAGATACCGCTTCCATGGCCGTTTCGAGATCGACGGCGGCAACAGCCGCGATTTCATCGCCGATATACCGGACCTTATCGCTGCAAAAAACGTTTTCATCGTATCTGGCGGGGCTGACACCGTATTTAATCGGTCCGGCTTCCTTTGCCGTGACAACGGACTTGACGCCGGGCAATGCGAGCGCCCTGGACGTATCGATGCTCAATATCCTGGCATGGGCCAGCGGGCTTTGAAGCATGGCCCCGTATAACATACCGGGCATGCTCATATCGTCGATATACACGGCCCGACCCGTCACCTTGGCCGGCGCATCGAGTCTGGGCGCTCGGGATCTGATTACATTGTATTCGCTCATATCATTTCTCCTGAAGGATGAATTATGAATTTTGAATTATGAATGTTGAATTATGGATGTTGACTTCCGCCGCTATTTGGAAAGCACTTCGCTGGCCGCCTGAACCGACTCGATGATCTTTTGATAGCCGGTGCATCGGCAAAGATTTCCGGAAATGGCCGTCCGAATTTCCGATTCGCTGGGCTTCGGGTTTCGGTCCAGAAGACTTTTGGCGGAAAGAATCATGCCGGAGCTGCAAAAACCGCATTGAATTCCCTGGTGATCGACAAAGGCCTGCTGCACGGGATGGAGCCCCTTATCGGTTTCAATTCCCTCGATGGTTCTGATGTCGTGGTCCACGGCCTGAACCGCCAGCACCAGACAGGAGTTGACGGGTTTTCCGTCCATGAGCACGGTGCAGGAGCCGCAGTCGCCCAACTCACATCCCTTTTTCGTTCCGGTCAGTCCCAACTGGTATCGCAGCACATCGACCAGGGTCTGATTCGGTTCGACCACCGCGTCATATTTTTTATCGTTAATCGTAAGACAAATGAGCTTTTTCATGAATTATCTCCTTTTTCGTGTTACGCTCTTGCTTCTTTCAAAGCGATACCAAGGGTCCTTCGGGTCAATTCGCCGATCATGGCCTTTTTGTACTCACCGGAGCCTCTGAAGTCGGTGATCGGAAGGCAATCGTTTTTCGCGGCCTCGGCGGCGCGGTCAAAAAGGGTGCTTTCCGGCTTTTCCCCAACGAGCATTTTTTCGGCGGCCGGCGATCTCAATTGCGTCGGTCCCACGCAGCCCAGGATCACCCGGGCCGTTTGAATGAGCCCTTTTCCGTCCAGCTGAATAAAGGAGGCGACGTTTACAATATTGCAGTCCTGCGCTTTTCGGGCGCCAAGGTTGATATAGCCTCCGCCAGCTCCCACCGGTGGGGTTTGGACAAGGACTTCCGCGATAAATTCATCGGGCTGGCAATCGGTGACGCCGGGCCCTTTGAAAAAGTCACTGATGGCCACGCGCCGTTCACCCTTGGCGCTCTTTAGCACCAGCGTTGCCCCGTAAGCCATGAGAGAGGGCGGCAGATCGGCCGCGGGTCTCGCGGAACCGATGTTTCCACCGATGGTGGCAAGATTCCGGATTAACGGGGATCCCAGGGCGGCGGCGCCCGCACTCAAGGCGGCGTGGGATTCCATGATCGCCTTGGCGCCGATCATGTCGGCGATGGTGAAGCAGGCGCCGATTTTAAGAGCATCCTTTGTCTTTTCGAGAGTTTTCAATGCCTCGATTCTGGAAAGGGACACCAGATGCTCCGGGCAGATGACCTTTTTCTTCATGTTCACCATGAGGTCCGTTCCGCCGGCGATGGGTTTTGCTTTCCCACCGTACTCCGATAAGATCTGGCAGGCCTCCTCGACAGTCTTCGGTTCGTGAAAGTCAAATTTTGGCAGTAGCATTTTTTTCTCCTAGTTATGGGTTTAGAGCGTTTGTTTGAAACTTGGTTTCGACAGTCTTTAACTCAGGGTATCGAGCGTTATATTCATTGCGGTGACCCGGTACGGTTTTGCCCCGCAGTCTATTCGATTCAAGCAGGCATAATCCTGGCCGATGCGAAACAGATGCTCCGGCGGCATTCCCAATACCCGGCATAGGATCATCCGGTTGACGCCCGCGTGGGCGACGATGAGGATGTTTCCGCCCGCATCCCCGGCAATCGTATCAAACGTGGGAAGAACCCGGTCGCAAAGGTCGGAAAAACTCTCTCCCCCCATCGGCCGGTAAGAAAAGAGATTTTCTCCCCGCTCCCGCCATTTATCGGGAAACCGGTCTTTTACTTCCGCCATGCGAAGCGTTTCAAATTCTCCCAGGTGGATTTCTCTCAACGCCGGCGTATCCCGTATATCCACGCCTCTCTTTTCGCCGATGATTTCAGCGGTCCGCCGGGTCCGGCACAAATCGCTGCAGTAAATTCTCTCAAATACCGTGTCGGATAATTTTGTCCGCCACTGGCGGGCTTGACGAACGCCGTCCTCGTTGAGTGGCAAATCGGTCCACCCGATAAAGCGTTTTTCTCCTTCGGAATCGATTTCACCATGTCTAAGCAGGTAGATCATCCCTTCCCCAGCGCCGCCGGGGGAGAATACCCCGAAAGCACCGCCTCCAGAGACTTGCCGGTCTTGCTCTCAAACCGATCCTTAATTTTCAACGCCGTTTGAAACCGGGCATTCACCGCTGAACTTGCTTCCGGTTTGCTTTTAAATTGGACCTGCTTTCCGCCGAAGCGCTCCGTTAGAGAGACCACCCGTTTCCCCTCAACCAGCTTATCCGCAAGATAGATCACCTCCTGCGCCTGTAACGGCGCTTCATCCTGAACGCGGATATTCATATGACTGGCAACGACATCGGCCACCTTGTCATAGCCCACCCCTCGCAGCCATTTCGCCGCGACTTCCGCATGGTCCGGTTGCATCCTCATCAAATCGTGCAGGAGGCCGGAGGCGGTTATCAACCGCGTGTCGATGTCGCATCCGGCGGCGTTTAAGAGCTGCGTCAAATGAATCGCCACGCCGGTAACTGCAAGGCAGTGCTCAAAAAGGGGGGTATTGGAACCGATGAGCGTCTCCAGCATCGCCATGCATTCCCGCGTTGTCGGGATATCGTAGACTTCCAGGCGGGAAAGAGCCTCCCGGTAATTTTCCGGGGTATCGATATCAAACAAAATATGCTCGTCCGCAACCGGAACGTCCGCGGCGTCCTTTTCCTGCCGGGCGAGAAAAGACCGAAGACCACCGTCACCCTCCCAGGAGAGAATCCCATTTCTCAGCGCGCCGGAGATAAGCGGCGGATGACCCCGCCGGCCGGAAAATACGGGGTAGAGTATTTTCTTTTCTCCGCTCTTCCAGGCACCCAGCAGGTCAATAAGCGTACGGGTTCTGACGAGCGGAATATCCACCGGCAGTAAGAAAAAGGCGTTTCTTCCCGCCGGCAGGGTGTCGATACCGGCCTTAATGGAAGAGAGCATCCCCGTCTCATACCGGGGATTGGGAATCGCAACTGCGCCCATCTTTTCGATCACGGCAATCAGTTCCGTGGAACGATGACCGACAACAACACGAATATCGGTAATTCCCGTCTGGTGAAAAAGCGTCACCACCCGCGCAAGGACGTTCTTTTCGCCCAAAGGCAGCAGCGGCTTAAATTCCCCCATCCGTGAGGAAAGTCCCGCCGCCAGAATAATGGCCGATATATCAGCCTGAATCGTCATAACGGGTTCACTCATGATGCAATTTTGAGACGTCCCATTTTGGACGCTCTTTCTTTAATCAGTTCCGAAACGATACTGATGGCGATTTCTTCCGGCGTCTCCGCACCGATATTAAGTCCGATCGGGCTGGCGACCCGTTTGATATCCTCCCGAGTGAACCCTTCCGCCAGAAGAGCCTTGTAAATGGCGTCACGTTTGGTTCGGCTGCCGATCATGCCGATGTAACCGGCTTGCGTCCCGAGGGCTTGCGCCAGAACCGTTTTATCATGACGATGGCCCCGAGTGACAATGACCACGTAACTATCATCGTTAATTTCAAAATCCGAGAACAAATCCGTGTAATCCGGGCAAACGCGCACGTCGTCCGTAAACCCGAAACGGGCGCGGTTCGCAAATTCCTCCCGATCGTCAAATACGATGGTTCCAAACCCGACCCGGGTCGTGAGGATTGCCAGTTCTTTGGATATATGCCCGCCGCCGAATAAAAAAACGGTTCCGTGTAAAAAAACCGGCTCGGCCAGATACCTTCTTCCCTCAATGACCAGCGTCGCGGGGACCCTCTCGTGGCTTGCACGCCGCCAGGCCTCGATCAAGACCGCATTTTCAATGTCACAGTTGCCGATAACATTCCCATCCGGCGATATCAGACACCGCGCCGCCTGGGTTTGATCGTTGCCGCTCGCGGGCAACGCGATCACCATCAACTTTCTTTCACCTGCTTTCAACTCGGTGCTGCGGGCTGAAAAGAGCTCAAGATTGTGAGGCGTTGGCTCAATCAATTCGAAAAGTACCTCCATCCGTCCGCCGCAAATCATGTCCATGCTGTCAGCCGTTTGAGCGGTCAGATCGAAGACTCTCAATCGGTCCGTGCCGGTTTTGAATACATCGCCGGCCGTCTTGATCGCTTCCCCTTCAACCAATCCCCCGCCGATCGTCCCGACAATACTCAGATCCTCACGGACGATCATTTTTGCCCCGGAGGTGCGAGGCGTCGATCCCGCCTGGCTCAATATCGTAACCAGCACGACCGCTTCGCCCTGATCCAAAAACCCGCAGATTGATTTTTCGAACACTTGCATGGAACACCTACCCTTTCGTTCTCTATAGCGTACCTTTATTTAAAAATTATAGGGGGCTCTGTCAATAGTATTTTTTTAACACCATTTCGATATTAAATCGTAATTACTTAAAATTTATAATAATTTTCAACATTACATGCTAATTGCCATTCATCTTGAAGTGCATCTGCTCCACCATTTTAATTCATTATAATGAATTTTTTTTAATTCAGCCCCGGGAGGGACCCCATTTCAGATGCGTGCATAATGGCACACCCGGATAGTTTTTTCCATCATTTGTCCTTTATCAGAGGCGTAACTGCCTTTGGCGTGGCCGAAGAAATGATCAGGGCCAAGATAACCTTCTTTTCTGACTATCACCGGATCACGCCAACTGGATACCCCCGTGAAAAACCGTACCGGGGAGGGAGAAATGGATGCGTAGGGATAAGCCGTCTTCACCGCGATGGCGAAGACGGCCGGCGGGCGGGTTAATTCGATACGCGAATGCCGCCGTAAAAGGTTCTCCCCTCACACGGAATCCCGTAACTTTCTTCGTAATCCTCGTCAAGCAGGTTCCCGGCACCGACAAAAACCCCCATTTTCCCGGATAAGAGGACCTTCTCAAACCGGGCATCGAGAATCGTAAAATCGTTCATTTCGTATTGAACATACGGCGTTGTTCTCGAGTACGTAACCTGATTCGATTCATGCAGAATGCTCATGTAAGCTGAGAAGCCGTGGAAAAAATCATACTTCCCTTCAAGCGTCAGCTTATGCTCCGGCCGGTATTGCAGCTCATCCTTTGTGGAGCCCGAAGACTGGTCTTCGCTGTCCATAAAGGTATAGCCGGCCCTGAGAAGGAGGTTTTCTATGATACGCGTCTCGGCGGTCAATTCAACACCTTGAAAGCGATACGCGTCATGATTCAGAAAGGGCGGATCGACATCCTTTTCTATATAATCTTCCACATCGCTGTAAAACCCGGTGATGGAAAGCTCGGTGCTCTTGGCGACACGATGCGAGAGTCCGATTTCGTAGTTTTTGGACTTTTCGGCGTTCAGATCCGGATTCCCGTCCGTTTTATCGTAGAGCTGGCGGATGGAGGGAAATCGAATCTTTTGGGCGAAGGAACCCTTCAGGCGGGTCGCATCGGTGATATCGTAATGGGCGCCGATCAGATAGCCGCCCCGGTCATCATCATCTCCCCCATCCTTCTCAAACCAGTGGTGGCTGTAGCCGAGCACGATTCCCAGATCATTTACCGGATAAAGTTCATACTCGCAGGCGGCCGAATGGGTTTTGGTCTCCCATTCTTCATCGAATGGCGTGAACCGCCCTTTTCTTTCGACAATTTTGCCTTCCGTGTCCAGCTCTTCCTTCCTGGTCCCGAATCCGAAAGCCAGTTCACCCGCCTTTTTAAGATCATATCGGGTCTGAAAATTGCCACCGCTGACCCAGGTCGTGTTGTCCTGATGAAAAAGCCCCGTCAAATTCAAATTCTTCTGAGTGCTGTAAGTGGCATCATCATACCGGTTGGTCTCCTCGTCCAGTTGATTCATGTATACCGATCCGCGAATATCAAGGGGACCGGGAAGATCGTAGCCGGCGGACAACTGGCCGGAAACCCCCTCCGAATCATCCACCCGGTCATATTTAACACTGCCGGCAAAGGGATCAGCGCTGCCTATGGTGTTCGGCGGAATACCCCGCTCCCCCTTCACATAGTTGAAAATCAGCCCGATATCGAGGTTCTCCACCGGTGTAAATCCGACATTCGCAAAAAAACTGTTCCGCTCCCTGTCGCTGTTCTCGCGCAGTTCGCCGTCCTCATGGGCGGTTGTCTCAAAGTCATCGGAGAGCCGATACCCGTCACTGTCGAGAACGCTGCCGCTCAAAAAGAAATTTGCCTTGTCATTGCCGCCGGAAACACTCGCCTTTCCCAGCCATCGATTCCGTTCTCCGGCTTCAACCGAGGCTTGCGTTTCCAGTTTTTTAGCGCCTTTTTGGGTGATGATATTGATGGTTCCGGCAAGACCGCCGTCGCCATAGAGAACCGAGTGGGTTCCATAAGAGACCTTGATCCGGGCGATATTTTCAACCGGAAACAGTGTCGGATCAAATTGACCGTCTTCGGTGGAATTAAAGGGGACTCCGTCTAAAAGCAACAGAACATGCCGGGATCGAAGCCCCCGCATATCGACCCGGGGCGTACCATCGGCCCCGGTTCTGATGGTGACCCCCGGCAGCAGGGCAAGCGCCTCATCGAGTGTCGCGGCGCCCCGCATTTGAATATCTTCCGCCGTAATTTCCCGAACCGTCCCGACCGCCTCAACACCGCCTTTTGTCCCGGAAACTACCACCTCGCCCAGGATATACTCCGCCGGGCTGGGTGCTGGATCCGCTGCAATGACGCATGCAGCCGGCACGCCGGAGAATACCGCCGCCAAAATCATTAACACAAAAGTCCTTTTCATTTTTTCCTCTATCCTCCTTTTATAAATGGTATGTTGATTCGTTCCCGATATACCTGCCGCGACCTACCAATACCTGGATGGGCGATCATTGGTATGGAAAACGATAAAAAATGTCAATCCGGTACCGCATACATCGGCTAATAGTAACCTATATAAACCCATAAAAACCCTTATTGACGGCAATCCACACCATTCAGATCAATTAGCGGCTTCATTGGGCGCCAGCGAATCCCATGCCGGCCTATTCTCGTTACCCCACTTCATAAATGAAAGGATGATGCCCCTGTCAATTCCCATGACGCCATCTTTTCCGGATATATTTCATCCGTATTTTATTTTATTTTTTCCAATCTATTGACCTTGCCTGCTAAATAGCCTAAAAAATCTTCAAAGTTTACTATAATGAACGGATGCGAAGTCTGGTCTTGACGAATAAAATGAATGCATATGAAGTACTGTTTTATCTTGTATTGCCGGTGTGTTGCATCTGTTTATCGCTGACCGTGGGCCGATACCCCATCTCGTTGCCGGAGGTGATCGGCCTGCTGGCCGCCAAGGTGGCCGGGCACCCTCCCCCGGCTTCGGAAATAAAGATGGGGGTGATATGGGACATCCGGCTTCCCCGGGCACTTCTGGGAGCCATGGTCGGGGGCGCTTTGGCTGTTAGCGGAACCGCATTTCAGGGGCTTTTCAAAAATCCCCTCGTGAGCTCCGGCATTCTGGGCGTCAGTGCCGGCGCCGGCTTTGGCGCAACGGTGGCGATTCTCCTTTTCAATTCCGTTGCCGCCACCTATCCCTTTGCACTCGGATTCGGTATGCTCGCGGTATGTTTCAGCGTTCTGATCGGGCGGGTTTACAATTCAACCCCTCACATCATGCTGGTGTTGGGGGGGATCATCGTCGGATCGGTTTTTTCGGCGCTGATCTCATTGGCCAAATTTGTAGCCGATCCGTATGAACAGCTTCCTGCCATTGTGTTCTGGCTCATGGGATCCCTTGCCAACGCGGGATATTCGAAGATCGGAGCGGCCGGCCTGCCGATATTGATCGGTCTTGTGGGACTTTTCGGCATCAGGTGGCGCATCAACGTCCTCTCGATGGGGGATAAGGAAGCCCATTCCCTCGGCATCGATACCCGGCTTACCAAGGGCATCGTGATTACCTGCGCCACGTTGGCCACGGCGGGTGCCGTCGGCGTCAGCGGCATTATCGGGTGGATCGGGCTCGTCATTCCCCATATCGGCCGCATGCTGGTTGGAAATGACAACCGGGTGCTCATTCCCGTCAGCTTTTCTCTGGGCGCCTCGTTTCTCGTTCTGGTCGATTGCATGGGGCGAATCGTGAGCGGTTCCGAAATTCCGCTGGGCATTCTGACGGCCTTGGTCGGCGGCCCATTTTTTGTGTACCTGTTAAAAAAGACCAAAGGTGGAGGGTGGTAACGCGTGGTGCGCGTTGAAATCGACAACATCGAATTTTCCCACGGGGAGAGCAAAATTCTCCATGATATCAGCTTCGCCGTCGAAAGCGGGGAGGTCTTTCTCCTGCTGGGTCCCAACGGAAGCGGCAAAACCACGCTTCTGGACTGCATTCTCGGCGCGCTGCCGCTCAATGCCGGCCGGATTTCGTTGAACGGTAGCATCACTTCCAGTTTTCGCCCCGGTGCCCTTGCGAGATTCATTTCCTATGTCCCCCAGCGCCACGAGTCCGGCTTTCCGTACACGGTTCTTCAGATGGTCATGATGGGAAGAGCGGCCTATACCGGTCTTTTTTCATCCCCCAAACCGGCCGACAGGGACATCGCGGAGGCTGCCATCGATGCCGTGGGCATTTCACATCTGAAAAAGCGGCCTTATACCCGATTGAGCGGTGGGGAAGGGCAACTGGTGCTGATGGCCCGGGCGCTGGCGCAGAACACGCCCATTATCCTTATGGACGAACCCACGGCCCATCTGGACTTTAAAAACGAACTGCTGGTCCTCGAAACGATCGCCCGGCTGGTTAAGGAACGGCAACTTTCCGTTATCATGGCAACACATTTTCCCAATCATGCCTTTTTTTTCGAAAACAATGCGGTGCCCATAACGGTTGCGCTTCTCAAACAAGGGCGCTTAATTGAAAAGGGAACACCTGAAAAGGTGTTGCGCGAAGAATTGATCGAGAGCGTTTACGGCGTTCACGCGGAAATTATTTCCTTTCAAACCGGGAGACAAAACGGCCGAAAGCAGGTGGTGCCCATAAGGACCGTCACATGAGTGCCATCGGGATACGATTGAAACCGCTCGCGGTTTCTAAAAAGAGCTGCTTCTTCGCTCTGATCCTGGTGGCCCTGTTTTTTTCGATCGCCCTTCCCCTTCCCCGGGAGGCCATCTGTGAACCGGCCTCGGACAAGACCGGCCGGGCATCCGTTATTCTGACGGATGGCGTGGGGCGGAGAGTGACGGCGCCCGAAAAGGTCGAAAGGATTGCCTGCCTCTACGCCTTTTCCGGACATGTGGTGACACTTCTCGGAAGAGGGAAAGATATTGTCGCCGTGTCTTTCGGCCTGAAACGCGACTCCCTGCTGCTGGAAATTTGTCCCGCGATTCAAAGGGCGCTGGTTCCCAAGGCCCAGGGGGCGATCAATATCGAAGAGCTCCTGAAGGCGAGACCCGACATCGTTTTTGTCCCGGGAGATGTGGCCACGGACCCGGGAGAGATGGATCAGCTGGACAAGTTTCACATACCGTATCTGGTCATTGACTACAGCAGCATCGACACCCAGCAGGCGGCCGTCGAATTGATCGGAAAGGCGATCGGCGCCGCCGACCGCGCGGCCGCATTCATTGCCTATTATCAGGGCTGCATCGAGCGCGTCGCGAAAAAAACGGCCGATATTCCGGAAAGCCGGCGCCCCCGGCTCTATCACTCGGTCAATGAGCCGCTTCGCACAACGATCGACAAGGGTCTTGCGATTGACTGGCTGAGAGTAACCGGATGCCGGAATGTCGCTCTTGGCCCGCAGCCGCAACGGGTCACCGATAAAAATTATACGAGTCTTGAACAGGTGTTATTGTGGGATCCGGAGGTGATTCTCACGAATGAGCCCAAGACAGCGGACGAGATTCTCCGGGACGGGCGATGGGCGATGCTGAGCGCGGTGAAACGGTATCAAGTATACTCCCTGCCGATCGGAATATCGCGCTGGGGGCACCCCGGATCCATCGAGACACCTCTTGCCATCCTCTGGACGGCTGCAAAACTGTATCCCGAACGATTCGCCGATTTGGACATGGCGGCCGAAACCCGCGCCTTTTATCAGTCGTTTTTTCATTATGCCCTTTCCGAGGAAACGGTTCAACGGATGCTGAGTGGAAAAATGGAACGAAAACCCAAAAGGAAAGGAGGACCGGATTCCTGAAAACGGGAATTACCGGACAGATGCGTATGAGATTGCTTATTGCCATTGACGATACGGATAACCTGGAAAGCGTCGGCACCGGAGAGCTCGCCGCCGTTTTATCGGCGTCCCTTGCCGAGAGGGGCTGGGGAAGAGGCGGTTTCGTGACCCGGCATCAGATGCTGGTCCACCCGGACATCCCCTATACATCTCACAATAGCGCCATGTGTTTTCCGGCGGATATAAATGAAGCGGACATCACGGCATTTATCAGCCATGCCGAGGCATTTTTACGGGAAGAAAGCGCGTCGGGATCGGATCCGGGATTGTGTGTCGCCGAGATCGAACGACTTTCAACGCCGGATGACCTGATCGCCTTTGGCAAAAGCGCCAAGGAAGTGGTGCTTGAAAAAAAGAACGCCTACGATCTGGCCGGCCGCCTCGGCGTTCATCTCTCCGAACATGGGGGGACGGGGCAGGGCGTGATCGGGGCACTGGCGGCGGTGGGACTTCGCATGACCGGAAACGACGGCCGGTTTAAAGGTCATTTCAAGATCGATGCCGCCGATGGTGTCGTCACACCGCAGGAAATCAAAAAACAGACCCACGTCGAAGTGGTCAAAACAATCGACGGCGCCGTATTGGAAGACCATGAGAAAATCCGTCTCGGTAAGAAAGTGAAAGCGGTGCTCATGGAGGGGAAATCCACCCTGCTCGTATCCGGAATTGACGGTGATATCCGGTGGGAAACCTGCAGAAAACAGCAGTTGCGGATTTATTGACAAGTGGAGAAACGGCCTTGATCATCGTTTCGGCCAGGTTCCCACGACAGGGAGGCCGCTCCACGGCGTTTTTGGAAGAGCGGCAGGCTGTTTGAGCGACGGCGAGTTCCTGCCGCTCTGGAAAAAATATCCTGGCGTGGCCGATACGATGATCAAGGCAGGAGAAACGATGATGTGGCGTATGAATGCCGCCGGCCTCAGGGAATTTTCCGGCGGAACCGACAACTTTGAACTGGCGGCAAAGGCGGCCGCCAATTGTGCCGGGTTTATGCCCGATGATGAGGATGAACAGGTCACCGACGACCCGATATCGTGCTATGACTGCCGATACCGCCGCTGGCACGCAAAAGGTATCATCTGCATGAAATAAGTTTTAAAAAAACACAATTCCCCCGCACTATCATTTTCAGGCATAAATCATCCGTTTTAGGTCATTTATTTCCTATTTTTTATTGACCTGATCTTATAAATAACCTAAAAGCCCTCATGTTTGGCTATTACGGACAGGTGCGACGTTTCGTTTTGACGAATATAAATCCATGTGGCGTATTTCTCTTTGACGCCCATTCCGAGGAAACGGTTCAGCGGATACTGAAAAGGATAAAAACCCCTATCTATTTTTCCGGGAGGAAGTGAAATGGTTCGATTGACAATCGATGGGAAAGAGGTTCTGGCTCCTGAAACAAGCACGATCCTCGAAGCGGCCCGAAGCGCGGGAATCAAAATCCCGACGCTCTGTTTTCATGAAAAATTGAAGCCGATCGGCTCCTGCAGGATGTGTGTTGTGGAAGTGGAGGGGTATATGGAACCGATGACCGCCTGCGACACCCGGGTCATTGAGGGCATCAGTGTCACCACCCATTCCGATCGATTGCACCAGATGCGCCAGGAAACCCTGAAACTCCTGCTGGCCAATCACCCGCTGGATTGCCCGATCTGCCAGAAGGCCGGTGAATGCACCCTGCAGGATCTCGTTTATGAATTCGGCGTCACCCAGGTTGATTATCGATTGCCTCCCGTAAAACAGCCGATCGCGCCCTATGCGACGCCGATGATTCAATACTGGCATTCCCGCTGCATCCTCTGCCTGCGATGTGTGTCGGCCTGCCGGGAACTGACCGGTGCGCACGCCATCCAGCTTGAAAAGGGGGAGAACGGCCCGATGATTTCCGTCAATCCGGACAAGTGCGTTTCCTGCGGCCAGTGCGCCCAGGTCTGCCCGGTCGGAGCGCTCGTTGAAATCAAACATTCCGTTCGATGGCGGCCTTGGGATATCAAAAAAATCCGCACCACCTGCCCCTACTGCGGGGTCGGCTGCCAGCAGCTGCTGCATGTCAAAAACGATCGCATCGTCAGCGTCACCGGGGTTGAAGACGGGGCTCCCAATATGGGCCGGCTCTGCGTCAAGGGGCGCTTCGGCTACGATTTCATCTATTCCGGGGAGCGGCTGAAAACGCCCCTGATCCGAGAAAATGAATCGTTTCGGGAGGCATCCTGGGATGAGGCGTTGGATCTCGTTGCGAACAAATTCAAACAGATCATCAGCGAGCACGGGCCCGATGCTTTGGCGGGGGTCAGTTGCGCCCGAAGCATCAATGAAGATTCTTATAACATGCAGAAACTCTTCCGCGCGGTGTTCAAAACGAACAATATCGACCACTGCGCCCGTACCTGACACGCTCCCACCGTCGCCGGTCTGGCGGCATCTTTCGGCTCGGGCGCAATGACCAATTCCTTCGGGGAATTCGCAAAGGCAAAAACAATCATGGTGATCGGCTCCAATATGTCGGAGGCGCATCCCGTCGCGGCTTCCTTTATCAAGAACGCCGTCACCAATGGGGCGGAATTGATCGTCGTGGATCCCAGACATCACCGTCTGGTGGATTTCGCGACCACCCATATTCCGTTGAAGGTGGGAAGCGATATCGCGCTTCTCAACGCGTTGATGCAGGTCCTCATTACCGAAGATCTTTACGATAAAAAATTTGTCTCCTCCTGCTGCACGGGTTTTGATGAGCTGAAGGAAAAAGTCATGGCCTATACGCCCGAGCACAGCAGCACCATTTGCGGCATCGAGCCGGAGGTCATTCGAAAGCTCGCGCGGCGCATCGCGGCGGCAAAGCCGATGATGGTCTGCTACACGCTCGGCATCACGGAGCATACCTGCGGTAAAAACAACGTCATGTCCGTCGCCAACCTGCAGATGTTGCTCGGCAACCTCGGCATGGAATTCGCCGGGGTGAATCCGCTGCGCGGCCAGAACAATGTACAGGGAGCCTGCGATATGGGAGCGTTACCCAACGTGTACCCCGGATATCAAGCGGTTACCAACCCGGCCATGCGGGAAAAATTTGAGACGGCGTGGGGAGTATCGAACCTGCCGGACAAAAATGGGCTAATGATTCCCCATATGATGGACGGGCTGGTGGATAAAAAGATCCGCGGCTTCTATATTTTCGGCGAAAATCTCGCCAACACGGAGCCAGATATCAAAAAGGTGGAGCACGAACTGACCTCGGCCGAATTTCTCGTCTGCCAGGACATATTCCCCACGGAGACGACCCGCTTCGCGCATGTAGTTTTCCCCGCGGCCGCCTGGAGCGAGAACGACGGCACGTTCGCCAACAGCGAACGCCGCGTGAGCCGGGTCCGCGCGGCGACACCGCCGCCGGGTGACGCAAAACCCAACTGGTGGATCTTCAAGCAGCTCGCCAAGCGATTCGGTCAAAGCTGGGACTCCGACAGCGCCCGGGAAATCTGGGACAACGAGATCTCCGAACTGGCGCCGAATCTCGCTGGAATCAAATATAACCGTATCGAAAAAGACGGCCTGCAGTGGCCCTGCACGACGGAAGATCATCCGGGAACCTGCTTCCTGCATAAAGACGGCCAGTTCACCTGCGGGCTCGGCAAATTCAATCCCGTTGACTGGACACCGCCCGCCGAAGTCGCCGACGCTGAATATCCGTTTGTACTGAGCACGGGAAGACGTCTCTATCATTACCATACCCGGACGCAGACGGGCAGATGCGCGGGGCTGAATGGCCTTTTGGGTGAGGAAACCGCCGATATTTCCCTTGAAGACGCTCAGGCGCTCGGCATCTCGGATAGGGAGATGATCCGGGTGGCGTCGCGACGTGGCGAGGTGACCGTCCGGGCGAAGGTCACACCCGAAGTTCCCAAGGGTCTGGTGTGGATGGCGTTTCATTTCCGGGAAAACAATGCCAACTGGCTCACCAACCCGGCATTCGATCCGGATACGCTGACCGCCGAATATAAAGCCTGCGCCGTAAGAATCAAAAAAATCTGAAACACGACAGGAACCCATTGCTCCCCGGAAAGTCATCCGGACATTCCGGGGAGCTGCATTTCAAACAGTCCGATCATTCGGGTTTTTGTTAAACTTCGCCCTATTGCGATTGAATTCTCCGAATTAAAGCCGTGGGCCGAGAAATTGCGCAGAGAATGCCCCGACTGTCAACCGCGAACATCACGGACTTAACAGCTACTCGAGTGAGGGAGGTCGATGACGATGCCGTGGTAGAACTTCTCGCTCCCCGCCTTGTCCGCACTATCAGCAACCGAGCAGACGGCCAATTGGATGATAATCAACTGAATTGTCAGGAAAAAGGAAAATGAATGTGTTTTTTGTTGACATCAAGGAGGAAATGAGATTCATTATCTCCGAATCATTTTTAAAATCATACTAAACGATACAGCATCACCCAATTTGAAAAGCATTGACCTTTTACAGCCAAGAGATACTGTAAGGCCCAGTCGATGCTCTGATGCGATGTTCTGAAATAAAAAAGCCAAGTTCCACCGCAATGGGATGCCATGCCCATCCGTATTATATTCCGGAAAACGGAAGAGCATTCTATCCGACCGCAAATAAGCACCTGCTTGAACGATAAAACGACGAAAAAACCGGAATAGGTGTCGCACTTTAATTCAGAGAAAAAAAGGAGAGATATGCGATGAAGAATAACAAGATGATAGTTCCATTGGTAATGTTATTGCTATTGCTATTGTGTCCTCTGGCAATCGTCGGGATCGCTTCGGCGGCCAGCACAAGTTTCCTGGAAGATTTTGAAGCCGGCATTGGAGACTGGTGGACTGACAACGGCATGTGGGAAGTCGGGACGCCAACGGCCGGACCGGATACCGCCCATAGCGGCTCCAAATGTGCCGGAACAGTCCTTGGCGGCAACTATTCGAATAACCAGTCCAGCCGTTTCATCAGTCCGACCATGATTTTGCCGAGTGTTTCGGACGGCGAGGAAATCCGTTTCCGGTTCTGGCAATGGTTTTCGTTTGGCGTTTATTATTATTGGGATTATGGGCAAGTTGAAATAGCTGTTTATGACGATACTGCAAAGAAATTGGGTGATTGGGCAACTATCGGTGATCCCATTAACTATGACAACACTATCTGGACGGAAAATAACATTGAAATTACGCAATATGCCGGGAAAAAAGTGAGGTTTGCCTTCCATCTTGTTAATAACAACGATGGTGCGACCTCATTCGGCTGGTACGTTGACGACGTACAAATTGTCAGCAACCAGGGGGCTGTCTGGGTGTTCCAGACAGATACGGACAATGATGGTGTTCCCGACACGATCGATGAGTGCCCGAATACGCTTGCCGGGTCATGCGTGGACAATAAAGGGTGTGCATCAAGCGGAACATATACCCAGGCGCAAGTCGATCAACTGCTTAAAAATGTCCTTGCATGGGGAGATACGAACGAGGATGGCAAGATAGGGCTAAGTGAAGCGATCAATGCGCTGCAAATCACGGCTGGGATAAAGACCAAATAACTTAAGACTCATCCGGAGTAAAACATATCTTTTATCAATTTGGAGGAAAGTCATGAAAACAACATGGTTCCTCTTAGGGACATTGTGCCTGATATCAATTGGGGGATTACTATCTCCCTCTTTCGCCGCAGAGCTGACATTGGTCCCTAAAACCCCTGCCGTTTTTGAATCCGAAGCGTTTTCTGTCGATATCGTCGTCGACGATGCCGAAGGCGTGGCGGGATGCAGCGTCACCCTGACGTATCCATCATCGGTGTTAGAGTTGGCATCCTCACCCGTGACGACCACCTTTTTTAATGCATTCGTGGATAACAGGGCCGAGGCCGATCCGTCCTCGATAGATCCATGGAGAGAAAATTCATCCAATACCGGCCAGATAATATTCAGCGGCGCATATATCGATACTAATTCCAGCACGGGTGGAGGCGGCGCCTACACCGGCAAGAAGACCCTTTTTACGGTTCATTTCAAAGTAAAACCCAATGCTTCGCTCGGAAATTATTTTTTTGAACTTCAGCAGACGATGCTCTGTAACGGACCCGCAGGCTGGGGAACCGACGTGAACAACAACGGCCAGTGGGATACGGGGGATACTTACGAAGGGGCGCCTATTCTCATCAAGGCTTATGGGAAAAACACCTCTCGATGGGACACATCCGAAGCTATTGAAATACAGCTGAACGGTTTTACATCCAATCCGACTGTGACATTCAAGGTGGTTTGTCTTGACACGGATGCGGATTCCCTTTGCGATGATCTGGACGATGATGATGATAATGACGGTCTGCCGGATTCTATCGAACTCGTAAGCGGCACCAATTCAAAAAATGCCGATACGGATGGAGACATGATAAAGGATGGTGAAGAAGACGCCAACCATAATGGCGAGGTCGACCCGGGAGAGACGGATCCGAACGATCCATCCGATGGAATTGCAACAATTTCTACGACGCAATTTATTCAAGGAATCTATGTGGCATACTGGCTTAGGGCCGCCGACCCGGACGGGCTTGATTACTGGCAGGGCCTATACGATAGTGGAACCCTATACTATGCCGGAATTGCAGAAAATTTTGCCGCATCCGGTGAAGGGACAGAAGCATACGAGTATTTCGACACTGTTTTTTACCATCCGGAGGAGGATGTCACCGATGCCATGAGGGAAGAGTTCATCCGGATCATTTATCAGAATCTCTTTGATCGTGCCCCTGATTCGGAGGGTCTGGCCTACTGGATGGATGTCCTAAAAAGGGGATTAACCAGCCCAGGGGCTTTTATCGCTACGATCATCAATGCCTCATACGAGGGAAGACAGGGAGTTAGTGCAACGGATTGGCGCAACCTGGCCGTAAAAATCATCATCGCGGAATACTACACCGATCAATGTGATAAGTTGGGAATCGTGTGGACCGTAGAAGAAAATATGGAGCAGGCCAGGGATATTTTAGGGGGAGTGACCGGCGATTCCGATATCGCTGATAGGAAAAAGGCGGTCGATGAAGAATTGACGGGGGCAACAGCGTTTTAATCTTTCAATCTTTGTTTAAAAAAAGGAAGTTATAATGTCAGACCTTCATTCTTGCCCCAATTAAATGTTCAAGAGGAAGGTCTGACATTCGATCTTTTTCATATCCAACAATTAATAATGATCGAACTTCTGGCCTTGATCATCGTACCGGCCACGCCAGGATATTTTTTCCAGACCGGCAGGAACTCGCTATCGCTCAAACAGCCTGCCGCTCTTCCAAAAACACCCTGGCGCGGCCTCGCTGCCGTGGGAAATTGGCCGAAACGATGATCGAGGCCGAACTTCTTTTAATTATAATGCATGGAATGCTGGGCCTGTCTTTCTTGTTATGACGTTAGTGACAAATATGCATTGCGGAAACAAATTGTTTTTCTGATAGGTAACATCATCGAGGGGATGGAATGAGTTGCCCACATCATCGTTCTTAAGTGTTAAATAGCAGTCCCCCCCGGACACGAGGAGACATCCATGATTACCGTAATTGTTGAATTTAAACTGCCGGAACCGATTTCAACGTCGCAGGCCCGGGAGATTTTTCTGAGCACCGCGCCCAAATACCAGGGAACGCGAGGTTTGATTCGAAAGTACTACTTTCTTCGCCCTGACGGCGCAACAGCCGGTGGCATCTATCTGTGGCAATCGCGCGAAGATGCGGATCGCCTGTATACAGACGAATGGAAAGCATTCGTTCACGAGAAATATGGTTCCCATCCCGAGTTGACTTACCTTGAGACCCCGGTTGTCGTGGACAATGTGTTGAACGAAATCATCTCGAATCCATAGGCCTCGGACCCGTCATCTCAACCGTTATCCCCTTTTTAAATTGGAGGAATTGATATGAAACAGGCGCTACTTATTATCGATATCCAAAATGACTATTTCCGGGGTGGAAAAATGGAGCTGGCCGGCATGGATGCCGCGGCGAAAATAGCGCAACGGGTACTCGAATTGTTTCGCGCCAGGAATATCCCGGTTTTCCATATCCAGCATTTATCCAAGCCCGGTGCGTCTTTTTTCTTGCCGGAAACAGATGGGGTTGAGATACACAAAAGTGTGATCCCCAAAAGGGGAGAGCCTGTCATTCAGAAGCATTTTCCCAATTGCTTCAGGGATACTTCCCTGCATCGCCAGTTACAAGACTCGGGCGTTGAGGAAATTATCATTTGCGGCGCCATGTCGCACATCTGTATCGACACAACCGTAAGAGCGGCGTTCGACCTTGGCTACCGCTGTGTGGTGGTATCGGATGCCTGTGCAACGAGAAAATTGGAGTTTGGCGGCATTGCCATTGAAGCGGCAGAGGTGCACGCGGCCTTTATGGCGGCGCTGTCGGTTCTTTTTGCCCGGGTCGTTAATGCCGATACCCTTGAACGCCTGCTGATCGCCTGATCGTATCAGGCAGACGCTAAAGTGTCGTGTTTTTTATTAAGCGGTTGCCGGAAACAAATGAATCCCTTGCGCTTAACGTTTGCATTGAAGAAGGTATGAATATGGGCAGGCGGTTTGTAGCCACCCGGGAGGCACCCGTGCACGAGAGGATCAAGCAGGCGCTGGTCCACCATAATGAGCGCGATACGCGGCTCATCATGCGAAGCCTGCGAAATACGGAGCGGGTCCTTCACAATCCGGTGGTGGATCAGGTGCTTGAAATCGAAAGCCATGGCAACACAAAAGCGAGCCAGGGGAAAGGCCTCGTTCGCCCTACCCCACGTCCTTTTCGAACTGATAGCCCACCAATATGAAACCGGAAGTCTAATTTGCCGCATCATGACACGGTAAAGTGTCCGTTGTCGGATATTGATGTGAGCCAAATCGAGGAGATCCAGAGTGAGTTGGTTCGACAAATGATTCGCAAAAAGAAGTTTCGTCGAACGTCAGCACTGCCGGCCATTATTCCTGCTTGACATCTTGAATCAAATCCTTTACTTTGCCCACCAATTGCGCCCGTAGCCCAGGGGATAGGGCGTCAGCCTCCGGAGCTGGAGATCGCAAGTTCGAATCTTGCCGGGCGCACCACTTAAAAACGTAATAAAATAAAGGGGTTAATCCGAAATGGTTAGCCCCTTTTTCGTTTCTTAAAATTTCCATTCCAACCAAATTTCCAACCTACTGCAAAAAAAACATCCTTTCCGGGGGAGAGTCCGGCATCCAGGACACCATCATCATCGCCGCCAAAACAATCCAGCTTGACACCCCGCCCCCGGCCCGGATAACCTGATTGAAACATGACGGCGCTGTCAGGGATAGGCCATTAAAGTCCCACAAAGCTTTTTCGATCGATTCGTTGCGCTCTATGATCTGTGATCGCCGTTTCTCTTTCTCGGCTTTGTATTGCGCCATGATATCGGTCAGGTCCTGGTCTGGCGTGTCCGATACGACCAGATTTGTTACGTCGTTGATCCTGTGATAATCGAAGCCGTTTCGAACCCCGTAAAATCGCGGACCTTCCACTATGCGCATTTCGGTTAGGGATTTTTTTGTCATCTGCTATCCTCCGTAAGATAGATCCGCATTGAGTAAGAGGGGCAAGGCCGGGCGGAAACCGGCTTTTCGGGAGCTACCCTATGCCCCAGCAAAACTAATGGCAAACGCTTAAATAAATAACAGTTTGATTTATATATATTTCTTATGTTCACAGGGATTGTCATGAGGCATACGCTTAAATAAAACCTATGCCCAGAACGGCAAATATCTGGCAAACTTTCTGGACGCTCCGGCTTTTTCATCCGGTTTGATAACGCCAGCCTCTATGGCCATGGCAATGACCTGGGAGACACTTGCACTCTTGCTTTCCGGAAGGTGGAAACGCTCCCGCAAGGATTGGTTGGTCATCCGTTCCGACATGACCCATTTCAGGGCGCTATGCTGATAGCAAGCGCGAATCCGATCTTCACGATCCATGCTTGCAAATTCCTTGTGGCCGAACAAATATGCAATGGTTCGGCGATGGCCGACGGGGTTAATCCGAAATGGTTAGCCTTTTTTTTGTTATGGGAAATTTAATACCCAACACTATACCCAACATCCAGCACGAAATCAGCCTTTTTTGTGGGATAAAGTCCGCGCGAAAGCCCCCCTATATAATGCCACTTCGGTCTTGATCATCGTTTCGGCCACCACCAAATGGAGTGAAGGTCACGCAAGGGCGTTTTTGTAAGCCCGGCAAGCTGTTTGAGCGACAGCGAGTTCTTGCCGGGCTGGAAAAAATGCCCTTGCGTGGCCGGAACGATGATCAAG
>JAZDPP010000210.1:0-20264 GCA_043797445.1 Pseudomonadota bacterium
TAAGTGCGTCTAAAATCGACGGTTCTTACCCAAAATAGTACTATTTACTGCTAAAAAGCATGCTGAAAAATATTTATAAAATGAGCCCGATTCATCCCCTCGGCCGAGAAGTTAAATTTGCCGATTTATGGATGGGCACTAATTATTTTTACAGAAAACGCTTTAATTATTTGCACAGAAAACGAAAAGTCAAGGGGGCGCGGTTGGTTGCGCGCCGGAAACCAGAGGACACAGAATAAGATTATATTTTCCATTGACTGGCGAAGGCCATTTGGTATCAATGTCAAGAGTCGAGTTTTTATTTGAAACATCCTGTGACAATAGCGCTTCACACAACGTCCTGATAACCGGCGTGCCGAGAGTGCCAGGGACTCTTATTTTACGCGATGAATCTGAAAAGAATTCGTTTGCCCCGCCCCGACCCCGTTCGCCCGTTCGCAGGCGGGATGGCAACGGCCCGCATCTGGCCGGCGGCCACTTCGTTCCTGATGGCGGCTTCCGACAGGATGGAAATGCCGATACCGGCCGCCACCGCTTTTTTCACCGTTTCCGTGTTGCCGAATTCAATGGCTTTCCGAAATCTTATTCCGGCATTGTCCAATTTCTCATAGATAACGGCTCTGGTTCCGGAGCCTTTTGAGGATTGTAATGATGCAAAGCTCACGAATCGTCTCCTTCTTACCCTTCTCGGCCGACGAAAAATTGAGGGGTGCGCGTGCGGTGTTTCCTACGAAGGCCGATAGTTATTCGCATCCCCTCGAATGAAATGTTCTGCTTTAAAGGCCGAGTTGGGTTTCGATGGCCTTGCTGAGGCCGTCCATTTCACTTTTAGAAATAAAACCATCTGAATTGATAAGCCGTTTTTTACTTACTGTAGTAATCTGATCGGCCATTGCCTTAGACTTCTTACCACGAAATGTTACATATGCTTCACTTGGGTAAAGTTTATCAGCATTACTTGTTATAGGCACAACTTGGACTCGGTTCATATAATGATTTGCAGCGTCATTACTTACGATGATGGCTGGCCTTTGTTTGCGGATTTCACCCCCGGTGGAAAGTTCGAAATTAATCCACCACACTTCGCCCCTCTTCATCGTTCATGTCTCCAATAGTGCCTTCGGCCCATTCAAGGGCTTCAGACTCCCTGATTTGATCCGACGCCATCTCCTTATACGCGGAATACATGTCGTTTTTAAGAACGTGTGGACGCACTAAATCTTCAATAAAACGACTGATTTTTCGAGGGCCAACAACTGTTCGCAAGCCCTCATAAACCTCTTCGTTTATGGTCACTGTGAGTTTCTTTTGCATTGTAATCAGCTCCTTAAATTATGCACGTACAGTAACACGTGTAATATTTAGTGTCAAGATGCAAAAAAATGTTGTGAGGGGGCACAACTGAGGGTTAAGCGGGCGCGGCATTTAGCGCTCCACTTGAACGAAATGTTCGCAGCTGATTGGCCTGATCCGCCATCTTACGATTGGCAAAGAAGTTGTTCGTAATCATCATGCGTACCGATCTAGAACCAATAATATATACCGTCCTGAAGCAGCGCGAGCGCACGATAACCATTACCGGTACGAACAGACCATAACTCGCCGATTTTCTTGAAACGCAGAGATGGATGGCGAGGGTTGCCGAGCCATAATCGATAAGCAGCCCTATCCCTGTTCTTGATTTCCGGAGGGAGTTTTCGGTAGCTGCTCCAGCAATCAGGAGTTGTTGAGGACTTCATCAAGCGGCTTGGTCCTTCCCTCGGCGATATCCTTGCGGGCACGCTCTATAACGCCCTTAAGGCATCCTCCAGGTTGCGAGTCAAGAAGGATTTCCTTATCCCAACAATCGTAGTGGTCAGCCTCGAAATTGGCAAGCCACGTCAGAAATTCCTCCAGCTCTTCCTCTGGGAGGGCTTTTACCCTTTCAGCGATTTCTTTAACCTTGGCATTCATAATGCCTTAATTGTACGGTATTAATAACAGATATTCAAGATTTATTGTATCTGCATGCAGTTAACCCAGCGAACGTTTAGAGTTTTATCCATTGTCCCGCTCGGAATAGAAAGCAGGAAAGGCTCAAGTTCCAACAAATGGACCAAATAACCACGAACGATGGATCACAACAAAGCGGGATTATGGATAAAACACTGTTTGACTGAGCCGTTTATTGAAGCTGGCGATTTCGTAACATTATCTATGGGGTTTGTAAAGATACAAGTGGACTTTGAAAATGATAGTGGTTCGGCTTTTTTACCTCATAAGGGGGGTAATGCAAACTAAAGAATAGCGATTTATATTCCCGGCGGTAACGTTTTTGATGAGATTACCCCCTTTTTCCGTTACATTTTTTTGAAAGTTCAGCTTGAAAGCGGACCTGTCCATCGACCTCGGCAGCGATTGCCGGGCAAAAAGCTGAAACGTGTCCTTTTTTAAAATGACCTTTCCTGTCAGAGCGATTCGGTGGCATGGCATCGGTTTACCAGCTCTCTAAACCCCTTGCCGGTGCCCAGAGGCGCCGCTTTACCGGGGAAAATGAGTTCGTTTTTGGCGTAGGCCGCCTCAAAAGAGTCCATGAATTTTCCCCTGAACACGGATGCCCCAGGAGCAATTGAATTTTTCGCACGTCGTAGCCGGCTTCCAGCAGATAACTCGCAAAGCAGTGGCGAAGCGTATGTATCCCATGGCCCTTTGTAACTCCCGCATCATGCTTAGCGCGGGTATAGATTCTCTGAATCGAAGCTGCGCACATGGGACAGTCGCGCGTTTTTGAGAAAAACAGCCAGCTCTCGGGCCGGTAGACTTTCCAGTAAGTCCGCAGCTCCTCGAGCAGACGGTTGGAAAGCAGCGTGTAGCGGTCCTTCCGGCCCTTGCCTTGCTCCACCCGGATCATCATTTGAGCGCTATCGATGTGACTGACTTTAAGATTGACGATTTCACTGAGCCGCAACCCGGCCGAATAGGCCGCCATTAATATTACCCGGTGATTGAGATTTGCCGGTGCTTCGATGACGCGGGATACTTCCCCGCGACTGAGGACTTCCGGCAAAATCTTGGGCTGCCGGCGCTTGGGAATGTTCAATCGTATTGGCGCCTCATCCAACGTCTGCTCAAGTAAAAACCGAATACCGCAGAGGGCGACATTTCGCGTACTGCTGCTTTTCCCCATCATTTTAAGGTGCAGCAGATAGTCCTCAACCTCCTTCTGGAATTATTGATCAGGCGACTTCATGTAAAATTTGGCGAGATCCGCTACCGCCGCCAAATAGGACTCCTGGGTTCGGGGTGAAAAGTCCTTCAGTTCCATCATCCGAATCATTTTGTTGCGCAACTCTGACATGATTTACCTCCGTTTGATAAAATTAAAAATGAAATGGTTATACCGACGGAAGTAAATATAATAAAAATAGAAAAAGAAGGGAAATAAAAGAAATGTTTTTGTGATTACGGTGGGTTAACTGCAGCGTAGCGGCTTAGTCCATCGGTGGGCATAAGGCGCGGCGGTTTTTTGCCGTCGATCTTAATGCCCTTGATATGTAGTCAAGCTTTAAGGTTTAAAGATTTTCAATTGAAGATCTTTAACAACTTTGAAATGCTTTGAATTGCTTGAAGCAAGTATTAAACTATTCTCGACAGCGGTTGCTGCAATTATTGCGCCTCCTGATCTCATCCCGGAAGATAAGGTGTATTCTTCAACATAAATAGATGCACGGTGACCAATATTTTCCGTTAGTGGCAAAACTGTAAAGCCAAAAGATGATAGAAAATCTTTTATATATTTGTGTTGGGTATTATTTTTAGCGCATTGTAAAAGTTCCATATAAGTTTGAACAGAAAGGAGTCTCTCCTCTGACTTTTCCATCATTTTTGCGGCATTTTTGTTTCCTCTCTGTGCCCATATGAAAATATCCGTATCAAATATCATCGTATCTTGATCCTCTTAAATCATCCATTACATCCTGCACTGATTTTTCATTATTATGGGATGACATGCCGAAGAAAGGATGGTCAGAAATTTTTAATTGGGATTTTTGCCCTGATGGAATCAAAGTCCCTTTAATTTTTCCTCGATAAAAAACAGTGACTTGTTCATTTCTGTCAAGTGCTTTAAGCACATCATTCATTTTATATCTCAAATCGACAATAGTGGCTTTCATGAGCGTCCTCCAATATATTATATGTATAGATGGACTATACATTACATGAAAGATGTTTTCAACGAATTTTTTGCCACATATCGCTCCGGCTGTACGGCGCCGGCGTAAAAATGTTTCGTTCAAATAGCTGCGTTGCTCCCGGCGTCCGCACGAGTCTGTTGTTGGACGAAGCCGCTACGCGGCAGAAAAAAATCTCATAAGCATGTCGGAAAAGGGCTTCCCGCCTTAAAGTACTTGTCGCGTTACTTGTATCGTGGCGTCATCGGTGAAAACAACATCGTCTCCAATAATGACGGCAACGTCACTTTTAAATATGTGGAAAGCCGTACCAAAAAATCCCGTCTTCGCAAGATTAAAGGCGAAGACTTCTTGTGGCTTGTTTTGCAACACGTTTTACCCAAAGGCTTTCGCCGCGTCAGAGACTACGGCTTTTTGCATGGAAATGCCAAAAAGCTTTTGTCACTGGTTCAGCTGGTTTTGCATGTCTTGATTGAAGCCTGTGCATCTCGACCCAGGCCGGTCTTCAAGTGCCCTATTTGCCAAGCGACCATGCAAATCATGGTTTTTACCAGGCCTGCCTGGGCATCGGGATAACACGCACAAACGGCAAAAACCAGGCCTTAACGCAATCACAGGAGGATTTGCTCATCTTTATGACATAGATGCCCATTTTTTTTAGCTTCTCTGCAGGCTAAGCGGTCTCGCTCGCCCTAAAAAAGGCTTTCATCCAGTCCGGGCTGAAACAACCTCCCACTCGAAAAAAGATATTTTCCTATATAATAATAAGGTACCTCCCAAATTCCGACGGGCTCGTCCAACTACAGGATAAGATCGTGGATCGCTGCGCTCTCACGATCTATCCTTATTCGTTCGAAGGTCTTTCTTCCTCAAACATTTCCGGGTCCACTACTCCTTCACAAACACGTGTTACCGGCCCTGTCATGGTAGCAGCAAAGTTCTGCGCGAACTGGATGGCGAGGCTGCCGCCAGGCATGTGAACGGTGATTGCGGGATCGCAAAGACCGAGCCTGAAAGCTACAGCTGCCGCAGCGGTACTACTGCTGCCGGACGCTAAAGTGTAGCCTGCCCCTCGCTCCCATATTTCGATCTGGATGTTCTCACGGTCGATGGCTTTTAGAAACTGGACGTTGATCCGATTGGGAAAACGGGAGTTTGTCTCAATCAAAGGCCCGTAATGCCGGGCAAGCTCTGGAGAGACTTCGTTGCAAAGGATGACGCAGTGAGGATTTCCGACCGTGGCCGCACAGTACTCAAAGGTGGTGTCCCCGATGTCCATGGGTTCTCGCAATACCTCTCGTTCCTCTCCAACAACAGGTATCTTTGTGCTCATGAAACTCACTTCTCCCATTTCCACAGTCACCATCCTTCCGCCCCTGTGAACATGACAGACGACAGTTCCGCCAAGGGTCTCTACCGTAAATGGGTTCTCGTAGATTAAGCCCAAGTCCCAAAGATAGCGAGAAAAGATACGAAGGCCATTCCCGCTCTTTTCCGCTTCACTGCCGTCAGGCTTCAAGATTCTGAGACGGAAATCACAGATGTCGCTATGGAGCGGACCAAAAAGAATCCCATCTGATCCAATGCCATAGTCGCGGTCACAAATGAGCCGAATCTTCCTCGGGTCAAGGTCCCCGCTGACATCCGCTGGGTGGATTACTATGTAGTCGTTTCCAAGACCGTGGTACTTAACGTATTTCATGTCTTCCTTCGAACGAATTTCTCACCTGCCGGTGTGGAGCGCAGCGGAACACTGGTCAGGTGCAGAAAAAGGTTCGGTCAATTACTCTGCATTTAGGTTCTTCAGGATCTTCATGGCCAATGGTTCTTTGATATCAGTGTGCTGGGGGACAGCTTCCACGGCTCCGTTCTTTGGGTTTATCCAAAGTGAATGGGATGCCCCCTCTCGCTTCAGATAACACCCCGCGATTCTCAACTTCCTCTCAAGATCCCGTCGTTTCATCCGACCATCACCGTGTCTTGAATAGCGTCCGCAGGCAGACCCCGAAGAATATCAGCCTTTCGGTCCTCTAAGATCAATTCAATAGCCTGGCGCAAACTGCTCTTGGTTTCCTCAATTGTTTCCCCTTGTCCATTGGCACCAGGTACCTCAGGACAAATTGCCCAATAGCCACCCTCTGGAGCAACTTCTATTATTGCTGTGAATTCTGCTTTCATTTTAAACTCCATAATATTTTGATGTTGACCGAACTGAGAACTCACAGGCGCCTGCTGATTGGCGTCCTGAGTGTTGTGATAATAGTTATGGCCTTAATCAAAACCGCAAAAAAAGCGGTCAACGATCCGGTGGGAGAGTTTGCCGTGCTCCGACGAGCTTTTTAGTGGCCCAGCCGGCAAACTCTCCCACCTATTGCCCCGCTAACATCATTGAGATAGAATTGGTTTACCCCTAAACCTTTAACCCATTCGATGAAAGGAGGCAAAACTATGAGATTTTACAATCAGCAACACCGGTATTATTGCGGCATCGATCTGCACGCCCGGAAAATGTACGTTTGCATCATCGACCAAAAAGGGAAAACCAAAGTCCACGAAAACATCAAAACCGATCCCGAAATCTTTTTCGAGCTGGTTTTTCCCTACATCGACGACGTTGTTGTCGGCGCCGAATGCGTTTTTTGCTGGTACTGGCTGGCCGATTTCTGCAACGAGCATAAAATCCCGTTCATCCTTGGTCACGCATTATACATGAAAGCCATCCATGGCGGCAAAACAAAAAATGACAAAATCGATTCTTATAAAATCGCCTCCCTGATGAGAGGGGGCAACTTTCCCATTGCTTACAGCTATCCAGCCGAAATGCGTGCCACCCGGGATTTGTTAAGACGCCGCTTGTACCTCTCTCGAAGGTGCTCGGAGCTGGTCGCCCATATCCAAAACACCAATACCCAATACAATCTGCCGGCTTTCGAGAAAAAGATTTCCAGAAGGTACAATCGGGAAGGGGTCGCCGAACGCTTCGAAGATTCGGCGGTCCGAAAAAGCGTCGAGGTCGATCTTGCCGCGATTGACGCTCTGAATGAGATCCTTAAAAAACTTGAGTGGAGCATCGAAAAAACCGCTCGGGAGCATGATTACCACACGCTTTACCTGTTGCGCTCCATCCCCGGAGTCGGTCAGATTCTCGCGCTGGTCATCCTTTATGAGATCCAGGATATCAAACGGTTCCAAACGGTGCAGAATTTTTCATCCTATGCCCGGCTGGTCAAGCCGGTGAAAGAATCCGACGGCAAATGGGCTGGGCATACCAACAAGAAAATCGGCAATCATCATCTCAAATGGGCAATAAAGGAATCTGCCATCCTGATGCTCAGAGATTCGGA
Organism: Pseudomonadota bacterium; assembly: GCA_043797445.1. Lineage (GTDB taxonomy): Bacteria > Desulfobacterota > Desulfobacteria > Desulfobacterales > JAFDDL01 > JAZDPP01. Next base: position 7,517 of record JAZDPP010000210.1, read on the forward strand.
GCAAGCTAAACAATTCGTGGCAAGCCTTGAGCGGAAATATAACAAGGAAAAGGCGCTTGGCATTTTTACTCATAAGCTTGGGCGAACAATTTACTTTATGCTCAAAAATAAGGAGGCATTCAATATGGACCGATTTTTCAAAAATTAAGCTCGGTGCCGGAAAGCGCCAGCTCGTTGCCTATCTGAGATCATCCGGGTGGAGCCAAGCTCTCTTGATTTACCACTTGCGGCAAGACCGCCCATAAAGAGTGGCCCATATACCCGAAGCTCATCTGGCGTGATTGGCGGCGCTGACCGGCACCAGTTCCAATATAAGGGTTTCCATACGGGTGACGGATTTTGCTCTGTCCCTTTTCCGAGAGACGCCCTAACTGGATGAGCGCCAAAAGCGCCCAAGCCGCTTCGCTTTGATTTCTCCGGAATAAGGGTACCGAAACAAATTCTGAAGCCGCCGAATGGTGGCACGCTGGTTGTCAAAGAACGCTTTGGCAATACGGTTAATCCCGATAGATGTTTGGTGCAGAGCATTCATGCTCGTTTTTTCGGGCCTGATTTATGCTTTGACTCTCGCGATTGAAAGCAAAAGCCGGCAGCAACAAGTCGCTTGTCAGGAAATCCGGTCAGAAGACGGAAGAGATCAAAAAACAATATTCCGATCTATAGGAGAATATTTTCCCTTGACAAGCGAAGGCCATATAAATGGTTATGTTCTCTTTAGAGTTACGATGAAATCTCTCAGCACTTCATCCACATTCCTTTCGAATGACTCGATAAATTGAGCCTCAAAAGCCTTTCCTTCCTGCAAGCCTCTTAACAATTTTTCGAGTTGGCCTGGCTGGCTTCTTGCCAAAAACTGTAGAACATCCCACTCTGTCGATAGAAAATCTTGGGGTGCAACTCCGCTGTAGCCGAGAGGTTTATATTCAACAGCTCGCCCTTTAATTCCGGGATAAAATGTTTTCCTTCAAGAAAGTTATCAATTGTCTCCTCCTCGCTGGCATTGGTGGCACCTCCACCATCAGCGACATAAATAGCTAAACCCTCACGAAACCAGCGGGGCAGAGTGCGGTTGAATTGGATAGTTCCGAGAGTCTGGGACAGCTGTGCATGAGAAAGTTCGTGAGTGAGTATCCCTCGCGTTTTGTCCATCATTTTTAACAATTTTCCGGAGAGATAAACCTCATCTTTCAAACCAGCACCGATGACTTCCTCCGGCACGCCGGAAAATTTCGAAAAGCTTTTTGAAGTTGCAAAAACATAAACTGTGACTGGTCTTCTGAATGAGCCATATTGTTTCGACTCAACTGTTGTAATCGCTTGTGGCAAAAATCGTACTGCTTCTTCCGCAAGAGTTACGGCTCCTTCTTCATATAATATTCGATTATCCGAAGGCAGCACTTTAAAATCTGATGTTAATCTGGCGATTCTGCTACCGATGAGTCTGTAACCTCCCATTACCATGAATGCAGAGACTACGATCGATAAGAATATAAAAATCAAAACCTTCTTCATTTTTCGTTAATTCCTTCAACAAAAAAACATAACGATAAGCTCAGCGGTTTGCAGAGTGGAGCGCAGCGGAGCCTTGCAAATCCGCTGGAGCGATTGGTTTGGCGACGTTTTCCAATAAATATCAGATGGTTCTGACCCAATTTCTATTATCTTTATTACCCGAAATAGAGTATTTTTGAACCAGGCCAAAACATCCAGCCGAAAACAAGAAGGAGTCCTATTGTGATTCCGATTTTCCATGCCAGCGTCGTTTGTGGACACCACCAAACAAGGGGCAACGCGAGAGGCCCCACACACACGATTGCGATGACAACAAAATATTTTCGGAAGTACCACGGGACCTTTTCCTCTTCAAAGCGTGGGGGATTGGAGGCATGGAGAAATTCACCGCAATGTTTACACGTTAGAACGCCGTCTTGAATTCCTTTTGCACAGAAAGGACATTTTTTCATAGTCACCTTCCTATTGTTAACCTGAACCATAGGGAGGTTTTTTTACGGCTTCATCGTGCATATCCGCATTAAACCTCATCCACAGGGTGAACTGACCCCAGAGATATATCAGCACCTGGGGAAAAGCGTACAGAAACACCCCTCGGTAAGCCCCCCATTCGTAGGCCTCTTCCAGACACAGCGCGTAGGCGAGCCCGATGTAATGAGCCGCCATCAGTACCACAAACGATATCTGCCGCACCCGACTCCTCATATCTGTCGACAGATAAAAAGCCAACGGCCAGATCAACGGGCCTATGACAAAAGGCGCGAGGGCCAGGCGCAATGCCAATTCCGTCGCCCTCAGGACGAAAAATCCGAAAAATGTCAACAGACAGGAAAAAATCACTCCTGTCAGCAGATTCAGCGATGGGTGCCTTTTTCTACCCCCGCTATCGTTGGAAGGTACTCGTTTCATTTGGGGCGAGCCGGCATGGATACATGTTTTTCATCCAGGAATAGGGAGCGGTTGAAATAAACGATCTTTTGACCGTCCGGACTCAGGGACCAGCCGCTGCCCGGGGTGTCTGACGACTGCATAAACAAAAAGCGTCCGGCCTCATCATCCACCAGATAATTTCTTGGTTCCAAGACAACCGTCTGGCCCGGCATTTCGGGTTTCTTCTCCGTAGCAATTTGAATCCAGACCCTTGTCCAGCCGGGACAGGGTTGAGCAAAAATATAAGGATAGTCGTCCGGTGAATCACGGTAAACCCGCAAGTTTTCCGTCTCCTCCAGATGGCTCACAAGACGCTTACCCACAGGGACTACCTGCCAGGGATCCGGACGAACAAGACAGCCCCCTGTTTTTGATGAATTGATGACGATGTATTCGCCATCCGACGTCCACTTCCCGTCAATGGACGGTGCATATTGTATAGAACCGCGAAACGACTTGTCATAATCCTCACTCAGATCTTTTTTCCGGCCTTCTTTCGGACACCACAGCAGAGCTTCCCTGCTGCTCAAACAAAAAACACAGCTTCCATCCGGCTTCCATGAGGCCCCTTGGAATTGGGCTGGTTTTTCTGTAAGGGCTTTCACCTCCGCTGTCCGTGTGTTCAAGAGTAAAAAGTGTGCTTTAGAATATCCCTGGGACATAAAAAAAACATACTCACCCGTTGGTGAAATATAGTCATGATAAAGACCATCGTAATCGTTCTGTTCATAGAGCAACAACCGCTTTCCGGGAGGTTCGCCAATGGAATGGCGGAAAATTTGGTGTGTTACTCCATGGGATTGTTTTCCGTCTGCCGATTCTCTAAAGACAGTATACACCATATCCCAATTGCCGAGCCATCCCATGGACGCGACAGGTTCCTCCGGGCCTGTCAGCCGATGGCGTGTCATGGTTTCAAGATCAATTATCTCCAGATAACGCGGGCTTTTAACTGCAAGTTGTTTGGAATCCGGGGAAAACATCAATAAAAATTTCCCTTGTACAAATGAGCCGTAGGATTTGCCGTAAGAATCGATTTTGAGAGACCGGCATTCATTCAACTGATCTGAACTGCAACATTGCAGATAGACGGTGGAATAGATTGTCGGCAATTCCGGCGGCAGGGGCAGATCAATCCGTTTTACGTAAGTATAGGCGATAATTGATTCGTCCGGCGCAAAGTAAATGCCGCCTGGGGATCCTTCCCCCATGCATCCCATCAATCCGACAACGGCAAAAGCCCCAAAAAAAAGTGGAAGAAAAGATCCGATAAGGCCTGTTCTATGTCGAAACACGGGGTTCCCGGTATCCTTTGGCCTCATATTAGATTTCTCATTCGATCCATCCAGACCATACAAATAAAAAATCCACAGTTAAATCAAAAGTGCCCGCCCGGATACCATGAGCAGAGCCTCCCAACCTGGCATCCATTGAACTCCGCAACGGGGGCTGTATATTTTATCAGGTTATTTTGGTCCGCCCCCGGTCTTGGCCGTTTACTTTCATATTCTAACAGTCAAGCCCAAAAAACATAAAGCTGCGGCCGCACAGCCGCAAACAGCAATAATACCTTGCAATATGAGAACTCTATTGGTGAAGCCGAGCTTCATTCGGCCATACCGCAGACCGGCATGAATCATAAAGCCAACAGCGGCGAGATAAAAAAGTTCTCCGAAATTGGTTATTCGGAGGAATTCAAAAACAAAAACCGTGGCGAAAAGAATGGCTGTGGTGCATGCTGTGAGAACAACAGAAAAGGAGACGGCTTTAAACATGTTGCGGATGTTGCGCAGGCCGGAGATTATAATAATGACTAAGGCTACGCCACCCACACACGCCGGTAAAACAGCCAAAGTCTCAATTCCCATAGTATTCCACCATATTCACCAAGAAGTCTTCAACAGGATTTTCAGCGTTTTCCAAGTATCTTTCTTCGTGCTCAGCCACGCCAGAAATTCTCCCATGACTGTGCCCAACGTTTCGGCTCAGCGGCCGCGGCGCTTTTTCGCGGTCCGTTGAAGCCGTTTGTTCGCCGGTCTCTCTCTAAGTTCGTACAACATCATCCGGCAAATGCGCATGGCCCATTCAGTTTTGAATTCCTGGCTCATGGCGGCCTCTGTCATGGTCAAAAGGGCTGAATCCTGGAGATAGGGGCCGAATTGAGGCTGCCGGAGCATCGGTATGCTCATCCAGAACTGACCCACCTCATCAACTGGAGGTTCAATTGCCGCTGGTAAGAATAAATCCATAAGTTCTCTCATGCTTAAGCACCGAATCTTTTGCCTTTCAAGATAATCTTCGACTCTACCCCTTACCCTGGAAGGGAAACCGATTGCATCCAGCAAGAGTGTTGGCGGCCATAGCTTATCAAGATCGTTAGCGTTTTTGATGTTGTCAATTGTCATCGATATCTCGTCGGCGAACTGAAAATTAAGCGGGCGCGGCTGTTGGCACTCCGCTTGAATGCCGCGTTAGCCCGGAATCAGCCATTCGCCTGGGTGGATTATTCCCGAGCCAGCGCCTCCAGGACCTTCGCTGTCAGCTCCTTCATCGAGAAAGGTTTCTGGATGAAATGCACGCCTTTGTCCAGCACGCCGTGGTGGGCGATGACGTTGGCTGTGTAGCCCGACATGAACAGGCGCCTGATGTCGGGATAGATGGACATGAGGTTCCTGGCTAGGTCGCGGCCGTTCATCTCTGGCATGACCACGTCGGTGATGAGCAGGTCGATCCGGCCCTGGTGCTCTCGGGCCAGGCGGATGGCCTCGCCCGGTGTCCCAGCCGCGATCACGGCATAGCCCGTTCTTTCCAGCATCATTGTGGTCAGCTTCAGGATGGCCGGCTCGTCCTCCACCAGCAGGATGTTTTCGCCCCCCGTCTCCGCGGCCGGGGCCTGTTCCTGTTCGGGCCGGGGGGACGCCGTGGCCGTGTGTTGCGGCAGGTATATCTTGAAGGTCGTTCCCTGACCCGGCTCGCTGTAGACGTTCAAGAAACCACTGTTCTGTTTCACGGTGCCGTAGACCGTGGCCAAACCCAGGCCGGTGCCCTTGCCCAGTTCCTTGGTGGTGAAGAATGGCTCGAAGATGTTGGCCTGGGTCTCAGGGGCCATGCCGCAGCCATCGTCGCTCACGGCCAGCATCACAAACTCGCCGGGCGGAAAACCGGCGTGGTCGGCGCAATACGCTTCATCAAAAGAGACGCTACCCGTCTCGATGGTGATCTTGCCTGTGTCGGAAATGGCATCCCGGGCGTTGACGCACAGATTGCTCAGGATCTGGTCCACCTGCGAGGGGTCAATGAAGACGGGATCGAGATTGCTCCCCGGCAACCATGCCAGGTCGATGTCCTCGCCGATGAGTCGCCGCAGCATCATGAGCATCCCCTCCACGGTCTCGTTGAGGTCGAGTATCTTCGGGGCCACGGTTTGCTTGCGGGCGAAAGCGAGCAGTTGCCCTGTCAGGGCGGCTGAGTGCTCTGCAGCCTTCTGAACTTCCTGCAAGTACTCCCGCACCCGGCTTTCCGGCGGCATTTCTCCCAGCGCCATCGCCGAGTAGCCCAAAATGACTCCAAGCATATTGTTGAAATCGTGCGCCACGCCCCCTGCCAACCGGCCCACCGACTCCATCTTCTGGGCCTGGAGAAACTGCGCCTGGAGCTTCTCTTTTTCCTCCTCCGCCCACTTTTGCTCGGTGATATCCCTGGCGGTGGAAAGTGCCCCAACGCTTCGCCCCCATTCATCCTTCAGAACGCGGCACCACCAGGCCAGGAGTCGCTTTTCTCCGTCCTTGCGCCTCTGCCAGCTCTCCAGGTAGATCACTGATTCGTTGCCGTTGAACAGAGGCTGAACTATTGAATCGGTATCTTGCTCCCCCTCGAAGAAATCAGACGCATCCCTGCCGATCACGTCGGGGCCGAAGAATTCGTATCCGGCGGGGTTGGCCCACCTATAGACCTTGTTTGCGTCCACTTCCATCAGGATATCCGGGATGGCGGCAAGCAATGCTTCCTGACGCAAGTACAGTTTCTTCAGTTCCTCCTCCACCCGCTTGCGCTCGGTGATGTCGATGTAGGTCCCCAGCACGCCGCTGTTGGTGCCGTTGTCGTTGCGCAGGGGGACCTTGCTCGTGAGCAGGAAGATGGTCCCGCCCGAGGGGGTCGTCTGCGGCTCTTCAATTAGGAGCCGAGGGGTGCCGCTATCGATCACGGCGCGGTCGTCGGCCCGGTAGAGTTCCGCCTGGTCCCGCCAGCCCATCGCGTAGTCGTCCTTACCAACCAGATCCTCGGGTTTCTCAAGTCCGGCATCCCAGGCGAACGGGGCGTTGCAGCCGAGGTACTTCAAATCCCTGTCCTTCCAGAATACCCGCACCGGGATAGCGTCAAGCACGGCCTTGAGAATCGCTCTCGATGCGCTCAGTTCCTCCTCCGCCCGCTTGCGCTCGGTGATGTCGCGGAAGATGCCTTCCACGCCGAGCACAGCCCCGGCGGCGTCGCGGTAGTAGCTGCTGCTGGTGGCCACCTGAAGCTCGGAGCCATCACGGCGCCGCAGCGTTAACTCATAGTCATTCACCGAACCCTCGACGCGCAGGCGCTCCAGCAACTGCTCTCGCTTTACGGGGTCGGCGTAGAAAGACGCCGCCTTGCGGCCGAGCATCTCGTCCAGGCTTCCGTAGCCCAGCAGGCGCATGGCCGATGGGCTAAACATGACCAACCGGCCCTCGACGTCAGTGCGGTAGTATACGTCGGAGATGTTCTCGACGACCGAGCGGTAGCGTTCCTCACTCTCGCGTAACGCGAAATTGGCCGCTCGCAGCCTCTTGCCGCTAGCCAGAAAAGCCAGAATCAAAAACGTCTGCAAGCCACAGAACAGTGCAATGCCAAGGAGCCAGACCCAGTACTGCTCCCACATTGACACCCGGCGGTTAAGGACCACACTCCCTTTGGGAAGGGCGGACTCCTTGATCCCGAATCGCTTCATCACTTTGTAGTCGAACATGGGCACGTTCGGGCTTTCCATGACCACGGGAATCTGGTCCGCTTCCTGGCCCTCCAGGATGCGGATCGCCAGATTGCCCGCAGTGCGCCCCTGGTCCTGGCCGGAGGAGACGTACCCGCCCAGGGCACAATTGCCCAGGGCGAAAGACCAAAGAGTGAAGATCGGGACCGGGGCATACACGGAATAAATACGGTCGCTGTCCTCGATGGACACATACCCGCCTTCTGACTTGAGGAGGGTGCTCAGGCTCAGAACCAGGCTGTCTTTGGGTAGGCGGCTCAGAATGTCCGGGGCGGCCTTGTCGGTCATGTTGAGTAGTTCTTCGAACTGAACCCGGCCCTTCATCCGGGCGGCTGCGGCCCGGTACTCCTCCAAGTTGGCGCGGCCGCTAGCATCAGCGTCGCTGACCACGGCCATGATACGGGTAGTTTTGGGGAACAACTTCTGGGCCAGTTCCAAAGTAGCTTCCAGGCTCAGAGCCTCGTTGACCCCGGTGATGTTGTGCTGTCCCTGGATACGCTTCGGAGTGAAATTATTGACACCGCAGAAAACCACAGGAGTGTTGGGGAACACATCATCCCGGACGGTAAGCAGGAAGTTCAGGGCTGCATCGTCCGAGACCAGGACCAGATCCTGCGGCTCGCCCTTGTACTTGGCCCGGATGTATTCGGTGGTCATCCTGGCGTGGTCTTGGTCGGTGTGCCGGCGCATGTCCAGGTTTTCGATGTGCAGGCTGACGGACTCAAGGGCCTCCATAGCCTCGAGGACGCCCTGGACGACACTATCGTTCCAGCGGTCGCCTTGGTGGTAGGAGGTGAGCAGGAGGACATTCCGGGGGGCGGGGGATTGACCGGCCGCTGCGGCATCGTATGGAGCAAGCAGCATGCCGAGGGAGAGGAGAAAGAACAGTAAATATTCAGAAGGATTTGGTTTTACCATTCACTCCCCCATGCCCAACCAATTTGAGGTGCTGCTGCTGTGGGGCGCGCGGCATCTTGCGCGTCCCTACCAGCAGATTGTTGGGCAATTTCAAACTTATTCTTTCTCATTACCGATAAAACGATAGATTACAGCGCCAAGCATACCGCCAATGATCGGGGCCACCCAGAAAAGCCAAAGCTGTGCAATTGCCCAATCGCCTACGAAGAGGGCAACACCCGTGCTGCGTGCAGGATTTACGGAAGTATTTGTTACCGGGATGCTAATCAAATGGATGAGCGTCAGGCATAGGCCAATTGCAATAGGTGCGAAACCTTGTGGTGCCCGTCTGTCGGTGGCGCCAAGAATGACGACAAGAAACATCATGGTCATCACTACTTCAGTAATCAGGGCGGCCAGCAAACTATATCCACCCGGTGAATGAGCACCGTAGCCGTTTGAAGCAAAACCCGCGGAAAGGTCAAACCCTGTCTTACCACTTGCAATCAGATATAGAACCCCACCCGCGGCTATGCCGCCCAAGACCTGCGCAATAATGTAAGGCGGTAGCTCTTTTGCTGGGAAACGTCCGCCTGCCCAGAGACCAAACGAAACCGCTGGGTTCAGATGACAGCCTGATATGTGTCCAATGGCGAAGGCCATCGTAAGGACGGTGAGGCCAAATGCCAATGATACACCAAGCAGCCCTATCCCAACATTTGGAAAAGCAGCCGCTAAAACGGCGCTACCGCAGCCGCCGAGAACCAACCAGAATGTTCCAAAAAACTCTGCGCCATACTTGTTCATACATTTCTCCTTTTTCCTGTTTTTTTTGGTGGATGCCCAACGGAAAGCCAAGCAGGCGGCGGGTGGAGTTTCCTATGAAAATCCGAAAGAAATTCCGCTCTGCTTAAGCGACATGTTGGGCGGTTGGACTGCTTACAGCTTCTGCATGCAATTTTAGGCCGAGAGCACTTATAACCTTCAGAATTGTATCGAAATTGGGGGCTCGTTCCCCAGAGAGTGCTTTATAAAGACTTTCCCGGGACAGACCGGCATCACGAGCCACTTGTGACATCCCCTTGGCTCGTGCAATGTCACCAAGAGCTTTTGCAATAAAAGCGGCATCGCCATGCGCCTCTTCAAGGCAAGCTTCAAGATAGGCTGCCATTTCTTCTGGAGTGCGCAAGTGTTCAGCGACATCGTATCGTGTAGTAATCGTTTTTGCCATAATTCACCCCTATAAATTTCGTGCAAGGCGCAGCGCGATTCTGATATCCTTGGCTTGGGTAGGCTTGTCGCCGCCGGCCAATAATATTATCACTTTTTGCCCCTGCTTTTTGTAATAAACACGATATCCGGGACCATATTCGATCCGCAACTCTGAAACGCCTTCGCCAACAGCCTTAACATCACCCGGATTACCGGCTGCCAACCTTTCAATTCGAGCAAGGATGCGGACACGTGCACTAATATCATGCAACTCGTCAATCCATTTTACGAAATTTTCAGTTTTGCGGATTTCAATCATAGTCTGAGTGTATCCGAAGGGCTACATTCTGTCAATTTTTATTGTTTGCCCTGACCACGAGGCCTGACCACGAGGCTCAACGCTTGCATAACCAGCTTTTATCGCGTTGTGTAGTGAGCGTAGCGAACGAAACGGCGCGATAAAAGTCTGCGTTTATGCACTTGTTATGTTTTTTCAATTTGATTAGTTTCGGTCTTGCTTGACTCCAAATTTATCTCAGTGCCTGTTAACAATAAATAAGTATCTTCAAGGCTTTTGAAGTTTGCCTTCATTTCCTGTTTTAGCATCCGTAAATTAAAGTTTAAATATAGCGATCTAATGTCTTGAATTTCATTTGCTAAATAACAGACCAAATCATTTCGAATTGTCTTCCACATTCTAATTTCTTCATATGTTTTTCTAATTGATTTATATAGCTTTCCATCAAACCTTGCCAGATTCACAATGTGAGAATCAAAAACTTCAGTACTAAAGTTTTTCAATCCCATCGATACTCTGCGATTTCCTGGGCCTTCCCCCAAATCTATAGATACATATTCACTTCCGTAACGGTCAGTGTTAACTTCACACTTAATACTCTCCACATTATCGTTATTGAATTTAACTGCAACTTTTAGCACTCGATTCAGTAAATTTAGTACAAAATGATTGTGTTTGATTTCTTCGCTTAAAAGTTTTTTATAAACAGAAAGCTCTCTATTTCTTTCCAACAACTTCTTAAAAAGATCCAATAGTTCACGGATTATGAATAATACGAGCGCAACTATTGCAGTGATTGGAATCAGATTAGTAATTGTATTCAAATGTGTCCTTTCGAAACATAATGTGGAGTTCTGCGGGAGCCGCGCTGTTTGCGGCTTCCGTAGAAACGACTTGTTAGCTCAATAAGTCCATTTTCAATTTGAATTGCCAGAGTCATTGTCGTCACTTAATATCGCATCAAATGCCATAATTATGCCTTGTGACATGGCATAAAAAGGCATTATGAAATAGCTGTAACTGCAATTAAACTTTAGCCCACATATTGATGCAGCTGTAAATGCGATAATTCCATTTACAGCTGCACCAAGAATGACAGTTTTAGATGGCGAATTTCTTGTTTCTGGAGTGTCTCTATTTTTTCTTATTTCAATGATTTGATCGATTTTGTAAATCGCTTTCTGTAAATTATGACTAATAGATCCATCTGTTTTACACTCACTCCATGATTCCCGAAAAGTATCTATTAATAAAAAAGAATCATGTGAAGTAGGTGTCCAAGATAGAACTCTATTAATTAATCGTCCTTCAATTGATTCGATAATATCATTATATTTTCTCTTATCTAACTTTTTCGGATAAAGATCAAGATGCTGTATTTCATCTTGGTTAATCAATTTTTGCATGAGTGTCTTGGCTCTATATAATTTTTGAACCGCGATATCATTAATCCTACGGCCTCTATCATAGGAATATTTAGTATCCTTTTTTAATATCAGGTCACTTTTTTGAATCAGCTCCAAAGAATTCGAAATAATTTGAGTGGATTCTAAAATTGTTGCAAAATACCGTTCCGAAACATCGGCGGCTTGTTCAAAAAGGTTAGCATCCAATTTATCTATTTGATCCCTAATTTTCTTTAGATTTTGAGATATCAGATATGCCTCAATTAGTATGGCATAACAGATAAAGATAACAATTAACTGTAATAGAGTTATCTGTATTAACTGATACTCAAAGATATAGTAAAAAGCTAATAAACCGGGAATATAAGGCCATCTCCGTGAAACCGTAGAAATACCTAAATTTACTATTTTAAGGCTCTGAGGTGATTTATCTTCCATCATAGAATTGTCCCTTATTTGCTAACGCTGCCCTAACCGGGCGGCGTGCTGCATTTCTTCGAAGGACCGCACGTTATTCCGCTCCGGTTCAGGGGATTGTTATGCATTTTTGGCCATGAAGTATTCCACCTGACTAAAATTCTTTTAGATCAAGTCGCATCTGGTGCTCCAATTCTTTAGATTTTACCTGAATGCCTTCGGATTGATTGTTCAGTTCGATTTGTAACCTTGATATCTCATCTGTATTTTTCGAAATGATCAGAATAGGCAGTTTCTTTATAAAATTCTCAGCAGAACTTTTTGATCCCTCTACCATGGATTCTAATTCTTTAAGAAGCGAAATAAGAGAATCACTTGCACTGAGTTTTAACGCTTTTGATTCAGCCTTTAATCTAATCCATTCTAATGAAATTTCATTAAAAACATCAAGCATCTGTTCAGAAAATTTCGCAAGCGTAGTTGCTTTCAATTGTTCGTTGCTGGCTGTCAACATAATCGACATATACTGCTTGAATATCGGCTCTACTCGAATATATAATCCAGTTTGGTATTTTCGACCAAACTCATCTAACATTCCAACGTATCGCTCGTATTGACCGACTTTCAAATCAAAAACACGTTTACGTCGCTCTAAATCAAGATTTAGCGAATGTTGTAACTTCTTTAATTCTCGATCATGCCTTTTTTGATTGTAATACAAAAATGCGACCCAAAGAACATTTATGATGCCGAAAACCCAAGTAAAAAATTTAGGGTCCTGCTGAATGAGATCATAGATTAACTTCATAATGCATTCTTCGCTCTTTGCATAACGTTCCGGCTCACCGGACCCGCGCTGTTTGCGGGGTCCGCGTGTAGCCGGTGGTTGTGTGCCGGGCACGGCACGTGTTCTTAAGGGTACGAATGACTTACCATATTTACCGTAGGTTATTCAAGTCCCAAACCCAGCCTGATGGAGGCGAAGGGTATAGCGGTATGGCAACCGGGTTTCGGTAACGGTGCTCGGGAAGGAAGCTGCCCTGCTGAGGCAGGGTACCGCGA
>JAZDPP010000211.1:0-9201 GCA_043797445.1 Pseudomonadota bacterium
CTCTATCCTCATCCGACCGACGGGTGGTTAGATCAAAAGAAATGGATTTTAGGATGCGAGCGGCTGCTGGCAATCGCGCTCCCAGACTCCAATCCTGACACCGCCAGCTAAAATCCAACCGAATAATGACGCCGTAGGCCACCCCATTTCTCGCTTTTTCGTCACGGCTCCTGATACCGTTGAGGGTATTGAAAGGTTGCGATTATGTCTTTGCGACGGGCGTCACACCGATGCCTTTGCCTTTTCCCAGAGGATGTCCTTTTCTTCCTGTGAAACGTCCGTCAACTCCCGGTGTCCATCCCGGATCAACCGCTCCATGAATTGAAATCGTGTTTTAAACTTTAACACCGCTTCGCTGATGGCTGTTTCCGGGTGAATTTTTGCAAACCGCGCCACATTGACCAAAGTAAACAGCAAATCTCCAAATTCGAGGGATACGGCTTTTCGGTTATCTTCCTGCAACGCGTCTTTTTCCAGTTCATATTTCAGCTCATCCCACTCCTCTTCGGCTTTTGTGAGCACACCGGCCATATTCTCCCAGTCAAACCCGTGACCGGCCGCGCGTTCAGAGATCCTGTAAGCGCGCATGAGTCCGGGAAGCGTCCCCGGCACGGAATCCAGAACAGAGCCCGGGCCTGAAGATGATTTTTCGCTCTTTTTAATTTCCCGCCACTGCTTTTTCACCTCGTCCGCGGTCTGGAGGGATTTTTCTCCAAAGACATGGGGGTGTCGTCGAACCATTTTATCATGATTATTTAAAATGACATCCTTGATGTCAAATGCCCCCTGCTCCTGAAAAAGGCGGGCCACAAATAAAATATGAAACAGAACATCCCCTAATTCTTCACAAATCGATGCGGCATCCCCTTTATGGATGGCCTCCACCAACTCATGGGCCTCTTCCATAAGATAAACGGCCATGGTTTTAGCCGTCTGTTTTTTATCCCAGGGGCATCCGTTTTCACCTCGAAGGGCAGCGATAAGCGATACCAGTTTCTCCAGCGAAGCCGCGGGCGGGGTTACTTCTTGTTTTTCCAAACCTTATTGAGCTCCTCTATTTTAATGGCAAACGTTTGTTTCATCTCTTGAGAGATAAAACCGGCCAATATTTCAGATACGGTGGCAACATGGGGAGATAAAACGGAATTTTTGATCAGGGGATCGCCTTTGGGCAAAAAGGTCGTTAGAACGATAAAAATAATGCTGACAATCAAAGCACCTTTGATAACCCCAAAGGCAGCACCACCCAGTCGGTCGAGCCACCCGAAAAAAACCACATTCAGAAGATATTTAATTATTATTCCCAGCACATTAACGACGATAAGAACGCCGCAAAAAATGACCATGAAACTGACAATATTCAAATATGCGGGATTGGAAATCCATCGGTTAAGGAGCTCCCCCATGTTCGGATAATAGGTATAGGCAGCGTAAAACCCCCCGATTACCCCGACAATGGCGGATATTTCCTTGATCAACCCTCGAAAGATGCCCCTGATAAGGCAAAACCCGACGATCACCAAACAAACAATGTCGAAAAGATTCATTATTATCTCCGTCTGCCGACTTGCTTCCGGCCGCGCCGTCTTGCGCACCGGCCTTTTCGCATCGGCTGAAAACTCTAAAAAAATTAGATATTACAACCGCTTAAAATTGACGTTCGTATCAGAGCACCTATATTGAGTCAAGGCATTTTTGGCCTCTAAAATTTGCTTTGAGTGCGCATTATCTCGACAATTCGTGGGAACCCGTCGAATGGATGAACTTAAACCCAAAGAATGCCGATGCCGAAGGGAGTCTTGAGTCGAGCGTCAAATGATGCTATGAGGTGAGTCCGTCATGGGAGGCTCCCTGGTGGACTTTTGGCCTTGATCATCGTACCGGCCACGCCAGGATATTTTTTCCAGACCGGCAGGAACTCGCTATCGCTCAAACAACCTGCCGCTCTTCCAAAAACACCCTGGCGCGGCCTCCCTGCCGTGGGAAATTGGCCGAAACGATGATCAAAGCCGGATTTTTTATTTTTCGATAACACGGAAAGCGGGATATGGCGATACAGTGGTTTAAAAAGTCCAAAAAAGCGGTAGAGGAAAGTGCTGACGAGGGAACAACCGCTCCTGCCCATGGGGGTAAAACGGTGAACTCGGAATCCAAAGATTCATCTGAACCCGCGGATTCAACAAATGGCGGAACCGGGGGCATAGCGCCCCCCCCCGTCGAGGAACTCATTGAAACCGACGAGACCCCCGTGAAAAATGGCGGCTTTTTTGCCCGCCTCAAAAGGGGCTTGACGAAGACCCGGCAGTTTCTCACCACGGATATCGATGCCCTTTTTTTCGGCGGGGCAACGGTTGACAAGGATTTTCTGGATGATCTCGAGGGCCTCCTAATTGGGGCGGACCTGGGAATTCATACCACGACATCGCTCATGGACCGGGTTGCAAAGAAGGCCGGAAAAATAAAGGTGGCGGAGGAATTGAAAGCCGTCCTAAGGGAAGAGATTCTCTCCCTGATTCCGGTCATTGCGTTGACCGAAACACCGGTCGTGGGTCCCCGGGTCGTTATGGTGGTCGGCGTTAACGGTGTCGGGAAAACCACTACCATCGGAAAGCTTGCGGCCAGAGCCACTGCAAAGGGGGAAAAGGTGTTAATTGCAGCGGCGGATACCTTCCGGGCGGCCGCTGTGGAGCAGCTGGAGATATGGGCGAATCGCGCCGGAGCGGACTTTGTGAGACATCGGGATAATGCGGACCCCGCCGCCGTTGCCTACGACGGATATCAGGCCGGAAAGTCAAGAGGAATTCAAACCGTTTTTATCGATACGGCCGGCCGGCTTCACACCAAGGTCAATCTCATGGAGGAGCTGAAGAAAATCAAACGCACCCTTCAAAAGATTGACCCCAGCGCGCCCCATGAGGTGCTTCTGGTGCTGGACGCCACCACCGGTCAGAATGCCCTTTCCCAGGCAAAGCTCTTTCACGAGGCCTGCGGGGTGACAAGTCTGGCGCTGACCAAACTGGACGGCACCGCCAAAGGCGGGGTGGTAATCAGCATCTGTCATGAAATGAATATTCCGCTTCGCTATATCGGCGTTGGGGAAAGCATTGAAGACTTACAGATCTTTGACCCGGAACAATTCGTTAAGGCGCTTATCTGAATGAAAAAGATACTGGGAATTATCGGATCACCGCGAAAGGGCGGCAATTGCGAAATAGCGATTAAGGAAATCGGCAGGAATATTCCGGAGCCCCATGAACTCCTTCTATTACGACTGGACGATTTCAAAATTCTGGCCTGCAGGGGGTGCTACGGATGCCTCAGAGAAGGCGGTCAATGCGTTCTGAAAGACGATATCCACGGCATCCTTGACGCGATGTGCCGCGCGGATGCCATTATTCTGGCGGCTCCGACCTATTTTCTGGGCGCCAATGCCGGCATCAAACGCTTTATTGACAGGGCATTTTCCTTTTACACCCACATCGATCAAATGTGGGGCAAGCCTTCCCTCGGAATCTGTGTGGCCGGTATCCCCGGCAAGGAGGGGCATGGGCTGCTCGGTATTGAAAATTTCCTCAAAATAGCGATGACTGATATCAAAATGACGCGGGTTCTTTACGGGGCCTTGCCCGGTGAGATTTTCCTCAATGAGGAGAACCGCGTAACAACCACGAAGATGGGCATGGCACTCTTCCAGCCCGCTCCCGAACCGGACACCCCGCGATGCCCGCTTTGCGGTAGCGATACCTTCCGGTTTTTGGGAGGCGCTGGCGTTCGCTGTATGCTCTGCAGTAACCGGGGAACGATGGACACAAGTTCCGGTGCGCCCGTGTTTGCCATCGAAAAAAGCGATCATGATTTTTTTCTCAGCAAAGCGGAAATCTTAAAGCACAGGGACTGGTTGGTGGGAATGAAAAACCGGTTTGCTGAACTGAAACCCGCGCTAAAATCGGTCACCCTTGATTACGGGAAAGACGGCGTTTGGATCAAACCGGCGCCCCCTTCGTAGCCCACCTCATCATTCCAGTTCCGGCGATTTAGAATCGGCTCCAATGGGTGATAGCAAATTGCGCGAATTCTCCCTGGAAAGGCTCCCAGGTAACCGTCACATCATCCACCCTCCCGGAGGGCGGGCCTTTTCGGCACCAGTTGATGGCAGCCTCGACCTTGTCCCTGTCCCCCTCGAATACCGCTTCCACCGTTCCCTCGGGTCTGTTTCTGACCCATCCGGTAACACCGATGCGATCGGCGGCCCGCTTCGTCTCCACCCGAAAAAATACACCCTGTACGATTCCGGTTACAATGACGTTCGCTCTTGCTTTATTGTCCATTATTGAGAACCTGTCCTCCGACAATTTTTTCGCCGGCCCCTTCTCTCCTGCATTTTATCCCACCGGGATGCCGCGCGAAAAGATCGGGGTTCCGGTATCCGCCCAAATCGATATTTGCATCTTTCACAGCAGAAATCTATGATAATATCATAGGGCACAATTCATGCGCTATGGACTATAGTGTTATAATGCAAGGAGGCTTTGGTGCCAAGCCATTAACGTGGGACGTCTGTAATTGGCCGACGCTGTCCTGAGAGGCTGCATGGGATGCCGAAGGCAAATACAGCCATATTTAAAGTTGTAAATTAAATTTGGCCATGATATACGTATGCACCATGTTGCCAAGAATTCTGGAGAGCACGATTGAGCGAGCAATGCGGACCTTCCCTGCGGTTCTGATCACAGGCCCAAGGCAGTCGGGAAAGACCACTCTTCTGACTGAAAAGTTTGCGCCGACACATCGATTTGTTTCCCTTGAAAACCCTGACGTCAGGGCAAGAGTGCTGGACGATCCTATCGGGTTCTTGAAATCAAACCCGCCGCCTGTCATTCTCGATGAAATTCAATATACCCCGGAGCTGCTGCATTACATCAAATCCGCCATCGATAATAACCGGACGCCCGGGCAGTGGTTGATCTCGGGATCACAAAGTTTTGCGCTGATGGCGGGAGTCAGCCAATCCTTATCCGGACGGGTTGCCAAACTGTCACTTCTTCCCTTCTCCATCGCTGAAAGTCAGGGGCTGGGGGATAAGGGAGCTCCCCTCGAGCGTATGATTGAACGTGCCTTTACAACCCCTGAACCGCCGAAAAAGAGGCCCGAAGATATCGGAACGGCTTCATTGCATGACCGGCTTCTCAGAGGGGCATACCCAGAAATCAGATCCAATCCGGAAGTAGACCGGCAACTGTGGTGCGCGAGTTATATTCAAACCTATCTGGAACGGGATGTCCGCCAGATCACGAATATCGGAGATTTAAATACATTTAACCGGTTTTTGCGGCTCTGCGCAGCCAGAACCGGTCAAATCCTCAATATGTCCGAGATGTCGAGGGACGCCGGCGTCAGCATGCCCACCATAAAAAAATGGTTGAGCGTTCTTGAAGCCAGTTACCAGATATATCTGCTTCCCCCCCATTTCAGCAACTTCGGTAAACGCATCATCAAAAGCCCCAAGCTCTATTTTCTGGACACGGGGCTGGCGACCTTTCTGCTGGGCCTGCATGACAAGGAGCCGCTGCTGAAAGGTCCCATGCTGGGGCCGCTTTTCGAAACCCTGGTGGTTTCGGAGTGGATCAAGGCCTTTTACCATCGGGGAGAGAAACCGGAACTGTACTACTGGCGGTCAAAGGCGGGTGTCGAAGTCGATCTGATCATCGACCGAAACGGAAAGCTTTATCCGATAGAGATTAAATCGACATCGACCTTGCTGCCGGGTCACTCGGAATCATTGAGAAAATGGATGGGATTTGCGGAAAATCCGGCAGAAAAAGGACTTCTTGTGGCGGATATCTCCGAGGCGTTCGATATGAAAGGATGTCGTGCGCTGCCCTGGGAGCACGGGTTGGAAACGGGTTGAACAGCCAGAAGTCCGAAAAGAGGGGTCGGTGGATATCATTTACGAACCGGCCACGAGAAGAATTTACAGCGTGGAAAAGGGAGAGTTTCCCAATGCCGGCATCCGGTATGTTTCGGCATCCTACAGGCACTGTGAGGATAGCCCCTGCGCGATGGGATGCCCAACGGGCGCGCTTCAGTTTGGGACCGCCAACACCGTTTTCATCCGTTCCGCCTGTTGAAAATTTATGTTGCGGTGAAGGCCTTATATTTTTTCGAATGGTACGACATGCTGCGTTTGCCGAAGAATTTTTCCCTTACCCACCAATTACAGGAGTATGAAGTTCCTTCAGCGCGACCAATTCACCAAGCCGGTGTAGGCCGTTACCAGCACCAGCGCCCCGAAGACAATTCGGTACCAGGCAAATGCGGTGAAATCATGCCGGGAGATATACCGCAAGAGCCCGCGCACGGCCAGTAAGGCACTCAGAAAGGAGAGGATGAAACCGGCAGCCAATAAGCCGCCCATGCCGGCATCTATTGCCGCCCGGTGCTTGTACAAGTCATACAGGGCAGCGGCCGTCAGGGTCGGTATCGCGAGAAAAAAGGAAAACTCAGTGGCCGCTTTTCGCGACAGTCCGAAAAGAAGGCCGCCGATAATGGTCGCACCGGACCGGGACATTCCCGGAATGAGTGCAAAGCATTGGGCGAACCCGACCTTCAGGGCATCCTTCCAGGTCATGGCGTCCACCTCGTCGACATGGACCGTATGTTTCCGGCGTTCCGCCCACAGGATGACCACTCCCCCGACCACAAACGCCATCGCCACGGGCGCCGGTGAAAAGAGATAGGCCTTGATGGTCTTTCCCAGCAGCAGTCCGAAAACGGCGGCCGGAATGAACGCGAGGATGAGGTTGAAAACAAACCGTCGCGCCTGGGGATCCTTCGACAACCCGGCTGTCACATGAATCAACTTTTGCCGATACTCCCAGCAGACGGCCAGAATGGCGCCGAGTTGAATAAAAATCTCGAATACTTCTCGAAGATCCTTTTGAAGAAAATTCAAGAGGTCCCCGGTAATGATCAGATGCCCCGTGCTGGAAATGGGCAAGAATTCGGTCAAACCTTCCACGAGGCCCATGATGAGGGCCTTTATCAACAACAACAGATCCACAGCCGGCTTCTTCCTTTCCTGGAGAACTTGATATATGCAAAAAATTTACACTCAAAAAAAGTATATGTCAATTGCCTTGGCGGCACCTGAAAACACCATGCAGCCGAAGATACAATCACCCCGAACGAACCGGATCACGTCACGATACGTTTTTCAAGCCGCCGGATGGCAAGATATCCCACACCCACTGTAAACACCACCATGTACAGAAAACTGGCCGCTGTCAGCCAATCGAAGTGATTGAAACAGAATGCCCGGATAAAACGGGCGGAATGGGTCAGCGGAAAAATCTCCGCAACGGGTCGTAAATAGACCGGGAGCGAGGTCAGGGGAAACACCACCCCGGAGAAGAAGAACATGGGGGTCAGGAGCCCCGTGAAATAGAAATTGAAATGATTGATATTCGTTACGAAAGAGGTGACAAAGAGGCCAAGGGACGCAAACATCACTCCCGTTAAAAAACCGCCGATACACGCCAGAAACCCCATGGGGGAGGCAATCAATCCGAAAGGGAATATGACACAGAGCACCGCTCCCGAATAAAAAAAGCCCTTGGTGCCGCAAAACAGAATCTCGCCGATAAAAAGATCCCGCGTGGTAAGGGAGGCGGAGATCATACCGTCATAGACCTTGTCAAACTCCAGACGGATAAACGTGCCGTAGGTACACTCAAAAGATGCCGTAAACATGGCGGGCGGCGCGATGATACCGGCGGCCAGAAAGGCCACATACGGAATGCCGTCAATAACCCCCACATACTGCCCCAGACCGAATCCGACGCCGGCCAGAAAAAAAAGCGGCTCCAGAAACGGCGGAAACCCGTTACTGATGAGATTACGCGTATACACCCGATAGTGGCGAAACCAGATACTGAAGACCCGCAAAACGATCCCCGGGGGCGCCGTTTGGATTCTCATCATCTGTGACGGATCATTCATTGAGTTTTCTCCCCGTGGTTTTCAGGAACAAATCCTCAAGATTGGACGGCCGCAAAAAGCACTCTCCGGTCGGCATTTCGGATCGAAGACTTTCCAGCGCGGGCAAATCCGCTGAATAGAGCAGTATCCGGCTATAGGTTTTTTCCATCCGAATCGCCGCCGATAGCGTCTTTTCGAAAACTTTTTCGCCGCCGATGACCTCCAGCACCCAGGGCTCCATATGCTCGCGAATGAGATTCGCCGGATTTCCTTCCATCACCTTTTCTCCCCCATTCAGGATAATCAACTGATCGCAGATCTGAAATGCCTCTTCCATATAATGGGTACAGAGCAGAATGGTCACGCCCTCCGCTTTCAGCATTCTCAGTTTATCCCAGATCAACTGGCGCACCTGGGGATCCAGACCGGTCGTGGGTTCATCCAGAATTAAAAGCCTCGGAGAATTGATGAGCGCCCGGGCAATGACCAGGCGGCGCTGCATTCCTCCGGAGAGAACCCGGATTTTGGAATCCTTTTTTTCGCCCAGCTCCATGAAGTCGAGAAGATATTCGATTCGCGGCAGCGCGTCGCGCTTCTTAAGACCGTAGAAGCGCGAATAGATCATGAGATTTTGTAGAACACTCAATTCGATATCGAGATTGTTTTCCTGGGGCACGATGCCGGAAAGAAATTTGATGGCCAGCACCTTCTCCTCCGGGTCATACCCGAATACGTTGATCCGCCCTCCCCCGTTGCCGTCCCGGCGCGTTTTCCCGTAAATCATATTCATCATGGTGGATTTACCGGCCCCGTTGGGACCGAGAAGCCCGAAACACGAGGCGGCCTCCACTTCAAAGCTCAGCGAATTTACCGCCCGAATCGCCTTGAAGGTTTTGGTGACATTCTCTATTTTTATGGCCAGTTGTCTCATACCGCAACTTGTCCCCGATTGAACGTACTTGTCACACCCTGAAATATCCAAAAGGCGTTACTTTACCGCAAGGGTATGGGGATTGTAAAGGCAATGTGCGAATCATGGTTCATTCCTGCCTTAACGTAAGGAAAAATACTTTGACCCCTTAGCCTAGGGCGTCTAAAACAGTCTCTGGCCGTTATCCGGTTTTTGGACCCCTCAAAATTCCGTCATATGGAGGCCATATCCTGGTTCAAGAGGCTATTTGACCGGGTCCAAAAACCGGGGAAAAATTTGAGCCGATTTTGGTC
>JAZDPP010000212.1:0-54060 GCA_043797445.1 Pseudomonadota bacterium
TGCCGCCAACCAGAACGGCACCACTGTTGCCGAGCAGCTCATCGAAGCCGGCGTTCAGATCGGCTGGAATACCCGTATCGTTCCCTTTGGTCCGGATATTTCATCCGCCATTTTCGCCCTCGGCTTTGCCAACCGCGCCGCCATGGCCTTCGGCGGGATCAAACCCGGCGACTACAAGACCATGCTGCTCTACAACAAAAACCGTATCTTTGCCTTTGTCAATGCCCTTGGCGATGTGAATGCTGAATGGGCGGCAGCGGCTGCCGGCTGCGTCAACTGGGGTTTCCCGACCCTGGCCGACACCGATATTCCGGAAATTCTGCCGACCGGTATCTGTACCTACGAGCATGTCGTGGCCAATGTCAAGCATGAAGACATGGTTCAAAAATCCGTTGAAGTCCGGGGCCTGAAGGTTACGGTCTCCAAGATCGACATCCCCTGCGCATTCGGCCCGGCCTATGAGGGCGAGCGCGTCAGAGGCGCGGATCTCTACTGCCAGTGCGGCGGTGGCAAGACCCAGTGCACCGAGCTGGTCAAAATGGCGGAAATGGGTGAAATCGAAGATGGAAAAGTCATTGTCGTCGGACCGGACCTCAAGGATGTGAAACCCGGCGGCACCTTTCCCCTCGGCATCTATGTCCAGGTGGCGGGCCGGGAGTTCCAGACCGATTTCGAGCCCATCATCGAGCGCCAGATTCACCATCTCATCAATTATATCCAGGGCATCATGCATATCGGGCAGCGGGATATCTCCTGGGTCCGAATCAGCAAGGGCGGCGTGGATAAAGGCTTCACCCTGAAAGACATCGGGGTTGTGCTTCACGCCAAATTTCACCAGGATTTCGGAAAAATTCTGGATAAGGTTCAGGTAACGCTTTTCACCAAAACGGATGATGTGGACAAGCTCACCACCCGCGCCCGCGCCGAATACAAGATGCGGGATGAACGTGTCGAGAAGATGACCGATGAGGCCGAGGAAATTTTCTACTCCTGCACGCTCTGCCAGTCTTTTGCACCCAACCACGTCTGCACCGTCAGCCCGGAGAGAACCGGTCTCTGCGGCGCATACAACTGGATGGACTGCAAGGCATCCTTTGAAATCAATCCCACGGGCCCCAACCAACCCATTGAAAAAGGGGAATGCCTGGATCCCGTACTGGGACAGTTCAAGGGCGTGAATGATTTTGTAAAGAAAGCCTCCCGCGGAGCCGTTGACCGTTACAATCTTTACTCCATGGTCACCGACCCCATGACCACCTGCGGCTGCTGCGAATGTATCGCCGCAACGCTTCCCACCTGCAACGGCGTCATGACCGTCGGCCGCGACTATGCCGGCGAGACACCCTGCGGCATGAAGTTCACCACCTTGGCCGGCGTCATGGGCGGCGGGGCATCTTCACCGGGATTTGTCGGCCATTCCAAATACAACATCACCCAGAAAAAATTCATCAAGGGTGACGGTGGGCTTCAGCGCATGGTCTGGATGCCGAAAATGCTGAAAGAAGAGCTCAAAGAAAGAATCGTCAAACGCGGAGAAGAGATGGGGATTCCCAATTTCTACGATATGATCGCCGATGAAACCGTTGGCATCACCGAAGAAGAAATTATGCCCTTTCTCCAGGAAAAAGGCCATCCGGCCCTGTCCATGCCCTCGATCATCGGCGGTTGATAGGTTCCGGCACCGTGAACGGATGATGGAAAAGTCGAAGGCCGCACAGCAGCAGCCTTCGGCCATCCGTCATCGGTCATCGGTCTTAAAGCCTGCTTTTTTGTATGGTGGTTTCAAACGCCAACAACATTTCCGGACGCAAATGACCGTTTGCGTCCCTGGTGAATACAAATAAGGAGATAACAATGGCATTAACCGGTATTCAGATTTTCAAACTTCTGCCGAAAACCAACTGCAAGGAATGCGGGGTCCCCACCTGTCTGGCCTTTGCCATGAACCTGGCATCGGGCAAGGCGGAACTGGACAGTTGCCCCTACGTATCCGACGATGCCCGGGCGCAGCTGTCGGAAGCTTCCGCGCCTCCGATTCGTCCCGTGGCGATCGGGAAAGGGGTTCGGGCATTTACATCCGGCGGTGAGACGGTTCTGTACCGCCATGAAAAGACTTTTTTCAACAAAACCGCTTTGGCGGCTCAGGTGGGATCCGACATTGCTCCCGCAGCTCTCGCGGCAAAACTCACCGCATGGAATGCGCTCCAGTTTGAGCGCGTCGGGTTGAATCTCAGGCCCGAGCTGGTAGCGGTAAAAGACGTCAATGGCAATGCGGCTGCCTTTGCGCAGACGGCAAAGACCATCGCGGAGACCTCGGAATTCAACGTTGTGCTGATGACCGAAGATGCGAACGTCATGAAGGCCGGAATTGAAGCGGCCGGGTTCAAACGCCCGCTGATGTATGGTGCGACGGCCGCCAATCTCGATGCATTCGGTGCTCTCGCCAAGGAGAATAATCTGCCCCTGGCGGTTAAAGCGGCCAACGTCGAGGCATTGATTCCCCTTACCGAAAAGCTGACGGGAATGGGGCTTAAAGATCTGGTGATCGATCCGGGCTCCCGGGAAATCAAGCAGAACCTGGAAGATAATATCGTTATCCGCCGTGCGGCGCTTAAGACCGGAAATCGGGCCTTGGGTTTCCCCACCATCAATTTCCCCTGTGAAATGGCCTCCAATGCCGACATGGAAGCGCTCATCGCCGGCATGCAGATCGCCAAATACGGTGGGATTCTGGTGCTCTCCGATTTCACCGGCGAAGGCGTTTTCCCGCTCCTGCTGGAACGGCTCAATATTTTCACCGATCCGCAGCGGCCCATGACCGTTACCGAAGGTATTTATGAAATCGGCAACCCGAATGAAAATTCTCCGGTTCTCGTTACCACGAACTTCGCGCTGACCTACTTCATCGTATCCGGTGAAGTCGAAGGAAGCAAAGTCCCCGCCTGGCTCCTTATCAAGGATTCAGAGGGCCTCAGCGTTTTGACGGCCTGGGCGGCCGGCAAATTCTCCGGGGATGATGTCGGGGCGTTTGTAAAGAAATCCGGAATCATGGATAAGGTAAAACACAAAGAGCTCATTATTCCCGGGTATGCCGCGGCGATTGCCGGCGATGTTGAAGAGGAGCTCCCCGGGTGGACGATCACGGTGGGACCGCGCGAGGCGGCTCATCTTTCAGCATTTCTAAAAGCCAGATAAGTGCCGTTTGCACTTTGTTCTCGTCCCCGGGTTCCGTCGGCATTTCGGCGGAACCCGGGAGAAAATTGCCTGCCGACTGGCGTTTCGGTCGCGGCGCTTGTTGACTTTTTAAAGGAGGGTGTATGTTACTCATCGGCGAAAGCTTGAACGTAATTTCAAAAAAAATCGGTAAGGCCTTTAAGGAAAGAGACCCGAAACCGATTCAGGAAGAGGCGCTTTTCCAAAAAGAAAAAGAGATGGACTATATCGATATCAACCTCGGGCCGGCCAAAAAGGACGGGCACGAGTTGATGCCGTGGGTGGTGCAGGTGGTTCAGGAGGTCGTGTCGGACATTCCGCTGGCCCTGGATACTTCCAATATCTCCGCGATCGAAGCGGCATTGAAGGTCATCAAACCCTGCGGCACTCCGCACATGATCAATTCCATCATGTGTCGTCCTGAGCGCTATGAAAAAATGGTTCCCCTTGCAGCAGAGCACAATGCAGATTTTATCGCGTTGATGTGGGGACCGGATGGGTTGCCCCGGGATGAGAATGAACGGGCCGCTCTGTGCGTGGAACTGCTTTATTTTGCAAATGAAGCCGGTATTCCCAACGAGAAGATCTGGGTGGACGGTATCGTAACACCTGTAAACATTCAGCAGCCCCAGGCCATCAGCCTCATGACCTTTCAGTCAATGATTCAGGACATGGCTCCCGGCGCCAAGAGCACCTGCGGTCTTTCCAATATTTCAAACGGCGCTCCGGATCCTCTGCGCGCCATCATCAATCAGACCTATATGGTCATGCTCCAGAAGCACGGCATGGTATCCGTTATCGCCGATCCGCTGGATGCCGTCCTCATTGACATTGCCAAAGGCCGGCGCCAGGATATCGTGGATCTGATTTACTCCATGATGGATGGCGTACAACCGAACATGGCCGGTTTGTCCAAGGAATTGCAAGGGTTTGCCAAGACGGTGAATGTCATTCTCGGGAACACGCTTTATTCGGATTCGTGGCTCGATATATAGCAGCTTTTTTTTGTTCGAGTTAAAAAGCCTCCACCGGTATTCGGGGAGGCTTTTTTTAATCTCACGGGACGGTGAGGGATATCGTATTTTGGCCTTGATCATCGTATCGGCCACCCCAGGGTATTTTTTCCAGAGTGGCAGGAACTCGCTATCGCTCAAACAGCCTGCCGCTCTTCCAAAAACACCCTGGCGCGGCCTCCCTGCCGTGGGAAACTGGCCGAAACGATGATCAAGGCCCGTATTTTCTAATATATCGTAAGCGGGAGGGGTAATGGCACGTGTCGATGATTATATAAATGCAAAAAAAATGGCGGTAAAAACGTTGTCGGCCGTCCCTTTTAAACAAATTGCCCAACGGGCCGGATTTACATCGGATGCAGACAATTTTTTTCTCGTTCGATTTTTGGACCGGACGTATTTAATTACCTATCCGGATTTTGAATTTAAAGAGACATCCGCTGATAAAGGCGACGGGGCCTTAGAGATTCCACTGCAGGAGCAGGTGTTGATTTTGCACTACATGATGGCGGAAACCGATGCCCGGCCTGTCGATAAATGGGTGGCGTATCGGGAGATTCCCGGGGCATCCTTTTACTTTGGGCCCTTTACGAAAAGAGCCATCGATCCGTTGAAGAAGGTGTTCGGGAATCATCTTTCAGGTTTCCATGCGGCAGCCGCCAAATTGGCCGGAAAACCGATATCGGACGGGGATGCCGGTTATGAATTCAATATCTTCCCGAAGGTGCCCGTTCGTCTGATCGTGTGGGAAGGAGATGAGGAGTTCGCTCCGGAAGGAAATATTTTGTTTGATGAATCGATTGGCGGCATACTGCCGGTCGAAGATGTGGCATGGCTGGCGGGAATGGTGGTGTATCGCCTGGCGGCTTTGAGCCGGTAGGAGCTTCTTTTTATTCCGGTGTTAGGTGCTTCAAGTGATCCGGCAGCAGGTGAAACGTATCGATCGGCGACAGAAGGGCTTTTGTCACATCTATGGCCGACTCCGAGTTTTTTACCGCTTCATCCGCCATGTCGATGGGCACGAGAATTCCCGCGATAGGCGTCCGTCCGGAGTCCGTAAAAGGAACAATGAGCGGTCCCTGACTGTCGAGCACGTATCCCAATTGCCCGTTTCTGAGTTGAACCACGCTGCCGGCCGGATAGATGCCGATGGATTTAATAAACGAATGAAGTAAATGTCTGAGGATTTGATCCTTTTGGGCGTATTTCCGGACGATTTCCGTTACCACCGCGACCGGGTTTAAGGCGTCCTTGTAGGATCGCTTGGATGTCATGGCATCATAAATGTCCGCCAGCTTGCATACCTTGAGATAGATGGGCAGATTTTCCGGCGAGGTGATGCGCGGATAACAGTTGGATTCATCCTTTTGAATGGCGCCATGATGAAATTGAACAATGTCACGAATCGTCGAGGAGTGGATGGCGTTTTTATCCAGAATGGCGATTCCTTTCTCGTAAGAATGAGTTTTCACCAGGGCAAATTCTTCCGGCGTCAACCGCCCCGCTTTATTCAAAAGCGGCTCCGGAATGAGTATTTTCCCCACATCGTGGAGAAAGAGGCCGATGGAGATTTGAAACATTTTGTGGCGGGAGAGGCGTCCCGCCTCCGAACCGAATTGCTCATTGAATTTCTTCAGGATGGCTGTTCCGATGGTGCAAACGTTGATGGAGTGATGGTAAAGGTAATCGTCATAGGAAAGGATTTCCTTGGTGAGCAAGGAGAAGGCGTTGTCGTTTAAGGTAATGAAGCCCACCAGATCCGTGACGGTGGTTTCGACGGTTTTATAGTCAAACTCACCGCCGGTTTTCCGGATATCCGATATGACTTTTTGAATATTTTCCTTCGCTTTTTTGTATTTCTGGGCTGCCTCCTTTTTGAGATCGAAAATCCTCGTTATCCGATGTTCCAACTCTTTTGCACCTCGGATATGTAAGTCCTGATTCGTTTTGGTTTCTCCGGCTTCAATTTTAATTTCGTTGCCGCCGCTGTCCCAGATCCCTCCCGAGGCCCCGGAATCGACCGGGATATCTATCAGCCCACTTTTTTTAATAATTACAAGCGGTTTTTCGATTTCAACGAGGACGTCCTTGCCCAGGAGCAATACCCCGATCTTTGAGTATACATCCACGCCGGTTCTTACTTTGCCGCCTTTTTTCACAATTTGGATGAGGGTGTCGATGTTCAGATTGGCATTATTTTGTTGCATAAAATTTAATCGCTTCCGCAAATAAGTCCGGGCCTTGATCATCATATTAAGTAATTATATGATAAAGAATGCAAAAAAGGCGACAGTTTTCTTGAAATTGTAAGCTACCTCTGATAATTTTCTAAAATTACGAAACCGGTTTTACCCTAAAACGCACCATTCACCACGCTTCTCTCCCACACGGCAACCTTTCGGAACGGACAAAAAGGAGGCGGTTCATGTTAATCCAATCAAAAGCACTTGAGGTGAATATCGCCGATTATCATGTCGAGGTCGATATCGCCCCCCGGGATGCTGTGTTGCAAGAGGTTATGTCCCGGTATTTCGGGTTGATGGACGGGGTGAACACGTTTTTGAAGGAGCTTTCCCACCCGTATAAAAACTGGCAGTTTATCGTGAAAGAAGCTAGGGGATATGCGCTTGATTATTTCCATCTCCTTGTCACGCATCCCCGGGGGCCGGAAGCCGCCGGTATGCTAATTGATATTTTTCTGAGCGCTGTCGTCGCCACCGCCGATCCTTCCGTTCGAGTGGATGCCGTGGACAATTTGTTGCTTTATCTGCAAAAGATTCTCAAGGACGCTAAATCGGAAATTGAGCGATTCCTGCCGCCCGTCAATGCCGGTTTCAGCAGCATTTCAGCGCTGGATGATCCGTTGTTCGGTTTGTTTATTAAAAGTTTTTATCAGTTGAAGCGGCTGGCGGGACTCTACCGGGAGAAGGCCGCTGGTCTAACGCCGGATTTCTTGCCGATAATTCCGCTGCTGATAAAATATTACCGGGCGACATATGCCTATTGGCTGAGTGAGGCGGATCCGGAGCCATGGTTTGAAAGTGAAATTGAAAAAAACGATGCAACGATTGATTTTTCAGCTTTCTTTAAAGATATTTCGCACGAGAGACTTAACGTCGCGGCCCGGAATCTTGAGGCGTGTATTCAAGAAACGCCCGCGACAGACGGGCTTCTTTTCGATAAGCTGATGGCTTTTCCCGGGTTTCATGAAATCGTTGACATATACCGGGGCCTTCCGCAAACGCTTCTCGATTCGGGGACCGATGAGCGGACAGGGGTTCGATGGAAAATCCTCTTCCTCTTTCATATGATGGCGCTCTCGGGTCTGTCTCTGGGCCACGAAGAGGCGCTGCGGGATATCAATCGGACGCTCAGCTGGCTCATCAGCCACGAATCTCACCGTCAGATTAAGCACCTGATGGATAAGACCTTCGCCATTCTAAAAACCGGAAACCGGCATTTCCCCGCCACGAGCCTGAATTGTGCGTTGACCATGGGCAAGGGGGTTTATCGGACCGATGAAAGCGATTTGATTACCCTCTATATCGATTCCATGATCGATCTCGGGTTTCAGGCGCCCCGAATCAGCGGTGTCGGCAATGATTGGCAAATCAAGGCAAACCCCGCTCACATTCTGAATATCCGTGCCTGGCTGGAATTGATCCAGTTGAACCCCAAATGGTCTCCCAAGCTACTGTCATATCTCACCATTCACCTGTCCGTCTGCGGCGTTTTCATTAAAGATACGGATTTATTTCCCCGGGATATCACCCGCCTTTTAAACAGCCAGGTGGCGCCTGTTTACAATCTGGTTAAGCAGCTTACCCGTCTGTTCCCCGTATTCTATAACGATATCGGAGCGGAGGGAAAGCTTCGGGATATCTCAACGGAGATTGACGAGTTGACCCGGCGCAAGGATGTACTGGTCCATTTTCTTCGAAAGCAGAGTCATGTGGAGAGCAGCAACCAGATTCTGGATTTCATGAACGCGACGCTGTCATTCTGGATGACCCGCCGGAAAGAAGGGTTACAGCCCTATCTTCCTCCTTATATCTACGATCAGATTCCCACTTCGGGGGAGTATGTGGACGGCTTATGCAGCGCAATGGAATTTCTCACCGAAAAAGGTATCGACTTGCCGGACGAGCTCTTGCAGATATCGGATGAAACCCTTTCGGAACTTTTGGCAAAAGCGCCGACGGTGCCCGATATCGATGTCCGGCGTCTTCGGCTTGCCACCAAATTCTACAAGCTTCTCCAGCAGAAATATCGCCTCGATTTTACCGAAATGGATCACTATCTCTCACAGTTAAAACCCGGGGCCTTTCCGAATCTGGCGTCGCTGGAATCGGCTCTGGCCGAAACGGACCCAAAGAAGAAGCTGACCGGGCTCATTGAATTTCTTGAAATCCTGAAAATTCGTATTTTGTCTTCCGAGGCCTATGAAGTCCGCGAAAATATTTACAAGAAGCGGCATTTTACCGTCGATATTCCCTCCATGTACGGTTCTTACAACGAATTGAAGTTTGATTCCCTGGGGCTGACGTTTCGGGTGGAGTCACTGGTGAACGCCCTTTTTGACGTTTGCATTTCCAAAATCGATTTGACGTTGATTACCCGGGCGACTTTTTTCCAGATTTCCGATCTCCTGCAACTTTTCGGCCGTGCGCTGAAACTCGATGGTATTTCATCCGTCGAATTTGAGCGTCAGCTTGATTTTTTATCCCTCTCGCTGGAGTTAAGAGGGCTCTCTTTTACCCAATATCTCGATATCATCAAAGGGTTTGCCCAGGCGGTCAAAAACATCATCAATGACTATTTCAACAATATTCATGAAGAGAACCTGAACCGGATTTTAAGCCGTATCGAAGTCGATCAGATTCTGCCGAAATATCTTCCGGCCGATGACATCGGGGAGAATGAAAAACTGGTTCACCGAATATCGGAAATTTTCTTGCGGGATCAGATCGCTTTCTCCCTGGGGCTTCAACAGCTCGACTATTTTTTAAACCGGATCTTAAAGACGCTCTTTCACCAATCGGAAAAACTCTCGAAGGATGAACTGCACCAGCTTCTCAATTACGATCCCAAACGGGCCATCACGTCGATTGAAAACGCCAATAAGCGGGTGTTGCGAATCATTTATCTGGGCGCGAAGGGCTACCATATGACGCTTCTCAAGCAATTCGGCTTGCCCGTGCCGCCGGGATTTATTATTACCACCGAAGTGTTTCGATCCCGGGAGATCATCGAAACCTATCCCCCGGCCCTGCGCAATTTTCGCGATCAGCTGGCCTGTCATCTCAACGCGCTGGAGCGGGGAACCGGAAAAGTGTTCGGGGATCCGAAAAATCCTCTACTGGTATCAGTGCGAAGCGGTTCCCCGATTTCTCAACCGGGAATGATGGATACGTTTCTCGATGTGGGCATGAATGAGCAAATTGCCGCGGGTATTGCAGCCATGACGGGCAATACCTGGTTTGCATGGGACAATTACCGGCGGTTCATTCAGTGTTACGGAATGTCGCTGGGACTGCTTCGAAACGACTTTGACGCGATTATGGCGGAGGCAAAAACCCGGGCGGGTGTGGCATACAAGCGGGGGCTTCCGGGGGAAGAAATGAAAAGAGTGGCGCTCGACTATAAGGCGCTGGTGCGAAGCCGTAACTTCGAATTTGTGGAGGACCCGTTTGAACAGCTGATGGATATCATTAAAAAAGTCCTGGATTCCTGGGAGTCGTCAAAGGCGAAAGCCTATCGCCAGATTATCGAAATTTCAGACGACTGGGGAACCACCGTGTCGGTGCAGGCGATGGTGTTCGGTAACCTTTCCCAGGTGTCCGGGACAGGAGTCATTTTTACGCATAGCCCCAGGTGGTCGGGAGACACCTTGAAGCTCTGGGGAGATTTTACACTCGGAAATCAGGGAGAGGATGTGGTTTCCGGGCTGGTAAAAACCCTTCCGATCTCGGAAATACAGCAGGACATCGAAAAGAGAGACACGGATATTACGCTTGAGACTCATTTCCCGAAGATTTATGATACCCTCAAGGCGTGGGCCAATGAGTTGATCTATCGCCGGGGCTGGAGTCCGCAGGAGATCGAATTCACATTTGAGAGTCCTGATCCGAAGGATTTGTATCTTCTCCAGGCGCGCGATATGGCCATGCGCGAAAGAAAAAAGGTGCTGACCTTCGATCTGGAAGGAAACGGCGGTAAGCGGTTTTTAGGTCATGGTATAGGGGTGAGTGGCGGCGCCATGAGCGGCCGGGCCGTGTTTGGTCTCGATGAGATCGAGAATTGGCGCTGCAGGGAGCCGGGGACTTCGCTGATCCTGATACGGGGGGATACGGTGCCCGATGACATTCGGGAAATATTTGCCGCCGATGGGTTGCTGACGGCCCGCGGAGGGGTGACATCACATGCGGCCGTGACAGCTCACCGGATGGGGAAAACCTGCGTGGTGGGATGCGAGGATCTCCTCTGCGACGAGGCCGGAAGAAAATTTATTTTCAATCACGCGATCGTGAATTCGGGCGATTATGTCAGTATTGACGGTCGCGGTGGCTCCGTTTACCTGGGATATATGAAAGTGAACGAGGCGTAAATAAAAGGGGGCATCATGATAGCTGCTGGAGAAAACGAGAAGGTGCGGAAACTCGGCATTAATGGTTTCGGGCGTATCGGCAAGCTGACCCTGTGGCACCATGTGGGGCGCAAGTTTTTTTCTGAACTGGTCGTCAATATCGGCCGAAACGTGGGAACGAGTCTCAATGATATTGCCCATTACGTTGAAAGGGATTCCACTTATGGATCTCTCAGTGGATATCTATATGGTTTTAAAGGAAAGCCGCTTATTACAGACCTGGACGAAAAGACCGGTTTCATGCGCATTGATGGTATCGGTGTGCGATTATTGAGATCCCATCGAAACCCGGCCGATATCACCTGGCGCGAAAACGGGGTCTTTCTGGTGGTGGATACCACCGGGCAGTTTCTGGATCCGACGCTGGAGGGGAATCATCCTAAAGGGGCCCTCCGGGGGCATCTGGATGCTGGTGCGGAGAAGGTGATCGTCTCCGCGCCGTTCAAGATTGCCGATAAACGGGCGCAATCTCCGGAAGACGCCGTTACGACGGTGATGGGAATCAATGACAACGACTATGTTCCGCGATGTCACCGGATCGTGTCCAATGCCTCCTGCACGACCACCTGTCTCGCGCATATGGTCAAACCGCTCATTAATCATTTCGGCGCCAAACGGATCTTGTGCGCTTCCATGGCCACGATTCATGCCGCCACCGGATCTCAGCAGGTTCTCGACCGGCTGCCCAATGCCGGAAGCGTGGATTTGAGGAAAAGCCGAAGTATTATGAACAATATTATTCTTACGACCACGGGCGCCGCCAAAGCACTCCGGCTCGTTATTCCCGAGATGAGCGAGATCGGATTCATTGCCGAATCCGTCCGGATTCCCACCGTCACGGGATCTCTGATCATTCTGGTGGTGAATTTTCAGGAGGAAATGAATGGCGAATCGATTCGCCGTGAAGTGATCAATAATGTCTACCGGCAGGCGCAGGCCGATGATCCGAATGGATATCTTCACTTTTCGGATCAGCAGAATGTCTCCTGCGACATTATCGGGCTGCCGCGCGCGGCGGCGATCATTGAAGGAAACGAAACCCATACCCGGACGGCCGAGTTGATGGTTGACTTAAGCAAGGTGCCGGGGATGGAAGAAAATATATTGGCTTCTCTCCGGAATCTGGAAATCCGGGTCCCCATGACCCAGGCGGTGATCTATGGGTGGTATGATAATGAAATGGGAAGTTATGTGAACATGCTGGGGGATCGGACGGTCTCCGTGGCGGAACATATGTGAGGGGGAAGCCGGCCCCCCTGCAAATCAGGTGGAGTTCCAATGAATATGATATGTCCTCTTGAAAATCCGATTATGGAATATGCGTGGGGCTCCCGGACGGCTATTGCGGACTTGCTGGCGAAGCCGCCTTCCGGCGCCCCCCAGGCCGAGATCTGGATGGGGGCGCATCCCAAATCTCCATCGAAGGTGATTTGGGAGGGGCGATCCGTTTCGCTTCCTCTCCTTATCGAGCAATTTCCGGTAGAGATTTTGGGGGAACCGGTGGCGACCCGATTTCACAATAAGCTGCCGTTTCTGTTTAAAGTCTTGGCCGCGGGGCAGCCGCTCTCCATCCAGGCCCATCCCAACCGGGAGCAGGCACGGGCGGGTTTTGCAAGGGAAAACCGGCTCGGTATTCCGATCGATGCGGCGGATCGAAATTATCGGGATGAGAGTCACAAGCCGGAATGCATTTGCGCCCTCACCCCTTTTTGGGCGTTGAGAGGATTCCGGAAGATTGCCGATATGCTGCCCCTCATAAAGCGAGTATGCCCGGCAGGATTGGAGACGGAGTTGGCCGGCCTTGAACAATCGGGAAATGAAGCTGGACTGAAGCGCTTTTTTCATACCCTGATGACGATGAACGAAAAAAAGAGACGGCGAATTGTCCCGGAGGTGGTTTCAAACGCGGCAAAACTGACCGGGGACCCCTGTTTTGAGTGGATCATAAAGCTCCATGCGGCCTATCCGGATGATATCGGCATTCTGTCTCCCGCGCTGTTGAACCTCATTTGCCTGAAGCCGGGGGAGGCGATGTTCCTGGAGTCCGGAGAATTGCATGCCTATTTATGTGGTCTCGGCATGGAGCTCATGGCCAATTCGGATAATGTGCTTCGAGGCGGGTTGACTCCCAAGCACGTGGATGTCGAAGCGCTTCTGTCGGTTTTAAACTTCGCTGAAAGAGAGATAACCCTCCTTTCTCCGGTGACGGTTGCGTCGTGCGAGGAAAACTATGTTACCGCCGCGGTGGAATTCTCACTCTCGGTTTTAACCGTAACGGCGGGAAACCGGTTTGTGTCACGAAAAAAAAGAAGCGTTGAGATTCTATTTTGCACGCAAGGCGAGGCGCGGATTTCGAGCGGCGGCTCGGGCCGATTTCTGGATATCTCCAAGGGGATGTCGTTTTTGGTGCCGGCGTCTTCACCCGCTTACCTGATTAATGGGAATGCCATCATATATAAAGCCGCCGTGCCGGTTCCGCCGGATGATGATATTGAAAAAAACTGCTTGACAAATCAAATGTAAGTTTATACTTAAGTCCGAAACATCAAGTAAGCACTTCAATTTTTCCAACCGGAGTTATTAAGAAACAATGCATCGATTCGCGGCCGACTTTTACTTTTATTTTAGCTTTTATTGGTTTTACGGTCGAGGTTTGCCCGGGGTGCGCTGAGTTAACATAAATAAGCAAAAAAGCCGCGGGCAGCCAGAAATGCCGCGGCTTTTTTAATTTGAAAAGGCCGCGGAGATAAAAAGCTCCCCGGCCTTTTTTGCTGAAAAACCACAAGGAGGAGTGCGATGACGATCATAGGGAAAAAAATTCGAATGGAACGGATCATCAACCGAAACACCGGAAAAACGGTGATTGTACCGATGGATCATGGCACAACCGTTGGACCTATTGCCGGCATCATCAATATGAGAGAAGCTATCGGGAAAGTGGCCGAAGGCGGCGCCAACGCCATTATTGAGCATAAGGGCCTGGTAGAAAAAGGACATCGAATGCGAGGAAAAGACATCGGGCTCATTATTCACCTATCGGCCTCCACAAGCCTGTCTCCCACACCGAACGCCAAAACGCTGGTCTGTACCGTCGAAGAGGCTGTCAAACTCGGTGCTGACGGTGTCTCCATTCACGTCAATCTCGGAAATGGCGACGAGAAAGAGATGTTAAATGATTTCGGGCGGGTCAGCCGGGAGGCCAGAACCTGGGGAATGCCGCTTCTCGCCATGATTTATCCGCGCGGGGAGAAAATAAAGGACGAATACGATGTGGGTGTCATCAAGCACGCGGCGCGTGTCGGGGATGAAATGGGCGCCGACA
Organism: Pseudomonadota bacterium; assembly: GCA_043797445.1. Classification (GTDB taxonomy): domain Bacteria; phylum Desulfobacterota; class Desulfobacteria; order Desulfobacterales; family JAFDDL01; genus JAZDPP01. The sequence goes on from JAZDPP010000212.1 coordinate 14,195, forward strand.
TTGTTAAAGTGTCTTACACCGGATCAGCCGAAACGTTCCGGCAGGTCGTTGAGGGGTGCAGCATTCCCGTGGTCATAGCCGGTGGCGCCAAAATGGATTCGGATCGGGAGATTCTCGAAATGGTAAAGGGGTCCATTGATGCCGGTGGGGCGGGTGCTTCCATCGGGCGCAATATTTTCCAGCATGCATCTCCCACCCGGATGGTAATGGCCGTATCCGCTATCGTTCATCAGAATGCGAGTGTGGATGAGGCATTGAAAATACTGGGATAATTTTGATTGAGATATCAGCTGTCAGCTAACAGCTATCAGCAAACGCTGGCTATGCCCGCAACCCCGTAGGGGCGAACACATAGGTTTGCCCCTATCAGGCCGTTCTCCGAAATCAGGGGTACGGGATTAAAATTTTCCTGATTATAACGGATTTTGGGGAGGTCAATGCCATAGTCCCGGTAGGGACGACAGAGAATAGCCCGGCAATTCATTGCCGGGGGTAAGTCCACAACATAAAAACACAGTCCCGTAGGGACGGCAGAGTTTCTGTCGTCCCTACGGGACTGTAAGAAATCGGATGATCCAACTCCCGGCAATGAATTGCCGGGATTTTCTCTGTCGTCCCTACCGGGACTGGGCTATCAGCTTCCCCAAAATCCGTTATAAGCAGAAATTTTCTTGTTTTTTTTCGACAGGAATGAATCTTTTAGGCACTAACAGCTAACAGCTAACAGCCGGGCTTCTGAAGGGATAAATAGACCATGAGAAAGATATGGGTAAAGGTGGATCCGTGGAATAAGGACATGGTGACCACGGCGCTGGAAGGAGGGGCCGATGGCATCGTCGTGCCGCCGGGATACTCTGAAAAGGTGAAAGCGCTTGGAAAAATTGAAACCATCTCCGAGGACGGCGATTTAAGAATCGGTGAGGATGTGGTCTTTTTTACCATTCACAGCGGTGAGGACGAGGAAGAGATTCTATCGCTCAGCCGGACAAAAAAGGTGGTTCTTAACTGCGCGGATTGGACGATTATCCCCCTTGAAAATCTCATTGCCAAAGGGGCTGAAGTCATTGCGCAGGTGTGCAATCTGGAAGAGGCCCAAACGGCCTTCGGCATTCTGGAAAAAGGGGTCAAACAGATTCTGATTCATCCCATGGATCCGGCCACCCTGAAGCAGGCGCTCTCCACCTTAAAATCCCGTGAAGAGGAAACCTGCCTTGAAATTGCCGAAATTACAAAGGTGACGCCATTGGGAATGGGAGATCGGGTCTGCGTGGATACCTGCACCTGCATGCATATCGGCCAGGGAATGCTGGTTGGCAATACCAGTAACGCGCTTTTCCTGGTTCACTCGGAAAGTATTTCGAATCCCTACGTCGCTCCCCGGCCGTTTCGAGTCAACGCCGGCGCCGTGCACGCTTATACCCGGGTGCCTGGTGGAAAAACCCGGTATTTGTCCGAGCTTAGCGCAGGAGATGAGGTGCTGCTGGTCGATCATAAGGGCAACACCACCATCGGTATTGTCGGACGGATCAAAATTGAGAAGCGGCCGCTGATGCTGGTGAACGCGAGAGTGGGGGAGGAAGAGATAACCACCATTCTCCAGAATGCCGAGACCATCCGGCTGACGACGCCCGATGGTGAGCCCGTATCGGTCGTCAAGCTTTCTCCCGGTGATAAAATACTCGTTGCCACCGAGACCTGCGGCCGGCACTTTGGGATGAAAATCGATGAAACCATAACGGAAAAATAGAGTATTTTTATGATGAATGATACCGATGATACCCCTTTGAAAAAAGGTGCGCAAGACGGGCCGGATAAACCGGAGTTGGATGCCTTTCGAAGGCAGATCGATGCGATCGACGAGAAGATTCTCTCCCTTATTAACGAGCGACTCCGCCTGGCCAAGGGGATAGGCGCGCTCAAGGGCGTTCGAAAAGGCCAGATTCTCGACAGCGCAAGGGAAAGCGAAATCGTGAAACGGCTCTTTGCCTTGAATGAGGGGCCGATCAGCAATGAGGCCATCCAGATTATTTTTACCGAGATATTCGGTACCTCCCGGGAGATGCAGCAGCCTCAGAGCGTGAGCTATCTGGGACCCGAGGCCACCTTTACGCATCTGGCGGCGCGTGGGTTTTTCGGGCGCTCTTCCGCCTTTATCCCTCAGGCGAGCATTCGGGATGTTTTCGAGGCTGTTGAGAAGGATAGTTGTAATTTTGGCGTCGTGCCGGTGGAGAATTCCATTGAGGGTGCGGTAAATCACACGCTGGATCTGTTTTATGAGTCGGAGTTGAAAATATGCGCCGAGAAATACTTGACGATCTCCCATGATCTTCTCTCCATGGCGGGGTCGTTAAAGGATATCGAGGTGATTTATTCCCATCCCCAGGCGTTTGCCCAGTGCCGCAAATGGCTTCGGAAATATTTGCCGGATGCGCTGCTGAAGGAATGCGGCAGCACAGCGGATGCGGCCAAAAGAGCATCTGCAGACATCCGGGCGGCGGCCATTGCCGGCAACGAGGCGGCTCAGATGTATAATCTTCAGGTGATGGCGTCTAAAATTGAGGACTTTGCACGCAATATCACCCGTTTTTTATTGATCGGAAAGAAGGGGGCGAGACCGACCGGAAAAGACAAAACGTCCCTCCTGTTTGTGACGGCTCACGCACCCGGCGCCCTTTATAAGGTCTTGACTCCCATAGCGGATAATGGATTAAATATGGTAAAGCTCGAATCCCGGCCGAGCCGCCATGAAAACTGGAGCTATTGTTTTTTTCTGGATCTCGAAGGGCATCTGGATACGCCCGTGGTGAAAGAGACGGTGGACATGATGAGAGGTCTTTGTTTATTCTTAAAGGTTCTCGGTTCATATCCGCGGGCCCATGAGCAGACCGAATAATGATAACACCCACAACAAGTGTGTACTGCGTGATAGGCAATCCCGTATCCCAGAGCCTCAGTCCGATCCTGCATAATCGGGCGTTTTCCCATACCGGGTATGATGGCGTTTATGTGGCGTTTCCCGTCTCCGACATTCAGTCCGCCATTGCCGGCGTCAAAGCCATGGGTATCAAGGGAGCCAGTGTTACGATTCCCCATAAAACGGCGCTAATCCCTCTTTTGGATGAAATCGATCCGCTGGCTCTTAAAATCGGTGCGGTGAATACCCTCGTGAATCGAAACGGGCGACTCTGGGGCGGTAACACCGACTGTATCGGGGCTGTCAGGGCCTTATCCGAGAAAACGGATATTGCCGGGAAAACGGTGTGCATCCTCGGCGCCGGGGGGGCCGCCCGAGCAGTCGGTTTCGGGGTTATCTCGAAAGGCGGTCGGGTCATGGTCGCCAATCGGACCCCGGTGACGGGGGAGGCTCTTGCAAAAGCCCTGGATTCGGAGTTTTGCCCGCTTTCCGACATTCGGCGTCATCCTTTCGATATTTTAATCAACACCACTTCCGTCGGTATGACGCCCCGGATCGACGTTTCACCGGTATCCGCCGATGTTCTACGGCCGGAATTGGTGGTTATGGACATTGTCTATAATCCGCTTCGAACTAAATTTTTGGAGATGGCGCGGAACTTGGGATGCATCACCGTTGACGGCGCCGCCATGTTTATCTATCAGGGAGCCGCGCAGTTTGAACTCTGGACCGGAAAACCGGCTCCGGTTGCCGTGATGGCTGAAACCGTCCGAGCGGCGTTGGAAAGAATTCAAAAAATGAGAACTTAACGAACCTTAACCCTTAAAAGGGACATCACATTTAAAAGCACTCCGTCTATTTCGCTCTTGCTCTTGCTCTTGCTCTTGCTCTTGCTCTTTATCTTGTTTGCTGGATTAAGATCAAGATCAAGAGCAAGATTAAGATCAAGAGCAAGATTAAGATTAAGATTAAGAGCAAGAGCAAGAGCAAGAGGAGCGGCATTGCCGGTATTTTTACAGCTGATGAGTCCCCAAAGAACCCAAGGAACCTATGAAGGAGATTACCCTCCACCAGATAAAAGACATTACGGTCACCGTGCCGGGCTCCAAAAGCTTTACCCACCGTATTCTCATTGCAGCCGCCCTGTCCGACGGGGAGTGTCACATCGTAAACCCGCTTCGCAGTGAGGATACCCTTCTGACGCTTGGTGGCCTGCAACAGCTGGGGGTGCCCGTTGTAATGGATTCCGATACGATCAGGGTTCAAGGCACGGCCGGTTTCCTAAAACCTTGTGCCGATCCGGTTTTCCTTGGCAACTCCGGTACCTCTCTTCGCTTGCTGACCGGAATATGCGCCCTGGGAGAAGGGGCGTATGTTTTGGACGGCGTCGAGCGGATGCGGGAGCGACCCATTCAGGATCTACTGGATGGACTGAACCAATTGGGGGTGTTGGCCCATTCGGTCCGGGGAAACGGGTGTCCACCGGTTTTTGTAAACGGGGGCCGGATTTCCGGCGGCCTTGTTCGTCTGAAATGTGGGATCAGCAGTCAATACCTCTCTTCGATGCTGCTGCTGGCCCCTTATACGGAGGCGGGGCTTGAGATCATAGTTGTCGAAGGCCCGGTTTCCAGGCCCTATGTGGATATGACCCTGGAAGTGATGAACCGGCTGGGGGTTTCGGTCGAGCGGGACGGATACACCCGGTTTCGTGTTTCCGGCCAACAGGTCTATCGGTCGGGCACGTATCATGTCGAGCCGGATTGCTCTCAGGCGGGCTATTTCTGGGGAGCCGCGGCCATCGGCGGGGCATCGGTAAAGGTGACGGGCACAACGAAGGGTTCCCGCCAGGGAGACGTGCGGTTCGTTGAGGTGCTCGCCGCCATGGGATGCCGCGTTATCGAGGAACCGGACGGGATACGGGTTGCCGGTGGGCCTCTTACCGGCGTGGATGTCGATATGTCCGATATGCCGGATATGGTGCCGACGCTTGCCGTCGTCGCGGCATTTGCCACCGGTGACACGGTGATCCGCAACGTGGCCCACTTGAAAGCAAAGGAATCCGATCGGCTCGGCTCGGTGGTAGCCGAGCTTAAAAAAATGGGAATAAAAGCGGACGCAACCGATACGGGAATGGTGGTATCCGGCGGCCATCCTAAAGGCGCCGAAATAGAGACCTATGACGATCACCGGATCGCCATGAGTTTTGCGATAGCCGGTTTAAATACTCCCGGGGTCATGATTCGGGATGAGGGGTGTGTTCGAAAGTCGTTCCCTGATTTCTGGGAGGTGTTTGGGAGGTTGGGTGAGTGAGAGGCGAGAGGTGAGGGGCGAGAGGTAAGAGGTGAGAGGTGAGAGGCGAGAGGTGAGAGGTAAGGGGCGAGGGGCGTTATGAATATTTTTCTGATTGGCTATCGCTGCACGGGGAAAAGCACCGTTGGCAGAGGGGTCGCGGAAAAGCTGAACTGGAAATTTGTGGATGCGGATGCCGAACTGGTTTCGGATCAGGGGTGTTCCATTGCCCAAATAGTTACTCAATGCGGATGGGAGGCGTTTCGGCGGATTGAAAAATCGGTGCTGGCACGGCTTTGTGAATCGGATAATCAGATTATCGCCACGGGCGGCGGGGTGGTTTTGGATGGGGAAAATGTGCGGTGCATGAAGAAGAACGGTCCGGTTATCTGGCTTCGCGCAAGCGCTGAAACAATTTACAACCGAATGACTCGGGATGAAAACACCATTGCCTCGCGGCCCGCGTTGACGGATAAGAAGACGTGGGATGAAATTTTGGATACCATTTCCGAGAGACAACCGCTTTATGAGGCGGCAATGAGCGGATTTGTCGAAACCGATGGTAAAACAGTCGAGGCAGTCTGCACGGAAATGGTATATTTGCTGACCGAAAGAGGTTTGAAAATAGAGTAAGAGCATGAGCACGATAAGCGGTATATTAGAAAATACGGCGATAAGGAAAAAATCATGTCCGGAAGCACCTTTGGCAGACTGTTTAAAATTACTACCTGGGGAGAATCGCACGGAATGGGAGTGGGGGTTGTGGTCGATGGCTGCCCGCCGGGAATTTTGTTGAACGAGCAAATCATTCAGGCCATGCTGGATCGGCGAAGACCGGGGCGCTTCATGACGAGCACGGCCCGGAAAGAACCGGATGAGGCGGTGATCATGTCCGGCGTTTTTGAAGGAAGAACCACGGGGACACCCATTATGGTTATGGTTCGGAACAAAGACGCCAGGTCCGGCGCCTATGACGCCCTTGCGGATATTTACCGGCCCGGACACGGGGACATCACCTATCAGGCAAAATACGGCATACGGGACTGGCGGGGAGGAGGCCGCGCATCCGCCCGGGAAACGGTGGCGAGAGTCGCCGGCGGCGCCGTATCCAGCGCCCTCCTGGCGCGGGATAGAGTCAGCGTTTCGGCCTATACCATCGAACTCGGCGGTATCCGGGCGACGCGCCGGGATCTCGACGTGGTGGCAAATAATGAGTTCGGATGCCCGGACATGAGCGTTGTGCCGGAGATGGCGAAACGGGTGTTGGAAGTTAAAAATTCAGGGGATTCGATTGGCGGGGTGGTTGAAATTCGGGCAAACGGCGTGCCGTCGGGATTGGGGGATCCGGTGTTTGACAAGCTGGACGCGGTGCTGGCCCATGCGTTAATGAGCATCGGGGCGGTAAAAGGTGTTGAGATCGGCGCCGGGTTTGCGGTGGCCGGTAAACTCGGTTCCCAAAACAATGATCCGATAACCCCTACCGGATTTGCCGGAAACAATGCCGGCGGGATTCTGGCCGGCATTTCAAACGGGGATGAAATCGTGGTGCGCGTGGCGGTCAAGCCGATTCCCTCCATTCGGATCGAGCAGCAAACCATCGATCGGTTCAACACGCCCCGATTGCTTTCCATTGAGGGACGCCACGATGTGGCGGCCATTCCAAGGATCAATGTGGTGTGCGAAGCCATGGTCAGTCTGGTTTTGGCCGACCATCTCCTGCGGCAACGGGCCTTGAGGAGTTTGGGTTCATAATGCAAATGGTTGCAGAATTCTCTTGACATTTTACCGTCACCCTTATACCTAAGATAAACTTTTTTTAGCGGTCTGCATTCACCATACTCACCGTATTACAGAACCATGGCACCGAAACGAATTTGCTTTTAATGCAGCCGCATTGCCCGAATATGCACGTTCCAGCCGGGCAATAGAGACGGGTTCTTCGGCAAGTCTTCAAACGGGTTGGCGTTTGTGCCGGTTATTGCTATTGCTTGTCCGGGTAATGCCCGGCGGGCGTGCACTCAAAAACAGGAAAAGTCCACCTCTCGTTATTCTACAATTGAAGTTCAATCTGAAAAGGAGAAATGGATAATGATAAAAAAGTCGGTTCTGTCTCTTGTAATTGCAGTGTTCGTAGGGTTGTTTCTGTCAGCTGTTTGTATTGCCGCGGAGCCGGTTGTGAATAAACCTGCCGCGAAAATCGATATCAACACGGCCTCCGCGGCGGAGCTTATCGCTCTGGACGGCATCGGGCAATCTTATGCCGATAGAATCGTTGAATACCGGAAAGCCAATGGACCTTTCAAATCGGCCGAGGATATCATGAAGGTAAGTGGCATCGGTAAGGCCACCTTCGAAAAAATCAAGGATAAGATAACGGCAGGCGCACTACCCACCGCGGCAAAGTAAAAAAACGGGTAGCGGAATTTTTTTTGGGCGAGAGGTGGCCTTTTCAAAACACGCCCTATTTTCCGGTTTTCTCCCCTTTCGTTTGAAGGGGTTCGGTATCACCAGAATTCCCTTTCAACACAATATATTGTGATCTTATTGTGCTTGACACCCAATTGCAATTCCTATATCATCCACTCGAAATCTTGCAATACGGCGATTTTTAAATAAATAAAACAGATAGTTATGTTCATAACGGCAGGAGTTGCACCCCTCATCCATTCGATGGGCTTTTCGCTTGACAGAAAAGGCAAAATAGGGTCAATTCCGGATCGTTTTATGGGGGGAAGCCGAATTCGCCGGTATTCAACTGTAATTCACCATGCGGAGCTATTCCATTCAAACCCGCTCACGCTCCCTTACGATGATCAAGGCCTGCTTTTAACATATTGATGGGAATCGGATTTGATTAAACCGGAAAACAGCATGCAACACTTGTCCTACAATCAATACCCGAAAGAGCCGGTTGTTCTCGACAATCTTTCCGTAAAATTCATGAAACAGTCCGTTTTTGTGCCGTTGGCGCTGCTGGATAACACGTTGCGCATCGCGATGGAAAATCCGGATGATTTTTATACGCTGGATGCCCTGAAAATTGCCTATGGTTTCAACCTGGATATTCAGAAAGGACGACGCGACGATATCCTGTCCGCCATTGAAGCGCTTTATGGCGCCGGCAGCCAATCCATAGAGACCATCATCGAGGAGGCGGACAAGGATATTTATGATCTTTCGGCATCGGTTATCGACGATGTGGATCATCTCCGGGACATGGCTTCCGAAGCGCCCATCATCCGGCTTGTCAACCGTCTGATTCTCAATGCCGTGGAGATCAGCGCCAGCGATATTCATTTTGAGCCGTTTGAAAAGGAGTTTAAGGTTCGCTACCGAATCGACGGTGTGCTGCACGATATGGATTCTCCGCCGAGCCGGCTTCAGGCCGCCATCGTTTCGCGGGTCAAAATCATGGCCAAGCTGGACATCGCCGAACGACGACTGCCTCAGGACGGACGTATCAAGCTCAAAATCGGAGACAGAGAGATCGATTTTCGGGTATCAACCCTTCCGACACTGTTCGGCGAAAGCCTCGTGATGCGTATTCTGGACAGAGAATCCCTTGTTCTCGATTTTAAGAAACTGGGATTTCCGGATGATATTTTGTCCAAATGGACGGAGTTGATTCGCCAGCCCTACGGAATGGTGCTGGTGACGGGTCCCACCGGTTCCGGTAAGACATCGACCCTGTACACCACTCTCGATAAGATTAACTCATCGGAAGTCAAAATCATTACGTTGGAAGACCCCGTGGAATATCAATTGCACGGGGTTAACCAGATCCATGTCAATTCGAAGATCGGGTTGAATTTTGCGAAGGGATTGCGCTCGATTGTAAGGCAGGACCCGGATATTATCCTCGTCGGTGAAATACGGGATAAGGAAACGGCCGAAGTCTCCATCCAATCGGCGCTGACGGGTCACCTGTTGTTCAGTACGCTTCATACCAACGACGCCGCGGGTGCGGTTACCCGGCTTCTGGACATGGGGATCGAAAGTTTTTTACTCAGCTCGACCGTATTGGGAATCCTGGCGCAGCGGCTTGTTCGCGTGAATTGCCCGCATTGCAAAGAGCCGACAACACCGGACCCGAAATTGATCCATTCCCTGATGTTGTCCTCCGCGGAACTTGAAGGCGTGGCGTTTCTTCAAGGCAAGGGGTGTGAGGAATGCCGATATACCGGATACAAGGGACGAACCGCTATTTTTGAATACCTGCCGGTGGACGATGAGATTCGCAAGGAAATCAATGCCCATGCCAGTATGGAGGTCATTAAAAAGGTTGGAATAAAAAAAGGTCTTCGGACGCTTCGCCAGGATGGCTGGCAAAAAGTTAAAGCCGGGATAACGACAATCGCGGAAGTGTTGCGGGTCACACTGGAAATTTAAACCTCTCTGCATGACAATTTACGCTTATAAGGCAACCGATCGATTCGGAAAAATAGTCAATGATGTGCTGGATGCGCCCGATGAAAAGACGGCGGTCGCCCTGGTGCAATCCAAGGGCTATATACCGATTCGAATTCTTGAGAGCAGCCGGGAAAACCGCTCGATGGAAATGGATGTTCTGCGTCCCCTGCGCTCGTTTGTTCATCGCGTTTCCGGAAAAGATATCATGCTCTTTACGCAGGATTTGGCGACGCTCATTGAGGCCGGTTTGCCGATGGACCGGGCACTGTCCATTCTGGTCGGAGTTGCCGAAAAGCAGCGATTGAAAGAAATCGTTCAGGATATCCTCAAGTTGGTTCAGGGCGGCGGTTCGTTGTCCGATGCTTTTTCAAAATACCCGAAAGTGTTTTCCGCTTTTTATTGCAACCTGGTCAAAGCGGGGGAGGCCGGCGGGGTTCTGGAAAGCGTGCTCAAACGGTTGGGGGTCTTCCTGGAAAATTCACAGGAACTGAAAGATTACATCAAGTCCGCGATGGTATACCCGATATTTCTTCTCAGTGTCGGCGGCGTTTCCATTATTATTCTGATGACGTTTGTTATTCCCCGGTTCGCGGTTATTTTTGCCGACATGGGACAGGCGATACCGCTTTCCACCCAAATCCTGCTGGCCACGAGTTCCTTTGTCAAGGGATACTGGTGGGGGATACTTGCCGTTATGGCCGGCGGTTGGATTTGCTTTCGAAAATACAGTCGTTCCGCTTCGGGCAGATGGGTCATCGATAAGTATAAGCTTAACTTGCCGATCAGTGGCGAGTTCATCCGGAAGCTGGAAATGGCAAGGTTTTCAAGAACCCTCGCTACCCTCATTCGAAGCGGCGTTCCAATTTTAAAAGCGTTGAGTCTGGTCAAGGATATTATCGGCAATCGCGTTATCGCCGGTTCGATACAACGTCTCAACGATCGGGTAAAGGAAGGCGAGCGGCTTTCCAAGCCGCTCGAGGAAAGCGGCGTGTTTCCTTCATTGGCGATCCAGATGATTACGGTTGGAGAAGAAACCGGCCGGTTGGAGGAAATGCTCTTTCGAGTAGCGGAAAGCTACGAAAAAAGTCTCAGGAATACGGTCAAGCGGCTGGTCAGCGTGCTGGAGCCGGTGTTGATTCTTGCCATGGGCATTGTGGTGGCGTTTATCGTTATCTCCATGCTGATGGCCGTTTTTAGTATGAACGAAATTCCCATGTGAAAGGGTCCTCATGGAAAAAATGAAAAACAGAATGAAAGACAGGGGCTTTACCCTGATTGAAATTCTAATTGTCATCGTTATCATCGGCCTTCTGGCGGCGCTGGTGGGGCCGCGGATGTTCGGTAAGGTGGGCAAGTCCCGTCAGAAAACAGCCAAAGCGCAGATCATGCTGTTCGAAACGGCATTGGATACGTATCGACTCGATGTCGGCAGTTACCCCACTACCCGAATGGGGCTCGAGGCGCTCCGGACGAAACCCGAAGGCGCTGAAAGATGGGATGGACCTTATCTGCCCAAGGAAATTCCACTGGACCCCTGGGGGCACGCCTATGAATATCGTTCCCCGGGAGAGCATGGAGATTGCGATCTTCTTTCACTGGGTGCGGACGGCACGCCGGGGGGGCAGGGAGAGAATGCCGATATTGTAAGTTGGAAAGATACCCTGGTTGAATAAATGCGCCCGGTACCGATCGGTTTTCGGCTTCACCCTGGTCGAGATTCTGGTGGTGATGGTCATTATCGCCTTGATGTCGGCGCTGGTGATTCCGAAGCTGGCCGGTTCTCTGGGAAATATAAATTTAAAAACATCGGCCAGAAAAATAGCATCCACCCTGCGAATGGCCAGAAACCTTGCCGTGTCCGAAAGCAAACCGGTGGCGGTTATTTTCGATTTGGAGGCCCGGCGGGTGAGCATGGAATACGGAGGAAACCGATACGGGAATCAGGCCGGCCAAGCCGCGGATAAGGACACGGTCACGGAAAATGATACGAGGCTGAATCAGTTCCGGTATACGCTTCCCGAAGAGATTTTCTTCGGCAATGCGATATCGGGTGAAAAAGAACACCCGAGCGGTCGCTTTAAAATCTTTTTCTATCCGACAGGTGGCGCCAGCGGTGGAAAATTTTTGTTACGAGGCCCCAGGGAAAAATTTTTTCAGATCGATGTGAATATGATTACCGGCGCCGTGGCGCTCACGCCATGAGGCGTTATTATTTGGAAAACAAAGGATTCACCCTGATCGAAACCTTGGTGGCCGTAATGATTCTGGCCATATCGATGACGGTGATTTTTCAACTATTTTCCGGGGGACTGAAGAACAGCCTGCTGGTAGGAAATTATACACGGGCCTGTTTTTATGCCAGGGAAAAAATGGAGGAATTTCTCCTGCTGAATACGCCGCCGGATGTATCGTATTCCGGTGATCTTGAAAACGGGTATAAGTGGCAGGTGCAAATAGACTCGGTGGTACCCGAGGACGGCGATCAACCCGCCACCAATTCGAAAGTGAACTTGCAAAAAATTACGGTGACCATCCATTGGGATGAAGGTTTTAAAGAAAAGCAGTTCGACATCAGCACGATAAAAATAGCTGAAAAAACGGAAAACGGATAACTGCCTATGATAGGCTGTCGCATGCGTGGAAAACAAAACGGCGCTTCCGGTTTCACGCTTTTGGAACTGCTCGTATCCGTTACCATCGTTGCCGTTATCGTCACCCTGGTGATGGGGGCGCTTAGAGTCGGAATACAGGCATGGGAGAAAGGGGAACGGCAAGTTGAGACGTCTCAACGGGTTAGATCCGTGCTGGATATGTTCAGCCGGCAAATCTCATCGATTCATGTGAAGAAATTGACAAACGCCGCCGAGATGCCTTTTTGCATCAGGGGTACCCATAAAACCATTGAATTTTTATCGGATGTCTCCATGCTTCCGGATTTGCAATACAGCGCCGTGTATGCGAAATATGTGGTGGAAGAGAAAGCGGACATGGAAGAGTCTTTAAAGTTTGTAAATCGCCCCTCGTTGTTGCTCGATTTCAAAGAGGGGGAGGAAGAATTGGATATTGCCTCGTTCGTGGAACTGATACCTTCCGCGCATTTGATCTCGTTTGACTATTTAAAATCTCTGAGCCCCGAAGGCGATTTTCAATGGCAGGAAGCCTGGGAGCCGACGATCGATCAAGGCGTTCCTCTTGCGATCCGGCTGACGGTGCGGGAAAATATCAATACGCCTCCCCTTAAACTGATCGCACGGATAATTCCCGCTATTGATTCATCGCGATAATAAGGTTACGAAACCGGAATCGCCCGGGCGGCGGCATCAAAAGGGGATAGCATTGCTGATGGTGTTGTGGGTATTGATGCTGCTTTCCGCCGTTGTGACCGAATTTTGCTATTCCATGCGTATCGAGGTTAAAATGGCCGGGAATTTTAAGGAGCTGATAGAGGCCCGGTACGTCTGTCTCGCCGGCATGAACAGGGCCATTGCCGGGTTGGTGGAAAATGAAGCCACGCGGAAAATAGCCGCTTTGCCTTCGGATGAAAGCGAGGAATCGCTTTCCGGAGAAAATATTCGATGGCGCCCCAATGAGGAGATTCAGGATATTGCTTTTGGCAAAGGATATTTCACGGTCAACATCGGCAATGAAAGCGGGAAAGTGAATATCAATAAGGCGGATGAAAAACTGTTGCGTATCCTGTTCACCCGATTTCAATTGGAAGAAAAAGAACGTGATTCGATAGTGGACGCCATTCTGGATTGGCGGGACAAGGATGATTTGCACAGACTGAACGGCGCCGAAAATGAATATTACGAGTCGCTCCCTACTCCCTATTCATGTAAAAACGATGAGTTCGATTCAATTGAGGAAATGCTGCTGGTAAAAGGAATTACGCCTGACATCTTTTATGGCGGGGTGTCAAAAATGGTTACGATTTACAATGAAAAAACCACGCCCGGGAAACCGGCCGCTCACGGCGCCGCGGGGCGATCCTCGAAAAAATATGATTTTGATAGAATCAATATCAACTGTGCGCCGATGGAAATGCTCCTCTCCCTTCCGGGGATGACGGAAGAGGTATGCCAAAATATCCAGGAATTCAGAAAGGAAAAAGACATTACGCTGGATTCGGAACTCCTGGCGTTGACGGGAAACGACATCTATGGGCAAATATTTCCCTATATTTCGTTTCAACTCCTTCCGTATTACACCCTGCACGCGGAGGGAACGGTGAAAAACAGCAAAACGAAATACAGGCTTCAGTCGACGGTGAAAATCGGTTCGAAGCAAAAGGAAGTTTTTCGGATTGTGCAATGGACGGATGGCGCCCCGGAATGATTCAGCGGCGCAACACCACCGGTTCGCTTTGGGGGCCTTGATCATCGTTTCGGCCAATTTCCCACGGCAGGCAGGCCGCGCCAGGGTGTTTTTGGAAGAGCGGCAGGCTGTTTGAGCGACAGCGAGTTCCTGCCGGTCTTCCCAAAAATACCCTGGCGTGGCCGATATGATGATCAAGGCCGCTTTGGGGTATCGGATGTTTCGACCATGCGCATCCGGTGGTCCATAAAGGAGATTCGATTGTTTTCTCAGAGTAGTCTGGGCGTTGCCGTAAAAGAGGACAGCGTGAGCATCGCTTACCTTACCATGGCATTTCGAGAGGCACGATTGGCGGCATATGATATTCACCCGCTTGATTGTAATCTGCCCGCCGGGAAACGGATTCTGCTGGTCGGGGAGAGAATCAATGCCTTTTTGAAGACCCACCGGATTGATACCACGAATATATACATCGGTATTCCGTCCGGCACGGCACTGTTAAAAACCCTGGTTTTTCCCATGGCCGTCAAGGAAAATCTCAGGATGAGCGTTGGTTATGAACTCGAAAGCTATATTCCCTTTTCCGCATCGACCGTTCAATTCGATATTCAGATTCTATCGGAAGACCGCAAGCGCAATGAATTGAAGGTCCTGCTTGCCGCCGTACCCTTATCCGCCTTTAATCCGTTTCTGGCGCTCAGAGATATGATCGGTAATAAAATTGCCGGCATCGATTTAAATTCCTCCGGGTTTGTCAATTATCTCGGCTGGGGCAAACCGGTCCGGCCTGATTCTCAATTCGCCTATGTCCACAGTGAGAATGGGCTATGCGAGTTGGGTATCGTCGAAAATGGCGTACTCAAATATGCGACTTCCCAGGGCGTCGACAGATCGAAAAGCGGCATGGCGCAACAGGACCTGTTACCGCTCGTGAACCGGTTACGGATGGAGAGTACAGGCATTGGGGAGCTGAAAGTCGGTATCCATGGCGATCAAAACGACATCTCGCTTTGGCGGGATCTTTTGACAAACGCCGGCATTCCTTCTTTTCTTTTTGCGCAATCGAAAATCGAGATCCCATCCCCGACTCTGGCGCAGGCGATCGGGGTGGGCCTCAAGGGGTTGACCGCTGTTCCCATGCAGCTCAATCTCTTACCGAAAAATCTACGCAAGCGCCCCGGCAGGGGAGGCGAATATTCGGCGATGATTTTGGCCGGTTTAATGCTTATTTCCGTTTTTGCGTGGGGGGGAGTTCGTTTATACCATAACCACGGCAAGGTCAGCCGGTTGGAGGCGCAGCTCAGCCGGCTTAAGTCGATGGCCGGGCAATACGAAAAGATCGACGAAGATATCGAGCGGTTGAAATACAGGTTGAACCAGATCGAGGCTGTTTTCGCGGGCCGCGTTTCCGCAACCGCTATTCTCAATGAAATGAGTCGAATGATTCCGAAACCGGCATGGATCACCGATTTAACGCTTTCTGAAAAGACTATTAAAATAGGTGGTTATGCCCCGGATGCGTCCGCCCTGATCCCGATGTTGGAGTCTTCCCCCTTGTTTAAAGAGGTGGCGTTCCAGTCAACGATTACCAAGGGAAAATTCGATATGGAATTATTTCAAATTGTAATGAAAGTCGAATAACGCATGGTTAAGTTCCGATTGACTCGTGAGCGGTCTTTACTCATCGGCGTTGGCCTCATTCTTCTCGTTGTGGGCGCCATCTATCGATTTTATCCGCTATTGACGCAATTTTATCCAGGGGAAGATGCGATCGCTTTGAAAAAAAAGCAGGCGGTGGCCTATCAAAAACGGATTGAGACGGCTGCCGGTATTGAGGGAACGCGAGAGGAACTGACGGCAAGGCTGAAAAAAGCCGAGGACACCCTTCTGACCGGCGATACGGCGGCGCTCGCGGCCGTTGACATTCAAAACACGATTCGGCGGATTGCCGATCAATTCGGCCTCGAAATTCAGACTTTTGAGATTTTAAAAACCGAGGGTGACGAGTCCTCGCCCTATGCACAGGTGCCGGTTCGATTTGTTTTCCGATCGACGATACGCCAGGCGATCGATGCGTTTTACCGGATTGAATCCTCTCCGAAATTGCTGATGGTGAACGGTATGAAGATTTCGGATGAAAATCGGCTAAAGCCCGGCCAAATCAAGGTGACACTGACCATCTCGGGGTTGATGGCTAAAGAAAAGAGGCTGGGCGGCTAGCGGACCGCTATAAGAGGAACCCGATGCGTATTAAACTACTGCTGATCAATTCAGCGCTTTCACTTCTCCTGTTCTTTATCGTTTACCAGACCTATCAATTGTGGCAAAAGAGTAAGGAAGCGCGCTCGTCACCGCCGCTGTCCATATCCTTGCCGAAAAACACCGGCGTGAAAGCGGCCGTCGCTGAAAAGACGCCCAAGCCGCAGCCGGTTGAACGAACGGCGATAGAGATGAATCTCTTCTCTCCGGAGAGAACCGAGTACATTCCGCCGCCCCCGGAAAAGAAGGAAGAAATAAAAACAACAGCGCTGCCGGGAAAGAAAATATCGTTATTCGGCATCGTGATGACGGATCATTATCAAAAAGCGCTCATCACGGATCCTTACAGCGAGGCGGGAAAGTCGCCGTACCGATGGGTAAAAGCCGGGGATACCATCGGCGATTATCAGGTGAGAGCGATTCAGGACCAGGGGATCACGGTTGCGAATGCAGGCAGTGTTTATCAGGTGTTGCTGTATGACGGCGAAAGTGGAAAACAGCGATCCGTCGGTGAAACAAATGCGCCGCAACAAAATGTGCCAACGGTGATTCAATCCTCGGCGGATAATGACAAAACCAACCCGGCGAATATCGCGCCGACAGTGATTAAATCCCCGGCGGGCGCGGATAACGGCAAGCAGCCTGAAGATATCAAAGATAAACCGAAAACCGATCAAACGCATGATTCAGACTACATTAAAACGCCCTTTGGCACAATGAAACCAAGGAAAAAGTGAGCGGCAGGCTATGGATGAATTTCTAAAACGTATGATGTTCGCCGGTTGGTTGTTGACAATGCTTTGCTTTATGACCGGGTGCATGGGAGGGGCGTATTCTCACAGAGAAGAAACGGTGGTTTCCAATTCGGAGGAATCGCTTCCGGAGGACAAGCCGGCTTTGGAGAATATTGCCTCACCGATGCCCGATTCCACACCGGTTCTTTCAGTTCCGGAACCGCCGTTGCAAGTCGATCGAAAGTCTGTTGCGGACCTCGATCGGTTGCGCGTCTCCGGCGTTTCAAACGCGCGCGGCGCCAACCGTCCAGCGCCTGTTGCAAAAGAAAAGACGAAACCGCGTAAGGGGCGAAACGTCGTTCCTCCCCCTGCGCCCTCGCCGGCCGATGTGGATTCCGCATCCGGTATCGTGCTTAATTTTGACGATGCCGACCTTTACGAGGTGATCCGGACCCTGGCGGACATGCTTGGCTTTAACTATCTCGTCGATGCCAACGTCGGCGGTAAGGTGACCATCCATACCGCCGGAAAATTAAGCAAGGCGCAACTGTTTCCGGTATTTTATCATATTCTGGATGTCAATGGGCTGACGGCCGTTCGAGCGGAAGACGGTAATTTGTTCAAGATCATGAAGATAAAGGATGCGGCGCGCGCCCCGATCATTTCTCACGAAGGCGCTTCCGAGGATGGTTTGCCCTCGATCGCTCAGGGCGATAGAATGGTGATTCAGATTATTTCTCTCAAATACATTTCCGCGCAGGAGATGAGCAAGCTTCTGACGCCCTTCATATCCGCCACCGGAACGATTGTGGAGCATGAAGCTTCCAATGCATTGCTGGTAGTGGACAAGGTAACCAATATCGGAAAAGTTCTGAAGATGGTGGATTCTTTTGATATTGATTTGTTTGATCGGGTGTATCACCGCTTTTATGAGGTCCGGTATACGGATGTTGAAAAAATGGTGCCGCTTCTCAACGAGGTGCTCGGTGCATACGGCGGCTCCGCGAAACAGACCATTCGGCTGTTGCCCATCGCGAGGCTCAATACGCTCCTCGTTATCAGCCAGAATCAAAATGCATTCGAGACGATTGAGGGGTTGATAGATCAGCTCGATGTCGCCAGTCATACCAGTACGCCCAGTATATTCGTTTATTCCGTGAGAAATGGGCAAGCCGAAGAACTGGGGACCCTGCTGAACGATGTCTTCAACGGAAGAACGCGCAAGGATGCGCGCAAGGCGGGTTCCGAGAAGAAGGAGAGCGATGAAAAGAGGCCGGTCGCGAATGTGTTTGCCAAGAAAGAGGCGGTATCGATTCCGGCCGGCGCGGAAACCGGACAAAAGGGAACGGCTTCGATCGGTTCCGGAACCCTTCGCGGGGAAGTTCAAATTACGCCGGATACCGTACGCAATGCCCTGATTATAGAGGCATATCCGTCGGATTATAAAATAATTGAAACGGTATTGAGCCGGTTGGATGTGTTGCCGCGGCAGGTTCTGATTGAAGTGACGATTGCCGAAATAACCCTGGATGAAAGCACCAAACTCGGAATCGAATGGACTTATGTAAAGGGGAAAGGCCGGTTGGACACGTCTCTTTTGAGTGCCACCTTGGGGGATGCCGGGCTGGGTTATGTTATTGGAATGACGGATCGATGGAAGAACACGCTCACGGCCCTGGCGACTGAAAACAAAGTCAATGTCATCTCCTCTCCCAGCATACTGGCTTCGGATAACAAGCAGGCGAGTATCAACGTTTCCACGGAAGTTCCGATAGCCAGCGCCGAATATCAATTCGATTCCGGCAACAATGGGGTGCTTCAAACGAATATTCAGTATCGTAACACCGGTGTCATTTTGACGGTAACGCCCCATATCAATGAGTTTGGACTGGTGAATATGACGGTCAGTCAGGAGGTGAGTACGGTGAGCGGCGGCGTGGATGTCGGCGGAAAGACCTATCCGTCTTTTAAAAAGCGTTTGGTGACCACTGATTTAACCGTCAACAGCTCCCAAACCATTGTGATGGGGGGCCTGATGACCGATGAAAGGGAAAATGTGGATAATGGCGTTCCTCTGTTGAGCCGGGTTCCGTTTTTGGGTGCCATGTTCGGCACTAAAAATAAACTCAATAGCAAACTTGAACTCATTCTTCTCATCACCCCTCGGGTCGTTACCAGTTTGGAGGACGTGGATGTTATTTCAACCGAGTTCAAGACCCGGGTTGAAAAAGAGAAGGGGCGTTTTTAGAACGGGTAATTGCCGTCACGGTTGCGGATGGGGAAAAGAGGCGGGCTGCTTTGCGATTTGCGGTTAACAAGGCCGGGCAATGAGAGTGAAATGCCACTGCATAGCGGGAAAATGGTGGTGGAACATCGCGCTTTATGTGCTTATTCCGGTCATGGTTTCATGGGGTAACGAACTCAAAATCGCGACGGCCTCGATCTCTGAACCCGCATCCGTGGTGGTGCTCGTGTCCATGAAAATCAGACCCTATTTGGATGCCGTTGATGGGATTACCGATTTTTTCGATTCGGAGAAACAAACGGCGAAACTCCATCTTATATATGTGGAGGATTATCCGGGCGGCGGAGGAATGCCGCTGATAGAGAGGATCGAAGAAATTTCTCCGCGACTGATTATCAGTATCGGCCCGGATGCGGCACAATTTTCGTGGGCGGCTTTCCACATGCCGGAAGTACGAAAAGTGTATGCCATGGTGTTGGGCCCCGATAAAATATTACCCGCCGCCGGAATATCCTGCGGCGTTTCATTGAATATTCCACCGGATATTCAGATGAGCCGTTATCGTGCCGCGCTTCCGGAGTTAAAGCGGATCGGGTTGATTTACGATCCGGCGCTAAATTCAACTTATGCGAAGGAAATGGCTGATAAGGCTGCTTTCATCGGATTGCACGTCACGCATATTGAAGTCAGTTCCAAAAAAGATCTTCCGGAACTGCTCACCAGACATTGGGAGGGTATTGATTCCCTGTGGTTCATACCGGATCGGACCGTCATATCGGAAGGACTTGTGCAGTATATCATCAAAGAGGCGATTACCCGGAAAATTGCCGTAATTGGCTATAATCGCTTTTTTTATGAAAATGGCGCCGCATTGTCATTTGTTTTTGACTATCGCAAGATTGGTTTTCAAAGCGCCCGTCTGGGCGCGCGGGTGATATCAGGGGGGGAATGTGAAATGCCGTGTCCGGTCTTTGACACCTGGCTGAATTTCAGGGTGACGCGCAAGATTGGGGTGAAAGCCTTGCCGGATTCGTCGTTGGGGATTGTGGAAGGGCCATGAAACAGCCCGGAATTCATACCCGGATGTTGGCGGCTGCCATTTTGCTTATTTTTGCGACGACGTTTACCCTGGATATGGTCGGAATTCATCTGGTCGAAAAATTCATGAGCAAACGCTTTCGTGACCGCATCGAATTTCTGGCCGAATATCTGGCGCTGAACGCCGAGGTGGGCGTGTTGATAGGTGACAAGGCCGGGTTGAAAAGTCTCGCGCTGAATCTGATGGGGCAGGAAGATGTGGCCAATGTTATTATTTATGATAGTCAAGACAATGAGTTGGTTAACCTGACAAAACCTTCTATCGGCCCCTTGTCACGGGTTGAGATGCCGGTGCAATTAAAAAAGGTGAATGATGAAAATATGCTGTTCAAGGAGAATGTCATCTCGCCTTTCGGCAATCGAAGTATCCCCGGATCGGAACACATCGGGAAGGTTCATATTCACTACAGTGTTCATGGTATCAATACGCTGCTCAAGGATATAACACGGGGGTTTATCTGGTTTTCCTTCGGACTTGCATTTCTGGCGGCGGCAGGTTTTCATTTTTTATCCCGTTCACTGGCCAGGGAAATAACTTCCCTCGTCCATACGGTGACGCAAGTGGGAAGGGGGGATCTGGAACTGCGCGCGATTCCCGGAAACCTTCCGGAAATCAGATCCATGGCCATTGCCTTCAATGGCATGCTGGACTCTTTGGAGAACAGCCGGAAAGCGCTTGGACGGGTTACCAGGGAAATGATTCGGCAAAAATCCCTTGCAGAGGTGGGGAAGTTTTCCATGATGATCGCTCATGAATTGAAAAATCCGTTGGGGATCATTAAAAGCTCATTGGATATTTTGAAAAAAGATTTTCAAATTCCTTCGGATGATACGATGGTGTTTTACATAGAGGATGAAATCAGACGGATGAATTCGTTGATTGAAGACTTTCTGGTATTTTCTCATCCGGGGAAACCGACTTTCAGATCGGTCGACACGAATGAGATGCTTCTGGAGATTATCGAGCGGTTCAGAATCCAGCATGTGGATTTCCCGCTCAAAATCGATCTGGATGCGCTTTCCGGCCCGGATAATCTGATCGCGGATCGGGATCTTCTGATCCGGGGGTTAAATAATATCATTAAGAATGCCTGTGAAGCCTGTCATTATGAAGGGCAGGTGTGTATTACCTCGACTTCGGAAAACGGCACCTGGCATGTCGTCGTCGAGGATGACGGGGAAGGACTTCCGGAGGGGGAGCCCGACAAACTGTTCGACCCGTTTTTTACCACCCGCTCCAAAGGGACCGGGCTGGGCCTCGCATTTGCCGCTCAGGCGGTCAAGGCGCATGGCGGCCGGATTTCGGCTTCCAACCGGGCCGAAACCAGAGGAGCGCAGTTTGAAGTGCGGATACCTTTAAATAGTGTCGAGTTATGAAAATAGCAGAGGGTACCAGCCATGGCTCAAATTCTCGTAGTGGATGATGAGGAAAGAATGCGTCATCTCCTTTCCATCATGCTGGAGAGAAGGGGATATAAGGTGACGCAGGCAAAAGACGGCCAGGATGCGTTGGAAAAAATAAGGGCGACGCCATTTGATCTGGTGATAACGGATATTAAAATGCCCCGCCTGGGGGGTGTCGAATTGCTCAAAGAGATTCAATCGCTCGATATTCCCTGTCCGACCGTATTTATAACCGCTTTTGCAACGGTTTCTTCCGCGGTAGAAATCATGCGGCTCGGCGCGGTCGATTATATTACCAAGCCGTTTGAGGAAGAGCGCATCCTGCTGATGGTGGAGCGGACCCTGAAACTATCCAAAGTGATGTCGGAAAACCGGGACCTTCGATTGGAGATAAAAAAATTAAGTGATAATCAACAGATAGTCTATGTTTCCGAAAAAATGAAAACGGTGATGGATCTGGCGGCCAAGGTGGGGAAAAGTGAATCCGCCGTTATGATTTACGGAGAATCCGGAACGGGTAAGGAACTCTTATCCCGTTTCATTTACTCCGTGAGCCCCAGAAAAAAAGCTCGCTTTGTTCCCATCAATTGCGCGGCGATTTCTCCAAACCTGGTGGAAGCGGAGCTGTTCGGCCATGAGAAAGGCGCCTATACCGGGGCGGACCGAAGGGTGCAGGGTAAATTTGAATATGCGTCCGGTGGAACGATATTTCTTGATGAAATCGGTGACTTGCCTCTCGACGCGCAGGCAAAATTGCTTCGGGCGTTGCAGGAGAAAAAGATTCAGCGTGTCGGCGGAAACGAAGAAATTGAGGTGGATGTTCGCGTGATTTGCGCAACCAACCAGAATTTGAGCGAACTGGTCAGCGCCGGAAAATTCAGGCAGGATTTGTATTTCCGAATCAATGTGTTTCCGATATCCACGCCCCCATTGCGGGAGCGGATAGAGGACGTGGTGCCGCTCGCCCGGCATTTTATCGGCTTGCTGGGAGAGGATGCCGACTACAAGCTTACCGAGGGGGCCATCCGAATGCTTAGAGAATATCGATGGCCCGGAAATGTAAGAGAATTGGCAAATGCCATGGAGCGGGGGGTGATTCTCGCTCAAGGGCAGGGAGTCATAACGGCGGATATTTTATCTTTCCTCAGACCGGAACCCGTTACTTGCGCCACAAGCAGCAAATTTCGGTTGCCCCCGGAAGGCCTGATGCTTGAAGAGCTGGAACAGGATCTTGTAAAGCAGGCCCTTGCCGCTTACAACAATAATCAAACCGCGGCCGCCAAAATACTGGGGCTCACGCGCGCTAAATTCAGGGTGCTGATGAAACAGGTGGAGAAGTAGGGTAGGTGCGTAAGATGACCTGATTCAGACAATGTTTCGCGGGACCTTGGAAAATACTTACAGCCAACAGCCATGAACCAAAAGAGGGCCTTTTAATTTTTTGAACTTCGCTGATAACCGATATCGATACGCACCGGGAAGCCGGTATTTTTTGGCTCTGATACTGATCGGCTGGGGCCTGTGCATGATTTTCCCATGCGAGACTTGGGCTTCCTCCCTGAGCGGTGCGCCCGCGGACGATACGCTTCTGGTATTTGTCGGGGAAGAGCTGGAGGTACTTTCCATCGCATCCCGGCGAGAGGAAAGCGCGTGGAATGCGCCCGCGGTTGCGGAGGTTGTCACCCGCCAGCAGATTCAGAACAGGGGACTAAACTCGCTGGGGGAAGTGCTGGCGTTGATACCCGGATTTCACATGGCTGAAAAAGAGGATGGCTTTACGCCCTATCTCAGAGGGATTCCAAACTCAGTTCTCTTTTTATACGAAACCGTGCCCATGGGATCGGATGTGACCAAATCAATTCATCCGATTGGATATGAGACCAGTCTCGCGGCCATCAAGCGGGTTGAGGTGGTCAGGGGGCCCGGTTCGGCGCTCTGGGGGCCGGATGCTTTCGCCGGAATCGTCAATCTGGTGCCGTTATCCGGAAAGGATGCGCCGGGGGTGGAAACCGCCGTGTCTTACGAGGCGCCGGGGGACCATGCGGCGGCTTACGTCAATTTAGGGCATGACGGGGGCATCTGGGATTCTTTTTTATCCATCAGTGCCAGGGAAGGAAGACTGGAGTCGCGGGATGCCGAGGTGGTTCGCTTTTGGGGAAATGAGAATACTCCCGTTGCGCCGTCGGAACGATTTGGAGCCGATTCGGTGGATGATGCCGGCTTCATGGATGTGGTGGGACGGTGTTCATACGGGAATTGGTTGTTTCTTTCCGGCAGATTATCAGAAAGTGAGCATCCCTATGTCATCACCAGCGACAATGGAGACTTGTCATGGAAAGAAGAGCGCGATGTCAGCTCCGGCTTTTTTAAATTTGAGACGAAAAAGCAGATAGACGACGTTTCGGCGCTGCGAACCGTCGGTTACTATGCCTGGATGGCTCTTGACCACGCGGTGATTGACCGGACACTGCACTTACGGGAAAAGTCAATATACGGTGAGATGCTGTATGACCGGTCGTATTTCAATAACAGGGGCCTCTTTACCGGCGGTGTTTCCTACAGAGAGAAACACATAGATAACGCCCCCATCTGGGATAGCTATTTTCCCGATTATTTAGGAGCGGATAACGAAACCTTTCTTCCCGGTGTCGAGGAAAGGGATTACGGCGCCCGTCTTTGGTCGACTTTTTTTCAATTTTCACACAAGTACCAAAAATTCGATTTCTCCTTCGGGGGCCGATTTGACGGACAGAGTGAATACGAAGACCGGATAAGTTACAATGCTGGTCTTGTCTGGAGCCCTTCCGACCGTTGGCAGGCCAAATTGCTTTATGGCACGGCTTATCGGACACCCTATTCGCGACAACTTCTGCTGGACGATACCCCCGATCCGGAAAGTATCGAGAGCCTTAACGCTCAGGTTTCCTGGAAGCCTTTTTCTTCTCTGGCGCTGACGGCCGGGATTTTTTGCAGCCGGATCGATCATCATATCATGGAGGATCCGTATGCGGGATTAAGCGAACCCAATGACCAGGAAATAACCGGGGTGGAGGTGGAGGCGGCCTATAACTTTTCAAATACCTTCGATATCGCGGTGAATTTGACGGTGCTGGATAACCGGGGGCCGGAGGAGACCTATCGATACAACGATTATGATTATTTCCGTCCGGACGGTAGCGTCGAGAAGCATTTCGTGGATCTGGTTTACCCCTATAATGCCGGTCCGGAAAAGATGGCCAACTTCATAATGACCTGGCGTCCGGTTGACCGCTGCATCCTCTATATCAGATGGGGCTATTTTTCCGGTCAGAAGTTGATTTTTCCACGCGACGATTTTATCATCGGAACGGATGGCCAATGGCGGATCGACACGTCCATTACATGGAAGAATGTTTTCCAGCCAGGGATGGATTTAAATTTTACGATAAAAAATATAGCGGATGAGCGGGGCGGCGTGCCGGGAACCTACGATATCTTCCATGCCGCGCCCGTGTCCGCCCGGTTGGAGCTGCGAAAGAAATGGTAGGGTGAGCTGAAAGATATTTGGCTGTAATTAACCGGCGCTGGTTAAATGTGACCAAAAAAATTATGGAGAAGAAAAGCTGTTTCCGGAATACGGGTGATTTCATACCGGCATCTGTTGATCGTGGAGATGATTGAAAAATAATAATGAAATGGCACATAATTTGCTAAGTAATTTTCATCATGAATCGAATGATCGCATTTATTGTTTTGTTTTTTTTAACACTGTCCGCGACGCTGAGTCATGCCGGGATTTCCGATATGATAGCCGGTGATCCACTTGACGAGGCGCGCGTTCTTTTGTTAAAGAAAATCAATGAAGCCCGAATGCATCCGGTGGAAACAGCGGCGGCTTTCGGTATTTCAAAATCGCAATTGTTTGAAAAGGTTCCGGAGCTTGAAGCCGCACTTTTGGTGGGCTTGCCGGCGTTGACGGAACATAAATCCTTGAATACCGTCGCGTTGGCTCATACACGGGACATGCTGGAAAATAATTTTTACGGTTACGACTCATCGGACGGCATCGGCTGGGAAAATCGATTGAGGGGCGCCGGATTTGAGGGCGCCGTTGTCGGCGAAACGCTCGGCGTCGTCGGCTTTCAGAATTATATGGATATCGACACGGCCGTTGACAGACTATTTACTAATCTGATTCTGGATGAGCTGGATCTCAACAGATCCGGAAAAAATCCGACGCTGTTGAATCCGGCGTTGACCCGGATCGGACTCGGTGTGTGTGCCGGTCAGATCACCCTGAATGGAAGGCGAGTCAACGTGTACCTGTTGACCTGCGATTTTGCATCCGTCCCCTTTTTTGAAGTGTTAACGCAGGACGATTTCCAAATTGCGGAGGCCGAATTCGTTCAGCTGATCAATCAGGGCCGCGACAACCCGGGTCGGGTGGTGGCGTCTTTGGGAGGGGAATCGTTGGCTGAAGCCGGACGGATGCCCTTGATCGGTAACGCCGCGTTGAAGCGGGTTGCCGCCGCTCGGGTTGAGAATATGGCTGCCGGAAAGCCGGAGGGGGATGACGGCGAGGATTTGGAACAGCAGCTGATGGAAGCAGGATTTTTGCCAATTTCGTGGGGAGAGACTCGCCGGATTGAGAGGGTAGCGGATCATACGAGTTTTACGACCTTGATTCAGAGCGCTTTTAATGAGATGCTGTTAACGGAGTTGCAATCATCCGGAGAAGAAAAACGGAATCTGATGAATGCCGATTACCGGGAAATGGGCGTGTCGTTTGAACTCGGGCGATATGATTTTGGAGAGGGTCCTGAAATCGTGCTGTTCATTGATTGCATATTCGGCGAGAGCGGGAATCCGGTCAGCAGCGTTGCTGGCCTCGTGTATGAAGATAAAAATGGGAATGGAATATACGATTCGGGAGAGGGAATTCCCGGCCGGAACCTGATTATCTATGGGGCCGGGTTGCATTTAAAGACGGATAAGGCGGGCGGTTTTTCCGCCGCTGTCGAAGACGGTTCTTACTGGGTGATCCTTTTCAGTCAGGAGGACCCGATGGCGCAACAGACGATAATGGTGGATTCCGAAAATGTGTGGGTGATGTTTAATCGGGGCAACGCTATGGCATATCAACAACAATGATATGTTTTTTTTTGCCGGTATTCCATTTTTGAAGATACGGAAATGATGGCTTTAGGAACGGATCGGGTGCCGGTTTCGAGTTAACCAACGGATGATAGCCGAAAATTTGGAAGGGGGTGGTGAGGCAAGAGCTTCTGTAAGGTTGTTAGGCAAGGTAGATGGCGAATTATTGTTTTGGAATTGAAAATCAAATGGAGGAAAAGCGAATATGAAGAAAATGCTTGTAGTGATGATGGCTTTGGCAATGGTGTTTGCAGTGACTGCGACTACCTTTGCAAAAGACACGGTTCAGGTAACCCTCACGAGCCCGGCTATTGTAAAGAAAGGCTGTGAAAAAGCGGGCGCCGTTACATTCTCGTTCGACGCCGGTTCGATTATCACCGCTGGTGACTGGTGGTATTTTGATTTGCCCACGAACGTAACCCTTTGCAAAACGGTTGATTACTTCATGGTCACCGGTGCGGTAGCAAAGGACGAGACCGATTTTGTAGCGGTGACGGACCATTCTCTCCGGAGAGTCACGCTGAACGGCGGTATCGCCGGTGTTACCGCGATGGCCGCGGGTTCAACCGATGGTCCCTTCAAAGTGACCAACATGGGTTCGGGACAGCCGCTGGTTGTCGCCGGTGGTAATGTTGTATTTCGTGTTTATGGTGCAAGCGGCTCTCAGCGGGTTTGGGTATACGCTTACGGCGACACCGCGGGCGCAACCATCACGGTTGGAACCGCTACCACATTTGACATTTCCATCCTGGACGGTCAGCCCCACCAGACCAATATTCTTCTGAATACCGATGTCGTCGGCGCTTCCCTCAATCTCTGGGGCGATGACAAGGAAGATACGATCGATACAGCCGTTTACTCCGTGCCATACGTAGAGAATACGCTTTGTATCACTGCGGAAACCTACGGTGGAGACTTGATTTTCATCAGTCTCAACTCTCTGGATGACCAATTCACCTTCACCGGTGACTCCCAGATCGCGCACGTCATGACCCAGAATCCGCTTAGCCTGGTTCATTGCGACAAGGCCGGCGCCACCACCGGTGATATCCTCATCGGCGGTCAGAATGCCTGTCTGTTTGACTATGAAAATCCGAGCGGATATTGTTCGACCTTCAAGGGAAATCGTATTTATCTGAAGGGTACCACCACCTTCGGTGATCCTGGTGACAGCTATGACCTCATGGTGACCAGTGATACCGCCGGTGTTTATTTCTCGGCAACGCCGGCCGTGTCCGGTTTCAAACCGACCGACAAAAAAGATTGTTCCACCCTCGGTACCGCTCAGGGTCTTGCCTGGACGTCTTACAATGAAGCGAATGAGAAAAATCCCGTTTTCCCGGATTCTTCTTGCTCCGTTACGTCTACCAAACGCGTCCGCAAAGTCATGACCGTCGGTGGCGAAATCGACAGCATTACCGATTTTGATGCGCTGTGGATCAACCTGCCGAATATGTACTATGATACGAGCATCATCGGTAACGGCATCGAAGCGAAGGTAACGATTACCTTCTCGAAATACCCCTGCGGTGTTATTTTCACCGGTACCGTCACGGTTGGTACTTTCGTGGAAACCTGTTCGGTATCCGGCGCAACCACCCTGCTGTTCCCCTTCCAGCCCGCATTTGACGGCTCCATGCCCGGATGGTGGAGTGGTTTTACGATCGTCAACGCCGGAACGATTGCCGGAACGGCTGTTTTGACCTTCACCGAGCTCGATGGTGACAAAGCCACCTTTACCACGCCTATCATCGCCGCCAACGGCGGTATGTGGGTGGGTGATGTAACCGCGCTGTTGACCGGTGTTACACCGGCCACCACCAACGCTGGCACCTTTGGTGACTCCAACGTTGCTATCACGGCAGTCTGTAGTTTCTCCCTGGGCGGCGGTTTTGCCTTCATCGGAAATGGCGAAGAGGGCGTTGGCTACACGGCCTATGTACTCGGCGCCGCTGGATGGCAATGATCCGGTTCGCGTAATATTGTTATTGTAACTGACTAAAATAAGGAGGGGGAGCTTGCTCCCCCTCCTTATCTTCAAACCGGGTGTTCTCCTCTTTTTTTATCCTTTCTTCCCCGCAGATAATATGAAAAAATTGTTCGTATTCCTGGCATGTTTATTCATTTCGCCGGTTGTTTTCGCCGATGACGCAACCATTATTGTTCGAACGGAATATCACCTTACAGAAACAGGCGCCGTGCGGGAAACCTTTTGGAATTTCAAAAGAACAAATGCCACGACCTGTGAAGTTTTTGCCCCGGGTGAAACGGAGCCCGTCATTGTGATGCGCTTGGGGCCGAACCAGGTTCCGGATCGGGTTGAAAAACGGAAGCTGCTTAATGGTGACGCTTCGGCCATTATTGAAAATCGACAGGCTTCCATTTTGCTTTCAGATGGTTTTCCGGTACCTTACGACTTTTTGGCGCCCTTTGAGGCAACCCAGGCCCCCGTGGTTTTAAAGCGACAGGCAGGCGGAAGCGTATTCCGGCAGACCTACGAAAAGCGGATCGAATTCTTTAGTTTTTCCGAAATCCAATCCGGCGGATTTCTATCTGAAAACATGGTTCAAAAATATTCCGGGGAAAAATTTCGCAAAGTGTCCATTTACAACGGCGAGCAAATTGTCGTCCTGCAGATATGGCCTGAAAATGGAGACTGGTGGGTTTATGAAGAAACAGCCGGAAGAAGATCCTGGAGGAAAGAGTAAGCGATGGTGGCGCCAACGGGCAGGTTCAATTTGAAAAAAAGGGTTCGTTTTATTTTCCATCGGTATCACCATGCGGCAATTTTGCCCTTTTTGATCCTTATAGCGGTTCTGTTTTTCGTTCCCCGGTTGTGCCTTGCCGCCACCGAGACGGCAGCGGCGCTATTCACACCCTGGTCCGGATACTGGTGGCCGACCACCGAAGGCGCACTCGCCACGGGAAATAATTACCGGAGACATCCCGCGCCCATTGAAAAATATGAGTTATACCATAAGGGATACTACCCCGGAGAGGCGACGCAATTCTATCTCGACCACAACTACGATCCCGACGCGCCGGGCTGGTATGGCCTCTGTCATGCCTGGGCCGCCGCTGCCGTATATGAGCATATCGATTTCAAACCCGCATCGATCGATAATATCATTTTCCACGTGGGGGAAAAAAAGGGGTTGCTGACGGCCTGTCATGAAACCGGCCTGAGTATTCGGGAAAATCCACATACGCCGGATATCTTTCATTATTGGCTGTTGAAGCATATTAAGGACGAAGGCGTTGCGTTTTATGCGGAACTGGATCCGGGCGAGCAGGTCTGGAATTATCCGGTCTATAAATACGAAATGACGACCCTGGAATTTTCCGGCTCGACGGAGGTGACCTGTAAAATCTGGTATGCGGATGATCAGGTGGAACCGGATTATCAGGGTACCCAATACCGGATTAAAACCTACACCTATACACTGTACAATAGCGGCCAGGAGATCACCGGCGGCAAGTGGACAAATCTCAGCGAGGAGGATCATCCCCAGCAGCTGGTGTTGCCGGTGGCGCCCGGTACGCCCAATTCCTTTCTCGATTACGCGGTGATCCGCAGGATTGCAGTCACCAATGATGACGAACTCGAATCGAATAATGCCGTTGAAATTAACCCGGGCGGCTACAACCTGATCCTTTTGAATGAGGATAGCTACACGATCGACTGCCACGATCAAGATAATGTCAAGCTCGTTATCGAAAAAATCGATGACATGGAAGAAGCCCTCACCGTTTCGGTTACGGACGCCAACGGGCAGAGCGTTCAATCCGCATCGGTCTCCGAATCCGCAAGGATGGAATTTACCGCCGATTCGCCGCCGTATACCTTAAAAATATCGCGCAATGCCTATGGGGAGGGGGGAATCTATCGGATCGATTACGATCTTCACAAGGCCTACGAATTTGTTAATTTGAAGGTGCAAAAAGGCTTTGGATGGGGCGGATATGCCATCACGAACACAGGAGAAAGCGCCTGCGAAAAGGTATATGTGGTGGGGTACCGGAATGACAACCGGCCCGTCCAAACCTATATCGGGCCCCTTGGGTTGGCGCCCGGGCAAAAAAAGGTCTTTTTTTTGTCCGATTTCAATATCCGAAATATCGAAAAAGACGATCTTTTCGGGGTGAAGATTTTAGCCGACGGGCCGCTGAACGTGATGAACCTGACCGGGTATTATGAGAGAAACATGTCCTGCGCGGACGGTGGCGCCGAAAGCCATTGGCGCGTCGTGATACCGGACTCGTCATCCAACTGGAATTCCACAAAAAAAATTTCGTGGGGCGTCTATAATGCGGATGATCGGGAAGCCGGCGTCAGCTGCCGGCTGTATTCATCCGGCGGCGATCCGACGGCCGCTTTTGAAACGTCGATTTCCGCCAACGAGGCGCTGTATTTTAACAGTACGGACACCCCTTTTTCCGAAACCGTTGACAGCGGCTGGATGCTGATCTCGGGCGACACCGAAGACAGCCGGTTGAAAGGTCAGGTCGACTGGCTCGTCAACGGCATTAAAAAGGCTGAAATTCTATCGCCACTGATTGAAGACACGGAGTTTATCGTTCCCCATGCCATAGCGGACGGGTTTTGGCACATGCGATTGATCCTGATCAATACCGCCGATACGGAAAACACGGTCGAGTTCACCCTCCTGAATGGCGAGGCGTTAGCCCGAAACACCCTGATGTTGAGCGCAAAAGAGAAAAAGACACTTTCCATTGGCGATATTTTCCCCGATACGGATAACTTTTCGATAGATGCTTCGGGACTTTCCATCCGTTCCGTGTCCCCGATTGCGGGGTATTTTTCCTTTGAATCGCCGACGGACGATGTTTATTATCCGCTGCTCGGCGCCACTTCGTCCCGCGGTCAACTGATTTTGCCGCATGTGGCTGAAAGCGATTACTGGTGGACGGCATTGAACCTGTTCAACGCGAATGGGTCGCCCGTGGACATAAAATTGATGCCCTATGATCCGGATGGAAATTCGATGGAATCCCAACAAGTGGATATGACAATCGATGCGTACGCCAAAGCGGTGTTTACGGTTGCGTCCCGGTTTGGCGCGGTGGCGCCGAATATCGGGTATCTCAAGATCGTGGCCCCGGAGGGAAAACCCATTTACGGGATTTTCGGCATTGGAAACACAGATTGCAGCATGTTGAGCGGAGGCGTGCTTCAGTAAATGAAAATGGGAGAACGGATGCGAAAATACGGCTTTTGGGTTACGGTCTTCATTGCGCTGTATTCAGTTTCGAGCTGGGCGGGAGAATCTTCTAAAGAACTGATGATTGTTTACTCGGGAGATACGCTGGGGCATGTGGAGCCCTGCGGCTGACAGAACAAAAGAGGTGGACTGGCCCGGCGGGCCGGTGTGATCGACAAATTACGCGCAAATCACCCGAATGTGGTGCTGGTGGACTGTGGTGATACGTATGCGCGTGAATACAATCATCCCCAGCTGCGGGCGGACGCCGTTCTTTCCGGTATGAAGCTGATGAACTATGATGCGGTCAATATCGGGGAGGGGGAGTTGAGTCTGGGCGCGGAATATTTCCGCCAACAGGCCAGGGGAAAGAACCTGCCTTTCATTTCGGCCAATATCACCGTTGCCGGAGATACGGCGCCGATGGGTCCAGCCTATGTGATCAAGATAGTCAAAGGGCTCAAGGTGGGGATCACCGGCATTTCGGGAGCCGCTTTTTTTGATGCCGCCAAGGTGAAAGCGGAGGGCGTTGTCATTGAAGATCCCCTGAAGCGTCTCAATGCCGTTGTCACGGAACTTCGGAACAACAAGGTCGATGTGGTTATTCTGCTGTCCCACCTGAGCTACGAGGGGACAAAGAGTCTGCTGACACTCAATACCGTCGAGGGCGTTGATGTCGCGATCGCCGGGCACGGAAATAAAATGCTTTCGATTCCGGAAAAAATCGGAAATACGGTGCTCGTTCAAAACAGCATGATCGGCGAATATCTCGGAAAGCTTCAGGTGCGCATCGGAAAAGACGGAAAGATAGCCGGATACGAAGGAGAATTGATCGAGCTGACGGAAGATCAGCCTTCGAACCCCGACGCTTTTGCGATTATGCAGGCATTTCTAAGCGATAAGGTGAAAGAGGATGAACGCCTTCGGGCGGAAAAAGCGCAAAAGAAGCAATCGGAGGAAAATGGCGAGGTGCTGAAAATGAGCCCCGGGGAATTCATGGAAATGATGAAAAAGAAAAATGCCGAGGAAATGCAAAAAAGCGGGTTTTCCGGAGGTGCGCCGCCTGGAAAGCAACCCTGATACTCCCCGAGCCTATATCGTTTCACCACAAAGACACAAAGACACAAAGACACAAAGCAACTACGGCCTGTTTTTCCTTGCACCCTTGTGTCTTTGTGTCTTTGTGGTGAAAAAAATAGATAAGTTAACCGCTCAAGGCCGCTCAACCGAACCGCGGGTTAAAAAATGGATAGCCAAGAACAAAAAATAGCGCTAATCAGCGGTATTTCCGGACAGGACGGCGGTTTTCTTGCCAAATTGCTGCTCCAAAAAGGGTATCGGGTTTTCGGCACCTCCAGAGATGCGCAGATCTCAGGGTTTCGAAATTTGGATCGCCTGGGCATTCGGCAGGAGGTTACCCTGCTGTCCATGGAGATCCGTGACTTTCGAAGCGTGTTACAGGTCCTGGAGAAAACCCGTCCCGACGAGATATACAATTTGGCCGGTCAAAGCTCGGTGGGCCTTTCCTTTGATCAGCCGGTGGAAACCTTTGAAAGCATCAGTGTCGCCGTTTTGAACCTTTTGGAGGCTACCCGTTTTCTTTCACGGCCCGTCAGACTTTACACCGCGGGGTCAAGCGAATGTTTCGGTGACACCGGTGGAGAGCCGGCCGATGAGAATACGCCTTTCAGACCCCGCAGTCCCTATGCGGTTGCAAAGGCCGCCGCGTTCTGGGAATCGGCGAACTACCGGGAAGCATACGGGGTGTATGCCTGCACGGGAATATTGTTCAATCATGAATCTTTCTTGCGTCCCGAAGGGTTTGTGACCCGGAAGATCGTGTCCGCCGCCTGCCGAATCGCCGGCGGGAGCAAGGAAAAGTTATACCTCGGCAACATGAATGTGGCGCGCGATTGGGGATGGGCGCCGGAGTATGTCGAAGCCATGTGGCTCATGTTGCAGCAGCCGGAACCGGAAGATTATGTGATCGCCACGGGCCAAACTCACTTGCTTTCCGAATTCGTGGCGGAGGCCTTTTCCCGGTTAAAATTGGATTGGCGGGAACATGTGGAATGCAATCCCGAACTGATGCGGCCCACGGATATTATGGTCAGCGCCGCCAATCCCCTGAAAGCCGCCCGGAAACTGGGGTGGCGTGCCGGGTATGCCATGCCGGATGTTGTCCAATTGATGGTGGACGGTTGCTGACCTTATCCTTTATCATCGAGCTGACCCGGCGCGACTTTGCCGAACGGTTTGCCGGTTCCTCGCTGGGATCTTTCTGGGCCTTTATCTGGCCCCTCGTCAACCTGTTCATCTATATTATTATTTTCGGGCGACTCATGGGCGCGCGACTTCCGGGCGCCGACAGCGTCTACGCCTACAGCGTGTACCTGGCTTCGGGTCTTATCGCCTGGACGGCCTTTTCCCAGACGGTAGCGCGTTGTTCCAATATTTTCACAGAAAAGAAACACCTCATATCCAAGGTAAACCTCTCCCTGCCGTCGTTGCTTCTCTTTGTCATCTCGGCCGAGACCGTCACCTATCTGATATCGATGGTGATATTTTTTTTGTTTTTAATCCTGACGGGATATCCCCTGACCCGTCACCTCCTGCTGTTGCCCTTTATCTATCTGTTGCAGGCCATTTTCGCCTTTGGCCTGGGGTTGCTGACCGCCACCTTGTCCGTTTTCATTCGGGATCTGAAGGAGGTCGTGGGGATTACCTTGCAGCTCTGGTTCTGGTTTACCCCGATCGTCTATGTCAGGGAAATCCTGCCGGTTTGGGTTCAGAAATTGCTGCTCATCAATCCGGCGTTTATTTTTATCGAATCTTATCAAAGAATTTTCGTTTTTAACGATTCTCCGGCCCTTCACTCCCTGCTGGTGATGGTCGTTGCGGTTCATTTGCTGGTCTGGGGCGCTTATGCCTTATTTCGCAAGCTGGAAAAAGATGTCAGGGATTTTTTATGATCGGAAAACACGATGATGATTTTATGCTGTTTAATCCTATGGTCGCTGGCGGCCGCGCTGGCGGCGGGCCTCATCTGGTCCAAAATAAAGTCCAATGTCAAGGTTCACGTCATGGTTTTCTTGAGCGGTATCTATTTTCTCGGGGTTTTCGGCGGGTACGGCTATTTATTGGGGAAATAGACGGGCCGGCCGGATGAAAATTCTCGTGAATGCGATTCCGCTTTCAGGCCTGCTGACAGGTATATCCAGATGCTTGCGCTGCCTCTATCTGGAAATGGGTCGGTTGCCCGGGGTGAGCGTATCGTACTTCACCGGCACCCGGGTGGTATCCGAAATGCCTCCCCTGGCGAAATCGGATCGATGGATCAGGACCACCGCCTCCATCTGGAAGCTGCCGGACCCCATTGTTTTTTTCCTGCGATGCGCCCATTGGTTACGGTATGAATATTTTCTTGAAAGGGAAATCCGGAAGGGAAAATTTGATCTCTATCATGAAACCGCGTTTGTTCCCGCCAAAACAAAGCGCATTCCGGTGGTTTACACAATATACGATCTTTCTTTAATCTCCTTTCGGGACAAACATCCCCGGGAACGGGTGTGGTTCCACGATTTTTTTTTCCACAGAAGAATTGAATATGCGTCTCGCATTTTAACCATTTCCGAATTTATCAAAACTGAAATCGTCAGGATGCTGGGAATTTCTTCCAATCGCATCTCTGCCGTTCCACTGGCGCCGGATCAAATTTTTTATCCCCGGGAGTCCTCCGTCGTGAAAAGGGTATTGAAGCGATTGAATCTGCCGGACCGGTACTTTCTATTTGTCGGGTCCCTGGAGCCGCGCAAAAATCTGAATGCCATCATTCAAGCCATGGCGCTCCAAAAAGATCCCCTGCCCCTCGTCATGACCGGATGGGTGGGATGGGGGGACAAGTTCTGGATGCGGGAGATCGATCGGCTGGGACTGGAAAAAAAAGTTTTCATGACGGGATATGTCGACGATGAAACGCTGGCGGCTCTTTACAGCGGCGCCCGCGGCTTTGTCTATCCCAGTTTCTATGAAGGATTTGGTCTTCCCGTGCTCGAGGCGATGGCTTGCGGTTGTCCGGTGGTTTGCGCAAACGCCGCCTCATTGCCCGAAGTCGTCGGGGATGCCGCCATCCGGATTGACCCCCATGATGCCGCTGCGTTGGCGCGGGCAATGGAAGACATTGCCGTCAATGATCAACTGCATCGGAGCTTGACGCTAAAGGGGCTTTGCCGGGCAAAAGAATTTTCCTGGCGCAAAACCGCCGGGCAAACGCTGAATGTGTTCGAAAAAGCGGTTGCGGGATACCGTGAACCGTGAATAGTGAACAGTGAATAGTGAACAGTGAATAGTGAACGCATATTGACGCCGAACAGCCATGATAATCGTCCATAACCTCTCAAAAAAATTCCGCCTCTATCAAAGCCCCTCCCACCGGCTCAAGGAGATGATATTGCGGCGCAGTTTTCATCGGGATTTTCAGGCGTTGGAAGATGTTTCCTTCACGGTGGAAGAGGGCAGGACCCTTGGGATTATCGGTCAGAACGGCGCCGGTAAATCGACACTTCTAAAGATTCTGACCGGTATCGTCCTGCCAGACAGCGGGGCTATTGAAATCAAGGGCCGAATCACCGGTCTCCTGGAGCTGGGCACCGGATTTAACGGTGAGTTTTCAGGGATTGACAATATTTTTCTTAACGGCACCTATCTGGGGCTTTCCAGAGACGAGTTAAAGGAGCGCCTGGAGGCCATCGTTGGTTTCACCGAGTTGGGGAAATTCATTCATGAGCCCATCAAGACCTACTCTTCGGGAATGGTGATGCGGCTCGCCTTTTCAGTGGCGATTCATGCGGATCCGAAATGTTTTGTTGTGGATGAGGCGCTCAGTGTCGGCGACGCTTATTTCCAGCAAAAGTGCATGAAACGGATTCGGGATTTTAAAGCGGCGGGTGGTTCCATCATTTTTGTTTCCCATGACATGAACGCGGTCAAGATGCTTTGCGATGAGGCGCTGCTTTTGGATCATGGCGTCGTCGTCGATCAGGGTGCGCCGGATAAAATCATCGAGCGCTATAATTATCTTATTTCCAGATTAAGCGGCGAGGCCGTTTCCCAGCCGGCGCATCATTGCAATGGCTATGGCAACCACAAGGTGACAATCGACCGGGTGCGGCTGTTGAACGAGTTCGATCAGGACATCGAGGTGCTGCTCTCCGGGAAACCGGCCAAGGTTTGCCTGCGGTTGCATGCGAACGTGGATGTCGCGGCGTTTCATGTGGGCATTTTATTCAGGGATAAATTCGGACAGGATATCTTTGGAACCAATACCTTCCATTTAAAGCGAAGCCTGTCTCTGAAAGCCGGCGAGGACTGCGAGTTGACCTATTTCTTCGAGCGGTTCAACCTGGGGCCGGGTAAGTATACGCTGACGGTCGCCGCGCATGGTGATGACACCCATATCAATGACTGTCATCATTGGATCGACCGGTCCCTTGCCTTTGAAGTGGTCCATGGAGACGGGTTCGTATTTGTGGGGTTCACGCGCCTTGAGCCGGCGGTGTATGTGAATAGCGAACGGTAAATCGGGTGGAGGAGGATATGGTTGATTCGCGGCGGAGGGGGAGTATGACGGAAATAGAGGCCCTTAAACGGGAAAATGAAGAACTCAGAGCCCTTGTGGGCCGCGTGCTTCAGGAAAGCGATCATCTTTTTAATTCTATAACTTGGAAAATCGGTTATGCGGTGGCCTGTTTTGTTCGTAGAATCCGTGTCATGATGGGAAATCGTACGCTGCAAGGGCATATCGGTCCCGGCTATTTTCACCTTCTCGCGGAGCAATGTGTCGCCTACCGCCGATCCAGCGATCGAATCGCGTTTCGAATCGATGGAAGCCCGGACAATGTGCCTTCGGAATATATCAAGATGGATGTGGATGTGGCGCTCGGCGAGCTTTGGCATTCCATCAGCCGTAAGGAGACATCCATTGGATCCTGAAACCGGTTCTCGTGCCGTTACGCTGATCATCCTAGCCTGGAATCAATGGCCCAGCACCCGGGAGACCCTTGACACGCTGAGAAAGACACGCCTGGACCATGCTCGGGTGATCGTTGTGGACAATGGTTCCGTCGATGAAACCCCGCGGGCACTGGCCGGTTATAAAGAGTGGGTAAAGGTGATTCGTCTGGAAGAAAATCTTGGATTTGTCCGGGGCAACAATGTCGGAATCGAGGCGGCCGATCCGGACTCGGATATTGTGTTATTGAATAATGATTTGATATTCAATCAAAAAGACTGGCTGCAGCGCTTACGGGAATGCGCCGGGGCCGATCCGGCCCGGGGCGTTGTCGGTTGCCGTCTGGTATTGCCGGATGGGCGGCTGATTCATACCGGTTCCTATATTCTACCGGATACCTGCTGGGGGCAGCAAAATGAATCCGGTGCGCCGGAGAAGGATATCGGGCAGTTCCGCGGCACGCGAAAGGTCCAGGGGATCGTATTTGCCGTGGCCTATATTCGGCGTGAAGTGATTCGGGCCATCGGCGGTCTCAGCGAAAGGTATCGAACTTATTTCGAGGACACGGATTACTGCCTGCGCGCCTTGCAGGCCGGTTTCGACACCTACCTTTGCGGCGATGTTACCATCATCCATGATGAGCACGGGTCCACTTCCGCAAACGATGTCATCCGCCGGAAATTGTTTGAAGAAGGCCGCTGCGTCTTTAAAAAACACTGGAAGCGGTATCTGGAAGACCGGTATGTCCGGAACCTTCACTGGCAGTCCATCATGAATTTTCCGACCGGTTATGCTATGAGTTGCCGGGCGTTTTTGCGGGAGCTGGATCAGGCCGGGGTTCGGGTTACATACCACTATGTTTATGGAAAAGGAACTCCCTTTCCCGTGGAGGAGCCTGAAGACGCCGGTGACTATCGCATGAACGTGATCCGGGCACGAAATGGATCCGTTCAGGATATCCCGATCGTTGTATATGGTCAGGGGGATGTGTTTTGCCGGGCACAGGGGAGGAAAAAAGTCGGTTTTACCATGCTTGAAGTCGATGGATTCCCTCGCGAATGGGTTCGTCAGGCCAACGGGATGGACGAGGTGTGGGTTCCCAGCGAATTCAATCGAAAGGCGTTTATCGAATGCGGCCTGAAACGGCCGGTGCATATTATTCCCCTAGGCGTCAATACGGACTACTTCCACCCGGAGATAAACAGATTCCCGAACCCATCGGGCGAGTTTGTATTTCTGGCGTGTTTCGAGTGGGGGGAAAGAAAGGAGCCCTGGCTGCTGTTAAAAACGTTTAATGCAGTTTTCAAGGCAGGCGAGCCCGTCCGGTTGCTGGCAAAAATCAACAACCGGGATCCGTCCATTGACTTGGGTCGGGAGATTCGCAATTTGGGCCTGAGCGATGCCGGGGGCCGGATTTCCTATCTCATCAATATAGAGTTTCCCTATTATCAGCTGGGCTCTCTTTATCGTTCCGCGGACTGTCTGGTTTCGGCCGGACGGGGGGAAGGCTGGGACATGCCGCTGATGGAGGCCATGGCTTGCGGTTTGCCCACCATTGCGACCGACTGGGGCGCCCACACCGACTTTGTTCATCCGGATATCTGCTACCCGCTTCGGATTCGAGGGACCATTCCGGCCGTCGCAAAGTGCCCGTATTATGATGGCTTTTCCTGGGCCGATCCGGATCCGGAGCATCTCGCCTTTTTGCTGCGCCGCGTTTATGAGAACCGGGAAGAGGCACAAGTCAAGGGAGCGGCGGCCGCCGTGGAGATGGCCAATCGATGGCGCTGGCGGGATGCGGCGCGTAAAATCATGGAACGGATTGACAGGC
>JAZDPP010000213.1:0-11273 GCA_043797445.1 Pseudomonadota bacterium
CTGTCTCTATCCTCATCCGACCGACGGGTGGTTAGATCAAAAGAAATGGATTTTAGGATGCGAGCGGCTGCTGGCAATCGCGCTCCCAGACTCCAATCCTGACACCGCCAGCTAAAATCCAACCGAATAATGCCGCCGTAGCGAATGAAGGTTCTTCCGGCAAAGCCGGCAAGGTAACGATAAAGGTAGCAGACCTGCTGGAGGTGTTGAACAGTGGGGTAATTTCGAGCAGCACCTGGAGCTTTGGCGATGCAGGGAGAGTCAATATCGAATCGGGCTGCTTACGTATCGATGGACAGGGGACATTGGCTTTTATCGGAGGTCTGGTTGGCCCAGCCGCTTCCGGGAAGGCTGGTACGGTGACGGTTAAGGTAGCCGACCTGCTGGAGGTGTTGAACGGAGGGCAGATTTCGAGCGACACCTTTGCCGAGGGCGACGCGGGCGGTGTTGAGATCGAATCAGGGAGCTTGCGAATCGACGGGCAGGGAACCTATTCTGGAATTTCGAGCGGAACCGGTTCAGGCTCATCGGGCAAAGCCGGCACGGTGACGTTAAAGGTTGCAGACCTGCTAGAGGTGTTGAACGGCGGGGATATTTCGAGCAGCACCCTTTCCGAGGGTAACGCAGGCGGCGTTGAGATCGAATCGGGGAGCTTGCGCATCGACGGGCAAGGTCTATGGGCAATGATTTCAAGCATGACGGCTCCGAATTCTTCGGGTAACGCAGGCACTGTGGTGATTTATGTATCCGACTTGTTTGAAATAATTAACGGAGGGGGAATTTCATGCGCCACAATGGGTTTTGGAAATGCAGGGGAAGTGGATATCGAATCAAGGCGTTTGAGCCTTGATGGGCAGGACTGTGGTGCCTTGATTGCAAGCTCAACCACTTCTTCAGGAAATGCAGGCTCAGTAAGTATAAATGTAACCGACACCCTGGAGGTATTGAATGGAAGTTTAATTTCCAGCTGCACCCATGGTGATGGCAATGCAGGAAGGGTGGCAATTCATGCCGAGGAATTGCGGATTGATGGTCTTGGCGCGCGGGCAGACATTGATAGCGCATCGGTGGGACCTGCTCAAGGATATGCGGGCGATGTGAGCATAGAGACCGAAAAGTTGACTATACAAAATGGAGGGAAAATCACTATAGAAACCCATCAGATTGTTTCAGAAGAGAATCTCTCGCAGGCCCAAATGGCGCACCTATTCATCGAAAGCCCGGTCGTCATACTCGATCAGGGCGCCAAAATCACCGCTGAAAGCTGCGGCAATGCGCCGGCTGCCGCTATTGGGGTTACGTCCGAAGAA
Organism: Pseudomonadota bacterium; assembly: GCA_043797445.1. Classification (GTDB taxonomy): domain Bacteria; phylum Desulfobacterota; class Desulfobacteria; order Desulfobacterales; family JAFDDL01; genus JAZDPP01. The sequence continues at coordinate 1,311 of JAZDPP010000213.1, forward strand.
ATCCTGGTTTCCGGTAACAGCAGCATCACCACCTCCTCCAGCGAAGCAGACGGGGGATCCATTACAATTCAGGGCAGGATAATCGATCTTCGGAACAGCCTCATCACCAGCTCGGTTGAGGGCGCGACCGGAAACGGCGGCGATATCACCCTTATGGGCGCAGGCTCTTCAAGCGCGCTTATCCTGGAGGGCGGTTTTATTCAGGCCAATGCTCCGGCCGGCGCCACGGGCGGCGATATTTTCATTGACGTCGGGGCTATTATTCCGGAAGGCGGGGTTCTGGAAGTCGGCGGCCAGGAACGCCGTCAATTTGAAGCCGGCACCGGGAAAAATATCATACAGGCCGCAGCGCCGGGCGGTGAGCAGGGAATCATTGAAATTACTTCCCCTGAGCTCGATATCAGCGGGGCTTTGAGCAACATCGATGCGGCGGTGATGGAACCGATCCGCATTGCGGCCGACTCGTGTCTCACCACAGGCACTGCGGAGGGAAGCTCGCTGGTGTTTGCCGGGGCGGGCGGCGTTCCGGGCGGTTCGAATCAGCATTCGGCGCTCTTTTTGGAGGGCAAACGGCTCGATGACATCTTGAATTTCAAGGCGGATCTGGATAGGGAAAAAACCGGACAGGCGGATGTTTCAGAAAAGTGAAAAAGCAGGCGGAAAAGAAACACTGAACCGGACAAAGGGGGAGAAAAGACTTCATACATGCGAAAAGACCGGTGCGGAATGATCAGATTATTCTTCAGGCGTAATTTCCTGGGTTGGGGCGTAGTTTGTCTCATCCTGGTGGTGTTCCCTTCCTTTTGTATGGCCGATGAGATATCGGACCGATTGGATGCGCGCCAGCCGTCCAAAAGCAGACCGGTTGCCTCGCACGGATATTTCGGCGGTTCACCCGAACAAAACTTCATTATGACTTATGACAAGCTGATGGATATGCCAATGCTGGAGGCGCTGGTCAAACCCAAGCAATTTGCCGCGCATCCCGTTGAAATGATCACGTTGAGTGCCTGCCAGACCGCCGAGGGGGATGACCGATCGCCGCTGGGCTTGACGGGCATCGCACTCAAATCCGGTGCCCGAAGCGCGATGGGAACTTTGTGGCCGGTGTCGGACGCTGCCGCCCAAACCCTTTTTCCTGCCTTTTACAGGCAACTGCAAGACCCGTCGAAGACCAAGGCGGAGGCGCTACGGCAGGCGCAGCTCCAATTGTTGCGAAAGAGTGAATTCCATCACCCCTTTTATTGGTCGCCCTTTATCCTCGTGGGCAACTGGATGTGAAACGCCTTCCCTGCAATCGGTGTCAGCAGAAAATTTCAATAAAGGAAGAAATCATGGCTATTGTTTCAAGAATCATTTGGGTTGTGTTGATGCTCATTCCTGTGGTGGCATTTGAAGGCGCCCTTGCCTCAGAGGATGGAGGGGACAGGGTGCAAGCCAAAATCGGCATCCTGATCAAAAACGGTGATACCATGTATCTGGCCAAATCGAGGGAAAAACTCCATGCCGGCGGTTTCTTGCGCATTTAAGGAAGAACGATATGAAGTCCGTTGAGCCATTGAAAAAATGGATGTCGCCCTTTATTTTTAAGCTTGCCGGAGCGCTGGTTGCGTTCCTTTTGATCACGTTCATCCCCTTCGTGTTAAAGGCAGAGGTGGTTACGGACGGAACGGTGGGCCTGGCGGCGGCGCTTTCGGGTCCCGCCTACCGCATCGGGGACGATCTGGGAACCCGGGCCGGCAACAACCTCTTTCACAGCTTTGAGCGCTTCAGCCTTCAGCAACAGGAGAGTGCCACCTTCACCGGTCCAAATGATATCGCCAACGTGATCAGCCGCGTTACGGGCGGCAGCGTTTCCACCATCGACGGCATCTTGCGCTCAGAGGTCGGGACAGCGGATTTCTATTTTATCAACCCGGCGGGGATCGTGTTCGGGGAGAACGCACGGGTGGACGTTCCCGCTGCCTTCCACGTAAGCACGGCAAATGAAATTCGATTTGCCGAGGGCAGTGTTTTCAGCGCTTCGGATCCAGAGCGCAGCACCCTCAGCGTCTCCCGGCCCGAGGCGTTTGGTTATTTGCCCCAACAGGCGGCGAGCATTACCGTCAACGGTGCCATTTTGGAGTTCAAGCCCGGAGGTATCCCTCGGCGGAGGGGATATAACCTTCTCCGGTACGGATAACGCCTGGGCGGCACTAAAAGATGAAGGGGGTAAACTCCAGCTCACTGCCGTGGGAAATACGGCCATAGAGGTTCCCATCGGTGGGAATACAACGGCGGGGGACGTAAACGGAAATCTCGTCATGAAAAAAGCCGCGATAATTACCTGGGGAAACGGTGGGACCGTTGATATCACCGTGCAAGGAATGATGGAAATTCTTTCCACGGCGTTCATATCAAGCGGAACCTATGGGGAGGGAAGTGGCGGAATGGTTAGTGTCCACGCGGAAGAGCTCCGGTTGGACGATTACGCTTATCTCAAGAGTGAAACATTTCCGGGTTCAACAGGAAAAGCCGGCGATGTGCAGGTGACGGTGGACGGAATGCTGGAGATGCATAATACGGCTGATATTTCCAGCAGTACGGAGAGCGCGGCGAATGCGGGGAAGGTGACGGTCTATTCGGACGCCATCCGGATGGACGGATTCAGCCGTATTATCAGTGAAACCAAACTGGGTTCCCAGGGCAAAGCCGGAGATGTGCTGGTATCGGTGGATGGAATGCTTGAAATGTATAGCGGGGCAAGTATAGCCACCAACAAGCAAGGGTATCTCTTCAGCAGCGCGGATGGAGAGGGGGATACGGGGGATGCGGGAGGCGTGACGGTCCGCGCGGGTGAACTCAGAATGGACGGAAAGGAAACTTTTTCTACAATCGCCAGCGATGTGTGGTATTCCCAAGGAAACGCGGGGTCCGTCTCAGTGAGCGTAAAAGGAATGTTGGAGATGTTCAAAGGGGCTAAAATATCGAACTCCTCCTGCTGGTCCGATGGGAATGCGGGAAGCGTGCGGGTCGAGGCGGGTGAACTCAGGATAAATGGGCAGGGGGAATATTCCGGGATTACGAGCGATACAATCGGCAACTTGTCAGCATCCGACAACTTCCCGGGCAATGCGGGCGCGGTGAACGTCGTGGTTGCGGGAAAACTGGAAATGTATAACGGCGCTCAAATATCGACCGACAGTAGTACTGCGGGAGATGCAGGAACCGTGACGGTTTCCGCAGAAGAATTACGGATAGAAGGTGTGGAAGGCATCGGCATCAAACCGGCCATCTCGAGTGCGGCTTCTTTTTTTTCAACGGGTTTGGCGGGCAATATCCGGATTATCGCCCATCACATCCACCTCTTGAATGGTGGCTATGTCAGCATCGAAAATAACGGCAAGGCTGCCTCTGAACGGTTGGCAAATTTTCAAAACGGCCGGTTGTACATCGAGGTTGACAGCATGGAGGCGATAGGCGAGTCCTATATCAGCGCCTCGTCTCTTTTCAATGCTCCCGCCAGTTCCGTTTTTCTGAAAATAGCGGACCATCTGCTGGTTCAGGGATCAAGCCAGATTACCACTTCAGCCTATGCAAGCGATGGTGGCGACATCACCGTGACCGGCCCCGGCTATGTGCTGCTGCGTGACGGACTCATCACCACTTCGACGAAAGGCGGCAGGGGCGGCAACATCTCTCTCGGCCCCGAAATGCTAATCCTGGATACCGGCTTTGTTCAGGCCAATACGGAATTCGGCCCCGAGGGAGGCGATATTTCCCTCAATGCTCGGGCAGTGATTGCGGAAAGCAACCAGATAGCGGTTGGAGACACGGAACGACTCGCGTTCCGGGCCGGCAGCGGAATGAACGTTATTCAGGCCGCCGCTCCCGCGGGCAACCCCGGAAACATTGTAATTGCCACTCCGGAACTGGATATCAGCGGGTCCCTGGTCAATCTGGATGCGCGATTGACCGAACCGGTCCGACTGGCGGCCGATCCATGCCTTGTCGCCGGTACCGCCGAGGGAAGCTCTCTGGTGGTTGCCGGAGCGGGCGGCGTTCCGGCCGTCTCGAATGCGTATTCAACCTTCTCTTTTGAGGCCGAACGACTCGACAATATTTTAAATTATGAGATTGAATTAAAAAGATGATCCGCCGCAATGCACCACCGCCCCGGTGATCGGCAGGTCTTCCGGTTCGTGGGTGGGATCGGTCACGGCGCGTACGACCACGATGTAAGAACCTTCGCTCGGGAAGGTGTAATCGCAGCTCGTGTCCGTGGAATAGTCCTTCACCATGATCCAGGGCATCTCTTCATATTCGGCCGTCCCGTACCCTGCGCGGTAGAACCATTTGTAATACGCGCCGTTCCCTCTTGAATCCGTATCGATCGTATAGGTCACGGGGACATTCGGTTGAGTCGGCCCGGCAACACCTGATGAAAGCCCGGAGATGCGAGGATTCGCCGTCTCCCCGATGGTCACGACCCCGCCCACGATGGGCAAGTCGGCGGGTTCGTTGCCCGGGTCGGCAACCATTCTCACGACCACGATGTAACTTCCAGCCGCCGGAAAGGTGTATTCGCAGGTATTTTCCGTGGAATACTCGCGCATCACCACCCAGGGGGCCGTATCGTATGCCGAGGAGCCGTAGTCGGCGCGGTAGAAGTATCGGTAATACACCGTTTTGCCGACCGGACTCGATGAGCTCACCGTTACGGTCATGGGTTCATTGGCTGTGAACGAACCCGATACATCCATGGAAATCGGAACAATATCGGCGGACGCGTCTGTGGTGGGATCCGATATGGAAACTAATTGTTGGATCACCGGGGCGTTCTCCGCGTTGTAATCAATTTCTTGGACCAAGCCTATTCCGGGAACAATGTATTCATACCAATAAGCGCTGCTTCCAGGATGATTCTTCCGGTTTACTATTGCCGTGTATGGCCCGCCATATGGAGTGGTTACTGCTTCGGATTCCATGATGGTAGTAACCTCGCCACCCGCCGTCCATGTCTCTCCAACTGCGCCTGATCGAATTAACGCAATCTCACCATCAGAGCTCCAGGCATAAACCGCATCTTCCGTCGATCTGAAATAGTATTCATCCGATTCTCCATCACCGTCATAGTTCCAGACACGAACATGATAGTAGGTCTTGGAATCTCGAACCTGCTGATCCAATGTAGTTGCCTCAGTATTCCACGAGTGGTTTTGGTTATCCTTACGTGTGAACTTCCTTGTCTCACCGGCCCTCATCGGCCAGAGGGTGGTGGCGTTGTCCGATAATGCGATTGCCTCATTGTCGCGATATTTCCAGACGGATGAAAATTCGGTTCCCACATATAAGGTTCCATCACCGGGATAACCCGGGGAAATGGCAAGGGTGTTTGCATGCAGGTTATTCAAGCCGGCATTGACGGCTGTCCAGCTCTCGCCGCCATCGATTGACTTGAAAACTCCTTCCCATTGGGTTCCGGCAAACACCGTGTGATCAGTCGCAAAATTTGGAGAAATGGCAAGCGCTGATACCCACAGCCCACCATTTCCAGTATTAACGGCACTCCAACTGGTTCCTCCATCTATGGATTTATAAACTCCGCCATAATGAGTTCCCGCAAAAAGAGTATAATCGTTTCCGAAATTAGGAGAAACAACAAGTGAGTATATATCTAAGGCGGCCAATCCCTCATTGATCGCAGACCATGTATTCCCGCCATCGGTCGATTTGAAAACACCGCCACCCAAAGTTCCGGCAAAAAGCGAATGGTCTGATGAAAAGATGGGAGAAATCGCTATAACCTCCACGCTAGAGGCATCTGGCCCGGTATCGACCGAGGTCCAAGTGTTACCGCCGTCATTGGATTTATATACCTCTCCGCTGTAGGCAGTTCCTGCAAAAATAGTTTGATCAATAACATAATTGGGGGAGATCGCGAGAGCGTAAATTCCTGCATCCAAGTCCCAAAATCCAGTATCGATATATGTCCATGTCGCACCACCATCAGATGATTTGAATAGGCCATCGTAAGTTCCTGCAAAAAGGGTTGAATTGCCCAAATCGTCTGAAGTGATGGCAAGCCGCCTCACAGCTGCGTTATCACCCAGGCTGGCACCTGCTGAAAACCAGGATGCGCTGCCGTTCGTAGATTTAAATACTCCTCCACCGTGAGTACCCGTAAAAAGGGTCTGATCATTCGTATATGCCGGCGAAACGACGAGGGAGCCAGAGTATACAAGAAAATTATGCAATCCATTATTCCTGCTGAACCAAAAGGACCCTTTGTTCTCCGATTTGAAAACCCCTCTCTCATGAGTTCCCGCAAAAAGAGTTCCGTCAATAGCAAAGTTTGGAGAGATGGCGATTGAATTGACGGTGAGCCTGCCCAATCCGGAATTTACCTGGGACCATGATGCCCCACCATTTGCCGACTTATAGACTCCGCCACTGTATGATCCCCCGGTCCAAGCGCCGAGATAGAGAGTTTGATCATTCAAGTAATCCGTTGAGAATTGAATTGCATAAATATATGTGCCGGTTAAACCTGCATTGCTCTGCGTCCATGACACTCCCCCATTGGCGGATTTAAATACGCCACCGGATGTTCCCAAAAAAAGGGTTTGATCATTTGCATAATTCGGTGAGATAGCTATGCTGTTGATATATAAGTTAGATCCACTAAAACTAGGCGTTGCCGGCCCCCATGTAACTCCGCCATCGGTAGATTTAAATGCGCCACCTCCGGAAGTCCCAGCAAAGAGAGTATGATCGGAAGCATAGGATGGAGAGATGGCAAGGAATTGCACAGGAAGACCGTCTAATCCATTAGCGAAGAAAGACCAACTCACACCGCCATCAGTTGATTTAAGAACCTCCCCATTCCAAGTACCCCCGAAAACGGTATTATCAGTTGTATAATTTGGTGAAACTATCAGACAAACCGGATTCCAATCGGCGGTTACAGCATTCCATGTTTCTCCACCATCGGAAGATTTGTAGATTCCGTTACAAGAAATAAAAATAGTCCGGTCTTCACCAAAATCAGGGGAAATGGCCAGTGCACGGGTGTACACCAAGCCTGATGAATACCCTATCCCATTATTGATCGCTGTCCAAGTCTCCCCACCATCTATTGATTTAAAAACGCCAGCACCAAAGATTTCTGCGAATACAGTCTGATCGTTTGAATAATTGGGAGAAATTTCGATAATGTCGATATCTCCACCCTCCGGTCCCACGGGAGCCCATGTTCCAGCTTCAGATTCAAAAGAGAATAGCATCGCCAAGAAATTAATAACGAGCAAAACCAAAGCATATTTTAGACCAGCTTGAAAATAATTATGGCAATGCCTCTTTATAAAATTTCTTTTCATTTTCTTTTCTTTCTTCCTTTTGATGTCATTTTTCAGCCTAATTGACCCACAATGAAAACGGTCAAGCTAATGAATTTCCCATCCCATATTGAAGTCCCGTTCCCATCCATCCGTTACGCGTATAAAAAGCGAGGCGCTGGAAGGAATCGAGAATCCGGTTGTGTCTATGGAAGTCGAAATATCGTCGGCATCCGGGTCGGAACTTACCCAACTTCCTTGAGGAGAAAGATAAAGACCGACTTCACCCGATGTGGTGCCATCGGGTTTGTTCCAACTGACATTTATAACGCCGCCGAAATCAAAATCTGAAATCAGATGTGTCGCGGGATGCGTTAAAGTCGCGAACATGGATGCGTCCAGCGAGGAGACAGGAAGCGGCGGTTTCGCTACCGTCGTGGTATAAGTTTGAATCCTGTCACAAGCCGACGGGTCGGCAGACACCACATTCGGAGATTGAGTGCATAAACAAAGCGTGTATGTTGCGTTTGTTGGAATTCCGGCGATTGTCGTGTCGTCGAGAGAAGAAGATGAGCTGATGCTGTAAAAAGAGCCCCCATTGCCGTACAATGTAAATTGAGAAACACGGTGTTCGTATACGATGCCACCCTCGGGCAATCCGGGCCCTCGAAGGACGGCTGATCGAACGCCCTTATCATAGGCGTAATGATATTCATCTTCGATGTGGGATCCAAACCCGGTCGAAAATTCATTTGGAGCATATGGGGTTGCCCACATAAAAGCATGGGATATCAAATCGAAAACGAGCCAGGCTTGATTGCCGTAAAGGAGCCATTTAGCCCCGTCGTAGACCATGTTCATCATGGAATAATCCGTATTTCCATTATAAGAATGCGAGATCCGTATTTGATAAGCCCTGACATAACCGTCAATGCTCAAGGGCTTAACGATGATCGCCGCCAGTTTCGCACCCACTACGGGGCCTGTCTCAAACTCAAGCCAGTTATTCAATTCACCGCTCTTATCACGTCCACCATCATCCATATAATCTTCGGATACGTTGCTAAACCATGCGGTGATATCCGAGGACGAAGGAGTCGTCGCGTATAACTCCTCCAAGGATTTCAACAGCGCATTGATGTCATTCTCATCGTTGACGACCTGGGCGTCCTTTACTCTCACGACGGCACCGGTAAGGGGCAATGCCGCCGGCTCCTGAGATGGGTCGGTAACCGCTCTCGCCACCACGATATAATTACCCGGAGCCGGAAATGTGATTTGGCACGAATTTGTTGTAGCGTAGTCCTGAACCATGGTCCATGGCGTGGTGTTATAGGTTTCCAGTCCGTAATTGGCACAGTAGTAGAAGCGATAGTACACCTCGCGCTCCGCCGTGGTCGAGGCGGCAGCCGTGATGGTCACCGTATCGCCGGCCTTGGTGTCCGGCGTCGCGGATAAGCTTAAATCACCGATATCGACTTGACCGGCATCGCCGACCGTAACCGCTTGACCGATGATGGAGAAATCCGCGGGTTCATTGGCGGGATCCGTCACCACCCGTACGACGACAACATAGCTTCCGGAGGAGGGAAATAAATACTGAGCGCTGTTCGATGTCGTGTAATCCTGAACCACCGTCCAGGGCGAGGTTTCATAAAGGGCCGTTCCGTAGCCGGCGCAGTAGAAAAACTTGTAATAGAGGGGCAGCCCCGCTCCATTGGAAGCCTCGACACGGATGGTCACCGGTATTCCAGGTTGCAAGTTGGCCGCCGGCGTAATGGATAGATCCGTAATGCATACCGCGTTGGCGCCGTCGCTCATGTCGGCCCCGGCGTTCGCCTCGGGAAGTGAAATGATGGTGGATATCAACGTTAACAACGATGAAATCAGAATATTCAGATGAAATTTACGTTTATTGCTCAAACTTGCCTCCAAATAGAAAAAACCCGACCATGAAGTGTTTCACTCCAGGATCGGGCTTTCTGGTTCCTGTTCGATTCAGGTCAGCAAAGGACCCATTGTATCATGGGCGGCGTCTCGGGATAAAAAAAGAAGCGCCGCGTATTATTTCACCGTATTGAAATTCGAAGTGAAAACACGGGCTGACTTTTTGAAACCCAGGAATTGTTCACGGGTGAGCCAAGCAAACTCCCCTATCAGCTTGACACGAGCTATAAATGGCAACCCCAAAAAAATCAAGTTAAATTACTGCTAGACTTTTGCACTGTTGTTATCAACAAAATGGCTTACGCGCCGTCTGTCGTGAAAGTCCGGAATCCGGGAAATCACCTCATCTTATGACCGAATGTAAAGAATGCCTCCTTTCCAGTCGTCCGTGGAGTCTGTTCGTCCTGTACATATCAGTGGAATGTGAAGGCAGGGCCATTACTGACCCTGCCGACAATATTATTATCAACTCGTCGCAGATTGGCTCTTTTAATTTCTTTCGGGCAAATTTAGACCGCAAAGTGCCAAATGGCCGAATCACCAAATCCCCGATCACTAAATAGTGCCCATCCATGGCTATAACTGATTGTAAAAAATAAAAAAAGCGCATTTTGCGCTGGCTTTTTTATGCTTCTTGTAGTATAGAGGAAAGTACCAACAAACCAATATAACTACAAAAACAGAAAAGGAACCGGTCACA
>JAZDPP010000214.1:0-3629 GCA_043797445.1 Pseudomonadota bacterium
CGTCTCTATCCTCATCCGACCGACGGGTGGTTAGATCAAAAGAAATGGATTTTAGGATGCGAGCGGCTGCTGGCAATCGCGCTCCCAGACTCCAATCCTGACACCGCCAGCTAAAATCCAACCGAATAATGACGCCGTAGATTTCTGGACTACGATCTTGTCACCGTGGAGTGGGAGGTAGTGGAGACCACCATCGAGGACAAGTATGAGATCGTGCTCACCGCCACCTACGAGACCGATGTACCCGCGCCGGTGGTGGTGGCCGAACCGGCCTCCATCAGCCTGCCCGAAATGCAGACGGGAGAGGTGATCACCGGTGAGATTCGTTTTATTAACTACGGATTGATTACAGCTCAAAATCTTGATTTGCAGCTGCCCGAGGACGACGAGAATTTTAAGTATGAGTATATGGTATCCAGTTTACCAAATTCTTTGGAAGCAAAGCAGGTGTTCACAGTGCCGTACCGTGTTATCTGCAAAAAACCGATAACAAATGGCTCAGATGGTGGTGCTGGAGCCGGGGCATGCAGTTACGCCAAATGTGTTAAGTTGAAATATTGTTGGCCGTGCATCAATGCTGTTTGGGCATGTGGAGACGCTTTATCGTGTATCACGTATGCATGGCCTTGTTCGGCGGCGGGAGGAGGATATATCTGGGGGTTTCCGCTCGGCGGCCCACCAGGAGTGCACAACCCAACTGATGGGATTGTCGGTGAAATCTGTCCCCCCGGCCGGGATTGTGATCCTGAAATTCAATGCTGCGAAACGACCGTTCCCAGCGAAAGCCAGGTCGATCTGATGAACGGCCAGTATATGGATGACGTGATGGATATGGCCGTGAAAATTCCCGGCGGTATGTTCGAGATCAAGCGTTATTATTATGACGATCAGTGGCACTTCCGGGATGTCAATTCGAAGCTTGAATTCACTTATGAAATGGGCGGCTCCGGCGCCCTTTCCGCCATTCACAAGAACGGTTTGCTGTATAAAAAGGCTGATGAAACCGGAAGCGTCTTTGCTTTCAAGAAAAAGTTCCGCATCCGGGTCATTGCAGACGGTTACCGCTGGGAGGATAACCACGGCAACTGGCAGGAGTACACGGCCGATGGTTTGCTGCGCGGCAAGGGTGACGGAAACGGTCCGAAAACGGCTTTCAGCTATAGCGGCGGCCGGCTTTCCGCCATTTCCGACCCAGCCGGCAGACAGATCATTTCCCTTGAATATGACGGCGTCCATCTCGTTGCAGCGAGCGATTACACCAGCCGCAGGGTCGCCTATGAATACACGGACGGGCGTCTCAGCCGGGTGATCGATCTGCTGGGTCATGAAACCCTTTATACCTATGACGACCGAGGCCGCCTGACCCGGAAGCAGTTACCCGGCGGCCACGGGGTCACCATCACCTACAACAGCTATAACTACGTCACCAGCGTGCTGGATGAAAACCTGGCAGGCCAGTAATTCAGTTACTTTGCCGACTCCACCCGGAGTGAATTCTACGCCAAGGTTACCACCACCGGCGGGAAGGAGACCGAATACTGGTACGACCGGACCGGTGAGCTGATCCGGAAAGATGTCAACGGCACCATCCTGCAGCGAACGGCTTTCACTGGCCGGACCAAGAATATTTTTGACGCCGACGGCCTCGAAACCGTCTCCAAATACGATGAGCGCGGCAATATCCTGGAGACCACTTATCCGGACGGCAGTTCGGTGCAGTATACCTATGATGCGGTCTTTAACAACCTGCTGAGCACGACCAATGAGCTGGGCGTTGAAACCCGTTACGAGTATGACGATAGCGGCAACCTGATTCGAAAAACGGAAGCTGTGGGCTCGGATGTGGAGCGAGCTACAACTTATGAGTATGACGAAGATGGCCGCACGATCAGAGAAACAAGAGTGGGGAACGCCGGCGAGCAGGATGCGGTCACCAGCATGACCTACGATGCTTTCGGAAACCTGGCAACCATCACCGATCCGGAAGGCGGGGTAACCCGTTTCATGGAATACGATGCAGTTGGCAATGTGCTGCGCAAAGAAGATGCCCGGGGCGAGCTCTGGCAGTATTCATATGATGCTATGGGACGTTTGAAAACCACAACCGACCCGTTGAACCATGTGGCTCAATATTTCTATGATGAGGCCGGCAACAAGATACGGGAAATCGATGCGAACAACCATGAGACTCTATTCGGTTATGATACGGCCGGCAACTTGACCAGCATTACCGATGCCGAAGGCGGCGTCACCCTCATGGCCTATGATGCAGAGGGTCGGCTGCTCAGCCGAACCGATGCCGAGGGTAAGACTACCGTGCGCAATGAGTACAACCTCTTCGGAGATCTGGTCCGAACCATTGATGGTAACGGCAATGTGATCGAGAATGTTTACAGCTATGGCGGCGGTGCCGGTTGTAGATCCTGCAGTGGAGGGACCGGCGGCGGGAATCTAGCCAAGACCATCTATCCGACCTTCACCAAACAATTTGGTTATGATCTCAGAGGGCGGAAGGTAACGGAAACTGATGTGCTCAGTGAAACTGAAACGCAGACTTCTTCCGTGGAGTATGATGTGGTTGGCAATAATACTGCGGTTATCGACAAGGCCGGGCGGCGCACCGCTTATGAATTCGACGTGCTGAACCGGCAGACGGCGGTTGTTGATGCATTGGGGGGGCGTACGGAGCATACATACGACAGCCGTGATAATCTGGTGGCATTAAGGGATGCCAACGGCAATACGACCACTTTTGCATATGCCCGCAATAACCGGATGATCAGTGAGACTCGGCCTATGGGGCAGCAAACCACATATGCCTTTGATGCGCTCAGCAATCTCACCGATAAGATCGACGCTAAGAATCAGCGAACTGAGCATGTCTACGATGATGCCGGACGTAGGGTGGAAAATCGCTACTATCCCAATGCGGGAGACACCACACCGGTAAAGAAGGTAGTCTTCACCTACGATGATGTAGGCAATTTATCTTCGTATGATGATGGGATTACTTCGGCCACCTATACCTATGATAGGAATAATCGTAAGTTAACGGAATCAGTGAACTACGGGAGTTTTACTTTAGGCTACAGCTATACTTATTACGCCAACGGGCAAAAGAAATCCTTCACCGGCCCGGATAACATCACTTATCGATATCAATACGGCAGCAACAATCAAGTCACAGGGTTGGAGATCCCCAGCCTGGGAACTATTACTTATAGCGATTTTACCTGGAACCAGCCCGGACGTGTCACCTACCCAGGCGGCACCGTCCGTGCTTTATCATATGATCCACTAATGCGAACCAGCCGGATAAGAGCAACAGGACCGGCGGACCAGACCATCATGGACTACCGTTATACTTTCGATGCTGCGGGTAATATTATCACCAAGGAAACGGAACACGGCACGTATCGGTATGGATACGATGACCTGGACCGTTTGACTTCTGCGGATAATCCTGACTTCGAGGATGAAGCCTTTACCTAGTGCCCATCCATGGCTATAACTGATTGTAAAAAATAAAAAAAGCGCATTTTGCGCTGGCTTTTTTATGCTTCTTGTAGTATAGAGGAAAGTACCAACAAACCAATATAACTACAAAAACAGAAAAGGAACCGGTCACA
>JAZDPP010000215.1:0-19877 GCA_043797445.1 Pseudomonadota bacterium
CTGACAACGGCCAGACCGAAGGCAATCACGGCCGAGAAAAAAACCCCGATCACCGTATCGGAAGAAAGAGCGCTCTTTCGCAGCACAACCATGATGCCAAGACCCACGAGAAGCCCGAAGATCGGCATGGTCCAGTGCGGATCCACCGAAAAGATGAGCCCGAGCGCCACCCCAGCAAACGCCGAATGGCTGATGGCATCCGAAAAAAAAGCCATGCGGAAATTGACTACCTGAACGCCCATGGCAGCGGCCATGGGCGCGAGCAGCACGAGTCCCACCATCGCCTGCTGCATGAAGCGGGCCTGAAGACAGTCAAAGGGAAGAAGAAACATCACCAGGTTGTAAAGAGGCGAAAGCTCAGGCATTGCGTTTTTCCTCGCAGCAGGAAGCGGAGCAGGCGGCGCGACCGTCCGGCATGGCGCGGGAATCCACCAGCCCCATATGCATACCGAAAATGGCCGTGAGGGTCGCCTGGGTCAATGTGAGTCGCGGTGGACCTTCGGCCGCAACCTTACGGTTGAGGCAGATGACGTGGGTGGCGTGGTGGGTCACCGTCGCGAGATCGTGGCTGACCATGAGCTGGGTGAAACCGTTTTCCTTTCGCAGTCCGTCCAGCAGTTCACAAAAAACGTGCTCCCCTTGAAAATCGACACCCGAAGCCGGCTCATCCAGCACCAGAAGTTCCGGTTCCTGCTGCAGAGCCAGCGCCAGAAGCACACGCTGCATTTCGCCTCCGGAAAGCGCGCCGAGTTTTCGTTCCGCCAGGTGATCGGCTTTGACCGCCGTCAACAACGCCAGCGCCTTTCTTTTCAAATCGCTTCGGACGCCGAACCACATGGGTCTTTTCTGAATCCCCATGGCCATAAATTCGGTGACCGTTATGGGAAGCCCCCGGTCAAAAATCAGCCGCTGAGGGACATAACCGATTCGTGAACATCCTCCGGTTACATTGCACGCGGTGTGAATGCGGCCCCGGTAGGACATTTCGCCGAGAAGCGCGAGCAGCAACGTGGTCTTCCCGGCCCCGTTCGGACCGATGATCGCCGTGCAGCCGCCCCGGGGCACCGATGCAGTGACGCGGTCCAGAATGGATATGCCCCCCCGCTCGATGGTGACATTCTCAAACATGACGGCCATATCGGCGGATATTTTGCTTGTGCTGGTTTTATCGGGTACCAAAAGTTTTTTCCTATGATCAAAAGGTGTTGGCACAATTATGCGGACAGCCGGGCTGCGCCGGAATCATCAGCGTTTCGGCCACCCCCAAATGGAGTGAAGGTCACGCAAGGGCGTTTTTGTAAGCCCGGCAAGCTGTTTGAGCGACAGCGAGTTCTTGCCGGGCTGGAAAAAATGCCCTTGCGTGGCCGAAACGATGATCAAGCCCTGAAAAACCGGTGCGCGACTCCCTTTCAGAAAACTTGACCGGTTTTAATGCGAATGAATTTGCATTATACACTCACCCGACGTTCAGTCAAGAGTCAAGAGTTAGGCGTTAGGGGGCAGCAGGCAGGAATAGGAGAGAATAAACAACCGGTCCTGATACAGGTATAGATCGGAGATGCCGGTGGGGACTTTCAATACCGGGTCCATGAGGGGGAAGGTCCGCCACACGGAAATTCCCTTTTCCAGTATCCGGTCGTGTTGAAGCACGATGTTAATATCCGGTATTTGTAAAATTACATCCCGGCCCGCGGGCTTATAGCGAAAAAGTTAACGCAAAATGATTTGCAATAAGATGCCGAATTGGCTATGTTGCCGTAAAAAAGAGGCCCCCGATGAAACGAAAAACATCACAGCGCGCGGCGATTGAGCAGACTTTCCGCAATCAGGACCGGGCATTGGGAATCGAGGAGATTCTTCGCAACGGCCGTGAGGTGGTAGAGTCCCTGAACCTGGCCACGGTCTATCGCAACTTGAAACTCCTGGTCGAAATAGGCTGGCTCAAGCAGATCTATCATCCCTCGCTGGGTACCCTGTACGAGCGAACCGGGAAAGCGCACCATCATCACTTCCATTGCCATGCCTGCAATCGCGTTTTTGAGCTTCCGGGTTGCGCCCTCAATACGAAAGAGGCCGCTCCCAAGGGGTTCGTGGTGGAGAATCACGAGGTGTTTTTGTTCGGTATTTGTCCGTCCTGCGCGGGGTGAAGGAAGGTTATATGTTTTAGGCTATAGGCTATAGGTTAGAGGTTAGAGGTTAGAGGTTAGAGGTTAGAGGTTAGAGGTTAGAGGTTAGAGGTTAGAGGTTAGAGGTTAGAGGTTAGAGGTTAGAGGTTAGAGGTTAGAGGTTAGAGGTTAGAGGTTAGAGGTTAGAGGGTTGATGGGTTCAGGAGGGGGCGAGGTTGAATTTATTTTTACGGTATCATAGCGATATTGTGGGCAACTAGCGGGAAAATACCGGAAATATCATTGCCGGAGGCACTGCAAGGGGGCTCGGGTATGCGAACAGATGAATAAAAATAAAAGTGCTTTTTGCTTATTTCTTTTTCTTACTGTGATTCCTTTTTGGGTTCCGGCGCTTTCTTATGCCGGAAATACCCATATTGCAAGTATTGAAGGTGCCTTTCAGCACCTCTGCGAGGTGATGGACAAGGGGGGGGGGCCAGCCCAGCCCCGATTTATTACCAGCTACGAGGTCCTCTCTCCGGATACGAGCCCGGACGATAAGCTGGCAACCACCTGTTTCATCTATGACAATGCCCTTGCCCTCATGGCCTTTCTGGCAAGGGGGAGAAACGAGGATTTGCAACGGGCCAAGATCCTCGCGGATGCTTTTCTTTATGCGCAAAAAAATGACCGGTATTTTACCGACGGCAGATTGCGAAATGCCTATCGGTCCGGTGCGTTCATCGATAGTTATACCAAAAAAGCCTTATTACCGGGTTGGTGGGATAAACGCAAAAGAGAATGGTGCGAAGATAAGGAGCAGGTCGGCACCACCACCGGCAATATGGCGTGGGCCGGCCTGGCGCTGCTCTCCTTCTATGAAAAAGCCGGAGGAAGGGCCTATCTGGACGCGGCGTTAACCCTCGGCGAATGGATCGAAAAGGAAACCGGAAGCGATAAGGGCTACTCGGGCGGAACCATCGGATGGGAACCGGCGCAGCAAAGGATGCTCTGGCGGTCCACTGAGCATAATATCGATCTTTACGTCTTTTTTTCAAGACTTTATGAAAAAACAGGGGATCCCCGGTGGAAAAAAAGAGCGGCCGTTGCAAGCGCCTTCGTATCCGGCATGTGGAACGAGAAAGAGGCCCATTTCTGGACGGGAACCACGCCCGACGGGGTTCATACCAACCGGCATCCCATCCCCCTCGATATTCAGGCCTGGGCGGTCACGGCCATGCCCGGCGAGCACCGCTATCGAAACGCGCTTAACTGGTGCGAAGCGAACGGGTATATAACGGCGGATGGATTCACGGGATTTGATTTTGATACCGACAAAGACGGCGTCTGGTTTGAAGGGACGGCCCAGATGGCGCTCGCCTATGGGATAGCCGGTGAAAAGAATAAAGCCGCCCCCCTCATCGAGGCGCTCGAACACGCCCAAACCACCGCCCCTCACGGGAACGGCAAGGGCCTCGTTGCCGCTTCACGCGATGGCCTCACCACGGGCTTTGAATGGAAATACTATACCCGGCTGCACATCGGCGCTACCGCCTGGTTGCTTTTTGCGCAGATGCAGTATAATCCTTTCGGGTCCGGTACACGTTATAACCGTTGAGACCCGTTCTCAGCGGCAACCCCACTCATCACTCTTTTAAACGGGAGGTCGTTATGAAAAGGTCTTTGGCAGTTCTTTTCGTTATCTGCGCGGTTCTTTTTTCAGCGCTCTTCAGCCACGGAAAGCAGGAGCCGACCATCAAAATCGGGTTCAACATCGAATTGACGGGCGACATTCCCAAGGTCGGCGAGGCCTCCAAATACGCCGGCGAGTTGATGAAGGAGGAAATCAACGCCCAGGGCGGTCTCCAGGTGGGAGATAAGAAATACAAGCTCGAGTTTGTTTACGATGACAACGAGGCCAAACCCGAGTCCGCCGTAAACACGGCCTTAAAGCTCATCACGCAGGACAAGGTTCTGGCCATCGTCGGCCCGAACTCCAGCAAGCAGGCCATTCCGGCCGGCGGCACCAGCAACGACAACAAAACCCCGATGATATCCCCCTGGTCCACCAATCCGGACGCCACCCGGGATCGGCCCTGGGTCTTCCGGGCCGGTTTTCTGGATCCCTTCCAGGGTCCGGTGGCCGCCAATTTTGCCATGAAGCAGTTCGGGGCGAAGACCGCGGCGGTTCTTTTCGACATGACCAACGACTACAGCAAGGGCCTGGCCGATATTTTCAAGAAGGTCTGGAGCGAGAAAAACGGCGCCGGATCGGTCCTCGCCTTCGAGAGTCACAGCGACAAGGATCAGGACTTCAGCGCCCAACTCACCACCATCCTGCGCGCCAAACCGGATTTCATTTTTATTCCCGACAACTATAACCAGGTAGCGCTCATTGTGAGGCAGGCCCGGGATCTTGGCTGGAAGGGCCCCTTCATGGGCTCCGATGCCTGGGGCTCGGCCGAGCTCATGACGCTTTGCGGCGATAGCTGCAAGGGCCTTTTCTTTTCCACCCATTACGCGGCCGAGGGCGCCGTCGGCAAAACAAAAGAATTCATCGACAAGTACCATAAAAAATTCGGCTATGTTCCGGATGACGTAGCGGCGCTCACCTGGGATGCGCTGGGGATCATTCTCAAGGGCATTCAGAATGCCGGAAAACTCACCGGTGATTTGACCGCCGACCGCAAGGCCGTTCGTGACGCCATGGCAGCCATTCCCGACTACGACGGGATCACCGGGAAAATGAGATTTGACGGAAAAGTCGGTGATCCCATTAAATGCGCCGTGGTCGTTCGGATCAGTGATGCGGGTAAATTCGTCTTTCAGGAGTCGGTCTGCCCGTAACCGGGCGGCTTATTTAACAGCGTTCAAAGATTGGGATATTTCCGAAATACCGCTCCCGCTTAGGGCCTTAGGAATTATTTTCTGCGCGTTTCTGGTAGAAAAATCCGAAATCGGAATATCGAAATCCTAAACAAATTCAAAGCACCCAAATGCAAACGACCAAAACTTGTTACACTTATCTGCGTGAATGTGTTTCGTATTTTGATCATTTGGATTTTGTACATTGTTTCGAATTTCGATATTCGGATTTCGAGTTTTGGTTCCGGCTTGTCCGGGTTAGGGGTGTCCGTGTTTGAACTCGTCTTCCAGAACATCGTCAACGCCCTGCAGTGGGGCAGTTTTTATTCCCTCATCGCGCTCGGCTATTGTCTCGTGTACGGGGTGCTTTCCCTCATCAATTTTGCCCATGGGGATATTTTCATGGTGGGGGCCTATATCGCCTTTTTCGTGGCCACCGTATTGATCGGTTCCACGACATTGGCCCTGCCCCACTGGGGAATCATCGCGGTGACGGTGCCGCTCACCATGATTCTTACCGCGGGCGTTGGGGTTTTCATCGAGCGGGTAGCCTACAAACCTCTGCGCAACAAGGGCGCGCATAAGCTCTACGTGGTCATCACTTCGCTCATGTGCGGCCTTATTCTGGAGAACGGCAACCTCGCCCTTCTCGGGGCGAGCCGAAAGAAATTTCCGGAGCTCCTCGACAAGGTCATCTATACCTTCGCGGGAGTAAGCATTACCAATCTTAAAATCATCGTGGTGGTGACGGCTCCTCTTGTTTTTCTTTTTCTGCAATTCATTGTAACGAAGACCCGGGTAGGAATGGCCATGCGGGCCATCTCCTATGATCGCATGGCCGTTCCCCTCATGGGCATTCCGATTGACTTCATCATCATCATAACCTTTGCCCTTGGCTCTTCGATGGCGGGTCTTGCGGGACTTTTGTTTGCGATGTCCTATCCGGTGCTGGAGCCGTATATGGGAGCACTCATGGGCTGGAAAGCCTTTATCGCCGCCGTGGTGGGCGGCATCGGCGACATCCGGGGCGCCTTTGTCGGCGGCTTTTTTCTGGGCTTTCTGGAGATTCTCGTCGTGGCCGTTTTTCCATCGGCCTTTCGGGATCTGATCGCCTTTGCCATTCTGCTCGTCATCCTCTCATTGCGGCCGACCGGGCTTTTCGGTGTGGCAAAAACGACCAAAATATGATTATCTTCGCCTTAGGTTCAAAACCAATCGGGCAGAACAAGGGGACGTGTTTTCCCTGCCAAGGCCCTTTCGATATGTAACCTTAAACGTTAGTCCGTATGAAAATAAAAGGGATGAAGGATGACGTGAATAAAATTGAAAAACAATACATTGAAACTTTTCTTAAGCCCGTCAGGAAATGTAAAGACTACCGCCCCAAGTTTGGCAAAGGAACAAAAGACAAGGGTTTTGCGCTCACCGAATTCAAAGAATTGTATGCCTCTGATCCCTTTTATTCGTGGATTGGGCTTGATACAAATCTGATGTACGCGGCTCATCGTGCCGCAGGTGGAATAACCTCTGTTTATCGTCAAGTTGGCATCGGTTGTGAACGATTGTTCCGTAAGGTGATCGTAGACGCTACCGGATACACAGACCCAACATTTGCAACTTGGTCATACACGGCAAAATCACAATCCGGGAAAGCAAAAAAGTTGTCCCTTGATGGCAGACTTGAACTGTCAGAAATCGAGAATCAAACTGTCTTGCACAATGTTAAGAAATGGATAGATGGCTACTGCGCCGAATTGGGTGAAGTTACAGAGCCGTCCAACGGTATCGTTTTTGAAGTGCGGCAGGGTTATAAAAGCAAGGACAGCAAACGTCAAAATGCCGATATAGATAACGCCACAGTAGCTTGGGCAAATGATTATTTACCCGTATTTGCGATTTTTTCTTCACAGATTGATTCTGACATTGTTCTTAGATATCGGAACAATCGTTGTGGAATTCTGATAGGGACAACAAATGATAACAATCAAACTTCACTGTACGCCTTCTGCGAACAAGTTTTAGGCTACAATCTTGCCGATTTTTTCAAGCGACAATCTATTTTTATAAAGAAAGAGATTCATGCTGTACTTGAAACCTTGTTAAGAGCTGAGTAATCAATATGAAAATTCTCCAACGTTCAGATTATACATTTAAATTCAACCAGAAACAGGGAAGACATGGTTGGCTAAGGTTAACACCGGCATATTCCGTCAAGCTGGTAAATGAAATTATTAGTAACATACCTCAAGACTCCTTAATTCTAGACCCTTTCTCGGGGACGGCTACAACCGGTTTGGTTTCTTCCGAGCATGGCTTGGCAGCTCATTGTTTTGATATAAACCCATTTCTTATCTGGCTTGGTAATGCCAAATGCCGCAACTATTCGGAGATAGAACTTAATGAGTTAAAGGAAAAAATTAAAAGCATTCTTGAAGATTGTAAGGCAATTGCAAATGAGGATAACTGGTTTCCAGACATTCACAATATTGCCAGGTGGTGGTGCAGACATACATTAAACGTGCTTGCGGCACTGCGTCAAGCACTTGTGAATCAGATTGGTGAGCCAAAAGATAATAATGTTTCTTCACTTGCCTGGATTGCATTTTGCAGGTTGATTATTGAGACATCAACAGCGGCATTCAACCATGTTTCAATGTCATTTAGCGAAAAATCGACAAGATACGAAATAGAGCAAATTGAATCCATTTATCAAAATATCGTGAATGCAATTATAGAAAGCGCCGAAAAAAACCTTTCTGGATCGGCATCTGTATATTTTGTGGATTCAAAGGAAACTGTATTAATCAAAGGCATGAAATATTCGCATGTTGTAACTTCACCTCCTTACCCAAACCGGATAAGCTATATTCGAGAACTTCGACCCTATATGTATTGGACAAAACATCTTGAAACTGCCAAAGAAGCTGGTGAAATAGACTGGAAAGCCATAGGTGGTACATGGGGTATAGCGACAAGCAGGCTGAAAGATTGGGAAGCAGGTGAAGTGTCACTCCCTTCTTCTATACAATCTATTTCATCAAAAATAATTGAAACTGATGAAAAAAATTCAATGCTAATGGGAAAATATGTGTGGAAATATTTCAATGATATGCACTTGCACTTTCGAAATTTGCGGGAAAAACTAAAAAAAGGTGCTTTACTGTCTTATATTGTTGGAAATTCTAGCTTTTATGGCGTACAAGTCAATTCAGCCGAGTTGTTGAAAGATTCTTTGGTTCAATTGGGTTACACAAATGTGGGAAGCAAAATTGTCAGGAAGCGCAATAGTAAAAAAGAGCTTTTTGAATACTGTATATATGCTACATGGGAGCAAAAAAATAAGATTATTCCACTTTTTATTGTTAATTTAAACAATAAAAACAGGCAATTGTCTCTTTTTGGTGAAAGCTGGGGCTAACAACGACATTAAGAACGGGGGCATAACTCCGCCTCCTTTTATACCGAGCCTGCATTTTAATAAAAGGTCTTAACGCTTAAAACTGCCGGATCAGGACATCATCATGCGTAAATGGACCATCCCCCTGTTGCTGGCGGCGCTCTTTGCGCTTCTCTTTGCCCTGTTTGCAACCGATTCCCTATCGGGGTACCTGCAGCAGGTTATCCGGTATATGTGCATCAACGTGATGCTGGCGGCGAGCCTCAATCTGGTAAACGGTTATATGGGGGAATTTTCCTGCGGCCATGGCGGATTCATGGCCGTGGGGGCCTACGTGTCCTCGGTCTTAAGCGTCCTTTTCTTTGCCGGAAACAAAAATTTCGGCCCGCCGCTCCTCGACCCGTCCCTGGCCGTGTATTTTTTTCCCCTGATTCTCCTCACCGGCGCCGGATGCGCGGCCCTGGCCGGGTTACTGGTGGCCATCCCCTCCTTCAGGACCCGGGGCGATTATCTGGCCATCATTACGATTGCGGCCAACTTCATCATCATCACGCTGGTCGTAAACCTCGATGTTATCGGCGGCCCCAGAGGGTTCATGGGCATGACGGGCGTGATTCGTTCCATGGAGAGCGTTTTAAACATTCCCTGGATGCTGGTCTGGATATTTGCCGGCATGGTGCTCACCCTCTCTCTTCTCCGGCGGTTTGTCTATTCGACTCTCGGAAAAGGCGTCATGGCGGTCTCTCAGGACGAGGTGGCAGCCGAGATGATGAGCGTGAACACCAACCGGATGAAGCTTCTGGCCTTCATGATCTCCTCGGGGCTCGCGGGACTCGCGGGAGGGCTCTTCGCCCATGACTACGGCTATATCAACCCCAATGCCTTCGGCATCATGAAATCGACGGAGTGCATGGTCATGGTCTATCTGGGCGGCATGGGGTCCCTGAGCGGATCGGTCCTGGCGGCGGTGCTCTTTACCCTGCTGCTGGAAGCCCTGCGCGGCCTTCAGATATTAAAATGGGTCATCGTGCCGCTTCTGCTCATCGTTCTGATGCAGTTCCGGCCGGAGGGCATTCTGGGAAACCGGGAGCTTTCGGACCTTTTCCCGCAACTGAAACGTTTCTATAAATTTAAATGAGGGGGTGGGAAACGACCATGCCGTTGCTGGAAATACGCCATCTGACGCAGTTCTTCGGGGGACTGTGCGCCGTCTCGCAATTCGATCTCACCCTGAACGGCGGAGAACTCTATGGCATCATCGGTCCAAACGGCGCCGGCAAAACAACTATCTTTAACCTTCTGAGCGGTTTTTACAAGGCGAGCGGCGGCGATATCGTTTTTAACGGCGTCAACACGGCCGGGCTAAAACCCCACCAGGTGACACGCCTCGGAATGGGCCGGACCTTTCAGAACATCCGGCTGTGGCCGGGAATGAGCGTTCTCGACAATCTTCGCATCGCCCAGCATTACCGGCTTCAATACGGCCTCGTGGACGCCTTTTTCAGAACCGGCCGCTTTATCCGCCGGGAACAGGCGATTGAGTCGTTTGCGATGGAGATTCTGGAATCCCTGGCGCTTTCCCGGTTCGCCGATGATTATCCCGGGAATCTCCCCTACGGCCTTCAGCGCCGGGTGGAAATTGCCCGGGCGCTCACGCTCAGCCCCAGACTCATCCTTCTCGATGAACCGGCCGCGGGTTTAAATTCATCGGACATTCAGGGTCTGATCGATCTCATCCGCTCCATTCATGAAAATTTCAAGGTCACCCTCCTGCTGATCGAGCACCAGATGAAGGTGGTCATGAGCCTCTGCCAACGGATCAAGGTTATCGATTTCGGGACAACCATTGCCGAGGGCACACCGGAAGAGATCCGGACTAATCCGGTGGTCATTAAAGCCTATCTGGGAGATGAGACAATCTGATGCTCAGCGTTCAAAACCTTCATGTGCGTTACGGAAACATCAAGGCTCTCCACGGGATTTCCTTCCATGTGGCGCGAGGAGAGATCGTGACCCTGATCGGGGCCAACGGCGCCGGAAAAACCACCACCCTCTTTTCTGTCTGCCGGGTGCCGCCGCCCGAGGGGCCCAAGGTGGTCGAGGGCGATATTGTCTTCTTGGGGGAAAGTCTTCTCGCCGTTGCCCCCCACCACGTCGTTGCGAAAAAGAAAATGGCGCTGGTACCGGAGGGCCGCCATATTTTCGGAAACCTCTCCGTCCTTGAAAATCTGACGCTGGCGACCTTCGCCCGGAAATACGATCCGGGCGTAAAAGCCGATTACGACCGGGTTTTCTCCCTCTTTCCAAGGCTTTACGAGCGCCGGAAGCAGCGAGGTGAATCCCTTTCCGGCGGTGAGCAGCAGATGCTGGCCGTGGGAAGAGCGCTTTTGACCGGATGCCGGTTTTTACTTTTGGACGAGCCGTCCATGGGACTGGCGCCGCTTCTCGTGGCCGAGATGTTCCGGGCCTTAACGGAATTGAACGGCCAGGGAATGACGATCCTCGTCATCGAACAAAATGCCCGACTGGCCTTGCGCTTCGCCCATCGCGGCTATGTCATGGACTCGGGCGAAATCGTGGCCCACGGCCCGTCATCCGAGCTCATAGACAACCCCGATGTCAAAAAAGCCTATCTCGGCGGATGACCTTATGCTAATCTTTCGCAAGGCGGCATCCGATCTATTCGGTTGATCCCGACGGAGGAGGCTATCGGAATTTAAAGATTAGCTATACCGGAATTATCGAACCTCCCAACAGACGCGCTTCGCGCCGAGGAGACCTTCATGACGGATAAGATCGAAACGAGCAAGGAAAAGGATGGCAAGAAGGCTTTGAAAAAAACGATAGCGGATAAAGCCGGCGAGGTGAAATCCGGGCCGTTGATTGAACCCCCGGCCGAAATGGACACTCCCGTCCAACCGCCGGCCGGCTTCCCCATCGTCGGCGTCGGCGCCTCAGCCGGGGGACTTGCAGCCTTCGAGGCTTTTTTTTCCGGCATGCCAGAGGGCGTCGATCCCGGCATGGCCTTTGTCCTGGTACAGCATTTGGCCCCGGATCATAAGAGCATTCTCACCGATCTTATCCGGCGCTACACCCGCATGCAGGTCTTCGAAGTCGAAGACGGAATGAGAGTTTTGCCCAACTGCGCCTATATCATCCCGCCCAATCGGGACATGGCGTTTCTGAACGGTACCCTCCAGTTGATGGAACCCTCCGCCCCCCGCGGCCAGCGTCTGCCGATCGATTTTTTCTTTCGCTCTCTGGCCCAGGACCAGCGTGAGCGGGCCATCTGCATCGTGCTCTCCGGCACCGGCAGCGACGGGACGCTCGGGGTGCGGGCGATCAAGGGTGAAGGCGGCATGGTCATGGCCCAGAACCCCGAATCCACCGAATACGACGGCATGCCGCGCAGCGCTATCGCCACCGGCATTACGGACTATATCCTGCCGCCGGCCGAGATGCCCGCTCAGCTCATCGCCTATGTCGCCCATGCCTTCGGCACCCCTCCTCGGGCCGCATCCGTCCCGCAGCCAAAAGCCGAAAACTCGCTGAAGAAGATTTTCATCCTGCTGCGCGCCCAGACCGGTCACGACTTTTCCCAATATAAACCCAGCACCATCCTTCGGCGCATCGAACGGCGCCTGGCCGTCCATCAGATCGAAACGATGGCGGAATATGTCCGGTATCTGCAACAGACACCGACCGAGGTGGAAGCGCTTTTTCGCGATCTCTTAATTGGGGTCACCAATTTTTTCCGTGATCCGGAGGCCTTCAGTGCCATCGAGAAGCAGGTCCTCCCCAGGCTCTTTGCCGACAAACCGGCCGACGGCGCCATTCGCGTCTGGTCGCCGGGCTGTGCCACCGGCGAAGAAGCCTATTCTCTGGCCATCCTGCTGCAGGAGCACATGGAGTCGCTGAAGCAAAATTACAGGGTGCAGATCTTCGCCACCGACATAGACAGCCAGGCGATTGCCACGGCCAGGCCCGGCATCTACCCGGCCAGCATCGCCGCCGACATTTCGCCGGAGCGGCTGACGCGCTTTTTCATCGCTGAACCGGACAGCGGCGCATACCACGTTCACAAAAGCATTCGCGACATGCTGGTCTTTTCCGAGCAGGACGTCATCAAGGACCCGCCTTTTTCCAAACTCGATCTCATCAGTTGCCGCAACCTTATGATCTATATGAGCGGGGAATTGCAAAAAAAGCTCATTCCCCTCTTCCATTATGCGCTGAATCCGGGCGGGTTTCTCTTTCTGGGCACCTCCGAGACCGTGGGAGAATTCGGAGATCTTTTTGCCACGATAGACCGCAAGTTAAAGCTGTATCAGCGCAAAGCGGACTTTCACGGCGCGCAGCGCGCGGCGTTGGGCCGGTTTCTTCCACCGCTGACACCGCAACAGGAGGACCTCCCCCGGGCTGCCGGAAAGACATCCGGCCTCCGGAAACTGCCGTTGCGCGAGTTGACCGAGCAGGCGCTGTTACAACAGGTCGCCCTGTCCGGGGCACTTGTCAATAGCCATGGCGACATCCTCTATCTTCACGGTCGCACCGGCCAGTACCTGGAACCGGCGCCGGGTGAAACCGGCGTCAACAATATTCTGAAAATGGCCCGCGATGGGCTGCGACGAGAACTCACCACGGCCCTGCACCAGGCCGTAGGGACAAAAGAAATCGTACGTCGTCCGGGCCTGCGCGTCAAAACCAACGGCGACTTCACGACGACCGACCTGACCATCCGCCCGATAGCCCCCCCGGGCCCCACCGTGACGCCGGAGGCACTCCTGTACCTCGTGCTTCTGGAGCAGACGGCACCCCTCGACCCCGGTCAGACGCAAAAAGCGCCCCCCTTCCCTCTTGAGGGGTCAGGCGAACCCGATACGGATGCCGACATGCGCATCGCGGTACTCAAGCAGGAACTGCGAGCCAAGGAGGAATACCTTCAGGCCGCCAACGAGGAACTGGAAACCTCAAACGAAGAACTCAAATCCTCCAATGAGGAGATGCAGTCGGTCAACGAGGAGTTACAATCCACTAACGAGGAACTGGAAACCTCCAAGGAGGAATTGCAATCGGTCAACGAGGAGCTGGCGACCGTCAACGCCGAACTGCAAACCAAGGTGGCCGACCTGTCCCGGGCCAACAACGATATGAATAACCTGCTGGCCGGCACCGGCATTGCGACGCTCTTTGTGGATCTTCACCTACGAATCCTGCGGTTTACTCCCGCCGCCACCCGAATCATCAACCTGATCCTGAGCGATGTAGGAAGACCCGTAAGCCACATCGTTTCCAACCTGGTGGGCTATGACCGTTTGCCGACGGACGCGAAAGCCGTTCTGGACAGCCTGATTCCGAAGGAATTGGAAGTGCAGACAACGGCGGGTGCCTGGTACACGATGCGCATCCTGCCCTACCGCACACTCGACAACGTAATCGAGGGCGCGGTACTCACCTTTGTCGACATCACCGGGGTGAAGAAGGCGCAGGAGGCGCTGCGGCTAAACGAAGAGCGCTTGCGGGCGGCGCTAAAAGCCTCTTCCGTAAATGAAGGAGGCTCCCCATGACCATCCAAGATGTCCCACCCGGTGACACCGCCGGACTGCTGATGGTGAAACGTGACCGAACGGCATTCTATGCGCGGCTCGAAGCTGCCGCTGCGCAGGATGAATGGGGAAAGGTGTTCCGGCAACAAACATTCTCACAAAAACCTCGACAGGGCCGAATCCCATGTCTATAATGCTACTTAGCACCTTCCTTGAGGGGAAAAAATGTGCGGGAATCTATTTCTAAGATACTTATCCGGCGAAGAGGGAAGTTTAAGCGGGACCAGACCGTTACCAAATTGAAATTGGAAATACGGTATTGTCGTGATGAAGGGGGAGACCCTCGGCAAAATAGATTCAAAAACCGCCTATCCGTCCGGGCCCATACGATATTTCAGACCCCGCATTTCTGGCACGCATATTGCGTTCCCTTTTTCTCATTTTACTATCCGGTCTTGATCATCGAATGAAAAGAGTCATCCGGCATAAATAAGCAACTCATCGGGTTCGGTTTGCGGGGGGAATGAGACATGTCAATGAAGGATCTTGACAGACGTTTTGGAAACATCGCGATGGAAAAGGGGTTTGTAACGATAGAACAGCTCGTTCACGCCATTACCATTCAGGTCATGGAAGAGGTGGAGAAAGGGATACGCAAGCTCATCGGCAACATACTCAATGAGCAGGGTCAGATATCGGAGGCGCAGATGGAAGAAGTCCTCAAAGAACTGATGAAAGACCCTAGAGATTAAGCAAACGCAGCGCCGCAGGCAGAATATTCCCATCGGAAATACCCAACTTCCTTACAAACAGGTCACGAAATCAAAACCATATAACGATGATCAAGGCCGAACTTTCAGCCTTGATCATCGTTTCGATCCGATTTTTTTGCGTTCTATCCAATTGATTTTTAACAATTTCATATATACAGTATATCAAATTTATAAAGGGGTCTTGAAATGAATGAAAAGAAAATCAAGGTAACGCTTCGATCCACTTTTGCAATCGCCGGAACCAATCCCCTCGGCTCCATTATCGATTCGAATCAGGATGCGGTGATCGAGCTGGATGAGGGGGCTACCATCGAATCGATGTTACTCAATATGCATTCTATCGGAAATCCGGAGCATTGGGATGATATTATGCTGATCGCCATTGTAAATGGAACCCTGCGCGGTTTCGATCATGTTCTGGCTGACAAGGATGTGATCCATCTTCATATCCCCGTTTCGGGCGGATAGGGGGAAAGCGGCTAATGGCGCCCCGAGGCAACCCTTATCTCAATTGGCTGTCTTTACTGCCTCGCCGATTATAGCCGGTGTAAAAGCGCTCATTTTTTTCAAGCTCCGACTGGCAACCGATACAGAGACGCACTCCGGGAATTGCTTTTCGCCTTGCTTCGGAAATAGCCTCGCCGCATTCCAGGCAGTGGGTTTTGCTCTCGCCCCGGGGCAGGCGCTGCCGGGCCTGCTTTACGGCATCTTCCACACCGGCATCGATTTGCTCCTGCACGGCCCCGTCTC
Source organism: Pseudomonadota bacterium (assembly GCA_043797445.1). Classification (GTDB taxonomy): domain Bacteria; phylum Desulfobacterota; class Desulfobacteria; order Desulfobacterales; family JAFDDL01; genus JAZDPP01. The sequence continues at coordinate 15,437 of JAZDPP010000215.1, forward strand.
GTGCCCAGCCTACAGCCATAATGACTCCTGTTGAATTTACCTGTAACCAGATACCGCAACTTACCATTGAGGGCCGAATGGGATCAAATTGTTTTTCGTTCCTTAAAAAAGGGCTACTGTATACCACCGGACAAAGAAGCTTAATGGTGTCTGCCTGTGTTTCACGATCTCGCCCTTGAAAGACGCGGGTCAACGAGTCCTGCCTGGCTGTTCCAAAGCTGGAAACGATCTCAACTGTAATAACGTAAATTATTATGGAAAAAAAGAAACTGACAGGTTATAGGGTAAGTATGATATGGGTGCATCAATAACGTCGGCATCCGATAGCCGCTGGAAGAGAAAACGATATGGAACAAACAATTCTGGTTATCGACGATGAGGAGAGCATCCGGTTCACGCTCAATTCGTTTCTCACCGCGCAAGGCCACAAGGTGGTGACGGCGGATAATTATTTATCCGCCCTGGAATTGGCATCCGCGCACCAGCCGGATCTGATTTTTGCGGACATCCTGTTGGGAAAACACAGCGGCATCGATTTACTGAGAGAGATAAAGAGCAGAGGCTTTCTTTGCCCCGTGATCATGATTACCGGCCATCCGAGCACCAATACGGCCGCCGAGGCCGTTCGGTTGGGGGCGTTTGACTACCTGTCCAAACCGGTCAAGAAGGAGGCTGTCCTGAAGGCCGCCCGGATAGCCCTCGAACATAAAGCGCTCATCGATGAGAAAGAACGTCTGGATAAGGAAAATGAACGAAACCGCAAGCATCTGGAGGCGATCTTCAGGAGCGTCAAGGATGCGATTCTGACAGTCGGTGCGGATATGCGGGTAATCGATGCCAACAATGCCGTTCTAAGTGTTTGCGGCGCGTCTCCGGAGTCGCTTACCGGGAAACCGTTTTTTGAAATCCCCATAGAATGCTTGCGCTCCTGCGCCGGTCCGCTGAAAGAAACCCTGACAACGCAACGTTTCATTCAGGAGCACCGCATCGAGTGCCATTCCCCCGGCCGGCCGAAACAGGTGCTCGTGGTGAGCATTTCGCCTCTCGTGGATGAAAACGCCCGATCCGCGGGGGCGGTTTTATTGCTTCGCGATATGACCCGGCTCGATGTTCTGGAGCGGGAACTCAAGGCGCGCTCCCGGTTTCACGGCATCATCGGCCAAAGCCGGAAATTGCAAAAAATCTACCGGTTCATAGAAGATCTGGCCGGAACCGACACGACGGTTTTGATTACCGGGGAGAGCGGCACCGGAAAGGAACTGATTGCCCAGGCGCTGCACTACGGCGGTCCCAGGGCCAACAAGCCCATGGTCAGTGTCAACTGTTCGGCGCTTTCGGAGACGCTGCTGGAAAGCGAGCTTTTCGGTCATGTCAAAGGCGCCTTTACCGGCGCTGTCGGCAACCGGGTGGGACGAATTGAAGCCGCCGGCGGCGGAACGCTTTTTTTAGACGAGATCGGAGAGATTTCTTCAGCGATTCAGCTCAAGCTTCTAAGGGTTCTTCAGGAAAAAACATTTGAGCGGGTCGGAGACAGCAAGCCGGTCAAGGTGGCGTTGCGGATCATTACCGCCACAAACCATAATTTGATGGAAAAGGTCCGGCAGGGGCATTTCAGGGAGGATCTCTTTTACCGTCTCAAGGTCTTTGAAATTACCCTGCCGCCCCTGCGGGATCGTCTTGAGGATATCCCTTTACTGGTAAATCACTTTTGTGAGCGGTTTAACGATCGTTCGGGAAAAACCATTCGGGGTATCACGGATGAGGTGCTGTCCGCCTTCATGGACCACCGCTGGCCGGGAAATATCCGGGAGCTCGAACACGCCATCGAGCACGCCTTTGTTCTTTGCCGTGAAACGGTTATCACGATGGATCATCTCCCCCCGGAAATCTGCAGGTCCGCCGGAATGAAACCGGAATTTTCCCCCGCAAGCAGCGCCATTTCACGCCCGGAACTCCTTTCCGCACTTGAAAAGACAGGCTGGAACAAAGCCAGAACCGCCCGCCTGCTGGGAATAAGCCGTCAAACGATGTATCGCCTCATCAGCAGGCACAACATCAGGAATCTTGCGGAATGAATAGCCCTCCCCTTTCACCGGGACGGCAAGCGGGCCAATGAGGCATTGCCGAAACCTTCAAGAGGCGCGATATGACCGAAAAACAACCGCTTCGCAAGCGGGCGGAAAAAACGCTCAAGGCAGTTGAATTCCAGGACCTGAAAGCCCTCTCGGCCGAAGAAGCCCAGAGCCTGATTCATGAACTGCAAGTGCACCAGATCGAGCTCGATATGCAAAACGAGGAATTGCGGCAAGCCCTTGCGCAACGGGATGCGTCCCACGCCCGGTATGTCGATCTCTACGACCTCGCGCCAGTCGGCTATTGCACGCTCAGCGAAAAGGGTCGCATTCTGGAGGCCAACCTCACCGCCGCGATCCTGTTGGGCGTGGCCCGGAGCGCTCTGATTCAGCAGCCTTTTACCCGGTTCATCCTCAAGGAGGATCAGGACCTTTATTACCGGCACCGCAAACAGCTCCTTGAATCAGGTGAACCACTGGCATGCGAGCTCAGAATGGTCAACAAAGACGGGACCCTGTTCTGGACACGGCTGGAAGCTGCCGCCGCTCTGGGTTTTTCGGAAGGCCCGGAACCAGCCACCGTCGAAAACTCCGTGTACCGCGTCATGATCAGCAATATCACCGAACGTAAGGAGGCGGAGATAACGCTGAAAGAACTCCATGAAAAGTTGGAAGAACGGGTTAGCGAGCGTACCTCCGAGTTGGAGACCGCTTTAACGACCTTGAAAGACGACGAAGAGCGGTTTCGCACGGTTGCGGACTTTACGTATAACTGGGAGACCTGGATCGGACCGGATGGAAAATACATTTACGTTTCCCCCTCCTGTAAACGCATCAGCGGATATCTCCCCTGGGACTTCTACAAAGATCCCTTCCTGATGGAGAAAATCATCCACCCGAAGGATCTTCCCGGCTGGGATAAGGCTGTGGCGGAGGGTCTTGAAAGAACGGGGGAGGCCTTCCTTGAATTTCGTATCATCCATATCGACGGCGATGAGCGTTGGGTCAGCTTAAATAGCCAGTCCGTGTATGACAGGGACGGCCGTTGGCTCGGCAGGCGCGACAGTTACCGCGATACCACCGATCGCAAGCGGGTGGAAACGGAACTCAGAGAGAGCCGGGCACGTTTCCAGGCGCTGGTGGAGAGCACCCATGACTGGGTCTGGGAAACGAACCCAGACGGCGTTTATAGCTACGTCAGCCCCAGAAGCGTGGAGCTGTTGGGGTATCCGCCGGAAGAAATCGTCGGCAGATCGCCTCTTGAGTTCATTCACCCCGATAAACTCAAGGACGCGAGGTCCCGGTTAAAGAAAACGCTTGAAACCGGAAAACCTTTCCGCGGGATAGAAAGAGTCTGCCGCCACCGGGAGGGGCGTTCGGTGATCGTGGAGACGAGCGGCGTGCCATTTTTCGATTCATCCGGAAAACTGGCGGGGCTCAGGGGAATCGACCGGGATATTACCGAGAGAAAGCATTTGGAAGCGCAAACGCTGCGGACGCGGCATCTTATCGCTATCGGGGAACTCGCAGCCGGGGTGGCGCACGAAATCAACAATCCCATCAACGGCATTATCAATTACGCTCAGATACTGGCCGATGACGCTTCGGTCTCGGGCAGTGACCCGGATATCCCCCTGAGAATCATAAAGGAGGGAGACCGCATTGCGGAGATCGTCAAAAACCTCCTCTATTTTTCACGGCAAAGCCATGGGAAGAAAGAACCGGTTTCAGTACGCACGGTTCTGGAAGATTCGCTCGCATTATTCGCGACCCAGTTCCGGAAGGAAGGAATTTCCGTGGACCTCGATATCCCCGATGATCTTCCGCCGGTCATGGGCAACCGGCAGCAGATGCAGCAGGTGTTCATGAATATCCTGGGCAATTCGCGCCACGCCTTGCTGAGAAACCCGGACGATCTCAAGCGGAACATGCAAATAGAGGTAAAGGCGTCGGTACCGAAACCAAAAGGGGTCAAAATGGTGACCCTTTGTTTCTTTGACAACGGCATGGGAATAGCCCCGGAACTTCAGGAACGGGTCTTTGACCCTTTTTTTACCACCAAGGCCCTGGGCGAGGGGACGGGGCTGGGGCTCAGCATCAGCTACGGTATCATCCATGATCACGGCGGATACTTGTTCATCGAGTCGGAACCCGGTGAATATACCCGTGTCTGGGTTTTTCTGCCGGCGAGCGCCACCGGTTAAATCAGGGTAACGGCGTTATCGTAAAATTAATGTTGCATTCTTTCTTCTTTGCTGGTAATCTTCGATTTTAATGGATGTTCTCGTGGGGGGGGGGCGGCGGGCGCGGCCGGCGGGCGGGGGCGGGGGGGGGGGGGGGGCGGGGGGGGGGGGGGTGAGGGAGCGCGC
>JAZDPP010000216.1:0-10896 GCA_043797445.1 Pseudomonadota bacterium
TCATCGTTTCGGCCAATTTCCCACGGCAGGCAGGCCGCGCCAGGGTGTTTTTGGAAGAGCGGCAGGCTGTTTGAGCGATAGCGAGTTCCTGCCGGTCTGGAAAAAATATCCTGGCGTGGCCGGTACGATGATCAAGGCCGAAAATGGATATCGATCGATCACGATATTCCATTTCCCGGTTTCATCTGCTATATAAAGCAACAAGAGGACGTCAGCGGAAGGTACCGGCACATTCGGGAAGGTAGAAACAAAAAACCCGCTGCATAAACAGCGGGCTTTTTTTCCGGTGGTGGAGATGAGGGGGATCGAACCCCTGACCTCAGCATTGCGAACGCTGCGCTCTCCCAACTGAGCTACATCCCCGTGAAGTGAGCCGGGTTATAGCAAATTGTTTTCAGGGGGTCAATTAAAAATCACTTCTTTTTTTTGATAACATTTCAGACTTGTTACAGGTGCATGGATGACGATCATTCGGTTACAGGATGCGTTTAAGAAGTTTACGCTGGATCAGGACAAAGTGATAACTCCCGAAGAAACGGTTCGGCGGCTCAGGGGCCGGTTGAAAAAACTCGACATGGAGGTTCTGGAGAAGGTTGTCCGCATTGACAATGGCCGCCTGAATATCCCGGTATATTTCAGTCTTTGCGGAAAAGATGCGCTGGAAATCATCGGCACTAAAAAACAGATGGGAAAAGGCGCGACCCCCCAGCAGGCGGAAGCCAGCGCCGTAATGGAACTGGCGGAACGATTCAGCTTTTTCAGTTTTTGCAAAAACCCAAAAAATTTCTTTACGGATTGCCCTAAAAATCTAAAGGACCGCGCGCTTCCCTTTGAGCAGATCGCCCGATCCGTCCATGATGACTCCTCCGAGCTGGCCATCACCCGCGGCTTTTATGAAGAACTCCCTCTCCAATGGACCCGGGCTTATAATCTGACCCGGAAAGAGGAGGTGCTCATTCCGTTCACCTGGTTTTACACCATCAATGAGTTTAATGGTCCCTCCGCCGGCAATTGCGTGGAGGAGGCGCTGATGCAAGGCATTTCCGAAATCGTTGAGCGTCACGTGTCTTCCCTCGTCAGCCAGAACCGCATGAACGTCCCCGCGATTCGACCGGAATCCGTAACTGACCCCATGGTGTTGGAAATGTTTGCCAAATACCGCCAAGCGGGCATTAACCTCTATCTATCGGACTTTTCCCTCGACACCGGGATTCCCACCGTGGGGGCCATGGCCTTTGATCCCACCACCTTTCCGGAAAAAAGCGAGCTCGTCTGGACGGCCGGCACCACGCCCGATCCCCAAAAGGCTCTCAGCCGGGCCTTGACGGAGGTCGCCCAACTGGCCGGCGACTTTAACACCGCCGCCAATTACGTGGCATCGGGACTTCCGAAATACACTTGCCTTGCGGAAGCCGATTATGTAATGAATCCGGGAAAATGGGTGAACATCAATGAATTGCCGGATATCTCCCACAACAACATCCGGATCGAGGTGGAAAACTGCATCGCCGCTCTGGCTAAAAAAGGAATGGAGGTTTATGTCATAAACACGCTTCATTCCGGGTTAAATGTTCCGGCCTTTTACACCATCATCCCCGGCGCCCATTTCAGGGAGCGCGCCCTTGGCACCAGTGTTGGAATGTTTTGCGCCAAGATCGTGGCGGAATCGAGCCCCCCCGCAGAAGGACTTCGAACCTTGCGGGAAATGGATCGAAAGCTGCCGGGGAAATACTATCTTCAGTTTTACATGGGAAACGCGCTGTTGACGCTGGGAGATCCGCAATCCGCTCTGCCTTGTTTCAAGCAGGCGTTGGCGCTCAATCCCAACGAACAGGATATCCCGAGCATCTATTCCTATATGGGGGTTTGCCTGAAAGAGCTGGGGCGGTATCATGAGGCGCTCGACGTATTGCAGCGCGGGGAAAACATAGATAAAGAGCGAACGGATATATACAATTTGAAGGGCTTTTGCCATTTCATGCTTAAAAACCATGAGGCGGCCATTGAAAACTTCCAGAAAGTCATCGCGCTCAATCCCTCGTCGGCCATCGATTATGCGAATATCGGCTCGAACTATCGGGATATGGGGGATACGGAAAAAGCGATTCAATATTATGAATTGGCGCTGGAATTGGATCCCAATATCGAGTTTGCCGAAAGCAACCTGAAAAAGCTAAAGGGGCAATGACACCTCTTTCAACATCATCCACGCGCGTTTTTTTCCCTTCCGTTTACGGCATCCCCCTCCCCTCTTCCGCTGACTCGGCTTGCCTTTTCCCGTCATTTCCATCCCATTTTCCCAGTCCGTTTTGCCCCCTGATCTTCCTGAGCCCCGCTTCGATCCGGCTCGTACACGCAGCCATTTCATCCAGAACCTCCGCGGCACGAACTTCGTCAAGCTGCTTGTTGCCGATCAGCGACAACAGTTGCACCAGACTTTCCACATACGACTCAAACCGGTGAAGCAGTGTCGCTTTTACGGTATGGGACACCGCGTCCACCAATTTGAGAATGTATTGAAATTTTAAATTTTCTTTATAATCGATAAAGTGGAAGAGGATCGTTTTTTCCGTTTCTCGCCGCATTCGCCGAATGCCGTCCGAAAGAGCGCTCATCTCTTTTTCTTTTTCACCTTGAAGGGGCTTTTTCAAAATCTGCTTAAGAAAGGTGAGCGCCGTATAAAACCCAAGACGCAACACCGCTTCGGTTTTTATCCTGGCCGAATATCTCATGGCGACGACCATCGGCGGGAATTTGATGCCGGCGATCCGTTTTATGGATTCCACATCGGGCAAATCCGTTCCCGCCGACATACCCCCCATCGGCGGGATACCGATTTCCGTCATGCCGCGGCCGAATTCGGCAATTGCATCGTGAATCAGACTGTCATAGGGACTGGAGAGGCTGGTGAGGTCCTGCTCGAGCTTTTTCTCCCGGCCGCGGACATACCCCAGAATCTGGGGATTGATATTTTCGGCCATGAAGGTATCGAGGCGTTGCCTGAAATCCTGAAAGACCTGATACATAGTGGCATTGAAGCCGCGCTGCGTCAACTCGGCTTCATAATCGCCGGGAACCACCTCATAGGATCGGATAAAATGGGTGATGGTGGCGGTAATCCCGCTGGACCGGTCTCCGAAGAATTGATCGATTTGCGTTTTGAGCTCTCTTTTGATCCGACTCACCGCGCCATCGATCGTGCTGTGCATGGTAGAGCGAATCTGGGCCATCCGATCCCGAAACGCTTCGATCCGCCTGGCAATCTCGGCAGCGCTCCGCGTGTCCTTTGCGATGATCTTGCGGTTGATTTCCTGCCAGTGCTTCACCCCCGAAATCATTCGCTCGATCCGCTCCAAATGATTTCCCAGCAGTACGGCCTGCCGTTCAGCCGTCAATTTGGCTTTGAAAGTGGAAAAAAACGCGGCGCTATTGTCATCTGAAAAATCGGTCAGTTCTTTATCCGTCTGCCACTGGGCGTATCGCCGGCTGTCTTTTTCCGACAGGTGTGAAGGCATGGACCGGAAAAGGTTGAAAAGCGCGGAGAGGCAGAAAACCTGGGGTAAAGACTTTATGAGTGAAAGCTCTTCCACCGTCTTTTTGACGAGTGCCGAAAGATCATCAAGAGATCCGTGTTCACTGAAATCGCAGTTAATCACAAAAATGGTATTGTCCAGAATTCCCATTTTCTTGATAATGGACAGAAATCGGATATCCGCCCGCCGTAATCCAGTCCGGCTGCTGATGACGTAAACGATCATATGGGTCAGATTCAAATAGTCCTGAATCATCGCCAAATGAAGGGGGTTGGGAGAGTCACTTCCCTGGCAATCCGCGATTTCAATCTGATCCGCAACATGAGGCGAAGCAATCTCCAATTCAATATCGGTCAGGTACACCGCGAGGGCATCCTCTCCGGCAAATGCCCGGTGCGCATCAAATGTGTCTTCCCCAAAAACCGCCGTAAGCGGCTCCGGGCCGATGCGTTCCTTTACCCGGTCATAGCCTTTTAAATAGGAGTACAACAGCACGCCGTTTGCATTCCTGGCATCTTGCGTGATCAGCTGTTCCGGTCCGAGGCAACCGAGAGCCTCTCCCAGTGCCTTGCGATCGGCGCTTCGGCGAATATCGAAACTCCCCGTTTCCCGCGAAAGATTCAGATTCGGCAACAGTACCAATGCGCCCTTGATATCCCGGTTGACATCATCCCAGGATTTAAAAAACAAGGTCGCCTTGAGCGCCTCGCCATACCGGACCCTTGTGACGATGGACGTCACCACGCCCGCGCCGCGCTTCAGGTAATCACCACCGAAAAGCGAATTAACAAACGTGCTTTTTCCGGATTTAATGGCGCCAACGACGGCTACTCGAAGAAGATCCTCGGAAAGCTGCCCGCGAATCACGTCACAGGCGCTGTTCCATTCGGAAAATGAGGTATCGGCCATTCCGGGAAGTCGCTTCGGCAAAGCGTAAAGACTGGATAAGCGCTGAACCGTATCGAGCAACTCACTTCTGATAACAGCATAATCTTGTGTCATTTTTCAGTCGTAATCCCATTGAGCCTGAAAAACCCGACCATTACAAAGGGCCTCCCTTCACGCCGGGAATAATCGTCTCCCGGCTGGCAACAATTGCCTTTTTGCGGCCTTGATCATCGTATCGGCTACGCCAGGGTATTTTTCCCAGACCGGCAGGAACTCGCTGTCGCTCAAACAGCCTGCCGCTCTTCCAAAAACAGCATAGGGCGGCCTGCCTGCCGTGGGAAATTGGCCGAAACGATGATCAAGGCCCTTTTTGCAGATTTGGTCGGATTTTATTGCATTTAACAAAGGGAATGTCAAAACGATTATCTCTTCGGCGACAAATGGGAAACCTTTTATTTCCAATATAATGAACGAAATAGAATCCGCGACCAAAAGCGTTTCTCCCCGAATCAATTGGGAATCCGATTTTTATCGCCCCTGAAAGCGCAATCCGAAAAAACATCTGACATAATCCCTTGTAAAAGCAGGGCTTTTATGCTAAAAGAGGGAAAATACGAATTTTTTATCGAACAAGGCCAAATAATTAGCGACAATGAACCGATGCAGCTTTCGATGGACCGGTAATTTGAACGGGCTATGACAAAGCCGTTCGTCAGTTCACGCGGGCAACTGGATCCACCAGCTTATATCCGTTGCAGCTACTGGGTTCTTGGCCGGTAAAAAATCTGACGAGGAAAAATATCTATGTCTGAAAAGCACCCTGAATGCCCTCTATATAATCCGTCAAATTGCAAGGAGTACTACAACCCGAAACTCTGCGCTTTTGTAAGGAAAGACAGGGATTGTCTCAAAAAGAAAAAACCAAAATCCAAAGAGAATGAGAAAGAAAACGATTGCTTACCAGCAGGGTAGATATCTGAACCGACGACATTCCGCCCCTTTCGACCTTGGGAAATGGGAGACTGTTGACACGCAGGCGGGCAGACTCAAGATCACCTTTTTCCTTGACACCCAACGGTATTATACACATTATCATTGAGATCAGGCGTTATATTGGAAACACACTCGTTTTTCGCGGGGGCAACATATTTAATATCTTTTTGGGCCGTGATGCATTGGCGATATGAATATTGTATCCAACCACATACTGATACCCGACACTCGCTGCGGTTACCCGGTGGTGACCGAAACGTCCGAGTTTTTCCCCGCTCAATACGAGCACCAGGCGTACCATTTCGATAACAGCCGATTTTCAAAAGGTTTTCGTAATAACCGGTTTGCTTTCAATATGGATATGAGCGAGGGGCTGTATAACAAAAAAAAACAAGTGGAACCATTGGCGATGAAAATGATCGGCACTGCAATCGATCTTTATGCCTGAGAAATCGAGTCCGCATTAGTACTTGAGAAATAATTTTCCGCGCGCTTTTGGCAGAAAATTATTTCGTAAAAGTACTTATCCCGTTTATCGGGGTTAGGGCCGTTATGGGGTGGGATTGGGTACCGATCGAGGCGCAAACCGATGAAGATAGTGAGTCCCATTACATTAAATTGAGCTGTTTTTTTGCCTCGGAAGCGTAATGTACATATCCGCATTCCTTCATAAGGATGAACTTTTTGAAATAACGAATCGCTGGCTCTCCAATCGTCTGGAACCCAATGACGCGCTTGAGATCACCCGAATCATCACATACGACAGTTTTGTCGCATGGGAGCGCCTGTTGCTTTTTATCAGGGAGCTCAACGAGTTTTTACCCAACCTGGTCCACTTTAATCACATCGATACTAAAAAGGAACTGAAGGACTTTATCTGCAACGGGGCGACTGTTCGAACCGATCGGTTGCGGCAAATCATATCAAAATACCGCAATTCGCCTGAGTTCTATTATATCGGTGCTCCCATCAAAGCCTTGGCATTCCATGATGATTGCCGTCAAATTACCGCCATGTGCCGGTTTAAACGGGTAAAACGAATTGCCGAGAAAGCCAGCCGGTATGCACTGCTTCATATCACGAACCAGGTTCGCCATACGGCAACTCAACTGGCTCTGAAAAATGGGAGTGATCCCGCCGCTTCCCCTAAACTCCTGGCGCAAGCCGAAAAAGAGCATCTCAAGCAGATAAAGAATCAGGGGCTGTCGCTTCCCGCTTCGATCATGACCATCAAGGATGTATTGGGGCTCAAAATAATTAAAAACGGCATATCCGAAGATTCTCTTGAAATGCAAATCGCTCGTATCCCCGGCGCTACCATAATTGAAAAGGAAATTCACACCGGCAACTATAACGCTATCCATTATGTGGTAGAATTGACGGTCGATTTCGACTATATGAGTGGACGGTTCAAGGGACAACGCCAAGAGAGCGCTTATCGTTACCGGGGTCTTCCAGCGAGCCTGTCGGATGATTTTCAGCAGTTTCTCCGGAGCAGCAGCGACACCGTTCAGGTGGATCTGATCTTCACCACGCTGGATGAGCTGATTGAATCGGAAATCGGGCGATCCATGCACGAAACCCACATTTTCAAACAGCGGCAACAGCAAAAGGGCTTTGGTAATATCCCGATTAATATCGAGTACATCATCGAATATTTAATAGCGGTGGGCATGAGCCCGACCACTCAAATTGAGGAGCTACCGATTAAGATTTGGGGGCGATATCTGCCCGATGCGTTAAGTTACAGTGTTCGAAAGCTCTATAACCTGCCGGAATATTCAATCATTGACTACTAATAAGGAGGTATGACATGACCGGACCCAGTTCCATCACTTCAGCTGATTTTAAAACCGCACTTAGCATCGGTCGCCCACCCAATATCGTTTCGCTTTTTCCCAATTCAAACGCTCTGATTATCAGCGGGAAATTTATCGACCAGGCCATGCTGAAAAAGGGCAATGCCATCGCCATGGCGGCAAACGGCAGAAATTATTTTGTCATTCGCGGCGCCCTGATGGCGGCTCAGCGGGCCAATGCGGCCATAATCATTGAAATTGCCAAATCAGAAGGCGGGGCCAGCGCTTATTGCGCCGTCAATTTCTGGAATATGGCCAGAATCGTTGATGCACTCTGCAATGAGCTCGGCATCACCATTCCCGTTGCAATTCATGCCGATCATTACGGCATAAAGGGGGCAGCGGATATCCTGTCCGCCAAAACGGAAATACCCTCCATGTTTGACGCTGGAATCACCTCCATTGCCATTGACGCCTCCCATTTGCCGGACGCCGAGAACCTGGCCGCCAATATCGAGCTGAACCCCTATGTTCCGAAATGGGCCTCTCTTGAAACGGAAGTGGGAGAAATAAAAGGTAAGGAAGGACTATCCACCGTGGAAGAAGCCCGGTTCCTCATTCAGGGCCTTAATGCGCATAGTATTTTTCCGGACTGGATTGCGCTCAACAATGGAACCACCCACGGTATCGAAGCCAGCAGCCAGGGAATACAGGTGGATCTCACCGCCCGAATTCACGAAGCGATCGCCCCGTACCAGGTTTCGGGTGCCCAGCATGGCACCTCCGGCAACAGCTCGGAAAGGCTGCGGGCAATCGCAACCCGAACCCGCACGACCAAGGCCAATGTCGCCACGGCCCTGCAGATGATTTCATGGGGAGTCGAAGTCAATGATTACGGCAACGCCATCCTGGACGATAGCGGCAATTTCATTAAAGTGGCGGGAGAAGGGGTCACCGAGGATGTCTGGAAAGAAATGACGTCCTATGCCCAGACAAAGGGAATCAAGGGCGGAAATTATAAAAATCTAAACCTGCCTTTTGAAAACAAGCTGATGCGGCAACCCAAGGAAATCCGCGATCGAATGGCCCGGCGGGTGGAAACCTTCGTCTACAATATGCTCGTCAATGTCTTTAATGCCAATGACACGGCTCCCATCGTCATGGGAGCGATCCGCCAGGCAAAGAATTTTGATGGGGGAGCGAAAGCCAAACGGCTTGAAAACCCGGCCGAATGGACACCCGATAAAATCAAAGAGAAGGCAGCCCTTATCGACGCCGATAAAGGATCTTCCGGAAATTTTGATGACTAGAAGCCGCGTAATCGAGGTTCGACGGATAATAGCTTGTTTATGATGAGAGAAAAGAACTATTGCCCATACTGTGGCGGGCGCCTCGAAAAAAGGCGGTGGGAAGGAACCGAACGGTTATTTTGTTCAGTCTGCCGGGTGACGGTTTATGAAAACCCTGTCCCCGCGACCTGCCTGGTAGTGGCAGACCCTCGGGATCGCATCCTATTCGTTAAGCGAAGCGTCCCCCCGCAGATGGGCAAATGGTGTCTTCCCGGCGGATTTTTAGAAATGGGCGAGACGCCGGAAAGCGGGGCGCTCAGAGAATTGAAGGAAGAAACCGCCCTGGTGGGAAAAATCGATACCCTCTTGGGAGTTACCACAGGCAAAAGTGAGCTATACGATAGCATTTTGCTGATCGGATACCTGGTGATAAATTATTCCGGCCTTGCGGTTGCAGGAGATGACGCCTCGGAGGTCGCCTATTTCCCTATCACGGCGTTGCCGGAAATCGCTTTTTCAAGTCACCGCCGATTTGTCAGAATTTTTTGCGCCGCCTATGCGGAAAGCCGGCCTTGATCATCGTTTCGGCCAGTTTCCCACGGCAGGGAGGCCGCGCCAGGGTGTTTTTGGAAGAGCGGCAGGCTGTTTGAGCGACAGCGAGTTCCTGCCGGTCTGGAAAAAATACCCTGGCGTGGCCGAGAATATGATCAAAGCCGGAAAGCCGCATTGAGTGGGGTTAGAAAAGAATATTGCATTTTTTATTTTTTCTTTAAAGTTTTGCGGATCGCTGTCCGATATCACTTCCAAGGAAAAGTTTTTATATCGGTTCGTAACCTGAAGGAAATGCCAATGCTCATTCCCAGCCATCAAATACATAATGTATTGAAGGTATACGGCAAACAGCTGAGCCAGACTCGAATGCTGGAGCGGCAAAAAGAACTGGATCGAAAACAACCGGTGGATAATGTCAATATTTCCGCTGAAGCCAAACGCCAATCGATAATCGATAAGGTCGCGGCGGACATTGTGGACCGAATTACCCGATCCGGTCCTCAGGATGATGTGGAAAAAGGAATTATTGACAAACTTGAAGGCGAGCTGGGGGAAAGCGTTTCATTCAATTCCCGTCGTGAAGGAAAATTTGTGTTTAACGTGATAAACGGCGACAATGAAAAAACGACCAACACCCTTGAAATAGAAAATTCGATGTTTTTAATCAAACGCCTGGAACAACTGGCCAAGGAAGCGGTGGACAAAAATATGGAGCTGTAGCACCTCATCGCTCCGGGAGGTATTATCATGAACAATATCGGCAACATTACCCAAAAATACGAGCACCAGACCCTGCTGAATGAAACAACGGACAAACGCCGGGTTGAATCTCAGGACTTACGACAAACCGAGATGGGATCTGATGCCGCGCGGAATGACAAGGTCAGTTTGTCCCAAGCCTCGAAAGAAATGCAACTTGCCAAAAACGCTGTTGCCGAAGCACCGGAAATTCGCGAAGAAAAGGTCGCGCAAATCAAACAGGCCATTGCGGATAACCGGTACGAATTGAATTCGGAAAAAATTGCCGAAAAACTCGTCGGCGCCCATATCAGTGAGATGATTTAAGCATCGTTGCATCCCTGAAACCGGAAAAAATTGCCGCATCTTTTCCAAACGTTTTTTGTTTGTAAACGTTTTATAAGCATTTTCAACTCGTTATTTTTTTTAAAGGCTGGCTTTTATGCTGGCCTTTTTTTTGCATTACAATAGGGAAAATATTGAGAGGAGGTATTACAATGAGCAAGATCATCCCTATTTCCGAAAACCAGGCAATTTATCTTCAGGGAAATGTTCAACAACCATCAAACGATTTTTTTAAACGGTCTCTTGAGAAGGCCATGGAAGCCCAAAAAACGACGGGAGCGTCCCACACCGCCAGTTTGGGCGAAGTGCGACCGACGGTATTTCATCAAATAGATACCCCCACGGAAAACGTGGCCCTTCAGACAAACCAGTTACTCGACCTGCTGGACGATTATGCCAGAAATCTTAAAGACCCTGCGAGATCGTTAAAGGATATAGCCCCTTTACTGGAAGAAATCAGCAGCAACACGCAGAACCTCCTGCGGGAAACTGAAAAAATTCCCCCAACCGAAGAAAAATTGCGGGGGATTGCATCTTCAGCCGCCATCATGGCCGAGGTGGAATTGATTAAATTTAAACGAGGGGATTATATTTAGAAGCCGCAACGAAACAGCCACCCCCTACGGCGTCAGAATCCGGTTGTGTTTTATAACATATCGCTATAACAGCACAATCTAATCATGTGACAGTCCTAATCCCGCCAGTTTTACAAGTGGCCAATACGTAAAATCAGCTATTTAGCTTGCATGTTCACCTTTT
>JAZDPP010000217.1:0-15434 GCA_043797445.1 Pseudomonadota bacterium
GACGTCAACGAAAGACAGTTCCGGCAACAGCCCCATGGCGCCATATTCAGCGAATGCAGCTTCCCATTTCTTAAGGGGCTGCCTGTCCATGTCGGTCGACTCTGCAACACTTCGTTGAGATTTGCGTTTGACCCAGAGCTGATGCATGGCTCCATAGATCGTAAAAAAAGGCTCGTCTTCATACTCAAATGCCACTGGGGATTTTGACTTGGCAAATGCGGACCTCACCCGGGATGGAATTTGGGTAAAATATTTCAAAGTGGCTTCTGTTGGGATCATATTATCAGTATACCAAAATTGTAATCGAAAAGTGGCAATATCGTCATTTTGTGTATACCGAACAAGTAACCTATTTTTTAGTGAATTGCAAGCTTTTTTTCCTTTCTTTATGAGTAAAGTGTGCGGGTTGGTTTCGAAGCATGGCAGGTGTTCAGTACAACATGTCCAGCACAAACAATTATACAATCGTCTTGAATTTATTGATATATAATTTTGGATCAGCAGAGATGACTGGCGATATGAGTAAAAATATAAAATGCAGACAAAAGAAAAAGTCAGTGAAATTATGCCGATTTTATGGGTTACTTGTTCCCTATACAGATTTTTGGGAAAATACACTGCATGGCTATATTGACTTCGGAACTATCAACGGTGACATTTTGGATCTAAGATATTGTAATTTTTTTAATTATAGGCTACGAGTTCGATTCATGAGTTGAAATGAACTTGAATTTTCATCACGTAATTGTCGGGTCAAGTGGCTTTCCAGACACCCTGGAAAAGTCTGGTATTAATTTCATGGATGGTTATTTTTTTTGAACCGTTTTTGATTAAACTCATACAAAAACATGGTTTAATGTGGTGGTGGCGAGTTCCTTTCCCTTTTTGCGGGTTGGCATATTTCGGTATTACGATATTGATTATGGTTTTTGGGGGAGAAACTCAAAAATTCATATATTTTGATTTTTGATATAATGAGAATACAGAATGCCGATGAACAGTAAAGACTCTCTTCTTGTAATAACTGAATTATTTTTGCCAACCAAAGGGGGTACTGCTGTTTGGTTTGACACCGTTTACCGGATCTTGGGCGGGAAAAATATTCATATTGTCACAGCAAATGTTCCAGGGGCAGATGACCATGACGAACCGCATCCAAACACCATCCACCGCATCAATCTTTCGCGGGTTGCGTGGCTAAAACCAGAATCACTGGTTATGTATATTAAATTATTGCTGAGAACGATTCGACTTTCTTTTCAGGAACCCTTCAGGGCTGTTCATGCTGGCCGGGTGCTGCCGGAGGGTCTTGTCGGCTGGGTTGTTTCTCGCCTTTGGAAGATTCCGTTGGTTGTCTATGCTCATGGCGAGGAGATAACCACATGGCGGCAGGCCGTAAAATTTAAAGCCATGCGGTTTACATACCTGCGTGCCGATTGTGTGGTGGCCAATAGTGAATTCACAAGAAACGAATTACTTAAGATCGGTATGGATCCAAAAAAAATTCTCATCATTAATCCAGGGGTCGATACTGAGCGATTTCGGCCGGGACTGGAAGTCCGAGATTTGCGGGGGGCACTGAAACTCGGTGATAAAGATAAATTACTATTATCTGTTGGGCGCTTAACTAGAAGAAAAGGGTTTGATCAAACAATAAAAGCGATATCGGATTTGGAGAAAAAAGGAATGGTTGTGCACTATGCCATTGCAGGTATCGGTGAGGATAAGGAATACCTGTCTTTTATAGCCAAAAAATACAATGTCACGGACAAGGTCCATTTCCTGTCCCATGTTAGCGAGGCAGATCTTCCAAGATGGTATAATGCGGCGGATATTTTTATTATGCCAAACAGAGAAATAGGTGGGGATACGGAAGGGTTTGGTATGGTTTTTCTGGAAGCGGCAGCCTGCGAGAAACCTGTTATCGCAGGCAAGGCCGGCGGTACCGGAGGTGCCGTTTTAGATGGAATAACCGGGATTAGAGTGGATGGCTCTGCACTAATGGAGATAGCCGATTCGATATATACGTTAGTAACTGACGAGAAAATTTCAAAGCGATTGGGTCGGAATGGATATTTAAGAGTGCATAACGGATTTTCCTGGGATTCTGTTGCAAATAGAACGCGAGTGCTAAATCAAAAACTATCAAAAGGAACAATTTTGTGAGGGATATTCTTGTACTCATCATCACCTTCTGCTCCTGCTTCGTGGCCATTTCAAGACCATGGGTCGGGGTGTTGGCGTTAGCGCTGTTTTCTTATTTAAATCCACATCGTTACGCGTGGGGATTTACAAGATCTTTACCTATATTTTTTGTGGTTTTTCTATCAGTCATTTTCGGCATGGTGTTTAATGGTAAAGACCGTCAGCCGTTCCCTTGGACTAGGGAAACCTTATTATTTTTTGCGCTCCTCGCTTGGTTTTCCTTAACCACCATCCTATCTCCTGATCTTCCCGGTGCTGCCCAGGAGCAATGGATTAAAGTTATGAAAATATATATCGGTATTTTCCCGACCTTTTGGATGATTAACAGTAAAGACAAACTTAAATGGCTGATCGTAGTGATAGCGGTCAGTTTTGGCTTCGTTGGATTTAAGGGAGGGATTTGGGCGGTTGGTACCGGGTTTTCTAATCGCGTTTATGGCCCGGATGGAACTTTTTATGGTGGTAACAATGAAATTGGCCTTGCTCTCAATATGGCATTGCCTCTTATTCTGTTATGTGCATCAGAATTTGAAAGCAAGTTTATTAAAAATACTTTTTATACGGTGTTTTTTTTTTCAGTATGCTCAATTATCAGCACTTGGTCCAGGGGAGCGCTGTTAACTCTGTTTTCGGTACTGAGTGCTATTATTTTGGGTAGTAAAAAAAAGGGGCGGATAATATCATTCATACTGGTGGGTGCCACTATGGTGGCTATCTTTATTCCAGCTGAAAATATGGTATCCATTTTGCCGGAAGAATGGTTTGAACGAATGGAGACCATCCAGAATTTTGAAGAAGATAAATCTGCCATGGGAAGATTGGATGCATGGGAATACGCCATAAGCAGAGCCAGCAGTAACCCGCTATTCGGCGGTGGATTTGAAACGTTTAGAATACACGGCAGGGACGTTCACAGTGCCTATTTTGAAATTTTAGGAGAACACGGCTATTTTGCCCTCATCTTATGGCTTTCTCTATTATTCGGCACCATGGTTGCCCTACAGAGGTTAAGGAAACATGCTTTAGAAATTGAAGGCTTTCTTTGGGTAAGGGACTATGCCAGGGCAATTCAAATATCTTTACTGGGCTATGCAGTAGGTGGAATTTTTTTAGGGGTTGCGTACTGGGATTTTTTTTACCATTTAGTCGCACTGTGTGTCTTGATGAAGGTTTTTCTTTACAGAGGTTTTGCAGAACAGCGATCATAACGATGCGAATTTTAACACTCACCACTGTTTTTCCCAACTTCAGACAACCCCTTCTCGGGCTTTTCATAAAAGAGCGTATGCGGCATGTTGCTGCAAGAAAAATGGTTAGAGTGGTGGCTCCTGTGCCGGTATCTCCGCTGGACCCGGTTGCAAGGTGGTTAAAACCGGGCTTCAGGCCTGCAACACCGGAATATGGAATATCTGAGCCATCCTTTATTGTTGACCATCCGCCCTTTCTCTGCTTTCCAGGTTTATTTAAGGCTCTGGACGGCGTATTTTATTTTTTCAGCCTGTATTATTTTCTAAAAACAATGAAGCGGTATTATAATTTTGATATGGTTGATGCACACTTTGCCTATCCGGACGGTGTTGCGGCCGCTTTGCTCTCCAAAGTATTCAACATTCCCTTTACGATAACGTTACGAGGGACCGAGGCAGCATATACGAAAATACCGTCCCGCAAAAAACAGATGCAATGGGCGCTGCATAAAGCAGCGCGGGTTATCTGTGTCAGCGAATCCCTGGGCAAGGTCGCACAGCAATTGTCGACTGATAAACAAAAAATTCGTGTAATTCCCAATGGTGTTGATACAAATCGGTTTAGTCCGATAGAGAAATCAGCCGCGCGACGTTTTTTGAGACTCGACGATGATGCCAAAGTCCTGCTCACCGTAGGTGGTTTGGTGGAACGTAAGGGATTTCATCGGGTGATAGATATTTTGCCGAAAATAAAAGCGTCCTTTGGGAACGTCGTTTACTTGATCGTTGGCGGCAGTTCGGTCGAAGGCGATTTTTCCCGGAAGCTTGGAGACATGGTAAATAAAAAGGGGCTCTCGAACGTGGTTCGATTTGAAGGTGCCATACAGCCTAAAGACTTGGCGGTTTACTATTCGGCGGCTGATTTGTTTGTGCTGCCCACAAGCAACGAGGGATGGGCAAATGTATTTCTTGAGAGTCTGGCTTGCGGGACACCGGTGATTACCACCGACGTCGGTGGAAATCGCGAGGTGATTGTAAATTCGGATCTGGGGACGATTGTGCCTTTTGGTGATGCCATGAGATTGGAGACAGCCGTGACTAACGGTTTGAAAAAAGAGTGGAATCCGCAGAGACTGATCGGTTATGCGAGGCAGCGGACCTGGGATAAGGTTGCCGAAGAGGTAGTGAGCGTCTTTGAGGAAGTTGTAAAATAACCCGTCGATGTTAAGTGAGATAAAAAATTCGGTGACACGGTGATTATAAAAAAAATATTTACCGGACTTGCAGGAATTACGATCATGGTAGCGGCTCTCACAGCCGCTTTTATTTTCCAAGACATCTGGGCTTCTTTCGATAATCGTAAAACCGAAGGGACCCAAAGACGCTTAAACGCTCGGTTGCTTGATTTGGCGCCGAATAAATGGGTCAAAATCCGATCCGATGAAAGGTTGGGATGGCATCGACAGGCACATTCTGGAATTGCCTTTGATTCAAAAAGAGGGACCCTTCTCATTTTTGGATCTGATACCCATGGCATGAATTGGGACAATTCTGTTCACGAATTTGATCCAGCCGCGGAAAAATGGACGACCCACTATCCGGAAGCTCCCATGGAGACATATCGCTCAGACGAAGAGGGAAGGGCCATCTGTGGCGATGCAATGGTGCTGCCATGGGCAATGCATACCTATGACAATATTACTTATGATCCGCATTTGGATGCAATTGTGGTAACGGCGTTGCCGGCCCACAATCCTGTGAAGAAGAAGGTCCCTTCCGCTAATGCCGCGACCGTTCATCCCACATGGATTTATGATCTTACCTCTCATTCCTGGAGAATTTTCAAGAACAAAAGCGGGGAAAAATCCCCGACTTTTTTTGCAGCGGGTTCAGCCTATGATGAGACGAGAAATGTTGTTATGGCGTATAAAAATGGAGGGGTGTGGGAGCTGGGGCCGGATCGGGCGCAGTGGCAAAGGGCCACCAAAGAGAGCCATCATGAAATTCATTTTAATATGGTTTACAATTCCATTTATCGCATTTGTGCAGTGTTTGGAAACCATAAGAATACCAACGAGGTTTGGGTCTATGCGCCGGGACAAACTGCCGGCGAAAAAGGAATTTGGCAAAAGAAAATACCTGGGGGTGATCCGTGTCCGCGGGATCAACACTTTCCAGTGGCGGTTGATGAATCCACCGGGCTTATTTTATTACTGCCGGATAACAATATCTTTTTAGAAGAGAACGGTTCCTCAAAGCCGGTGATGGCAGAATCCGCCAGTACGTTTATATACGATTACAAGAACAATGTTTACAAGAAAATACCAGGGGGAGATTTTCCCTCACAGAAGATGAACTATATGATGGTATATGATTCTTTTCACAAAGTTTTTTTACTGGTGACAGAAGACGTTAAAAAACCACTGACTGTTTGGGCTCTTAAACTTGACAGTTCTATACTGTAGCGAGGATATTGCTCTAAGGCTTTCTTTTTATAATGCATAGAATGCGCTTGTTCATCGATTATAAGGGGATGCTCTTTAAGGTTTTCGGGTTTTGCCTTCTATCGCTTTTTTTCTTTATTAGCGATGTCGTTTCGGCGGATCTGAAAACAAGTCAGGAACACTATTCCTGGCGTAATGGTGTGTTTCGCGTTCCCTTGACCATCAAAGACAATTCCGGGGTTACCCGTGTGTCCTGGCCGGTTACAACGGGTGTCCCGCTGCCATATGGCCTTTGTCATGACACGGGGCAACTGCGTTTGGATGATGCTGAGGGGCATGAGATACCATGCCAGTTCGAAGTATTGAGTCGCTATTGGGCGCGGGATCGTTCCATTCGATGGGTGCTCCTGGATTTTCAGGTGACTTTAAAACCTAATCAGAAGCAACAATTATTTTTGACCAACGAGTCGCCCGCTGAAAAAATCACTGCCCCCATCAACATCCGCGAGGAGAAAGACCGGTTTGAAATTGTCACAGGAGCGTTGCGTGCCGTTATTCCCAAAACCGGTGGTACGGTGTTCGAGCGCGTGGAAATTTCGGGTAACCCTGTAATTGTTGCCGGGAGAGAAGATGGGCCGTTTATTTGGTCCGGGGAAGTACATCAAATGGCGCATTTTCAGGGAAATTCATGGAATACCCATGGGTGGGATGCCGACAAGGCCGTGGAAAAAACGAATATAATTGAATCGATTTACAGAGGCGCCTTGTTCGATAGGGGCAGCGCGATTATTGAAAACGCCGGCCCAATGCGAGTCGTCATTCTGATCAAGGGAAGACATCACCCTGTGGAGAAAAGGGGGGGGATACTTTCTGATGGTCTGTACAATTATACGATTCGCCTCCATTTCTACCGTGGAAAAACATACGTGAAAGCGGAGTATGCCATCGAAAATTCAGATCGGCATTCCCCATTGTACAATCATATGTTTAGGCAGGCGGGCCTTGAGCATCGGCTTAAACTGGATGAACAGGCGGTTGCAACAGCTGGCGGGGTGGGTGCTATGGATGGCATTGCGCCGGTGGGTACCGTTTCTTTGAAAAAGGATCAATCTGTCTGGTTGCACCAGCTTCGAGGGGAAAATACGCAAAAATATGGCCGAAATATAACCACCTCCGGCGGCTATGTCGTGGGGGTAACATCGGCTAAAACATCAGCGCCTGTGGTATTAGCCCAAGGTTCGAAAGGGCGGTATGTTGATATTGCGGATGACAAAAAAGGACTTGCTATGGCCACCCGTTATTTTTGGGAAGAAGCGCCAATGGCAATAGAGGCATCCGCTAAACAGGTTCGAATTGACGTCCACGCGCGAAAATTGCCAACCGAAGGTGTGCCGTCTCCTCAGCCGGCATATGACCTGGATTTTGGAGAGCGCACCATCCACGACCTGCTGTATTATTTTCACACCGGCACTGCCCGTGAGGCTGATGTTGAAGCCGTTGCAGAGGCGTTTGAATACCCGCTTTTTGCCTATGCGCCGCCGGCATGGTATGCCGATACGGAGGCGTGGTATTTTGAAATATCCCCTGAAATGGCCACCCCGAACCGCAGTGCAAAAACCGATGGGCATTGGATACCCGAACAGTCCGGCTTTCGAGGGCATGGGTATATGCACGGTTATAATTCAGGCGGGCATCACGAAAGTGAGAATTCAGGGTGGTTGAGTTTTTTAAGAAGCGGGAACCTTCAGGAGTTGGGAAAAAATTTAGTGCTTAGCCGATGGAGTATCGCACATAATCCTGGCTGGTGTTATGAGCGGAACCGCTTACAGTTCGGCCAGGATGAATCCAAATACCGCGTGCTGGACGAAACTTTGCAGGACTGGGACCAGCTCACGGGATTTGGCCGAAAAGATTTTTATCTTTGGCTAAGCAACGAAACATATATAGCCAAAACCAACGAAGGTACCGCCCAAAAATACAGGGGGGGTGAAACCTATTTCAATAAATATAAATGGCTTCCGGATATTGAACACTATGCATTATTCAGGCTCTTTGAATATTACTACCTTACAGGTGATAAAAGGGCCTTGGACGCCATTCACGGCATGGTGAACTGGGCAATCAATTATCAGCATAACCATTTGTTTAAACGAAAGATGCCTCCTCTTAAGCAAATCGACCTGTTTGAAAAGGATCCTGATGCGCTTCGCCGTGGGCATTACAGCCGTATTTATACCTGGATGCTCTACACCACGCTGGCCGGTTATCAGACCACAGAAAGCCCCGTTTTTGAAGAGTATGCCAGTTGGCAAATTAGGCGAATGCTTGCACTTCTCAGACACCGGCACGGACAGTTGACCAGTTGGGCACCAGAGCCTTCAAAAATTATCGGGGTGTTACCCAAAGATATGCAGGATAAGATCAGCCAGCATTTGGACTTTGACATCCTGAGGCAGAACTCGGAAGTTTCGAGTTCGCGGGCACAAACCTGGATGGAGGCTCAGGGAGTCTTGACCCTTCATGAAGCCTATAAGACTTACCAGGATGAGCGAATTCTGGATGGAATTTGGGGCTTGGCTGATTATTTCAGTCATCATGTTCTGTTTTTCCCTCGGTTGGGCATGGTCAACAATTGGACCTCCATGCCAAATGCGATACTTAAAGATACGGAGGCTATTACGCCGCTGCGACACGATCGACTCATCCAGATCTGGCCGATACTGTATCATTATACCGGCTGGAAGGAAGTAAACGAGCGATATCGGAGTTTCGAAACAGCTCGCCGAGACGTCTATGTCAGCGACTGGTTTCTTCAAACCGGAGAATGGGAACAAAAAGTACGCCCTAAAACATCGGGTTTGTCACCGGAGAAGATAGCGGATTTACGAGTAGTTCGAGCGGAACGGAAGGGTATCACGCTTTCATGGACAAGCCCTAAAGATGACGGAGAATCGGGACATGCACAACGGTATTTCGTGAAGTATAGCCATAAGCCTATTGTTCCCTTTGCACCGACCGACAACCCTCGCAGGTTTACCGAGAAAAACCGTATCGTTAAAGAGATAGAGACGGCTATTACCGGGAAAAGTTATAAAAACAAGAGAGATCACAAAATCATTGCGGACATGTTTACCCCTGAAGATAAAATAGACCCCCTTTATGATCCCAAATGGCATGAGGTCGATGCCTTTTGGATGGCCGAGCATGTAAGCGGGGAACCTGATCCCTCTCCAGCAGGTCAAACGGAAATCTTTACCGTCAAGAAATTGAACCCTCATAACTGGTTTGGTTTGAAAGAGCTCCCGGATCTCGATATTTTGCCTGCAGGCACTTATTTTTTCGCTGTTTGTTCCTGGGATTCAGACCGAAATCTCAGCGAGTTATCCAATGTCGTAACCGTTAAGCTCCCCTAATTTTGGATATCACCAATAACCACAAGGGGATAAATGCCACAGCGTTTTTTTTTTGTGCGCTTTATGCCCTTGCGGTTCATATGAATGCGCCATGTTCAACTAATTGATTTGAAAATTGCCACGGGACATTAAACTATGTGCGGAATTTACGGCGCAGATACGGATTTGTATTGTCCCGCCGCGGATAATAAGCAACTGCAAAAACGATGGTGGCCTCGTATGAATCTGTTTACAGGCGCACCAGGCGGTTTTCCGGAACGGGGGTGAGGGATTAATCGAAATCCATATTCACGTGTTGGCATAAAACAATGGATATTTCCGTTTTTTATGATGCTTATTTTCTTTTGCCCCGCGCGCGCGGCTTCCCAGTGTTACGATATCGGGCCGGGTTACCCGTACCTCAATTTGAGAGATTTTGAATGGGACAATCTGAGCCCCGGAGATATCGTTCAAATTCATTACCGGACGGAACCCTATCGCGAAAAACTGGTGATTCGTCGATCCGGAACCAAGTCTCATCCCATCATTGTCAGGGGGATTTCCGGAAGCCGTGGTGAATTACCTATAATTGACGGGGATAGGGCGGTTCATTTCCAGAATATGTGCGATGAGGGGAAATACCCGCGGGGCGTTATCGTCATTGGGGATTGCAGGCCCGGCGACTACTTGACAATTGAAGGGCTGGAGATTCGGGGTGCCAACAATGTCAATTTTTTTAAACGCGGTGGTATATCGGAGAATTATACCGGAAATGCGGCGGGTATATTTTTAAACAAGGGCCAACATGTAAAGATAAAAAAATGTGTCATTCATTCCTGTGGAATGGGAATCTTGACTGCATACTACCCGGATACGGATAAATTTTATCTCGGCCACAGCAAAATATACAATAACGGGGATTTTACGCAAACCCGATGGGGGCATAATGTATATATCGGTGCTCGTTCGACGCTCATTGAATTTAACCGCTTCGGTGAGCTTTTCTCCGACGGAAACAACATAAAAGACCGCAGCCATACCACGGTGATTCGCTATAACTGGATTGAAGGGGGGATGAGCCGGCAAATCGATCTCGTGGAACATGGGGAATACCGCCGGGCCAATGCCTATGTTTACGGCAATGTGATTCTCCACGGGAAGCAGGTGGTAAATCCCAAAATGATCCTTTTTGGGGGAGATTTAATGGACGAAACGGGGAAAAGCCGTGGTTCAAGCAGGTCCGGGACACTCTATTTTTTTAACAATACGGTCCTTTCGACCCTTCAAACAAATGAACCTTTTATTTACCTGAATCGTTATGATTGCAGTGCAAGAATCTACAATAACGCCATGGTTGGCCGGAAAAAAATATGGTTTGGGGAGGGGACGGTTATCGGAAGCAACAACTTTTTTTCATCGGGGGCCGAAACGGAGAGTTTTACCTCGAGTGTTTATGGCGGATTGGAACAATTTGATATTGGAAGAAAAATCCCATTTAGCCCCACTCACCTGTCAATACTCATCAATAACGGGACAAACCGGCTGCCAGCCGGGGTGGATTATATGCCTTCAGCAACGCTTGAAATCATTAAAAGGCCAAAACATGGGCCCATGGATATCGGTGCCTTCGAAAGGTAGTAATATCTTAACCGGTCGTACCTTAACTTTTTCTCACCGCAAGACACGAAGATACAAAGCAATATCGGCCTGTTTTTATTGGTGTTCTTATACTATTGCGTTAAAATACACCGTCTTTCAACCTACAGGGTATTCATATGCATCCTAACATTGTAAAATACATTCTCTATCCCTTGCATGAAAAACTGATTGGCAGAAAAACATGCCACTATTTAAGTGAGTTGGAAGCGCAGCAGTGGTTGTCCCCCCAAGACCTGACAGCATTGAAATTTGAAAAGCTAAAGAGCCTTTTAATTCATGCCGCCGATAATATCCCCTTTTATGCAAAGCGATTCTCCGACGCCGGGTTTAACCCCCGAATCATGAACAGTATCGACGATTTTTCAGTCGTTCCACCCCTCACCAAGTCAGAAATACGAAAACACGTCGATACCATGAAGTGGAACGAAAGTCCGGGGGGAATGACCCGGTACAATACCGGAGGGTCGTCCGGAGAACCGCTGGTGTTTTATTTTGACCGAAGACGGCAGGCCTACGATGCCGCCGCAAGAGCGTTGACCCATCGCTGGTGGGATATTGATATTGGCGATAAGGAGCTTTATTTATGGGGTTCTCCGCTGGAAATAACCAAGCAGGATCGAATCAAGGAACTCCGGGACGGGTTGATAAACGAATTGCTCATCAGCGCGTTTGAAATTTCACCCGCAAAAGTTCCGGAAATTGTAAGACGGTTCAGAAAATTTAAGCCGAAATGCGTATTCGGCTATCCTAGCACGATTACCCTTTTCTGCCAAATGGCCAAGAAGCAGAATTTCTCTCTTCATGACCTCGGCATCCGGGTGGTTTTTTCCACTGCCGAGGTTCTCTATGATTATCAGCGGGAAGCCATCGGCGGCTATTTTGGGGGGATTCCCGTGGTGGACTGCTATGGCAGCAGGGAAGGCGGCTTTATCAGCCACCAATGCAAGGGGGGCGCTTATCATGTGATGGACCCCAACTACATCATCGAATTTTTTAAGGATGGGAAACCCGCTGAGACCGGAGAGGATGGTGAGATCGTCATCACGCATCTGGATGCCTGGGGAATGCCCTTCATTCGGTATCGAACGGGGGATGTCGCGCAGGCTGGTGAAGGCGCTTGCGCCTGCGGCAGAGGGTTTAGTACCATGAAAAATATTCGTGGTCGGACAACGGATTTTGTCGTTACCCCAGACGGCAGGTGGCAGCATGCGCTCTCGGTAATCTACGTTGTTCGAGATATTGAAGGGGTTGCGGAATTTAAAATTATACAGGAAGAACTGAATCAGGTCCTGGTAAAAATAAAAACGCATCCGGATTTATTCCCCCCTGACGGCCCAAGGAGAATTGCCTGGGGCATCAAAAAGCGAATGGGGGAAACGGTCAATGTCGATATAGAAATAGTCGACCATATCCCCCGGGATGCCTCGGGGAAATACCGGTATGTCGTGTCCAGGGTTGCTGAAAAGGGCTTTAACTGACCCCCCTCTTTTTAAATACTGATTGCCGCCGATAACAGAATACACCCTCCCCCCCATTTCATGAAATCACCGACAAATATATCCCGCCTCGATCGGATTTCCTTTTTTTTACTCTTTTGGATCGTCATCCCCGTTTTGAGTTCAGATGCCTCCGTTTTATCATTTGGCGCCACTCCGGATCAGGTTTTGGTCCTCTATAACGCCGACTGGGAAAAAGATGTGGATGCTTCCGAACCCGGCCAGGATTCAAAGGAAGTCGCGGATTATTATGTGCGAATGCATACAGACCCGGGGACGGGTAAAAAGCCGTATCTGCTGGGGCTTACTTGTATCCACGGCAAACAGCATTTGAATGGCTGGCTGATACCCGAGGAAAGCCAGGACAATAAGAATGGCGTGGTATTTATCGGGAAAGGCAAAGGACCCGAAGCGGGAGAGTGGGCGCGGGATTCAAGACGTGTGGAAATCGTAGTGGATGGCAAGGGGGATGAGATTGCATGGGAAACGGTTCAAATCGGGTGTGAATCGGAACCATCATCGGATCGTAAGGTGGCCGCACCGCTTGTAACCGGCGCACCGAAGCGGGAAGGGAGAAAAGAGACTTTCCCCGGCATTGAAGACGGGAAACCCCGGTGCTACCGGTTTGATGCCCACGAATTATTCAGTGGAACACTGTGGGTGAAATTGACTGCCCAAAACCGCGCCGGAAAAACCGTCAGGGACCTGAAGATTAAGTACTATGATCGGGATGATTTCAAATTTTCCGTCTATGGAAGGGATGGTGTCATAGACGAAAAGAATTTCCAGGAGGATGTGGCCATTCCGGTTAGACGGTTTTTGGAAGATGCAAAGAACACCGTAACGGGTGGCGTCGGTTTAAAAACCCATATTCGATATATCGTCATTTGCCACGGGTTGCCGTTTTCTTGCGAAGGCGTTTTTGGAATTGAAAGGGGCGTCACCGCAAACCCCAACGATCATGGCGATTTGGGGTCTTTAGAGCAGCGATTGCAAACTCTTTATTACGGGTGGGGAGCCCAAATCGTGCCGCCGGTCATTTCCTTCTATCTGTCGGGAGGACCGGATGCTGGAAAAGGGATCCGAAACCATCGTATCACCAGCAGCATGCGGCATCCCATGGTGGGGCAGCGCTGGAACCCTTACATGCATCCGGATACATACTCTTTTCTGGGGAATAATAAGTCTCCCGGATTCATAAATTTGCCTTCCTTTCCGGATAATCGAAAGAAACAGCCGGATGCTGTATTTTCATACGGCGTGACGCGCATCGACGGCCAGGGCCCGCAAGAGGCCAGGCGCCTGGTCGATTATTCCCTGTATGCCTCAAAATTTCTTCGACCCGAGATGGACGAGGCCGTGAGAAAAAAGCTCGAAAAGGAGAATAAAAAAGAGATTACAAATTTACCGGAGAAAATCACCTTGGCAGAGAAGGAAAACAAATGGGGGAAGGAGGAAATAGAGACTCTGGGGTTTATTCCTGTTTCGAAATACAGTGGCGGCGGCCTCCCCTTTCTCATGCGGCATCAGCAGGATTTCTCTAAAGTTAAGAAGGGTCAGGCGGGATATTACCCCGGTGGAATGGATTGCACAGTCGTCAGTTCAAACGGCTGGAATATGGGCCGCTCAGCCGGTATTTGGCAACAGGTGGACAGCGGCGTGACGGTCAGCGCCTGCGGAGGCCCTGCTTATGGCGGCGGGCCGCATATCACCAATGCCACTTTCTGGGATAATCGCATCTTAATGCGGTACTTATTTCGGGGCCGGGATTTGGGGGAGTGCTTTTTACTTTCCACCTACTACGTGAATTGGTCCACCTCTCTTATCGGTGATCCGTTGTATCATCCGGATCTTTCCAGAACCCTCATGGACAACATACCGCCAAAGGTGGCTTCAAAGGCCGATATTTCGGTCAAACTGGTTCCGGCGATGGGAAAATTTGCAGGAACGATAACGGTGCCGGTCCTGTCGACAGGCGAGGCACCGGAGGTGGCGATTCTGAAGGTGTATTATGGAGAAGAGGGACAAAAAATCGAGCGGGTGAGCGATTGGCCGATTTATGCCACCCATCCTTCGGCGATGCTCCGGAATTTGGAACCTGGGACGGTATATCATTTCAAACCCGAGCTCACGGACCCATACGGTAACCGTACGAATCTCTCCGCCGTCTTTGGCCCCATCACCTTTCATACACCGGTGAATGCTCCGGAAGTGATCCGCCAAAACGCGACAAAAGGGAAAAATAAATGGAAATTCGAAATTTATAAAATGCCGGGTGTAAGTGAACAGGGGACGATAATCATTAACTTCACGGCAGGCCAAAATGGCTTAATTCCTTCCATTGAAGCAGAGTCGTTAAGCATCAGCGCAAAAAAGTGGCCCGACGGGCAGACACAGATTGGTCTGAAGATGGGAGGAACGAATCAGCGATGGTTTATCAGCTCTGTCCTGGAACAAGGCGAAAAGGCCACACTGGTCGTCCGATGGCGCCGGTTTCCGCTGACAAGGGAGATTTCGCTTATTGCGGGTGATGGAAAAGAATTCACACTTGCCGCAGATGTTCGGACCCCCTGGGAAAAAATGATGCTGCAGCGCAGCGTCGAAATAAATGAAAACTATGATGTAACCATATTGTCTGCGGAAATAATAAACGATGCCGTTGCTGCCTCGGAATCGGCCTGCGGGATAAGCGTTCCGCCGATCAGCAAGGCCGACTGGGCAAAGGCGAATATCGGATTTTTATCCCGGGAGTAGTTGGATTGCAGCGATCGATTTTCAGCATGGGGATCAACTTTTTTAAAGATAAGCGTTTCAATTTGATACCAGGATTAGTGCAATTAAACAAAAAATAAAAATATTCATGTGGTGGTGAATATTTTTATATAAAAGGAAGTGTATTGATGGAACCCTATGGCAACACGCTCGTAACTCTGATGGTGGATGAAAACCGGCAGAACCTGTTAAAAAAAATTTCGCTGAATCTTCCGGATGTTACCTTGACCGCCCGGCAATTATGCGATCTGGAGCTTTTGGCAACGGGCGCCTTCTCAC
>JAZDPP010000218.1:0-28979 GCA_043797445.1 Pseudomonadota bacterium
CCTGTCCCACGAGCTGATGACGCCGATCAGCATCATTGAGGCCAACCTGAAAACAATGGAAAGGCCCGGCATCTCCGAAGCCGCAAGGGAAGGCATGGCGGACAGAATTAAGCGCAATCTGAATCGCCTCAAGGATCTGCAGCTCATCGTTCAGGACATTGTAGATACACCGACGTTTCGGCCAATGCCCCTTCGGCTGAACGCCTTCATCCGGGACACCGTCGAGCTCATCCGCGCGGAATGCCCCGATCGCGCGATCATTTTCACCACCCGGCTCGAAACCCTCGAAACGGTAATCCTCGATCAGCGGACGCTCGACATGATTTTAAGAACGCTTCTGAAGAATGCCGTGGAAAACACGCCCGATGGGGGAGAAATCGTCATCTCTTCAAGCCAGCGGGCCGATGGTTTTCTTCTTGAAATAAAAGACTACGGCGTCGGGATTCCCGTTCGGGACCTGGAATTCATCTTCAAGGGCTTTCACAATACCCGGCATACGGACCAGTATTCGACCCGAAAGCCTTATGATTTTAATGCGGGCGGAAAGGGTCTGGAATTGATGCGCCTGAAAATCCTTTCCGCTGAAAGAACCTTTGACATCTCCTTTAAGAGCCAACGGTGCCGTTACCTTCCGGGGAGCAGCGATAAATGTTGCGGACGTGTTTCCGAATGCAGATTCATCCGGTATCCCGGGGAATGCCGGCAATCCGGCCAAACAACATTTTCGGTGCATTTTCATACGACCGATCCCCAACCCGGTCTCCAGATGACAAAAAAGCTCTATTCCGGAAAATAATAGTAACCGAAGCGACACATTGAAAGGACCGGGTATTCTCAATGAACATCCTGTATAATCTAAAAAACCGCTGGAAACCAGAGGACCATCGGGCAATCGGATTTAACATTACCCGCGCCGGCAAATGGACCTGTTATTTCCTTCTCATTGGTATTATTGCGGGCCTGGGCTCGATCGTCTTTCACTTTCTTTGCGAAATGGGTGTGCATTTTTTCATGGACATGATCGCCGGCTATCGACCAGAACTGCCGGGAGGAGAGCATCATCTGCTTCCCGATACCGCCACCCCTTTCAACAGATGGTGGCTATTCTGTCTGCCGGCAATGGGAGGCCTTATCAGCGGGTGGCTGGTATACACATTTGCGCCGGAAGCCGAAGGCCACGGAACGGATGCCGCCATCAATGCCTATCACAACAAGGGGGGGTATATCCGCGGACGCGTTCCCATCATTAAAACGATCGCCTCGGCCATCACCCTCACCACCGGCGGCTCCGGTGGACGGGAAGGCCCCATTGCCCAGATCGGCGCCGGATTCGGCTCCTTTTTAGCGACAAAGCTCCACCTTTCCGACAAGGACCGA
Source organism: Pseudomonadota bacterium (assembly GCA_043797445.1). Lineage (GTDB taxonomy): Bacteria > Desulfobacterota > Desulfobacteria > Desulfobacterales > JAFDDL01 > JAZDPP01. Next base: position 1,378 of record JAZDPP010000218.1, read on the forward strand.
CGCATCATGATGGCCGCCGGTATCGGCGCCGGTGTCGGCAGCATCTTCCGCGCGCCACTCGCCGGTGCCCTTTTCGCAGCGGAAGTCCTGTACAAGGACCCGGAATTTGAGTCCGAAGTCATCATTCCGGCCGGAATTGCCTCGGTCATTGCATACTGCGTCTTTTGCATGGTTTTCGGATGGGGGGCACTTTTTGTCACGCCGGAATTTAAATTTAATAACCCATTGGAGCTGGGTCCTTATCTGGTCCTGGCGTTGGTGCTCGTTGCCGTCGGTGTCATTTATATTAAATCCTTTTACGGCATCACTCGCTTGTTCAAATCTCTTAACATCCCCAATCATATCAAACCCGCCATCGGTGGACTCTGCACGGGCGCCATCGGATTCTTTCTGCCCTACACGCTTGCCTTCGGTTACGGCATGGCCCAAAAGGCGCTGGATAATGAACTGGGAATTACCGTATTGCTGCTTTTAGCCTTCGGCAAAATACTGACCACCTCCTTTTCCATCGGCTCCGGTGGCAGCGGCGGGGTTTTCGGACCCTCGGTCGTCATCGGCGGCGCGCTCGGAGGCGTGGTAGGCCAGATATTTCATTCCCTTATGCCGGGCGTGGTCACCCAGCCGGGAGCCTTTGTGGTTGTCGGGATGGCCGGTTTTTTTGCGGCGGTTTCCAATGCACCCATCTCGACCATTATCCTTGTCAGTGAGATGACCGACTCCTTTCATCTGCTGCTGCCAAGCCTTCTGGTCTGCTCGGTCGCCTATCTGGCCGCTCAACGATGGACCATTTTCGGCCGTCAGGTCAAATCCAAAATTGAATCCCCAGCCCACGCGGGAGAATTTTTTATCGATATTCTGCGGGCGATTCAGGTCAAAGATCTGATGCATCTCATCCAACCGGTTCAAATGATCCCGGAAAACATGCCATTTCTTGATTTCAAAGCCTTTTTCTCGACTACAAAACAACATTATTTCCCGGTCATGGACAAGGAAAAGCGGCTTACCGGCATTTTTTCGAGCACGGACTTTCGTTCCGTCCTCTTTTCCCAGGAGATCGAACACCTGGTGGTCGTAAGCGATATCAGCACCTCCGACATCATCGTGGCGACTCCCTCTGAGGATTTAAACAGCGTTCTGAAAAAATTCACGGTGAAAAATATCGACAGTCTTCCGGTGGTCCACGATGAAGACCATGGCCTTTTGATCGGCATGCTGAACCGAAGGGAGGTCATTCATGTTTACAACGACCGGATCGCCCAAATGAAAAGCCGGGCCGGGGGGCTGGAGGCATGATTATGAAAGTGTCAGGCCCGCACTCCACGCTTACACCCCTCATGGCACCATCGGCTTTTTGATGACGTTAGCCGATGGTATGCCTTCAAGGGAATAACAAGGCACTAAAACGGAACTGTCGACCACAGGATAGTCAGGATTTGATTTGCATGCATCAGGATGGCCGGCAAAAAAACGAATAAAAAAACCGATACCAGGTGAAATAGATAGGAAGTGAAAAAGCTGTGGGAGCGCTCCCGGACGAATCCCAGGGAGAGACTGAAAATAAAAGCGCTGAAATAAATCCAGCCGGATCTAAAATTGATGGGGAGGGGATTGAAGTATCCATCCTGAAAAACCGGAAGGAAGGTCAAGAAAAAACAATACAAGAAAGAGGTTCCCAGATTGGGCCAGGAAATGAAATACGTGCTGATATTGCTTTGTATTCTTGATTTTTGGGCGATGATGCCATGAAGCACCGCCCTGAAAAGATATTCCGCGACGAAAGGCAATAAAACGCAGGCTAATAGGAAACGCGTATCATCGAAGGGGGGCAAATCCGTCTGTCCGGCCGGTACCCAGGCCCCACCGGCCAATCCGGCCAGACCCGTGACCGGTAGAAAGCTCCACCATTTTGTTCCCGTAGGGGGAATGATTCCAAATTGCCATGGTTTTCGGTTGGATACGACAACCAGAAGGACAGACGTCCACAGCAGCATGACGACACAGAATCCAACATAAGGAGGGGAAACGAGCGCGTTCAGGGCGGGCTTATGGAACCACTGGCCCGGCTCCCAATAAGCCGTTGAGAAATCCGCCCATGAAAACATAACCAGGCAAGCTGCAATGATATAAGCGTACTGGCGGATCTTCTGAAATAAAGAATTTCTTTGAAAAGCGTCCCCACAGGCTTTTGCAATTTCCTCCGGAGTCAACCGCGTCCCGCTCTCGCGCGGGGACCCGCCGATATCGGATGAACCGCCCCACTTATTGTTCAGGTTCCGATATTTGACGGCGGGGTCCATAAAATTCAGCTTTTCATAGACATCCTCCAGATTGCCCTTCAAAAACGGATCCACCTGACGCAATGTATAGGCGCCCGGGGATCTTCTCAAAATGGCGAGGCCGATGTTGCCGCCATAAATTTTTTTGAGCTGGGGTTCTATTTCATAAATACCCATTTCGGATTGTAAAACAACTGCAACCCGGTTGTCCGGAAGATTGACGCGGGCAAGCTCTTCGACCCCCAACAATTTCCCCAATTTTTTGGATTGATATACAATCTGATCTAGTTCATACAATATACTCGCTGTATATTCTGAAAAATCAGTCTGTTCCCACAGGCCATCCTTCTTTATTTGAATTTCCTTCCGGCGCAGGTGATCGATAATCCGCTGACTCTGATTCAGAAAGGCGGGCGGCAAGGCTGTCAATATTTTCAGTTCCAAACCCAACGAATCGATACAGCCTTGGAGGCGAACCAGGGGGAATAAAATGTGTTCGCGGATGGATTCCTGTTCGTTGATGCGGATATGGTTCAACAACAACCAGATGGCCAGAATCGTATCCAAATCGGGATCATTTGCATAAATCTTCCACTCCCGGCTGCACAGATCGAGTCCTTTTTTAATCATCAGAAGGACCTGTTCACAGGTGGAAAGCGTAAATGGCCGCACACATCCTTCATGGTGATCGAAATTGTAAACCTGTCTTGCATGGTCAAGAAGCGGCCCGTGTTGAGCAACCCCATCGAGATAAATGGTCCCCGGTGCGGCTTTGCTTACCGCAGCGGCGGGAATGGACAAACCGAATTTAATATAAACGCCAAGATTCGGCGCTTCGATGCAGGAGAGCCACTTTTCCGGACCGATTTCCCGAATCGAATACCGGTTGGGAATTTCGATTGCCAGCAGTTTGGTAATTCTACCGGCAAAAATGTCTCCGGCATTTACTTCTCGGGCATCATTCGATACGGTTTTGGATATCATAGGCCCTATTTTTTTAAGGAAGCATGAACACATCCGGAGGGTATTGACGCCGCTTTTCCACTCATCCCTCTTCAATCCGGCCCCAGAATGAACACAGTTTTTACCCGCAGTCAACCCTTTTTGCCTTCAAAGAGGACGGCCCTTTCCGCAGAAATCGGCCCGGTTTCATACGGCGGAAAAGCCGTGCGAAATGACCTGTCCATGTCTTCTCCCTGAGAGAAATTTCCTCACCGGTTGACAAAGTTAATAAATTTATGTTACTAAACAGCAAGTTAAACAATATATTGATTTTTCCGAATGAATTGGCGCTCGCGTGGTTTTCGACCGGCTTGTGTCCGGTCGATCAATTTTGTCTATGCAATACCGCTCGCCTTCCCGGTTTGGCTACCGACACGGCTCGCCGTTGTCTCCATGGGAATGAGAATATCGTCAAGAGTCAAATGGCGGTTATCGACACATTTCTAAGAACGCTCACCCGGATGAACTGCGGGACGCTTTCCGGGGAATAACCCTACCGTGCGTCGGCAGGAACCTCTCATGGCGCCAAGGGATAACTTCAGCGAAGGGAGACACCGGAATGACCGTGATCATTTTCACCGATCTGGATGCGAGCCTTTTGGATCATAATGACTATGGTTTTTCCGGAGCCGCGCCGGCCCTGTTGCAAATCAAAGCGCGTCGCATCCCCCTGATTGCCGTTACCAGTAAATGCCGCGGAGAGGTTGAATCAATCCAAGTCCAATTGGGAATCCGGGATCCGTTTATTATCGAAAACGGAGCCGCTCTATTCTTACCGAAAGGGTATCGGGGGTTGACCATTGCCGGTGGTGTGGAGGAAGGGGACCAAATCGTTTTTCGGTGGGGAATGCCATATCAAAAGATTCGATCCGCGCTGATCGAGGCCCAAAAACAGTTTCCCGTAAGGGGGTTCGGAGATATGGCGGTAACCGAAGTCGCACGGTTGACCGGGCTGCCTCCTGAAAAAGCGGCCATGGCGAGACAAAGGGAATTTACCGAGCCGTTTGTCCTTGAGGACCTGTCCCAATTGAAGGAAATGGAGTCATGGGCCGCCTCCATGAACTTGCGTATTGTCAGGGGGGGACGTTTTTTTCACCTGATGGCGGCGAACCAGGACAAAGGGAGGGCGGTCCGAAAACTCATCGAAGTTTTCAGGAATAGCCCGGGCGCGCCGCTGGTAACCATCGGCATCGGTGACAGCCCCAACGATGGACCGATGCTTGCCGAAGTGGATGTGCCCGTTTTGATACCGCATGATGACGGCACCGTTATAGACATCCAAATTCCCGGTCTTATCATTGGGCCAGCATCCGGCAGCCGGGGCTGGAATGAAGTGGTTTTGCACCTTTTAAATGGCATAACCGGATAGCGCCCCTCCTGTCGTCCCAAAAAATTATTCACTGGCCTTTCCATTCAAATAACGGAGGATAGACATTATGGGACAACGCTTTTCAACTTCACTGAGAACAACGTTACGCGAGAAAATCGAAGCGCTGGGGCACGCCGACATCGTTATCGGTATTCCCACTTTTCATAGCGGAATTTCCGTGGTTCATGTCATTGAGAGCGTGGTTGCGGGTCTGGAAAAGTATTTTCGCGACTCACAGGCACTGATCCTGGTTTCCGACGGCGGCTCCACCGATGATTCCCGTGAATTCGCCGAACAGGTTGAAGTGAATTCATATCATATCAAAAAACTCGTCACCATCTATCGGGGAATACCCGGCAAAGGATCGGGCCTGCGGGCCATCTTTGAAGCCGCCCATTTCCTCAAGGCCAAAGCGGTTGCGGTATTCGACTCGGATCTTATTTCCATTTCCCCCGAATGGGTTAAAAACCTGATCGATCCGGTAACGAGCGACTACGACCTGGTCTGCCCTTATTACCAACGCTACAAGCTGGACGGAACCATTACGAACTCCATTGCCTACAACCTGACTCGCGCCTTGTACGGGAAACGGGTCCGGCAGCCGATCGGCGGTGATTTCGGGCTTTCCCGGCGACTGGTCAAATACTACCTCGATCAGGATGTCTGGGAAAGCGATGTGGCCCGCTTCGGCATCGATATCTATATGACGGTTTCGGCCATCGTCGGCGGGTTCAACATCTGCCAGGCAAGACTCGGCGCCAAGATTCACGGGAAGAAGGATCCGGCCGCTGACCTGGGACCCATGTTCCAACAGGTGGTGGGAACCATTTTTCAACTGATGGGAGGCAACGAAGATCTTTGGTGCCGGATCGATGGATCAACGGATGTTCCCCTTCTGGGAGCGGAAATAAATCAGGAGGCAGATGCTTTTGAAATCGACCGGCAAACGCTCATCGATTATTTCCGGATGGGCTACAGCAATTTTCAGGGCATCTGGCAACAGGTGTTGGATCCATCCGACTACAATGTGATCAAGGATCTCGTCTCCGGAAACGGCGTCGACAATTTCATTCTACCCGTGGAAACCTGGGTGCGAACGGTATACCGGTATGCCGCGGCCTTTCAGGACACCCCCAGACAACGCATTAAGATGCTCAGCACCCTGATTCCACTTTATCATGCCCGCGTGGCATCTTTAGTCAACGAGCTGACGCACAAAAGCACGGAAGAATCCGAAAAATTATTCAATGATCAAGCCGAGGTTTTTGAACAGATGAAACCCTATCTTTGCAGCATTTGGAAAAAAGGAGGCACAGATGGCTGATTTCTGGCAACACGGCACGGTCACGGTCTTGCAGCATTTAAAAGACCGGCCCATTGAGGATCTGGAAGCGGAACTATTTAAGATCAGCCGCAAGCGCAAAGTGGCGCTGCTGCTTCCGGCGCTTTACTCCGAATTCAACACGCCTTCCATGCCCGGCATCATCTCGGAACTTAAGCGTGTGCGCTATATTCATAAAATTGTCCTGTCACTTGATCAGGCCGACCGGCAACAGTGCGATGATGCCCGTCGCCGGATGTCCGAGTTGCCCATGGAGGTTAAAGTCGTCTGGCACGATGGGCCGGGGATGAAGGCGCTTGTGGAGGAACTGCGTCAGGCCGATTTCACCATCGACCACCCCGGAAAGGGCCGCTCGGTATGGATGACGATGGGCTATATTCTGGAAAATCGTGATATCTATGCCATGGCCACCCATGATTGTGACATCATGAATTACCAGAGATCACTGCTGGCCCGGCTTGTCTATCCCGTAATCCACCCGGCCACGGAATTTGAATTCAGCAAGGGCTATTATGCCCGGGTAACCGACCGGCTCTATGGTCGGGTGACACGGCTCTTTTATTCCCCCCTGATTCGAACGCTCAAGCGCATGCTGGGAACCAACCCGTTTTTGACCTATCTGGACAATTTCCGGTATGCGCTGTCCGGAGAATTTTCCATGATCTCCAGCCTGGCCAAGGGAATCCGGATCTCCCCGACCTGGGGACTGGAAATATCGCTTTTGAGCGAAATCTATCAGAAAGCCTCGGTTAACCGCATCTGCCAAGTGGAAATCACCGAATCGTATGAACACAAACACCAGGTACTGGAAAAGGGCCAGCCCTCAAAAGGATTGATCCGCATGGCCTGCGATATCGCAAAGGCCCTCTTCCGGGTCCTCTCACAGGACGGCATCATTTTAAGCAGCGCCTTTTTCCGTACATTGCTTACGGCCTATGTTCAGGAAGCCCGTGTCAGCATCGAAAAATACCATGCCCTTTCTCTGATTAACGGTCTGACCTACGACCGGCACAGCGAAATCGAGGCATCGGAAGCGTTCGTGGATTCCCTCAAATGTGCCATTCCGGAGTTTGTCGAAGACCCGGTGGGTATTCCCATGATGCCCGCCTGGGTACGGGTGGCCGCGGCCATACCGGATTTTCAGGAGCGCCTGGAAGCCTGTGTCGAACGCGATAATACCGGAAAATAAAACTCCGGTAGAATCCGAAAAAATTCAATCTTCCTCCTTTCTTTTCTCCTCGGGGCAATCGCATGCGGAACTGTTTTTTGATATTCGTTGATGCTGCCTTTTTCGTAAGATATATTGCCGCTGCATCTCACAACTGATCTTATCGGAAAGGAAGGTTTCATGTCCAAATCCAACTCAACCCGGACGCGGACCGACACCCAAAAATCGCTGATTTTTGACCCCCGGCAATGGTTTTTCAACAGCGAAGTATCCGCCGCTATTTTGCTTCTGATCGCCTCTCTCAGTGCCGTTTTTTGGGCCAACTCGGTTGCCGCGAAATCCTATACGGATCTGCTGCACACGGAAATATCCATTTTTTTCGGTAAGTTTCTCATTTCCCATTCCCTCCGGTACTGGATCAACGACGGTTTGATGACACTGTTTTTCTTTACCGTGGGCCTGGAAATCAAGCGGGAAGTGCTGGTGGGAGAACTCGCCTCGATTAAAAAAGCCATGCTGCCCATCTTCGCAGCGGCGGGGGGAATGGTGTTGCCCGCCGGCATTTATCTGGCGCTGAATCATGGAACGACCGGCGCCGCGGGCTGGGGGGTTCCCATGGCAACGGATATTGCCTTTTCACTGGGCGCCATTGCCTTGATTGGTCGCGGTCTGCCCGTCGGCCTTCGCCTTTTTCTCACCGCATTCGCCATTGCCGACGATCTGGGTGCGGTGATCATCATTGCTGTTTTTTATACCCAGCACATCGCCTGGAACTATGTTCTCGTAGCTACGCTTTTTTTGCTGTGCCTGTACCTGGCTAACAGGTTCGAAACCCAGTCCCTGCCGGTTTATATTTTCCTGGGAGCGGGGGCCTGGATCGCTGCCATGGGTTCCGGCATTCATCCCACCATCGCGGGTGTTCTCGTGGCGCTGCTCATTCCAGCGCAGGGAAGATACCCCACCCGCCAATTTGTCGCGGAAGTCAAAACGATCATGGATGACTTTCAATGCCACGATACAGCGTGCGATGACATGAACAATATTTTGCTCAACTCCGGCCACCTCGCCGCGGTTCATAGCCTCGAGCTGGCCTGCCATCATGTGGAAACGCCGCTTCAGCGGCTGGAACATGCGCTCCACCCCTTTGTCGTTTTCCTTATTCTGCCCCTGTTCGCCCTCGGAAACGCCGGCCTCTCCATGAAAGGAATGACCGTATCCGGCTCCATCGGCCACCCCGTCACATTGGGAATCATTCTTGGGCTGTTTGTGGGGAAACCCATCGGCATCACCCTCTTTTCCTATATCGCTGTCCGCACGGGCCTTGCCTCGTTGCCGGAAGAAGTCGAGTGGGTCCATGTGATGGGCGCCGGACTGCTGGGAGGCATCGGATTCACCATGTCTCTTTTTATTTCCGGGCTCGCCTTTGCATCGCCCGAGCTGCTCGATTGTTCAAAACTCGGCATCCTTCTCGGTTCCATTTTGTCGTTGATTGCCGGATCAGTGCTGCTCGTCTGGCGATGCAAAAAGAAAAAGGCATGAAACGTTAATACCAAGTTCTTCTGACCCTGCTAAGGTAACTTGATTGTTGGAATCCGATAGCCTCCGGATACTGACACACTGCTTTTAATCTTGTCATATCAGCAGGGGTGGGACATTAGCTCTATTCTGCCATTTCTGCTGCAAACTCCAGGCCACGTAATGCTACACGGCAGTGTTTTCTATGTCGCCTTTGATCCAGGGCTTGATATTTTCAGCTGCATTGACGGCATCTGCTTCATCTTTCTTATGGTCAAAAATAACTACTGATCTGCAGTTGCCAACGCTTACACCCGCCCAGCAGATGGAAACACAGTAATTTTTGCCTTCTTTTACTACACTGACACTTTTTACATCCTTGCGGGGTATTATGCCGATTTTTGGACCTTTCATCCCTTTACGGAATTCGAAATTATCTTCCGTAATGCCACAGGAAACCAACGAGGCTTCACCCGTAAAGTCCGGAAACCCGCTTAAATACTCCCCCAGTCTAACTCTTGCTGTTAGCTCCGGAGCCTGGTCCCCCTCCTCGAATAGCGGCTGATAATTTTCGCTTTTGCTTTTGGAACGTCCAAAGAAAAGGATAAATCCCACAAGTCCTAACCCCACGCATAGAATGATAATTTGGCTAAGTTCCATAAACCCTCCTTCTTTCCTGTATTGAGTTCAATAAAATAAAAAAGGCCACTCTCCAAAGCATCTGCTTCGAATAGCGGCCCGACTATCCTTCCCACCCTTCAAAAACCGAGTGCCGGTTCCTGAACCCCTCACTACCTGATTTTATTTTTGCCGTACGAAATAAAAAAAACCGCCCTCCAAAGCATTTGCTTCGAATAGCGGCCCGACTATCCTTCCCACCCTTCAAAAACCGAGTGCCGGTTCCTGAACCCCTCACTGCCTGATTTTATTTTTTGCCGTACGAAATAAAAAAAAACCGCCCTCCAAAGCATTTGCTTCGAATAGCGGCCCGACTATCCTTCCCACCCTTCAAAAACCGACTGTCGGTTTCTGAACCCCTAAAACTCAATTCAACGTTTTTATTTCGCCGATCTATAACCCGTATTTTTAAAAAAATCAAGCGACTTTTTTTATTCGGATTTTTCGGCCTGGGCGACCGGACCATTCTCAGAGGGCTTGTGGAAGCCGTGTTCCGGGCATTGACAATTCATGAAACCGGGATGAATACCCTCGAATGTTACGGCAGGCAAATGACTGGGTCAGAAAGTCGTATACCTGGAAAACGGTTTATCCGGCTTACAAGGAGTTGTACATGGCCAAACCAACGCCGCGGCCTAAATAAAAAAACAAAGAGGAAAAAGGAAACCGCATTATTTATTTGTCCTATGCTATGGCTGTCTAAGCGTTTCGACGGGCAGGAATAGTAGTCGAGATCGGCCTTCGGTGCCGATAAATCCGTATTTCTCATAAAACCGCTGTGCATGTTCGTCCTTGGCGTCCACAAACAGACCAATCAAGCCGGTTTGCTGAGCAATCAATCCGGTACGAAATACCGCTTCGCCAAGCAATACCTCACCGTATCTTTTTCCTTGCTCCTTCACCGAGACACCCAGCCGCGCCAGCCGAACCGCTGGAAGGCCGTGTGGTGGTGGATACTTCCGGGCATAATCCGCGGGCACTTCTTTAATATTGACTTCGCAGATCGTGAGCGTGAAAAATCCTAAAATAAACTGGGGATTCTGTTCGCCTGTCAAGACAAAGGTTTTGCTGATTCCCTTGTCGTTATGTTGCCTTGCGGTGGATTTAAGAAAATGGTTTAGTTCAGGAACACCACAATCAAAGCCGGTGCGATCATGATTGCGACCAAGTGGAACTATTTGCAAAACAGCTCCTTACGCGCTTGCAATGCCCTTTTGAGATGTTTATTCGGTTTTGGCGGATTATCCATTAGGTCAAACACGATTTTGGCGGATTCGGCGCTCAAATTGATCACTCTTTCCTGCTCGAGTATGACATTTGCCTTCTCGATAGCGGCGGAAACGAGAAACTGGTTGAGCGTAGCGCCCACCATCGCCGCCGCTTCGTTGATCTTCTCATAAACCGCGCCCGGCATGCGCGCGGGTACCCTTTTCTCTGCCGTTATAAGGACCATAATATTACCTCCGACACCCTTTCTTTGTTAAACTGTACAACAATAACTGGTTGACGCCAAAATGACAACAGAAAATGTGACTCTTCGATGAAAGCTAAAGGAGATCGATCAGATATGTCATGCCTTGATAGATGACACTGTTTTTCTTTACCATAGGCCTGGAAATCAAATGGATGACTTTCAATGCCACGATACAGCGTGCGATGACATGAACAAAATTTTGCTCAACTCGGGCCACCTCGCCGCGGTTCACAGCCTCGAGCTGCTCAATTTTTCAAAACTCGGCATCCTTCCCGGTTCCATTTTGTCGTTGATTGGCGGATCAGTGCTGCTCGTCCGGCGAGGCAATAAGAAAAACGCATGAGCCGACTCCTTAAAGCGCAATTCAACATTTTGATATATTTGACCTGCCCGCACTTTTGGGGGTCAATGGATAGGTTTATGGCGAAGCAGAGATTTTTTTAATTTTTCCCGGACAGTTGCCGCTATTCGATTACATGCAAGTTTGGACTATGTGAACTCAATCGAATATGATAAGGGAACGCTCGACAGCTTAAGCCGAAGGGCGATTTTTGCTTGACCCCTTCATCGCGTTATGGTCTTTAGTACCCTGTTTGCACTGGTAATTCCCCAAGCGGGACCGTATTCATTCAGCAAAGGGCCGGCAAGTTGCTTTCAGTAACGCGGAGGGGGGGAGATATGAGCCGTCAATTTAATGGTGATGTTCAGGATTACCGTCCTAAATGAAAATAGGCCCATCGACTCATACAGACCGGCCATTTAAGCGATTTTTAAAAATGAACCCGGCCATGTTAACGATACTCAGCTTTATCGTCGTTATTCTGCTGGGAACCGGTTTTTTAATGCTGCCGATAGCGACATCATCAGGGCAAATTGCATTTATCGATGCCATCTTTACCGCCACATCGGCTGTTTGCGTTACCGGACTTACCGTCCTTGACCCCGGAACCTATTTCACGCTTTTTGGCCAGTGCGTAATTCTGACCCTTATCCAGGTGGGGGGGCTGGGCGTGATGACCATATCGGTGGTACTCTTCAGTGCAATGGGGCGCAGCATCTCATTTAGACATCGAATGGTTATGCAGGAGGTTTTTTCCCACGCCCCAAGAGAGGATATTTTGCAGGTCGTTACGACGATTATTTCGTTTACGGTGGTCGTTGAAACGCTGGGAGCGATCTTTCTTTTTATCGAATGGCTTCCGGCTTATCCCCTGCAAAGGGCGATATACCTGGCCGTGTTCCACTCGATTTCGGCCTTCTGTAACGCTGGCTTCTGTCTTTTTCCGGATAGTATGATGCGCTACAGCGGCCACTTGATCGTAAATTCCACCATTTGCAGTTTAATCGTCTTGGGCGGCATCGGTTTTCCGGTGGTACATAATCTCCATTTGAAATTTAAATTAAGAAAAAGCCGGCGGCTGAAACTCGATATCCAAACAAAAACGGTCCTCGTAACAACCGCAACCCTGATCCTTCTGGGCACGGGAATGTTCTGGATTCTGGAGCGAGCCCATACGCTTTCGGACAAGCCGGCGGCGGAATCGGCCATGATGGCAATATTTCAGTCCATTACCTGCCGTACCGCCGGGTTCAATACCGTTGACATCGGCGCCCTGAATGAGGCAACCTTGACGGTGATGATCGCGCTGATGTTTTTTGGCGCTTCGCCGGGTTCCTGCGGCGGCGGCGTGAAAACGACAACACTGGCGCTCATCGCAGCCTTCAGCTGGAGCCGAATTCGAAGAAAGCGGCGGGTCAACATGTTTAAAAAGAGCATTCCGTCTGAAACCGTCAACAAAAGCATATCTCTGGTGCTGGTATGCGTCGGGCTTATCGGCGGCATTCTTTTTTTGATATTGGCGGACAGCTCGGTCACCGGCGGAGCCGGCAGGGAGTGTGAAAACCGGTTTCTGGCCTATCTGTTTGAATCGGTTTCCGCCTTTGGAACAGTGGGGCTTTCCATGAATTTGACACCACTGCTTTCAAGTTGGGCGAAAAGCTGGATTGCCCTTCTGATGCTCATTGGGAGAGTCGGCGTTCTGACCTTCGCCTATATCATCGTCGGCGGCGGCATCGCGGGCGGTATTGAATACTCGGAAGAAAACATCATGATCGGCTAAAGGAAAAATGCCATGCGCAGTTTTGCGGTCATCGGCCTGGGACACTTCGGGTTCCATGTTGCCAAAGCGTTATTTGCCGAGGGAAATGAAGTGGTAGCAATCGATTCGGACAAGGCGCGTGTTCAAGCCATCGGCGGATTCACTTCAGAAGCCATCGTGATGGACGCAACGGATAAGGACTCGCTCAAAGCCCTCGGACTCGAAAATATGGAGGCCGTTATTATCGCAACGGGCACCAACAGCTCCAGTATTCTGATTTGCCTGTATCTTCAGGAAATGGGAATCAAACAAATAGTCGCCAAGGCATTGGATGAAGACCACGCCAAAATTCTGAAAAAGGTGGGGGCCACAGAGATCATTCATCCGGAAAGAGATATGGCGTTGCGGGTGGCCCGAGGCTTATCCACACCGAATATGCTTGACTTTATCCCTTTGGCGGAGGATTTTGAGCTGGTTCATATCGGGCCACCGCGGGAATTTATCGGCAAGAGCCTGAAAGAGCTGAACCTGCGGGCCAAGTACAATGTGCATGTCATTGCCATCAAAGAGCTCGTCCCGGAAAATTTTATTCTGGTTCCACCGGCAAATTTTGTGATAAAGGACAGCGACATTCTAATTATGCTCGGAAAGACGGAGGACCTTAAGAAGATAAAATCATTCAGATAGATCATCTCAAAGCAACCCGACTCACCCTTTTATAATTCTAACCCCGGCGACGGGACTTTTTTCAGTACCCCCTTGAGGGGTATAAGTGCCTTAAGGCACTAATTGAAACAGGTTGTTTTTGGCTAATAAAAAATGGAGGCTGCAATCGAAGGCCTTCCCCTTTTTGCAGGTACAAACGAAATGAAAAAAGAATCCATGAGAAATGCTGTCATCGCGCAGATGAGAAAAACCGCAACGCTTCTGATCGGAAAAGCGAGAAGACTTCTGATTGTCAATTTACAAAAAGGCTATCTCGGCAAACAACTGGAGGATCGTAAGGGAGATTGCCGTCAATGCGCGAATTGCTGCCGCCTGGTGCATCGATGTATCTGGCTCACCAAGAGCAATCGGTGTCTGGTATACTATTCCCGTATAAGACCAAAGGTTTGTGCCAGATTCCCGATTGATTCCAGAGATATTGACGATGTAATGCTTTCCAGCGGCGTAAAGTGCGGATATCATTTTTAAAGCACCATACGCTTGCTCAAATCGATCAGAGCAAGCGTATGATCCGGAGATAGCTTGTAAAGTGCAACCATTCGCTGTTGAAGAACCGCCTCAGTTTCCCGGCCGGCTATCCCACCACCATGATCACGTCACCGGTGCCCACATCATCATCCTTGGCAACGGATATATTTTTGATGGTCCCGTCCATCGGACTGATAATGTTGTTTTCCATCTTCATGGCCTCGATGACCGCCAGCACCTGACCGGCCTTGACCGTATCGCCCACCTTCACCATGATGGTAAGAATCTTTCCCGGAATAGGGGCCGTTACGGTTCCACTGCCCCCCGCCTTGGGCGCAACGGCCCGGGAAGAAGCGGCCATGGCGGGTGCAACCGCTGCAGGGGCAGCGGCTGGCGTCATCATCTGCGTTGTGACCTGGCCGGAACCACCGATTTTAACGTAATAGGGAATCTGGTTGACCGTCACCTGGGCCAGATCGCCCTGGATGGAGCCTATTTCCACATCAAACGTCTGTTCATCAATCGTAAGGGTATAGGTTGTCATAGGGGTATCCTCATTGGTTTAATTTCGTTGAACACGATCAAAGGCCGACATACGATCAGCCATGAGTTGGGTGCGACCGGTCAGGGACCAGCTGGATGTCCCCTGCGTCTCTAACCTCGTCAGAGAAAGCGTGCGGCTGGCCCCGCCGGCATGCAGTTGCAGCGCGATAGCCACCGCCGCCGCCATGGCGCCGGTGATCTCCGCCCGCGGCGCATCCGGATCCGGCTCGATCGCCAGTCCCTCTTCAACGGGGGGCGCCACCTTTTTCATTTCTCCGCGCGCATCGATCGATTGAAACACCTTGCCGGAAATGATCATACCGATCATCAGGATTCCCAGCACTAAAAAGACGCCGAAAAACCGAATCACCAAGGTGCCAAGCGCATAGCCCCAAAATGAATCCTGCGGGCCGAGGATGACCTCAATGCGGCCATCGGCGACGCCATCCGCGTCCAAGGCCCCGCCGTCTTTCACGTTAAGAGTCAAGGTTTTGGTCTTCTCTGTCTCCCCCTCCTTCGGACCGGTGGTAACTGCCTTAATCGTGCCCCAAGTGCGCGATCCCTTTTCCTTTGGTCCCCAGATCTCGGTGGCGGTGGTGAAATAGTCGCAACTCAAGGACAGGGTGACTTCACCGCCCGGTGCACCGGGTGAGGCCCGGAGAGTAAAAAAATCGGAACGAAATGTTTTCGGATCCACATCGGGCATATCCCCCGCTGCAAACTCCCTGGCCGCAACCTCAACCAAGGTTCCGCCACCGACATGGAAACGGATCTGGATGGGATTACTTTTTGCTCGCGGCGTCAGTTTGGCTATCCAATCCCCGCCTTCCTGTGAAAATTCCGGTTTGGGTTTTTCGGTATCTTCTCCAAAGGCGGCCCATCCCCTGTTTCCTGACAGCAGGAGCAGGGCTGCCGTAACCATAAACAAAAATATCTGTCTGAATCGCATCGGCATCCCTCCTATTGAAACATTGCGATAAACATGCCGGCCGCAGCCGCGGAACCAATGACACCGGCCAGATTGGGCGCCATGGCATGCATCATCAGCCAGTTGTCTGGATCCGCCTTCAACCCTTCGACATGGGAAACACGAGCGGACATGGGCACGGCCGAAACACCGGCCGAACCGATCAGCGGATTAATCTTCTCCGTGAGAAAAAGATTCATGATATGCACCGTTAGAATACCGCCAAAAGTGCACACCACAAAATCGAGAAGACCGAAGCCGAAAATCAGCAGCGGCTTCCAACTGAGAAACACCTCCGCTTGCATGGTGGCCCCAACCGACACCCCGAGAAAGATGGTGACGATATTCATCAGCGCATTTTGGGCGGTATCGGTAAGCCGTTTAACCATGAGAGATTCCCGCATGAAATTGCCAAACATGAACATGCCCATCAGCGGTGCCACCATGGGGATAAGCAAGATGATGAGGATGGCGCCGATCAGCGGAAAAAGCAGCTTCTCGCGGGCCGACACTGATCGCAGTTGCCGCATGCGGATGCGACGCTGCTCGGGCGTCGTCATAAGCCTCATGATCGGCGGCTGAATGAGGGGCACCATGGCCATATAGGAGTAGGCCGCCAGGGCATTGGCGCCTAAAAGATGCGGCGCCAGCTTGGTGGTGAGATATATGGTCGTGGGACCATCCGCGCCGCCGATAATTCCAACGGAAGCCGCCTCCTTTAGCGTGAACCCGAAAAAGAGCACGCCGATATAGGTAACGAAAACCCCCAACTGGGCGCCCCCGCCGATGATCAGCATCTTGGGGTTTGCGATAAGCGGGCCGAAATCGGTCATGGCCCCCAGGCCCAGAAAGATGACGCAGGGGATGATCTCCGTCTCCACGCCATATTGATAAAAATACCGGATGAGATCCGGGTGGCCTTCAGCGGTATACCCCATGATAGGCGCCAGCGGGAAATTAACGAGAAAGATGCCGAAACCGATGGGAAGCAACAACAGGGGTTCAAAGCCCTTTGCCACCGCCAGATAGAGGAAAAAAAAGGCGATTAACAGCATCACCACATGCCCCACCGTCAAATGGGGCACGCCGGTTTGGGATATCAAAATGTTTTGTATTAATTCTAAAACATATTGCCAAGACATAATTTCCTCCCTTCATTATAGTGGAATATTGCCGTGTTTTTTGGGAGGATTGGTGTCCCGCTTGTTACGCAGCATGCGCAAGGCCGCCACCAGCTTGGCCCGGGTATCGGCCGGGTCAATTACTTCATCAATATAACCCAATTCCGCAGCCCGGTAAGGATTGGAAAATTTCTCCTTATACTCACCGATCAATTTTGCCCGTTCCGCCTGAGCGTCCTTGGCCTTATCGATTTTCTCGCGGCTGATGATATTGACCGCGCCCTCCGCCCCCATGACGGCAATTTCAGCCCCGGGATAGGCGATGTTGATATCGCCCCTCAGGTGTTTGGAGCTCATGACGATGTAGGCGCCACCGTAAGCTTTCCGGGTAATGAGGGTGATACGGGGCACCGTGGCCTCGCAGAAGGCATAGATCAATTTAGCGCCGTGTTTGATAATGCCGCCATGCTCCTGATGGGTGCCGGGAAGGAAACCGGGCACATCCTCGTAAATGATCAGCGGAATATTAAAGGCATCGCAAAAACGGACAAATCGCGCGCCCTTGATACTGGCATCGATATCCAGGCAACCGGCCATCACCGAGGGCTGATTGGCGATCACCCCCACGGACATGCCGTCCAACCGGCCAAATCCCACCACGATGTTTTTGGCCCAATGCGGCTGAACCTCGAAAAAATAATTCCCATCCAGGTTCGAGCAAATAATCGTTCGAATATCGTAAGGTTTGTTCGGATCGGCGGGCACCGCGTCCCGCAATTTCACGTCGCGCCGGGCGGGATCATCCGTGCAGGGGATTGCCGGCGGAGACTCCATATTGTTTTGGGGCAAGAACCCCATGAGTTCCCGAATCGAATTCAGGCAGCTGCGATCATCCGGAGCGGCAAAGTGGGCCACTCCGCTCTTTGCATTATGGGCCATGGCGCCGCCGAGGTCCTCCTTGCTGACCACCTCGCGGGTAACGGCCTTGATGACATCCGGTCCGGTGATGAACATGTGGCCGGTCTTTTCCACCATGAAAATCCAGTCGGTCAGGGCCGGCGAATAGACCGCCCCACCGGCCGAAGGCCCCATGATGGCCGTGATCTGGGGGATGACGCCGGAAGCCATGACGTTTTGCAGAAAAATATCCCCATACCCGGCAAGACTCATGACGCCTTCCTGAATTCGAGCGCCGCCCGAATCGCACAAGCCGATGAACGGCGCTCCGGCTTTCATGGCCATCTTCATGACCTTGCAGATTTTCTCGGCCTGCGCGAGCGATAAAGACCCGCCGAACGCGGTGAAATCCTGGGCAAAGACAAACACTTGCCGGCCGTGAATCAGCCCCCAGCCGGTGATAACACCGTCACCGGGAATTTTTTTATCCGCCATGTCGAAATCGGTGCAACGGTGCGTTTTAAACCGATCCACCTCAACAAATGATGCCGGGTCCAGCAGGCAGTCAAGCCGCTCCCGGGCGGTGAGCTTGCCGCTCTCATGATGCTTGCGGATACGCTCGGCCCCGCCACCCTCGAGGGCGATACGGTTTTTAGCTTCAAGCTGCTCCATCAATCCCTTATTGTCCATTGTTCTGTCCTTTCCATTTTGAATAGCGATAGAAAACACAACGCGGATCTGAAGTTATTGCTTCCGATAAACGAGAATATGCAAACCGATTCGAACCTTTTTATACGAAGAGCGACTCTATAAAACGCATTTCAAGAAGTCAACTCATTTTTCTTCAAATTCTCTATGCTCGTGGCATGTCGTTTGCTTCTGCCAAATAACGCACCATCAATCCACAATATTCAATAAAAACAATATATAATGCCTATATCGGCGGAGTAAAAAAACAACCCACAACCATCCCGGTTAATAGAAAGAAGTCTTCGACTGAACAGAGAGGAAAGAGCAGGCAATTTGGAAGAAAAAGGGGGGGGATCCGTAACCGTCAAATTGCTTCGTCACACCGCTTCTGGTAATCCGTCAGTTTCTCCCGAAGCCATTTCGGCGTCTCTCTCTTCTCAAAGGTGATCATGTCGAGACAAACCGTTATATTATGGGCGTCAATCAGGATTTCTTTTTGATCCTCCAGATACGTTCTATACCCGAATTTTATCGAAGCGCTGCCCAGAGATAGCACCCGTATTTCGATTTCAAAATGGTCACCGAATCGAAGCGGTTTTCGGAAATCGGTTTCAAGGTGAACCGTGGGAAGCCCGATGCGGTGCTTTAAAAACATCGTGGGATAGTCAAGATCGAGCTCATTGCTGAAAAACTCTTCCAGCGCGATATGGAAATAGTGAAGAAAACGGGGATAATAAACAATGCCCGCCTGATCAATATCACCGAAACGGACTTTAAAGCCGGCCCGAAACGGCGCCATGCGAAACCTCCTTTACCGCATCACAACCCGCCACTTGTCAGCACCCGGCCACAACGACAAACTAAATCGCGTTCCACTCCATCTCCCCTTCCCCCAGCCATAAGCAATAGGGAACAGAGAAATGCCATGCGAAAGCACTTAATGAAGTCCACCCGGAAAAGAAGAAATTCTTCCGGGTGGAAAATCCCGTTCGAACCACCCAATGCGCTTCCGCGCGGCGCAATGCTTGTTAGAGGCTGTCTTCTCCCCCAATAGAAAAACTATATGTACTGCCCACCATCCACCTTGACGCATTCACCGGTAATATGCTTGGCCTTGTCGGAAGCCATGAAGGTAATGACAGCGGCCACATCTTCGGCCTGGCCGACACGGTTGAGCGCCATCTCGTTCATGGCCATATTGATGATTTTATCGCGGGCTTCATTATTCCTCAGCATGGCCGTCTCGATGAGCCCCGGGGCAACGGCATTTACGTTAACGCCGAACGCACCGAGCTCTTTCGCGCATGCCTTGGTATAACCGATAATGCCGGCCTTGGAAGCGGAATAGTTCGTCTGACCGAATTTGCCGCGCATCCCGTTAATCGAGGTGATATTGATGATTTTTCCATATTTTTGATCTTTGAACAGAGGGGCTACCTGACGCGTAAAATTAAAATAGCCTTTCAGATTCACTTCGATGACGCGGTCCCACTGTTCTTCCGTCATCTTCCAGCAAACGCCATCCCAGTTCATTCCGGCGTTGTTGACGAGGATATCCACCCGTCCAAAGGCGTCGAGCGCCTCTTTGACAACTCGCTCCGCGTCGGCAAAGGAGGCGATATCACATTTGCAAGCAATCGCTTTTCTGCCCATCCCCTGGATTTGAGCAACGATTTCTTTAGCCTCTGCCTCGCTCTTTCTGTAAAGTACCGCCACATTGGCGCCTTCCCGCGCAAACTCGAGGGAAATCGCCGTGCCGATCCCCTGTGACCCACCGGAGACAATTGCATTCTTACCTTCCAACAACATCACATCCTCCTCTGTCCATTGAAGTCTTCTTTTTATTAGAATTATAAAAAACTGACAGCTGTTTCAGATTAACCGGGATAGAGCCTCTCCCGGATGCCATGCAGCCTTTTCACCCAGCATAGCTATATTAAAGCTAAGGGGCAATTATTATAGTGAAGCGGCAATTTGTCAAGCATAAAAAAATTGACGGAAAATTTTAGTTTTTTGAAAAAAAGCCCGCATATGATACATTCCGGGCGGGAGTTAAAAAGGGAATGGAACTTAAATTCGATGAGGTGCACGTATGGGTCTGCTATCCGGATCGGATTCAGGACCCGGCGCTGATTGCCCGCTATGAAAACCTTCTGAGCCCCGAAGAAAAAGCGCGGAAAGACCGATTCCTTTTTGCTCAACACCGGCATCAATACCTTGTCAGCCGTGCGCTGGTTCGCGGCACGCTGTCCCATTACGCCTCCTGTTCGCCCGACGAATGGGCGTTTTCCACGAACGAATACGGCCGGCCCGAGATCATCCGCTCAAAGGGTCTGCCGCCGCTTCGGTTTAATCTCTCCCATACGCTCGGCATTGCGGCATGCGCGGTCGTCCTTCGCCGGGATATCGGCGTGGACGTGGAGGACATGGAACGAAAGATCGGCATTTTGCAAATAGCCAACCGGTATTTTTCCCGACCCGAGATTGATTCGCTGCATTGCCTTTCAGAAGAAAAAAGACGCATTCGTTTTTTTGAGTACTGGACACTGAAAGAATCCTACAGCAAAGCCAAAGGCGTGGGACTCACCCTGCCCCTGAACCGATTCACTTTCCATCAGCCTGAAGGAGCCGAGTGGCGCATCTCTTTTGACCCGTCAATAGAAGATGACGCCATCCGATGGCAATTCCGGGTCTCACACCCAACGCCCCGCCACGCGCTGGCGGTTTCGGTGAACCGCCCGGTAATTGGCGATTATCATCTCACCTATCGGGAAACGGTGCCGCTCCTAAAATAATGAATGATGAAACTCGTTCCACGCCATAACTTTTGGGGTTGCGGGAAAAGAGCCGCTCAGATAAGATTTTACCTTCTTATGGATAACGAGGTCTGAAAAATGGGATGTCCCGAAACACACACAGTCTGAACCCATACCGAGCCCCCCTCGCTCAATCAAGGAGAAATCATGTTCGCTACCTTTTATGGAGCTGCCAGAGAAGTCACCGGATCCATGCACCTTTTGCAAACCGATTCAAACCGTATTCTGCTCGATTGCGGCATTTTTCAAGGACGTCGAAAAGAGTGTGAGCAAAAAAACAAAACCCTCCCCTTCGACCCCAAAATCATTACCAACATGGTATTGTCCCATGCGCATATGGATCACTCCGGCCGTATTCCCCTTCTGACTAAAAACCACTTTGCCGGTCGGGTGATTTGCACCCGGGCCACGCAGGATGCCTCCGAATACCTTCTGAGAGACAGCGCCCACATTCAGGAATCGGATGCGGACTACCTGAATTATAAAACGGTTCGCGCCGCTCTTCACCGCTCCGGGCAGCCATCCGGCGCCCGCAAAGTTTCAAAGCGCCGGCAAAAAGACGTTCAAGCGCTTTTGAAACAAAACAAACACGACCTCAACCGGGACACCATTCAAGATCTCCTGACCCAATATCACCTCGAGCGGGTGGAGCCTCTTTATACAAAAGCCGATGTGGAAAACGCCCTTCAGTTCTTTGATGGCTATCCCTACGCGAAATCCATCCCCATCGGCCAGGATGCCAGCTGCACCTTTTACGAGGCGGGTCATATTCTGGGCTCTGCCATCAGCGTCATCAAAGCCAGGGAAAACGGCAGAAATTATACAATCGGATTTACAGGGGATCTGGGCCGATTCAGCAAACCCATTATCAAAGACCCCGCTTTGGAATTTGCGGCGCAAGACAGGGAGCTGGACCTGCTCATTTTGGAAAGCACCTATGGGAATCGCATTCACGAATCGGCCGAGGACACCAAGGCCCGTTTGAAAACGATTCTGATCGATACAGTCGAACGCGGCGGAACGCTTCTGATACCGGCCTTTGCCTTCGGCCGGGCGCAAGAGATCATCTATGAGCTGCACGAGCTCTACAACAATGATGAAGTTCCCACCGTTCCCATCTACGTCGATAGTCCGCTGGCATCCAATATAACGAAGGTGTTTGGAGAACACCCCGAGCTCTATGATCGGGAAGCGCATGCGGCATTCCTGGAAAAAGGCTTGAACCCGTTCATGTTCAACAAAATAGAGTACGTCAAGTCCGTTGAGGAATCGATGTCCCTGATGCGGGAAGAGCTACCCCATATTGTCATTGCCTCCTCCGGCATGTGTGAGGCCGGCCGCATCCTTCATCACCTGCGCTATAAAATCCATAACCCGAAGAATACGATCCTGATGGTCGGCTTCATGGCCCAGCACACACTCGGCCGGAGAATTCTCGAAGAGGGGACCGCCTATAAAAAAGCCGGGCGGCCGGAACCGGCGCCCATGATGACGTTTTTCAATAAAACCTACCCGCTAAAAGCGCATGTTGAATATATCAATGGATTCAGCGCCCATGCGGACAAGAACGAAATGGTGCGTTTCCTGAAAACATCCAACCTGAAGATAAAAAGAATCGCAATTGTCCACGGGGAGGAGGATCAGGCCCTGGCTTTTGCGAGCCATTTGACATCGCAGGGATATCAGGTATCGGTTCCGAGGTCGGGGGAGATACTAAAGATCCATTGAGGGAGGCTCCCTCTGTCTCAGGCGGTTCCCATGGGTTTTACATTCATCATGAACTCATCGGGCTTTTCATTCATTTTCAAGCCCTCTACCTGATTGCGAAAAGACTCGATCATGTAGGTGACTTTGGAAATGATATACCCGCGGATCAAAAACCCAATGGCAAACGACTGTGCGTCGCTTATCTCCCTGAGATCCAGAATCTCAAGGATTTTATTTACACAAGGCAAAATGAGCCGATGCATCTCTTGCTGAGTGGCATCCAGTACGCCGCCTTTCGTGGCGCCCCACACGGCGGCAACGATGTAGGTGATCGGCTCCGTCATCAGCTTTCGACTATGGGCCAGAAAAAGATCCATCACCAATTTATCGATAAGAGGCCCCATCATGCCGGCAAGTTCCAACAAATCCCGAGGTTCTTTTTTTTTCCGGAACCTTTCAAAAAGCCTGTTGAATCTCATGGCTTGTTTTTTAAACATAGGCCCGTTCTCTTTTTCAAAACTTGCATTGATGGCGGTTAACGATACGAGAAATCACGCAAATTTTATACCTAACCCGGACAAGCCGGAACCAAAATTCGAAATCCGAATATCGAAATCCAAAACAATACCAAATATTGAAATGATCGAAATCCAAAACATCGCATTCACGCACATAAGGGTAACAAGTTTTGGTCATTTGCAATTTGGTGCTTTGAATTTGTTTCGGATTTCGATATTCGGATTTCGGATTTTCTGCCATAAAAAGCACGAATTTCGGTAGTAAGATACAAAAAACTATCCCCGGACCCTTGAATGTAAGAGGCGAATCAAGAAACGGCGCGTGTCCGGGATGAAAATTATGTTACAACAATCGGACAAAATTTGCATACAAATATTCGCGGCGCCGCGTAATTGATGACACGAATAGAGCCGTCACAAAAAAATCCCTTCCCGACCACTCTGTCGCCGAGACGGGGGGACATGGGGTTATAAATGCCAGATGGTGCACCGGAAAACACCACGCTCCGAATCGAGCATGCGGCCCTCCTTTGCGACCCACTCCGTATCGGACTCATCGTAAACATAGAAAGAGGGAGACACCTCTTCGGCCATGACCGAAGAGCGGTCAATCCGCATGTCAATTTCAGCCGGATGGTTGAAAGACAAGCCGTCAGGCGTAATTTTCACGCTTGGGGACAGCCCGAAAGGACACGGATGTCCACCTTGCTCGATTTGAATCAACGTGTGCGCTTCCAACGCCCCCGCGGGAATTCGTAAGGCGGTGCCAAACAGGGCGCTGCCCGGATCCGTAACCCGGATGGTTCCCCCCATGGGACCAATAAGCGCGGCGGTGACATCACCCGTTGCTCCGGGTAATCTTGGTTGAAAATAGGGGGTGGCAAAACGCTCCAACTGGTTGTGACGGGTAATCATATGACATCCTCCATCGGTGACCCGCGGGTTGATTAAAGCTGAGCCTATACATGCCAACCAGTAGCGAAAAACATGCCAAAACCAAAGCACTCCATATCATTTTGTTTTTTTAGGGGATTATAGCGGACTGGGTTACGGTTCGCACCGGGCTGCGGCATATTTTTCCCCGGTGCCCGGCTTAACGGGAATATTTTTCTCCACAAAAAGCGACCGCCGCCGGCTATGACCCGCAACCCATGATTTTTTAAACCGAAGCATGCCGGAAAAATCGAGATATGGGGGAAGAACCGGTTGAGATCCCGGTTCCTCCCCATACAGCTCAATAGTTGTCGACTCAATCGGCCAAAAGAAGCTCGAGTCGACCGGGATCACAGGAGATGAAAGGGGAGTAGTAAATATCTCCATTTTTGGAAAGGATCTTGCCGTGCCACGATTTTGGTTCAAAGGGGATCAATATTTCGGTAACAACCAGATCCTGACGGACGGTCAACGGGAGCGATTGCGGTCCATCATATCGTATATGGATACAAGTTCCCGATTTCCTGATTTCTTCCCATAGAGCCTCATCGACCAGACGCTTGTCCCGGCCTCGGCATGAATCAAAAACCGACTGTATTTCTTCTATAATTTTTATTCCGATGGCAGGTTCCAGTCCTAAGCCCCGTCCTTTTTTTATCCATTCAACCGATGCTGGGCGATCGGTTTGAACCGTCACTGTCGGTTCCTCCTTTCTTGTCGACATGCTGTTGGTGTCATCGACACTACCTCCCATGCTGACCATGGAGAGAGTTAGAATCAGGCAAAAGGCCGTTACAGGCATGGTGTATACCCCCTTGATTCGAATCGGGCCGGGGTCCCCGCGAACTATCATTCATATCGGCCCCCGACCAATGCATCCCCCCGACCATTCGG
The DNA here is from genome assembly GCA_043797445.1 of Pseudomonadota bacterium. Classification (GTDB taxonomy): domain Bacteria; phylum Desulfobacterota; class Desulfobacteria; order Desulfobacterales; family JAFDDL01; genus JAZDPP01. The sequence continues at coordinate 26,581 of JAZDPP010000218.1, forward strand.
CGAAATGCTTATTATCCGCGCCTGATTACGCGGACAGGCTCCAATTTCCGATCCTCCAAAACCTCACGAGATATTGAATTCGTTTCCGGTTTTCAACGGTTCGAAATGGTTGCCGGCCCGCATGGTGCTGATGCGTCACAATGGCCGAATCGATTATTCGCCAACAATTTTAATATTGTCGATGAGTATGGCCGTATCGTAAATGCTGTCTCCGATGTCCGTTGCAAAAAATTCCAGTTTAACGGATTTTCCCCGATAGGCACTGATGTCCACCGTCTGGTTGACATTCCATCCGGTGTACCATACCCCCGGGTCATAAGACGCATCGCCCGGTTGACCCGAGGGTCCCTGATCAAAGTCAACCGGTGATTCGACAAGTGCCCCCTGATTGGCGCAAAGTGTATTTACACTTGTTTCGAAAACAACCGTTTTCGAGTTGGTATCCAGATCGGTGATAGAGACTTTAAATCTATCATCGTAAGATGAATTGCAGTATTCCTTGAATTCTTCGGAAAAAAAGTTCCAGTCGAAAACGAGTTGGCTGACGTTACCGGGCAGACAAATGACCTGTGAAATGCTGCCCGAATTCGTAGTAAAACCAAGGCCAGTGGAAATGATTCCCATATGGGATACATCCGTTGGTGAACTGTATCCCAAGCCGGTGATGGTACGACCGTCCCCGGCAACGGTCCACGCCTGGGAGATGTTGCCGCTTTCAAAGCTGCCGTCCTGCAGGCCGATGACCGCAATGGACAGGTCATTAGCTCCGTAGAACTTGAATTCAGCGGGGTCACTGTCTGTCTCCTTTTGGCCGGCAACGAAAACATCGGCGATGGTCTTATTGGGTTCAAACAAGCCTTGGAGTAACGGGGGGCCATGCTGGATACAAAAGGGAACGGCTACGTAATCACTGTAACCAAAATATGCGCCGGCCCCTGAGGAGATAAAGGCATCCGCCATGCTCGAGTTCCATGCCCCCCTGCAAATACTCATATAAATAAGGCTGTTGGGAAAATCCTTCGAATATTTCGTGATGAAGGTGGGGGTAATGCCATAGGCTCTCCCCCAAAGGACAAGTCGCCATTTTTTTAAATCATCTTCATATGTTATCTTGTTGGCCGTCGTTACTGCCATGTTGGAATGGATGATAACGACGCCGAACGGCCCATTCCATTTGAACTTGTCCTCCCAGAGACTCAACAGCCCGTTATAAAAGGAGTCGCCGTGACTGCTGATGAGAACGATGCCATAATCATCCAGATTCTTGAAATCTTCGACAGAGCCGGCACCCGACGCATTATAGGTCGTATAATTGACATCGAAGCAGGAGTTATCCAACAGCGTTTTCATTTTTGGGATATCGTCATTTTCAGCCCAATCAAAATATTGGGCGGCAATGACCCTGGCCTTGTTGGATTCCACCTCGTTTTTATCGTCGGCGGAGGCTTTGAAATTTGCCAACGGATGCTTGATCGCGGGTGCCTTTGTCAGGTAGCGGTCATAGGGGGGGTAGGAAACCAGTCTGCCTGTGGCGGGCAGAGATCCGTTTAGCGGCTCATCGCCGCCGGTGCTCCCGCCCCCCCCGCTTGGTACCTTCCGCCGGTGTGTAAAGTACGCCTCCCACACCGTCCGTATACATAATCCAGACACCCTGGCCACCATCACTCTTTCCTGCCTGAAGTACATCAGGGTCATTACCGAGCTCGGTGAGGATACCATCGAGCGTGTCGGACAGAGAACTCGGATCCGTTGCATTGTCTAACTGAGTCTGGTACCCGCACTGCTTGGTCAACAGTTCGTTGAGCTTGCTGTTGGTCAGGTGCTCCACGATCAGCACATCGAAATCCCCTGACCAGATGCTGGCGCCACCGCTTCTCGGAGCCGCCACCACGCGATAGATCAGTGTGCCTTCAGCGTTTTCGTTGAGAGTGAAGCGACCGGTGTAAACGTTGTCCCCGGCGATTTCGTCACCACTGGCTTCGCTTGCGCAGGTTCCCGATGCACAGGCGCCGTCATCCAGCAGTGTGGCCACATTGATTTCCGAGGTGCCGACACGAACAAGCTTTACATCGGTGGTATCGTTGCTGCCGCCGGTCAATGCAATCATAGCCGTAATCACTCGAGCCTCATTGACATATGCCACTTCCGGAGTCAGTTCCAGATTGCCACTGAATGCCAGTTGGTCAAACAGCGCATCGATTGCCTGTTTGGCGGCCTCGATATTAGAATAAATCAGGCTGAGGCCCACCCCAACTTGGTCTGACCCTGTCCCACATATTTTTTACCGGACACCAGGGCTGGAGTGTGTTAAGTTTTCTTCATGCAAAAATGCGGAAGGGACTTTAATAATGAGCTCATAGAGCGAATTAAGATCACTGTCGATGCTGAGCCGACGGTTT
>JAZDPP010000219.1:0-71061 GCA_043797445.1 Pseudomonadota bacterium
AAACCGTCGGCTCAGCATCGACAGTGATCTTAATTCGCTCTATGAGCTCATTATTAAAGTCCCTTCCGCATTTTTGCATGAAGAAAACTTAACACACTCCAGCCCTGGTGTCCGGTAAAAAATATGTGGGACAGGGTCAGAACTTGGTGGGGTGAACTTCAGCCCGCCAAAAATGAGCGGTTAAATTGTTGAGGAACGAGGGTGCTATCGTGTGGGTAATTCAAAATTACGTTTTGATAGGGTTGATATTGGGCACCAATCCCCCAATATATTGCAAACCGGGTCTTCTCATCCTCACGGCCGATGCCAGCTTCCCGGAATGAGGGACACCTCCACCGAGGCGCCCGCCACATCGCTGAAGGCATCGACATACTCGCCCACGAGCCGCACTCCCATCTGTCCACCGGCGCTCTCCACCCCCCCGGCCCCGACAATCACCTGTCCCATGATCGACGGAGAGCCTGTATCATCTTCGCCGGGAATCGTAACAGAATGCGCGTTGGGGGCGAAAAGAACGCCGTGCAATCGCACCTCGCCGGAAAGACTCACCCGATCCCCCTCGACGAAAAAAATACCATATAACGTCTTATTGCCGGATAGGATCATATCTCCAACCACGCGGGTAATATGGGGGCACGTGTCCGCCGGGGAATCCCTCCAGAACGCGTTGTGAGCCGACAGACGAATATCGAACGCCTCATCGTCCAGCGTACTAAAAGCCTCGTCCGCCATCGCCTTTAATGTCTCCTGATGGATCTTGGGCAAATCAGTATTTCCCCGAATCATCGAAATATCTTCGCGCCCAAGCTCGTCAAGCCCCGCGGGGGCGGGCGCACCGCCCGCAACGGTAATGTCTCCGGCGGAAATCAAAGCGATTTTTGGCGACGAGCCCGTCTTCTCGGCCGACGGGAATAGCTTTATCCGGCACGAGAGAGACTGATAGGCTTCCGCGAAAGTGCCTTCCGAAAATAGGGTGAGAATCCCGCCGGGCAATTGGGAATCCCATTTTCCGTTTCCGTCGTCTGTCGCATCGTAAATGGTTATCGCGTAGAAACCTGTCGCACCCTTCAGATCGAGAGTGCCTTTCCCCGATGGCGCCATGCTGGAATCATTCCCCCGCCACAACGGATTTTCCCGAATGGCAGCCAGGGAGAGATCGATGCCGGCTTCGGCCAGATAAAGGGATTGAAGTTGCCGTACATGGTTAATAGCCGTCTTTCGATTCAGGGACGCCACTTTGCCCGCCCAAAGGCTGAGGACGCCCAGTATGGCAAGAACCATGAGGCAAATCACGAGAACCGATCCGGTTTTTCCGGCCATGGGAGCATTCATTCCCTGTCCTCCGGCGCCGGACTCGCCGGTATGATAACAGAAACGGTTTCTGAAAAGGGGCTGAGGTTAAACCCGTGGTCCTCGGAACGCACCGCATACCAGCTCGTCTCCGCCGGCGGCGGATTCGTATCTAAAAAGCCGGGGGCGCCCGCGGGAATAAGACCGCCTGAGAGAAGCGTAAACACCCCGTCGGCACCTGTCTTTCGAAATAGGCGATATCCCGCCAGATCGCAGTCCGATGACGTCTCCCATGCCAGCACCACCCCTTTGGCCGGATCCGGAACCACCGCCAACCCGGCGGGCCGCGACGGCGCCACGGTGTCCGCAACCGCAATTTCCGCTGTCTTTACCCCCAGACCGCCGGCATTTATCGCGGCCACGGACACATAATAAATATCGGCGGGAAATTTTTTAACATCCAGCTCAACCCCCTCTTCCGGGCAGGCGGCCACGTCGATATGGTTTCCGTATGTTGTGGCGACAACATCAAAAAAAATGCGGTACTCTTTCACCGCACAGGCGTCGCTTTTAAAGAACCCGCCATTGATATCCGTCACCACCGGCTCCCATGCCATCACAATTCGGCAAGGAGATTTGGCATTCAAAGCCGACAAGACCCTGAAATTGGCCGGTGCGCACGGCCATGGACAAACCGAACCGATACCCGCTTCATGTGAATTCCGAATCCGCACAAGACTTGTCGCTTCTCTTTCGCCCCTGTCTTGCTCATCCCCCTTCCCGGGCAACAGGGGATTCAATATGGCGGTCAATACAATTTTTATCCGGCCGTCTTCTTCCAGGGAAAGTTGCATATTGCTGATATTTTCGGCGACCGGCTGGAACCCATCCGCGTTTACCTTCCGTTTCAATTCGGGAATCCCGGCCGTGTGGTGCTTGTATTTGGGATCGTTTTTAGCGTTAAAAACGGCATAGGTGACGACACTGATCTCCCCCGCAACGGTTCCCGCGGGATACGAATGCGTGAGCGGCTGATTGCCGGGAGTCGCCGGGTCGGTATCAAGTGTTAGCGTTTTTTTGGAAACGCCTGTTACCATGGCATAGGTTTCCCCCTCGCCCAAGCAAAGAAGATCTCCCGATTTAAACTGGACTGCGATTTCGCTCTCGGATAATCCAAGGCGAATATCGGTTCCCGAAGACGGTGCGGTCAGCAAGGCGGAAGCGTTGTCGGTGGGCAAAATGGAGAGAAACGTGATCATATCCGGCGATATTCCATTCCCGAGCGTGATCTTGGGGTTTGCGTCCAGGCGAACCTGAAGCGGAACTCCGGCGATAAAAGCGCCGGGAACCCATTCGGAAAGACGCTGCACAAGTCCGCTGCCCGAAGCGTTATATCCCGCTTCCAACAGCTCCTGGACTAAGCTGTTCATGGCAAACCGCAGCTGCTGATCCCGCTGCTGCGCCTGATACTGACGTTGATATGCGCGCTGTTCGGAATCATAAAACGTGTATATCGCCCCCGTTAAAAGGCTTATCATAAGCAACGCCATCAGAATTTCGACCAGCGTCATCCCCTGCTGTTTTCCGTGAGGGCAATAAAAGAACATAAAAACGTCTCCATTCACAACACGATCAGGGGCGGTTCGCGAACCGCCCCTACCCAGGTAATCATGGGGCTACAATCGTTGCCAATACAACCTGACGGGGAATACGGCTCCCCCAGGAGACCCCAACCGTAACGATTTTAAACCGCGGCGTCAGCTGATCCGCGACCTTGACCCATCTGTCAAACGTTCCCGCCCCGCATTCCCCCCCCGCATCCAGATTCTTCTCTTCACCGCTGGCCACTTGGCTGAACTCACATGCCTTTACCTCCTCCAGCTTGTTCTGAGCCAAAAAAAGCGCCACCGTATAATCCCGGGCAGTCTGGTTGGTATTCACCACCGCGGCCGCCATTTGGATAGCCGCTAAAATACACAGCGAAAAGAGACCGAGCGCAACCACGGCCTCAATAAGGGAAAACCCATTCTCAGCTGTTCCGTTTCGCCCCATTAAGCCCCTCTTTCCATTCGAATGCGACCGGAAATCGCCATGTAAATCCTGATAATCCGCCCGCTGGAATGCCGAAGGGTAACGCTCATGAGAGTCTGTCCGCCCGTGGGTTTAAAAATGAGAGCGTCTTTTGTGGCGGCAACCAGTTCCACCCCCGGAAAATAGGCATCACTTTCAGGGTCTCCCAATCGCCGCACCGGAGTTTCCAGAGACCAGTTTTTCGAATCCCGCGAACGATCGCCAGCCTCTATCCGGTAAACGTTGCTTTTCGTGTCAAAAACGATCCGGTGCTGGCGGTTCGTCGAAACCGCGCGCGTTCTTGCATAGAGGATATCGCCGACAAGTCTCTGGGCGGCATTATTGAGGCGGTAACGGGGAAGGTGGGTATTCAGGAAATTCGGCAAAGCCATGGCGCACAGGCCGGCCATGAGGGCGAGCACCACCATTAGTTCCAGCAGCGTCATGCCGCGCTGGCGATTCTTTCTTGAAGCAAGGAGCATGGTTAGCAGATTACGGGTTGAGCTCAGCCAAATATATCAATTCTTCCGCAAGATACCGTTTTTTCCGCATCAAACTTCTTCGCAGTCCCTCGTCGCTTGCCTGTTTCCTCAGGATCTGCTCCATTGCACTGATTTCGTTTTTTCTGTTCGTAATGCGCTCGTTTAAAAGGCGCATCACTGATTCCGGGGAGGACTCATGCGGGAAGCGGGCGGCAGCCGCCGGAGCCTCCAAAGACCTCATCCCGACGGATGGGTCCGTAACGGTCGAAAGTTCGCTCCCCTCTCCTCTCCCCATGGTAATAAGCTGATAGGGGCACCCTTCCCCCGGGGGGGATACGTTACTATAAAAAACCTCTCCCGATTCATTCTTCCATTGATAGAGGGTCTCGCAAACCGCCGGTGATACTGAAAGCAATATCAGAAGAATAAAACCCGGCATAATTCCCGGTGGATTTCTTAAAAAACCACGGGCCATCATCTTCAAAGCGTTACCGATTTTCTGGACCGGCCCCGGTAACCATCAGCTTCTGGCCGGGGGTAATTGGATCTTTTTCCGTCAATTTATTTAATCGCCGAAGCGCATCAACCGTCAGATTATACTGCTTGCTGATCCGAAACAGCGTCTCACCGGCGCGAACCTCATGATACGTCGTTTTGCCCTGAACCGCGGTAGCACCGGCAACCTTCGGCGTTGCGTCGGCCTTCTTCTCGGCTTGAACGCTGGAAGCACCATTCTTCGCCTTCGGAGGCGCTGCCACCTTTTTGTCGGCTGGAACAGCGGCCGGAATACCGGCCTTCGGAGGCATAGTGGCCTTCTTGTCGATGTGAATGGCGCCATTCTTTAATTTTTCGACTTCCTGCGCCAGGCGTTCAATCCGCATGGTCAATGAGGCTTCCACGCTCTCAAAACGATCGACAGCACGCTCACAGGCCGCCGCCTGCTTTTCAATGCGGCCCCCCGCATCGCCCGAAACCGGGATCTTGGCGAATTGTTCTTCCAGGCGAAGCAGTTTATCTTCCAGAGGACCAATTGATTTTTCCAGGACTGCCAGTTTACGCCCCATGTCCTCTTGACCGTTTCGCGGCACAAATACAAAAAAAATAATGATCAGAACAATCAAGGTGGCCCCGATCAGGAGAAAAGGGGTCTCCGATCGGCCCAACACCCTTTTAAATGAAGACGGCTTGGCGCGGTGCCATGGATCATACACCCCATCCACGCATGCTTTTTCCTCGTCATTGCCCACCTTGGAGCCGGGACCGCCGCTTAATTCATCATCTACCATCTTTTTCCTCCCAAAGGCGCCTCAGCCGCTCGCCACCCCATCCGTAACAACCCACACGCCTGAGATGCAACACCCGTCAGCGAACCATTTAAGACCGAGTGACCGGCAATCATCGGCCGCAACGACCCAAAAACCTTCAACCGGAATACCCATATAATGGATCGGCACAAATTTAAAGCAAAAAAGCACTTGAACCCGACTCTTGGCTCTCCATACCGACAAACCGGTCAAAAGCTTCCCAGAAAACCGCGCGAACCGCATCCGATTCCTTTAATATTTCATGCCGCGCCCCCGGAATAACCATCAACCGGGAATTGGGCAATTGCGCTGAGATCGCTTCCTGGGCTTTTCGGGAAACGATCCGGTCGTTCCGGGCACAAAGCATCAACACCGGTGTCCTGATTCTTTTCACATATCCGGGGTTGCCTAATACATCAATGGATCGAAAAGTGGCGGAAAGCCATCCCCAGGTGACGCCGCCGGTGGCCAAATGAGGCGCCGCCGCAATGGCAACCCGTGCATCATAAAACCGCTCCGGATCGGAAGTCAGCAAATTGTTACGGAATTTTTCCCGTGACCCCTCGTAATCCCCGGAACCCCAACAGTACCGGCCGGCCAATCCCGCCTTCATTGCAACATGGGTCATTGCCCGGGCGCACCAACGCGGCAAGGGAGAGGTATGAATATCGATCATCGGGGACAGCAGCACCATCCGCTCGGCAGCGTCGGGTTGTTGATGTAAAAACCGAAGGGCAATATGCCCGCCCATGGAATGGGCTAAAATAATCAGCGGTTTTTTTGCCTCATCCGGTCGCAGAACGCATCGATAAAAAGCCGATAAATCGCTTAGATACTCCTCATAGCTATTCACATGTCCCTTTTGAGGGTTTAAAAGAAGCCGGGAAGATCCCCCTTGCCCCCGCCAGTCCAGACTATGGACATTCATTCCTCTTTGGGTTAACTCGCGAACCGTTTCCAGGTGCTTTTCCATGAACTCCGTTCTGCCGTTCAGGAGCAGAACCGTTGCCTTGCTCATTTCTCGCCCGGACGGCCAGAACCCGTGGCGAATCGTTACCGCATCGGCTGTTTTTATAAAATCGAAAGGGGAATTCATTGGAATAATTTTTTTCGGAATAACGAAATGTTAAAGTCTTCATCCCCATTACCCGAACCCCTTTGGCAAATCAAGGCAAAACCTGAGGCATCCCGGACCGAAGGGTTGACCCGAGGTCCTCATTACAGTATGTTGGCATTCGATGTTTGGGAAAATACCATCCACAATGAAAAATCGGCCTCGATCATCGTTTCGGCCAATTTCCCACGGCAGGCAGGCCGCGCCAGGGTGTTTCTGGAAGAGCGGCAGGCTGTTTGAGCGACAGCGAGTTCCTGCCGGTCTGGAAAAAATACCCTGGCGTGGCCGGGAAGATGATCAAAGCCGAAAAATCATTACCATGGAAAGCGCTTTTTTGACGGATTACCACCGAATGCGGGAGAGGAAAATGGGAATTCACTCACACAACTTCGTAGAAACCTACACCGGCCCGGTCGCTTTTGGGTTTGACCGGCCCACGGATGAAAGCACGGTAATCTATTATCTTCAAAAGTTCAGTGACGATGCCGTGATGGAACAGGTGATCCCAAACGCATCGGATAACGATTTAGAGGAGATTTTCAACCTGATTTCCCGGTTGCTCAAGAAAAACCTCTCGGAACCCGAGTATCACCGCCTCTTTCTCAAAGATAACGATCCTGAATAGCCCCCGGAGAAAACAGCATGCTGACGGAAACGCAACTTGAACGATATGCCGATGTCCTGTTGTGGGGACTAAAAACGGCGCGGACCGGCCAAATAAAGAAAAATGAAACCATCCTCATTCGCTATGATTCTCCGGCGCTTCGCCTGGCCGAGATCCTCTATGCGAGGCTCCTTGAAATGGGCTTGAACCCGGTCCAGAGACTGACACTCACACCGGTCATGGAAAAGAGTTTTTATACCCTATCCACCGACAGGCAACTACTTTTTCAGGTTCCGGGCGAGGAAACCTTGTTTGAACATCTTAGCGGAAGCATTTATCTTCATGCGCCCGTTTCCATCACCCATCTCGGGGAAGTGGATCCCGTCAAAATCGGCAAAGCAACCGTGGCGAGAAAATATCTTCGGGATATCCTCGACCGGCGGGAAGAACAGGGGCTTTTCAGCTGGACACTGTGCTCGATTCCCACGCCCGAGCTTGCCCGCCACGCCGGCCTCGAACTCAAGGACTACACGGCGCAAATTGTAACCGCATGCTTTTTAAACCGAAAAGATCCCGTGGCCCACTGGCGGGAAATATTTCGCATGGCAAAGACGATCAAGGACAAACTCAATCGCCTGCAAGTCGATTATTTCCATATTGAATCAGCCAATATCGATTTAATCGTCACGCCTGGAAACAGGCGGAAATGGATCGGCATTTCCGGCCATAATATCCCCAGTTTCGAGCTCTTTCTTTCACCCGACTGGCGCGGTACCAGCGGCGTCTATTACGCCGATCAGCCCTCCTATCGAAGCGGCAACTATGTCCGTGGGGTTCGTCTGGAATTTAAGAAAGGCAAAGCAGTGACCGTAAGCGCCGAGGAAGGAGAGAATTTCGTTAAAAAACAACTCGCGATGGACACCGGAGCCGCAAAGCTGGGTGAGTTTTCCTTAACGGACAAGCGGTTTTCCAAAATCAACACGTTTATGGCCAATACCCTGTTTGATGAAAACTTCGGCGGCAAATTCGGCAACTGTCACGTGGCGCTCGGATCATCCTATTCGGATGCGTTTAATGGAAATCCGGCCGATCTGACCGCTCAACTGAAAGAGGAACTGGGCTTTAACAGCTCGGCACTCCATTGGGATCTGGTCAATACCGAAAAAAAACGCGTTGTGGCGCACCTGAGCTCGGGTGGAAAAAACGTCATTTATGAAAACGGCCTGTTTCTCTAAGGGGACATCGTAATTTCCAATATACCGTTTATCTGTGTTATTCCTCTGTCTGAATCAGGATGGCCAGGATTTACAGGATACCCAGGATAGAAGCGACCCAACCATCCTGATCATCCTTTCATCCTGCCCATCCTGATTCGGACAGGGTTTCGTAAAGGTAAATTTGTAATTTCCATCTCCCTAAGAAACCCATGACGCAGCCGTTTTGTTGCCGTTTTTGTCGATGGGAACATCAGCTTTTTCCGGCGCGGCCGTCATCGCACGGCTCGATTGATTCGCTCAACCGGGAATGCTCCGCCGTACTCGAAACTTCGCAAACCGGCAATTCAAGTTTTGTCATTTTCTGATTACAGCATTGCGGCGGATCTTCCGTATCCGCCGAGACCGCCATTCTGCCGCCACAATTTTCACAGGTATAGGGTTGTGTGCTTTCCATATCGCTCTCCTTTTTATCAGGGTTGCGCATAAGTTAACCCATACGTTCCATGGGGTCAAGGGACACACGGAAATATTAATTGCCTATTTCAAATATATTCGATAGATGTGTGCGGGTTTGAATTAAAGATGTCCTTTATTCTGACCCCCGCCAATGGCAACTATCATATGGATTTAATCAGAAACAGCTGGTTTACACTTTAGCCGAATGCATCAGGAGTGCGCAATGCGGGTTTTAATTACAGGCGGTGCCGGGTTTATCGGATCTCATCTGACCGAAGCCTATCTGAAAATGGGTCATACGGTTTACGTCATTGACAACCTGGCAACCGGATCACTTAACAATATAAAGTCGTATCAAATAGATACCCGATATAAAAATCGGCTTCACCTCCATACGGACACCATCCTGAATTACGATTTAATGCTGGAGCTGATCGGCACCTGCGATATCGTTTTCCACCTGGCCGCCGCCGTCGGCGTGCGCTATATTCTCGACAATCCGCTGGAATCCATAAAAGTCAATATTCAGGGCACCGAAAATGTATTGAACCTCTGTGCAAAATTCAAGAAAAAGGTGCTGATCGCATCCTCATCGGAGGTGTACGGGAAACATATGCACGCTCCGCTGGTGGAAACCGACAACATCATATACGGCCCCTCCTGTAAATTCCGGTGGAGCTACGCGGCCTCAAAATTGATGGATGAATTCACGGCGCTCGCCTATTATCGCACCAAGGGACTTCAAGCGATCATCGCCCGCTTATTCAATACCGTGGGACCCCGTCAGACCGGAACTTACGGCATGGTACTGCCCCGATTCGTGGGCCAGGCCCTGAAAAATGAGCCCCTCCAGGTGTATGGCGACGGGATGCAGACAAGAACCTTCACCTATGTCAAGGATGTGGTTCAGGCATTGACAGCGCTCATGGAATCCGACAAAACGGCTGGAGAAGTCTTCAATATCGGCGGCACCGAAGAGATTTCCATTCTGGATCTGGCAAAGAAAGTGATACAGGCGACGGAATCGACTTCAATAATCAGCTTGATTCCCTATGACCAGGCCTTTGAAAAAGGATTTGAAGATATGTACCGGCGTGTTCCGGGAATCGATAAAATCCGGCAACGGGTCGGTTTTGAGCCGAAAACGGATCTCGACACGATCCTGAGCCAAGTGATCAACTATTTCCGTCACAACTGAAAGGCAAGCCGAACATCATTCCATAAGGGGGGAAAAGCGTATCAGCGATGCTCCGGGATGGGGCGGCAATTTGCCGTCATCAATGCGGCCTCCGCCGCCTTGGGACAAAACCGCTCAACCTGATCGCGCAATTCATAAATAGAAAAGGGTTTGGGAAGGACAACATCAAAGCCATTGTCACCCAAAAGGGTGGGAGTTCCGGACATGGCGATAACGGGCATCTCCTTTCTATCGGACCGGCGAATGTGATTGACCACCTCGACGCCGTCGATTCCCGGCATGAGAACATCGGTCAAAACGACATCGACCGCGGATGAGTCAAACATCTCAATGCCCTTTCGGCCATCAAGCGCGATCAGCACGTCGAAACCAAAGCGCGTCAATGCCCGGAAAAGCATGTCGGCAATAGCTTTCTCATCATCTATGACTAAAACGGTGCCCACAAAATTAAACCACGATGGAGGTAAGAAAAACCGACAACGGAAAGATACGACTCACGTGAACAAAAAAATTAGAATAATATCCGCTATTATTTTTGTTTTGTCAATCGTTTTTTTAAGGAGCACAACCCCCCATCCAACCCTGGGGATGGTCCGGCCAATCGCCCTTTCACACCTTGTATTTTCCAAAATCATCAGGGGATAGTTTTTCCAGATACTCCGCCCATTTTTTACCCTCGCTGCTCTTGTCCAATACTTCCCCCCCCCCTTCCCCTTCATGGGGTTTTGACTTTTCGATGACCTTGTCATCGATATAGATGGGGACGCTGAGACGTAAGGCAATGGCAATCGCATCGCTCGGTCTGGCATCCATTTCAAAACTGGAATGCCCCGAAATCAGATACAACCGTGCATAAAACGTATTGTCCCTCAAATCACAGATTTCAACCTTTTCCAGCTCGATATTGAATTGCACCAGAAAATTTTTGAAAAGGTCATGGGTCATCGGCCGTTCAAACTGTACATTCTGAAGCACCGAAGCAATAGAGGTCGCCTCAAGCAGCCCGATCCATATGGGAATAACCGTTCCATCGTCCACCGTCTTTAGAAAAACAATCGGATTATTGGATGCCGGATCCATGGTCATGCCGGCGATACTGGCTTTATGCAGCATATCGCTTTACTCCTTTCTTGAGAATAAGGGGAAAACCGGGATCACCAGGCCTTCCCCAAAGCGAATGAGCAAACGCTTTTTCAATGTGAACATCCACTAATTTCCCGATCAGCATCTCTTCAGGTATGGCGTTGCTGTCTTCCATGGAAAAATTAACCACCTTGTTGGCGGTTGTACGCCCCGTCCATTGCCGGATCGATGCGGACGGTTCTCCCGCGCTCCCGGTGTGCTGCTTGCTCATGCCCTCCACAAGAACGGAAACGGTTCGCCCCACCATGGCCTGGTTTTTCCGAGCGGTAATTGCGGCCTGAAGGGCCAGTAATTCCTGAAGCCGGTCTTTTCTTTCTTCCTCCGGAATCTTGCCGTCAAACCGGACGGCAGGCGCGTTGGGTCGATCCGAATAGGTAAAGGCAAACAGACTATCGTATTGAACCATGCGGATCAATTGAAGTGTGTCATTAAAATCAGCCCGCGTTTCGCCTGGAAACCCCACGATAAAATCAGATGAAACGGCGATGTCCGGGCAGGCGACACGCAATGCCGCTAACTTTTCAAGATACGTTTCCCGGGTGTATCGGCGATTCATCATCGAAAGAATCCGGTTCGATCCGGACTGAACCGGAAGATGAATATGATGGCATAACCGCTCCAGGCGATTAAACGCATGGATCAAATCAGGGGAGAGGTCCTTGGGGTGGGAGGTGGTAAACCGGATTCGAAGAAGTCCCTCAATCCGGTTTACCTTGTCCAGCAACTCGGGGAAGGTGCAAAGCCCCTCTTTTTTCCCGTAGCTATTTACATTTTGCCCCAGTAAGGTGACTTCCCGGGCGCCGGCTGCCACGAGGGATTCAATTTCGGCCACAATGAGTTCCGGCTCACGGCTGGTTTCACGGCCTCTCACGAACGGAACCACGCAGTAGGCGCAAAAATTATCGCATCCGCGCATGATGGTGACAAATTGAGCCGGCTTCACAACACCGGGCGCCGGACCCGATGAAAATGCCTCCGGGAGCGTTTCGGATAAATCCAGGTCCACAATCCGGCATCTTTTCGCAGCGATTTTCTGAATCATTTGCGGCAGACGGTCGATGGCACGAGTCCCGAAAACAAGGTCGATATGAGCCACCCTGCGCAGGATTTTCCGCCCTTCCTGTTGGGCGACACAGCCGCCGACCCCGATAATCAGTCCCGGGTTCTTTTCTTTCAGTTCCGCCAGCCGGCCCAGAAAGCTGAATGCCTTTTGTTCCGCCTTTTCTCTTACGGAACAGGTATTTAATAAAATGACATCGGCCGCCTCAAGCGTTTCGGTCGTCTCGTACCCCAGTGGTTTCAGTTTTAACGCCATCCGCGAGGAGTCGTAGACATTCATCTGACAACCAATGGTCTGAATATATAATAATTTTTTATCCATCACCCTTCATTCCCGGCTGCAACCCCGCCGGCCGCAACCGGTAACTTTATATTCGTATTCATCATCTCTTCCGCCGGCTGAATCATGGTTTTTTTTTGCATCTCGCCGATAAGGGCCGCCACATCTTCCTCGCAGCCCGGCGCAATCTGAAGCACCACCAATCCGGATTCCGCATCGATCGTACTGAGCCCGGAAATCCCGTCGTATGCTTCCAAAAAAAACCTGAGCAGATAAATATCTCTGCGATCCATCCGGTAGTAGCGTTTAATGGTTTCCATAATTTAAGCCGAGTCACTCCATTCCGATCCTCTTTTGAGCAAGGTACCACCAACCCCGTTTTCATTTCAACCTAATTCCGGTTCCTTTCCCTAACCCGGGGCTGACATTTCCTGTTGTCGAACCCGGTATTATGCGCTATAGGGCGGTTCTATGAAAAAAAAGTGGCGAATTCAAACACCCGACAGCCAATCCGTACGTCAATTGTGTGAAGCGCTCAAATGCCACCCCATTACGGCTTCCGTCCTTTGCAATCGAAACCTCGCGGATGTTTCAGCCGCCCACGCATTTATAAACACATCCATAAAAGACCTTCGCCCGCCGTTTGCCGTTAAAGACATGGGCCGGGCGGTCAAACGGATTCACACCGCCCTGGTGCAAAAAGAAAAAATTCTCATATTCGGTGACTACGACGTGGATGGTATTACCGCCACCGTGCTGTTTTTTGAATTCCTGAAAGCCGCCGGCGCCCGCGTTGATTACTATGTGCCACACCGGGTTACGGAAGGCTACGGGCTTCGCGAAAGTCATATCCGTGACCACGTTGAACCGAACCGGTATGATTTACTGATCACCGTGGATTGCGGTATCGCCAGTCACGAAGCGGTGTGTGCTGCAAATAAAGCCCACATCGATGTCATCATTACCGACCATCACCAGGTTCCGGAAACACTTCCCGAAGCGCTGGCCGTTATCAATCCCAAACGGGCCGACTGCAACGCGGGATTCGCCCCGCTGGCGGGCGTGGGAGTGGTCTATTTGGTACTCATCTGCCTTCGCAAATATTTGCGGGATCAGGGATTTTGGGCGGGAAACACCGAACCAAATCTTAAAACGGCCTGCGATCTCGTGGCGTTGGGAACCGTTGCGGATATCGTCCCCCTGATCCTGGAAAACCGGATTCTCACGCAGATCGGCATCGATGCTCTCAACTCCGGACAGAGGCCGGGAATTATGGCTCTCCTCGAAGCGGCGGGCGTTAACGGGCCTCTGGCCGGCGGAGAAGATATTTCGTTTAGACTGGCGCCCCGCATCAATGCCGCCGGCCGGATCGGGCACGCCAATTCCGCGATCGAACTATTGATGACGCGGGATGCGGACAAAGCCGCCCACCTGGCGGACACGCTCAATAAATTGAACACCGAGAGACGCTCCATCGAGAACGCGATGTTAAAGCAAATTCTGGAACGGCTGATGACTTACCCGGATTTGAATCGAAAGCCGGCCCTCATTCTATCCGATCCGAACTGGCATGAGGGAGTCCTGGGAATAGTGGCGGCCAAACTGGTTGACCGCTATTACCGGCCCGTCATCCTGATCTCCACCCGAAACGGCGCCGGTAAAGGCTCCGCCAGAAGTATACCCGGCTTTAACCTCCACGATGGGCTTCTGAAAGCCGCCGGCTGCCTCGAAAGTTTTGGCGGACAT
The DNA here is from genome assembly GCA_043797445.1 of Pseudomonadota bacterium. Lineage (GTDB taxonomy): Bacteria > Desulfobacterota > Desulfobacteria > Desulfobacterales > JAFDDL01 > JAZDPP01. The sequence goes on from JAZDPP010000219.1 coordinate 13,964, forward strand.
GCCGCCGCCGCCGGGTTATCGATTAAAAAAGAAAATATTGCCCGTTTTACGTCCCAATTTGAGAACATTGTCAAAGAAAATACCCGGCCGGAAGCCTTCATCCCGGTTGTCACGATTGACCAGGAGATTACCTTTGACCAGATTTCGCCGCTACTAGCGGACGAATTGGAGAGACTGCAACCCTTTGGCGAAGGTAACCCGGAACCCCTTTTTTCAGCACGCAATATTCGCATCGCCTATTCTCAAATGATGGGCGGCGTACACCGGAGAATGCGCCTGACTCAACCGGGCACCCAATCTTCCCAGGCACTGCACGCCATCCAGTTCAATGTCGCACCGGCGCCATCAGCTTCCGAACACCTGGATCAAATCGCTTTCCGTTTGCGCTGGAACCGATGGAACGGGAAAAAAACATTGCAGCTCCTTATCGAAGAAACCCAGTGACGAACTCAAAAAGCCCAATGAACCCAATGAACCCCTCGAACCCCATCCCCGTAAAAACAGGACTCGAACGATTTCTGGAAGCGCCGCCGCAACTTATTTCCGGCCGCCGCCTGGGCCTCCTGTGCAACCCGGCTTCCGTGAATCCGGCGTTCGAGCATTCCCGGGATCTGATCCATCGCCGCCTTCCCGGCGGGCTCACCGCCCTTTTTTCACCGCAACACGGGTTTTATTCCGAAAAACAGGACAATATGATCGAATCCGAGAACCTGGTGGACCCGGTGCTCGGAATTCCGGTTTATAGTCTGTACGGGGAAACCAGAGAGCCCACGGAGCAGATGTTTGCCCCCATCGACACCTTGCTGGTCGACATACAGGATGTGGGCACACGCGTCTATACGTTTATTTACACCCTGTCCTACTGCATGGAGGCCGCCCGGAAATGGGGAAAGGAGATCATCGTGCTGGATCGGCCCAACCCCATCTCCGGCCTCGCGGTGGAAGGCAACTGCCTAAGGCCCGATTTCACGTCTTTTGTGGGGCGATACCCCCTTCCCATGCGCCACGGCATGACCATCGGAGAGCTCGCCCGGCTGTTTAACGAGGCCTACGGTATCGACTGCAAACTCACCGTGATTCCCATGACGGGCTGGCGCCGGGGCATGTATTTTGAGGACACCGGACTTCCCTGGGTTCCCCCGTCTCCCAATCTGCCGACCCCCGTTTCGGCCATGGTTTATCCGGGCCAGGTTCTCTGGGAAGGTACCAATGTCTCGGAGGGACGAGGAACCACGCAGCCGTTTGAGCTTTTCGGCGCCCCCTTTATCGATCCGGTCCGTATTCTCAAACACATCGGGCCGTCGGCCATCCCGGGCGCAAGGCTGAGACCGGTCGGGTTTGAACCCACCAGCAACAAATGGCAGGGGACCTTATGCCGGGGATTTCAGATTCATGTCACGGATCGGGGCCTATACAAGCCTTACCGGGCCAGTCTTATCTTACTAAACGCCATTCTCTGCCTGCACGGAAAGGACTTCTCGTGGAAAAATCCGCCTTACGAATACGAATTTGACCGGCTCCCCATTGATCTTATTCTGGGCGATGGACGCCTTCGTGAGCGCCTTGAGACACTGGAACATATCGATCAAATCGAGATGTCATGGAGAGAAGAAACCGAGGCGTTCAAAGAATTGCGTAAGAACTTTTTACTTTATTAACACCGCGCTCAACCGATGGGAGAAGCGAATTGAAAGAAGAAGCGTTTCAGTGGAAACGGATGCAGTTTAAAGGGAACAAGGTCTGGCTGGCAACGGACCCGAAGGGAACGCCGGTTATCCGCAACAGCAAATGCCTGATCAAATATCAGCAAAATCAGGACTATGAGTATTGGGTCCATCCCGATAGCGTCCAGTCTCTGAATGAAACCCCTTCGGCCTCCCCGATTCCAAAGCGGTCCATACCGCCACACCGAAAAAAGCAGCCGGAACCGGAACCCCCGATCGATTTCCCTGACAACGCCGTTTTAGTCTTTACGGACGGCGCCTGCTCCGGAAATCCAGGTCCCGCGGGAATCGGTGTCGTCCTGCGCCATGGGGAGCACCAAAAGGAGATATCCCGGTATATCGGAATGGCGACTAACAATATCGCGGAATTGGAGGCGATCCGTACCGGCCTGTCGATGCTGAAAAATAAGGGGCTTCCGATTCGCCTGTTCACGGACAGCAGCTATGCCATAGGGGTGCTTTCAAAAGGATGGAAGGCGAGTAAAAATCAGGAACTGGTAGGGGCCACAAAAACCCTGATGGCAAAGTTTGATAACCTGAAGCTCATCAAGGTAAAGGGGCATTCCGGTCATGAGGAGAATGAAAAAGCCGACCAGCTGGCCGTAGCCGCCATTCAATCGGCCGGAAAATAAAAAACGCCCCACACTTCTATCAATGCGGAGCGTTTATAATTACCGGAAATTGAATTACGCTTTTTCGCCCTTCAGGGTTTCGATTTCCTGTTTCAGGCTGTCAATCTCTTTTTTATATTTGTCAGGACCGTCGGTGCTGTCGGCAGCATCATCGGTTTTGGTATCGCTCTTCCAGGTATCTTTCAGTTCATCAAACCCAAGGTACAGTGCCAACCCGCCGCCCATCAGCAGCATGATCGGAAGGGCACCCGCCAGTAACATCAAAAAAGGCTTCCACCAGATCGAAATACCGATTAGGCCCAATACGGCCGCAATTGCTCCACCAATTAGCGTCTTCATAACATAACCCTCCTTTTAATAAGTTCTCAATTCTATTTGCGGCTTCAATGGAAAACCGAACTTGCACCGGACTTGCTTTTCACACCCGTTATTTTGCACACCCGCAACAGGGGGCATCGTTTTTTGAAATGCAACCTCCCCACACCGGCCTAACTACGCAAAAAACCGCCCGTCGTCCATGGCGGCCTTTATGAGCTTGAAGCACTTGCAGCCCTACCCCCGAAAACAGCTCACAGCAAACTTCCCGGACGCTATCATAACAATTTTTTCTTCGCAAGAATATTTTTACCCCTCATTTAAGGCCATCCTCCCCGGCACCGGGAGCCTGAGCGAATACAAAAGCATAACTATTAGTTATTATTGCTTTATTATCAAAATATCCCCCACAATTAAGGATTGCAATTCCGGGGGTTAAATGTTATTCCCCTGACAAAAAATGACAGCGGATCGACTTATCAACCCATCGGAAATTCTTATGTTCGGATTCATAAAAATCGGTTTTACCACCATAAAAACCCTCTATAACCGGTGGGCGCACGCTATTCTTCAGGGCACCCATCACCATTACTTCTGCAAACTTCCGGCCTGGATCAGCTGGCCGACCCATACGATGCTGAAACTTTTTTACGGGGGCATCACGGTAAATACGGATCAGACTGAAATAATCCGGAAGATCGATCCGGATGCCATCCTTGTCTATGCCAATAAATTTCAAAGCTATTTCGAGTACCTCTTCTACTATACACGCTATAAAAAACTTAAGCTGCCGATCCCGGTATTGGGGTTGGGATATAAAGTGCACATCTGGCAACCGGCAATTCGTGTTTTGAGAATCCTCTTTTCAAATCTTGACCACCTCCTGCGTCATCACTGTCTGCCGGATCCCTATGAAGAAAACTTTATTCGTGACGCCCTGATCGGCGGGAATACCGCTTTTTTGCCGCTGGTTGAGAAGAAAGGCTTTTACCGGCGATTCGTCAAGTCGGAAAGAGACCCGGTCCAATATCTCATCGAAATGCAACAATCGCTGGATCGGCCCATTTATATCATTCCCCATCTGATGTTTTTTGACAGAACCCCTCCTCGCCAACACCTCAGCCTGCTGGATATTTTTTTCGGAACAAAGGCGAGACCCGGCAATATGCGCCGGCTTTATATTCTGTTCAAAACACCGGAAAAAATTTTTATTGAGATCTCAACCCCTCTCAATATCAAGGAATTTATCAATGAACCGGAGCACCGGGGTATCTCCTCGTATCATCTCGCCCTCGTTTTGCGCCGCCGATTAATCATTCAGTTCAACCGCCATCGCCAAAGCATTACCGGCCCGGCGCTTAAATCGAAAGAGGAAATAAAAGAAAGCATTCTCACCAATGAGCGACTCGGGGAAGTAATGGCCCAGCACGCTCATAAAAAGGAGGTGCCGATACAGAAAGTGTATAAGGAGGCAGGCGAATATCTGGATGAGATCGCCGCTAAATACAACAGTTCCATTATTGATATCGGAGCCTTCATCGTGAGACAGTTTGTCCGGATCATGTTTGACGGAATCTCCATAAACAATGACATGCTCAACAGTATCAAGAGTTCGGCGCGAAAGGGCCCCCTCATTCTCGTGCCATGTCACAAGAGCCACATCGATTACCTGATTCTCTCTTATATTTTCTATTTGAACAATATGCCCGCCCCCCATGTCGTTGCTGGAAAAAACCTCTTTTTCTGGCCCCTGGGGCCTTTGTTCCGGGCGGGGGGAGCGTTTTCGATTCGCCGGTCATTTAAGGGAGCGGCGCTCTATTCCAAGGTCTTTGCGGAATATATCCACAAATTGCTCGAAGAGGGATTCAATATCGAGCTCTTTATTGAGGGAGGCAGGAGCCGTACGGGAAAACTGATCATGCCGCAGTTGGGATTTCTCTCCATTCTCCTGAGCGCCTACAAGAACAACGCCTGCGAGGACATGAATTTTGTTCCGATTTTTGTCGGTTATGACCGGGTTCCGGAAGAAAAATCTTACCTGCATGAACTCGAAGGCGGCAAGAAAGAGCCCGAAAGTCTGCGGCAGGTATTGCGCGCGCGCAGGGTGCTGAAGAAAAAATACGGCCGGATATATGTTCGAATGACCGAGCCGATTTCACTCAAATCGCTGCTGGAACAGGAAAACATTCGATTGCCGGATGCCTCCCAAAAAGAATTCAATACCCTGTGCAGGGGAATCGGCCAGCGGATCATCACCGCCATCGACCAGGCGACCGTGGTCACGCCGCACGCCCTCGTCGCCAGTGCAGCGCTTCACTTCACGGAGAGTGGCTTTACACAAAACCGGCTCATGAGCAATATCGAAACCTTCATGACGCACCTCTCTTCCCAGCGGGCCGCCATCGCCGATACCCTGCTGCTGGACCATCAACAAGCGGTAACACATGCCTTCGATATTTATCTGCAACGTAAGTTCATCGAACGGCTGACACCGGAAAAAGAGGTGAGCGACTCAGAGCCCCTGTATCAGGTCAGTGTCGGGAAACGCCACAACCTGGAATACTATAAAAACAACTGTATCTCGTTTTTCATACCGGCGGCATTCACCTCCCTTTTGATTCTTGAAAAGGATGCCTTCCAATTCTCCGCCGCCGATTTGCGCAACAGCTATATAGCGCTTCAAGAACTGTTTAAAAATGAATTTACCTTCGACCCGGACCAGTCGCCTGAAAGATTCGTTCGAAAAACGTTAAAGGCATTTATTGATGATGCGATCCTGATGCCGCACCCTACCCTGCCGGAGACCCACAATCTAACATCCGCCGGATTCAGGAAATTAAGGCTGTTTGCAAGGCTTCTGAAACCCTATCTTGAATCTTATTGGGTTGTATTAACCTTCTTGAAAGCTTCCCCCAGAAACGACTCTGTGTCCAAGGACAGAACCAAAAAAATTCTGACTTTTGGCGAACGCATGTATAAAGCGAAAGAAATCGAGAGGAAAGAAGCCCTGTCAAAAATTTACTTTCAGAACGCACTCGATGTTTTCAATGCCAATGGCATTAAAGGTTCTGAAAATTTGGAAGAAATAGACTATTTCACCCAACGGTTCAAAAGCTATTTACGGATAATGGCCCGATGAAGGCGCTCATCCTGTCCGCCGGTTTGGGGACCCGCCTTCGGCCCTTTACCGAGAGAACCCCAAAGCCGCTCTTTTCCATCAACGGTCGCACACTGCTGGATAGGATCATCCACCAGTTGCACCAGGCGGGTTGCAAGTCCATTATGGTCAATACGCACCACCTGCACCGGGACATCGAAGCCCATCTGGCCGGCCACACTTACCCGATTCCCGTTTCCACCTGTTACGAACCGGAGATCATGGGGACCGGAGGCGCCATTCGTAATTTAGCCGCCTTCTGGGACCCTGAACCTTTCATGGTCATCAACTGCGACATTCTGACGGACATTGACCTTCGGGCGGTTTACGATTTTCACTGCCGCCACAGCTTACCGGCCACGCTGGTACTCACAAACGCGCCCGAGTTCAATACGGTAAGCGTTGACCGTAACGACAGGATCAGCGGATTTGACATGAAAAATGGCAGCCCCGATACGCTCCAACCGCTGACCTTTACCGGTATTCAGGTACTGGACCCAGAAATTTTAAATTGGATTCCCGACAAGCCCTTCGTTCACAGTATCGATGTTTATCGCCAACTCATTGCCGCCAAAACCCCGCCCATGGCCTACGTGGCAACGAATAATCAATGGGAGGATATCGGAACTCCGGAGCGATTCCGGAAAGCCGCCATGAATGAAACAGCGCCGATCGCGTTAAAAAAAGCTTTTGGCGAATCCCCTTCAGCGTCCATCAAATCGCATCTCCTGGCGGGAGACGGTTCGGATCGGACCTGGTATCGTCTGGAAACCGGAGGCAGGACCCTCATCATGGCGGATCACGGCATCCGGCAACATCCGGCTCCCACTGAAATCGACGCCTTCATCGCCATCGGCAGCCATTTGTTAAGTCGGGGGGTTCGGGTGCCTAATATTTATGGATTTGATCTTTTTTCAGGTCTCGCTTTTCTCGAAGATTTAGGGGACACGCATCTCCAAGAATTCGTTTTGAAGACAAAGGATTCCGATGTTCTCCTTGCCCGATACCGCTCCGTGATCGATCAACTCGTCCACATGGCCCTGGCCGGAAGGGACGGGTTTGACGCGGCCTGGACCTATCAGTCAGCCCGCTACGATCGGAATCTCATACTGGAGCGGGAATGCCGGTATTTTGTCGAAGCCTTTTTGAACGGCTGGCTTCACCTGGAAACCCGATTTGAGGATCTGGCGCCCGATTTCATTCATCTGGCGAATGGAGCCCTTTCCAATGCCGTTGAAGGATTTATGCACCGGGATTTTCAATCCCGAAATATAATGGTACGAAACGGGCAGTGTCATTTCATCGATTTTCAGGGCGGCCGGATCGGACCGATTCAATATGATTTGGCATCCCTCTTGATCGATCCCTATGTCCGGCTGCCGATGCCGCTCCAATCCGCGCTACTTGAATACGGCATTCATAAGATATCGGCCGCAGCCGCCGTTGATCCCGAACACTGCCGCCTCGGTTACCGGTATTGCTGCATCACCCGGAACCTGCAAATGCTGGGCGCTTTCGGATATCTGAGCCGCGTAAAGGGGAAACCTCATTTTGAAAATTACATTCCGGCAGCAGTCGTCACCCTCGATCACAATCTGTCACTACTTGAAAACCCGCCTCTTGACGGATTGCGGCAGACGGCCAAAATCATCATGAAACACCTGAATCTCCGGGATGAACACCTGTAACAGGAGGAAAAAATGAATAAAATTAATGTGATGGTAAACGGACTGCCGGGCAATGTGGCGATTATCATCGCCGAGCATGTGATGGCAAATGAGCGCCTGAATCTGATCCCCTATTCGCTGACCGGACCCGAGATCGAGCAACCCGCCCAGCGGATAGGAGAAACCCTCATCACCCTGGTCAGGCCGGAAACCCGGGATCGGGTGATATCGGAAGTAACATCGTCTTTCGGTAGCTTTTTGTCCGTCGATTACACCCATCCCACGGCCGTCAACAGCAATGCCGACTTCTATTGCCGTCACCGGCTCCCCTTTGTAATGGGAACCACGGGCGGAGATCGAAGTCGGTTGATGGATTGTGTCAATCAGGCCGCTCTGCCGGCCGTGATCGCCCCCAATATGGCCAAGCAGATTGTGGGGTTGCAGGCCATCATGGAATATGCCGCCACTGAATTTCCCGGCCTTTTTACCGGCTATTCCCTTGAGGTGAAAGAGAGCCACCAGAGGGGAAAAGCGGATACCAGCGGAACCGCCAAAGCCATGGTCCAATATTTCAACGCGATGGGTATTGATTATTCCCAGGAGGGCATTTGCATGGAACGGGACCCCGAAAAACAACTGAAGGAATGGGGGGTCCCGAAGGAATATCTCGGCGGCCACGCCTGGCACACCTACACACTCGTTTCAGCGGATAAAACCGTCAAATTTTCCTTTACCCACAATGTGAACGGCCGGGAAGTTTATGCGCTGGGAACGCTGGATGCTATTTTTTATCTGGAAAAAAAGGTGAGAGAGGGTGGGGACGGCCGGGCTTACAGCATGATCGATGTGTTAAGAGGGAAATAGACGGATCGGGCAATAAAAAAAGCGGTGCTGATAACAGCACCGCTTTTTTATTGAACCAAGTGTCCGGAAGTTGCTTTATTTCCCGAACAATTTTGCGATGGCAGCTGCCTGCGGATGCGCAAAAATAAGAATCAGCGCGATAACCAGAGCGTAAATACACAGAGATTCGATGAGCGCCAGACCGATCAGCAGGGTAACCGTTACTTTACCTGAAGATTCGGGGTTGCGGGCAATCCCTTCAACCGCGGATTTGAGGCCAAGTCCCTGACCGATGCCGCAGCCGAAAGCTGCGATGGCGATACCGAAACCAGCGGCGGTAACGCAGGCGATAAAGAAATTTAATGCTTGTGCTTCCATTGATCCTTCCTCCTGTTAGTAGTAATTATTTTGGCTTCTTCCACAAACAAAAACCGGTTTGATTATAGAGATCGTACGTTTTCAACAACAGCCGATCAGTGCGCATGCTCCATGGCCCCGGTAAAATACATCACCGAGAGCAGGAAGAAAACAAAGGCTTGCACAAGGGCTACAAATACGCCCAGTGCCATGATCGGCAGCGGCGCCAGAAAAGCGCCGGCCAGCATGAAAAGAATCCCCAGCACCAGCTCGTGACCCATCATGTTTCCGAAAAGACGAATCGAGAGGGACATGATCCGTGCCAGATGCCCGATGATTTCAATGAAGAAAATAATCGGCACCAGCCACCAGATGGGACCCATGAAGTGTTTGATGTATTTCACCCCATGATACTTGATGCCGATGACATGGGTGAAAATGACCACGACGAGAGCGCAGGACGCAGTGGTATTCAGATTCGCGGTCGGGGGGAAAAAGCCCGGAACCAATCCCACCAGATTGCAGGTCGCAATATAAATGAACACCGTTGCCAGTATCGGGAACAACCATCGCCCCTCTTCTCCAGTGATGCCGACCATGAAATCCTCCATGCCGGAAAGCAGCACTTCGAACACGTTTTGGGCCTTGCCGGGAATCATGCTGACGCCCTTGGTCGCAAGAACGCTGAAAGTGATGAGAAGCGCCATGACGAACCAGGTGTAAATGACATGCGGATAATGATGGGCAAAGCTGCCCGCCCCGATCAGATCACAAAATTTCACTAAAAATAGGTATGGATGTTCCACTTTAGACAGCCTCCTTGCAGAGTAAAAGTTTGATTTCACGCATGGTGGCGAGCATGATGCTGGCCACGACAACGGAAAGACCGATGATAAGCCCGACGGGATCCACAATCTGTCCCTTGATCAGAAAAAAAATAATGACCCCGCTGACAACGAACCGGAAATAATACTTGGCCAGCACCACGTTGTGAGAAGCGAGGTGGGGGGGAGTTAACGCTTTTTTCAGGGTTCGGAACAATAGATGAAAGTTCACGGTAACCAGCAGTCCGCCGGCAAAAATGCCCCCGGCAAATCCGATGGGGAACAACGCGGCACTCAAAATGCTCGCGACGGCAAACAGCACCCAGTTGGAGCGAGTGACAAAAACCAATAGCCGTTGTTGAATATTCACCGTTTCACTATCCCGCATTTTTTTGCCGCTCAGAGCTTCCGGCTTTTTTTGATGGCAAGCCCGATATTTCGATATCCGGCGGCAATTCCAAGCCCCAGACAGATCAGCATCAACCATGGACTCGTGCTGAATTTCCGATCCAGATAAAGTCCCAACCCGAGCCCGATGAAGATCGAAAAAGCCACCGACAGGCCGAGACTGCTGTAAAAAGCCATGTCCCTGAACGCTTGCCGTGTTTCTTTATTCAAAAAGGTATCCTTTTACCCTGCCCGCCATCCGGCAATGCTTCATTCAGCACATCTACAAGACTACGGCAACTAACATAAGCTATCGGGCAAGTCAATGCAAAATTGGCGGTCCGCTTTTCTGTTTTTTCCATTACAAGACCAGCCGCTTTGCGTCAAATACCGGTCCGTCCTTACACACATGCCAATAGCTTCCGGAATCTCCTCTTTTTTCAACGGCGCATCCGAGGCAGGCCCCCATGCCGCAGGCCATCATGGATTCAATCGAAACCTGGCAGGGAATATTGTATTTATCGCTGATGCCGACAACGCAGGCCAGCATCGGCAAGGGACCGCAGGCGTAAATGATATCCGGCGGCGAGCTGACCGTAGAAATCTCCAGCGGATGGGTCACGAGGCATTGATCACCGGCACTGCCATCATCCGTGGTACGCTGAACCGGCATGCCGAGCGCTTCGAAATCCTCGCCGCACAACAAATCGTCCCGGGATCTCCCGCCGAGGAACATGCGGCATCCGGACATATCCATTCCCGCTTTTTTAAGCACTGTTGCCAAAAAAACCAACGGCGGCACACCGATGCCGCCTCCCACCAGATAGGCGGTCCGGCAGTCCGTGGGGATCGAAAAACCGTTTCCGATGGGACCCAGCACATCCAACGCGGCACCTTCCGGTGTATCGGCAAGAAGCGCGGTCCCGGTTCCCACAACCTTATAGAGGAGCTCGATGCCGATGATTCGCCCCTCTTTGAAAAGCGGCCGATGAATGGAAAGCGGGCGGCGAAGCAGCGGCGCATCCTGATGTGAAACACGCACCATCACGAATTGCCCCGGTGCTGCCGTGGTATATCCCGAACAGGAAAGCCCCATGCTGAAATAGCCAGGGCCCTTACTCCGGTTCCATAGGACAGTGGCTTGCTCTTGAATCATTTCGCTCCTCTCATACCGCTAAACCGATAACCGCGGCAAACCGTCCGGTGGTCTTTTCCGCCCGATATGAAAAAAAAAGATCCGTGCGGCACCGGGTGCAAAAGTTACTGACAGCCATATTTTCCGCCGGCACTCCGGCGAGTTGAAGCTGATCCCGGCTCATGGCTAAAAAATCGAAGTGGCTTTCCCCCACGCGATACCGCCAGAGCGATTCGGGAATCTCCCGGCGGTAATGAATAAACTCCGCGCAACAGGGCCCGAGGGACGGCCCGATTCCGGCCAGAAGGTCCGAAGCCCGGGTTCCAAATTCCGCCGTCATCCTTGCCACCGTGTGACCGATAATATTTTGAATGCTGCCGCGCCAGCCGGAATGGATGTTTCCCACCACGCCATGAACCGGGTCATGGAGAAGAATCGCCTGACAATCGGCGGTCTGAACGGCAAGGTTCACGCCCGGAACATTTGAAATGACGGCATCCCCCTCGGCCACCCCGCGCGGATATGGGCCGCCCCCTTCCCTATCGGATTGGGAAAAAACGACGACCCCCGTGCCGTGAACCTGATGAATGAAAACCATCGGCCCGCTCCCCATCACCCGCGCAATGGCGGCCCGGTTCATTCCAACATGTTCCGGATTGTCGGTTACCGAAAGCGCCACATTCAGGCTTTGGAACGGGCCGGTGCTGCATCCCCCCCTTCGGGTAAACACACCGTGATGGAGACCCGGAATAGCAGCCAGATTCGGGAACTCAAAAAAGGGTATGCCATTGACCGACTGTTCAATCACTGGCGACCGCCTTGAGGGTCATCGGGGGATAGCTCATTTCTTAATTTACTGTTCAAATGGGTTTCCTGCAACTTTGTTCATGGACCGCATGGGACGAAGAGGACGAATAGGACAGATAGGACAAAAAAATTCAAATTTCAATCATAAGATTATTTATACGAACACAGATTCTCTAAGGTTAAATCAGTCAATGACCGATCGATGTTTGTGGCGTATTCATCATTCATCTTTTTCTCAAAGAGTTCGGGCCACCGCGAGAACCTCCACCTGTCCTGCACCCGCGGCCAGGAGCACGCGGGCACATTCGTTTACCGTCGCGGTGGTGGTTACCACATCGTCCACCAGAAGAATGCGTTTTCCGGCTATGAATTGCGCATCGGCCACCGAAAAAGCGCCTTTCAGGTTGGCGGCCCTATGACCTTTTCCTAATCCGGTCTGGGGATCGGTGGGCCGATTCCGGACTAGAACGCCATGACGGACCTGAATGCCGGAATCTTGCCCGTAAGCTTTCCGAACCCGTTCCGGCCAATCCCGGACCAGAAGCCATGCCTGATTGAACCCCCGGCTGCGCATTCGCTTTGGGTGAAGCGGAACCGGCAGCACGAGATCAATGCCGCCGGATTCCCAGTACCGTTGAAAAATTTCAAACATGAGCGCGCTGAAAGGCCGGGCAAGCGCCGTCATCCCTTTGAATTTGAGGCTTTGAATGAGTGCCATGAGCGACCCGCTGTAGATACCAACCGCCCGGGCCCGTAAAAAATGCTTCGGTTCGACCATACATTCGCCGCAAAGATGATCGGCGCCTTCCATGCTGGTAAACACCACGCCGCACTGACTGCATAACGGCGAGACTGCCGGCGCAAACGCGGTCAGGCAAGCCGGGCAAAGCCGCGTCCGCATGGCGTGCTCAAAGGAGGCCCTCCGTTTTTCCCGCTCACCCGGTGCCGTTATTTCGGTCTCTTCAGGGTGTGGACGGAATATCTCCCCGCAGGCATGACACTTACAGGGAAATACCATTTCCAAAAAAGCAATGCCGATGCGCCGCCACGTCCGAAGGTGAGCGGACATCATCCCATCCGCTTCACAATCTCATCGGCGAATTCCGAGCACTTGACCTCGCTGGCGCCCGCAATCTGACGGGCCAGATCATAGGTAACTATCCCGTCCCGGATAGTCTGCTGCAGGGCGGCCCGCACCAGATCCGCCGCCGGTTTCCAGCCCATATAATCGAGCATCATGGCGCCGGAGAGGATTAGGGAGCCGGGATTGACCTTGTCGAGTCCGGCATATTTGGGAGCCGTCCCGTGGGTCGCTTCAAATACGGCGCAGGTATCGCCGATATTGGCCCCGGGCGCCATCCCGAGCCCTCCCACCTGCGCGGCAAGCGCATCGGAGAGATAGTCCCCATTCAGGTTCGGTGTGGCAATGACATGATACTCCTCGGGCCGCAGCAGCACCTGCTGAAAGAGCATGTCCGCGATCCGGTCCTTGATGATGACTTTTCCCGCCGGTTGCACCCCATCATAGGTATCCCACAACTCCGCCTCGGTGATGGTCCGGTCCCCGAATTTTTCCCGGGCCACCTCATACCCCCATTTGGCAAAGGCGCCCTCGGTAAATTTCATGATATTGCCTTTGTGCATGAGCGTTACCGACGGCAGCTCATTTTCAAGGGCATAGGCGATGGCGCTAGCCACCAGTCGCTTGGAGTTCCCGGGACTCATGGGCTTAATGCCGATCCCGGCCCCTTCCGGCAACCGCGCGCCCATCTCCTCCTGAAGGAAGTCGGCGAGTTTTTTCGCCTCGGGGCTGCCGGAAGCCCATTCGATGCCGGCGTAAAGGTCCTCGGTATTTTCCCGAAAGACCACCATATTGATTTTCTCCGGCGCTTTCATGGGACTCGGCACCGGATCGATATAACGAACGGGCCGAATGCAGGCATAAAGATCAAGTTTTTGCCGAATGGTCACATTGAGGCTGCGAATCCCCTTTCCGACCGGGGTAGTGAGGGGTCCCTTGATGGCAACGACATACGTCTCAATGGTTTCAAGCGCCGCGTCGGACAACCATTCGCCGGTCTCCTGATACCCCTTTTCTCCCACGCTGAGCGCTTTCCAATGGATTTTCTTGACGCCCTTATAGGCGCGCGCCACGGCGGCATCGATGACCCGTTGGCTGGCCCGCCAGATATCCGGGCCGATACCGTCGCCTTCGATATAGGGGATAATGGGCGTGTCCGGCACCATGAGCGTTCCGTCGCTTCTCTTTTCTATTTTGAAACCAGTTTCCATAATACGGTTACCTTTCGTTGTTATATTTAACTTATCAGTATGGTATCGGCTATCAGCTTCTATCGCGTCGCTGACGAAGCACCTCATACAGGGCGACAGCACCGGCAACCGATGCGTTCAGGGAATCGAGAGGGCCGTATTGGGGAATCGATACGAGAAGATCACAGTGCTGTTTGACGAGAGGGCGAATACCCTTTTCCTCGCCGCCCACGACAAGTGCCATCGGTCCGGTCAGGTCTGTTCCGTAAATTTCCCGATCCGCCGTCCCCTCAAGGCCGAAAATCCACAAACCGCGCTGCCTGAGCGCATCGAGCGCGCGGGAAAGATTGGTCACCCGGGCCAGCGGAATATGCTCCAGAGCGCCGGCGGACGCCTTGGATACGACCGGCGTCGGTGGCGCACTTCTATCTTTTGGTGTCAAAACGCCTATAACGCCCACGGCCAAAGCGCTTCGGATAAGGGCGCCGAGGTTTTGCGGATCGAGAACGCTATCGATCACGAGGAAAAACGGGGGTGCTTTCCCGCCGGGAAGCGCGTCCAGCAGATCCTCCATCGCCACCACCGGATAAACACTCACCCGGGCGCAGAGGTCCTGGTGATGATCCGTTCGGGTCATGGATCGCATCGCATCCGCGGTTACCCGTTCCACCGGAATCCCGTTTGATGCGGCAACGGTCAAAATCTCTTCACATCGATTTCCCGAGCTTTCCCGGCCAAGATAAATCGTTTGAATTTTCCGGCGGTTTGCCCGAAGCGCCTCCCTGACCGGATGATATCCGTAAAGGATTTCCGTATTCATTCTAAACCACCCGGCGCGCCCCCCACCGGGGACGAAGATGGCGTTTTTCCTTCCCGATAGGCGCTGATCAGGGCAATGAACGCGGAAATGGCCTCATCGAGCCGGTCATTTACAATCACATGGCGGTAAAGATCTTTCCGGGCCATCTCCGAAGCGGCATTCATCAATCTCCGCTCAATGACCGCCGGCGCCTCCGTGCCCCGCTGCGTCAAACGGCGTTCTAATTCCGTCATGGACGGGGGCATGATGAAAACGGTCACGCTGTCCGGGAACCGGTTGAGGATCTGTTCGGCGCCCTGCACATCAATATCGAGCAACACATCCTGTCCTGCGGAAATGGATTTTTCAAGAAACTCGGCGTCCGTCCCATAGTAATTATCGTGGACCCGTGCCCATTCCGCCCACAGACCGCGGGCCAGCCGGGTCTCGAACGCTTCCCGGGTAATAAAATGATAATCAACGCCGTCCCGCTCCCCTTCCCGGGGTAAGCGCGTGGTATAGGACACGGAATAGCGGATATCCGGGAACCGCTGGCGAAGCGCCCGGCAGAGTGTTGTCTTTCCGGTTCCGGATGGGGCCGATATGATAAACCGATGCCCGCGGGAAGACTTCGAAGTCATAGGGAAACTGCCGCTACAACTGGTCATCATCGGTTTCTTCCACCAGTTTTCCTTTTTTACCGTCTTTCAAGGCGGCAAATCGTTGCGAAAGGGTTTCCGCCTGAATGGCGGAGAGGAAAATTTGGTTGCTGTCAAGAACGACAATGGATCGGGTCCTGCGTCCATGGGTCACATCCACCAGGCGATGGTCTTCCTTCGCCTCGTCCTTGAGCCGTTTCATGGGCGCGGAATTGGGGGATACGATAGCGACGACCCTGTTGGCGATGACCGTGTTGCCAAATCCGATATTCAATACATCCTGTTCCATGTTAACTCCGGAGCGTAACCGAATTGGTAATTTCCGAGATACCGTTTGGGACCATTCCAAAAGACAAACCCGGATTTGAAAACCAAGTCGGTCTGCCTCTATTCGATGTTTTGCACCTGTTCCCGCATTTTTTCAAGTTCTGATTTTACTTCGACAATCGTGTGCGAGATAGCTGCGTTGCCGGCCTTGGCGCCCATGGTGTTAAACTCCCGGTTAAATTCTTGAAGGAGAAAATTGAGTTTCCGTCCACTGGCCTCCGCTTCAGCCATGATTGACCGGAACTGCTGGAGGTGGCTTCGGGCTCGAATGAGCTCCTCTGAAATATCGCTTCGATCGGCCAACATGGCGGCCTCCTGAGCGATTCTGGCGGCATCGATCTCCACAACCCCTTTTGTAAGCACCTGAATGCGCTCGGCCAGACGATCCCGGTACCGGTCAAGGAGCCCGTCCGCGGCCGCTTCGATGCTTTCCAGTCTATTTTCAATGAGTTCCAATCTAGAGCTAAGGTCCGCCGCCAGATTGGCCCCTTCGGTGGCCCGCATGACGCATAACGCCCCCAGCACCGATTGCAGGCAGTCGTGAATTACCGGCCAGTCCGAATCCATGTCCGACGTTTTCTCCGCCGGTCGAATAATGTTTCCACCAGCCATCAGGTGGTCAAGGGAGATATCACCGGCAAGTCCCAATTCGTCCTTCAACCGGATGAGAGCACGGTGATAGGCTCTGGCCTTTTCGGTATCAATCTCAAACCCCTCGGCATCTTTGGTTCCCTGCGTGAGCTGGCAACTGATTTCGATTCGTCCCCGCATCACCTGCTGGGCTACCACGCCCTTTATTTTTTCCTCCAGCGGCTGGTAACCCGAGGGCATCCGGACGGCGATATCAAGGTTTTTGCTGTTGTAAGCCCGGATTTCCATAATGACCGTCAAGGTCTCAATCGATTTTTCCGCTCTGGCAAAGGCGGTCATGCTGTTTATCATAGAATTCCTTTTGGTTCGAAAAAATAGGCGCTCATCTCGCCATGCTTTTCAAATCGATGGTGTATTTCTTTCTTACTTCCCTCAGAAACCCGATCATATTGTCGCTCGCATAGTCCGGATAGGTCCAGGGCAGCGTCTGAAAACCCCCTTTGGTGTAAATCAACGTGAGATCCGCATAAATCCCCTGACCAAGATAAATCCGATGGGTGAAGTTTTTTCCGGTGGCAAGAACGAACCGTTCGTGGAGAAGGTAGCCGGGATCGATGTTTACCCGCCGCTTGCCTTCGACGGCATGCCCGATCTCAATTTCGTTGGTAATCTGTTTTATTCCGGGCAGATCCTCCTGTTCGATCAGCTGCTTGAACACCAGCATTCGACGGTTCAGGGGCGCACCCATTTCGGGTTCGTAGTAGATGGTATAGTCAAAGGGAAGCCACCGGCTGATCATGTCGATGGCGCCGAATCGGTCTGCCAGCGCGCTCGCGACCGGGGAAAAGAGATCCTTTTCTTTCATGAAAAGACCGATCACAAGTTTGGCGGGACTTGGGGTTTGGGGCTGGCTCATCGGCAACCCGTTTCCGGGACGGAGCAACGGCATGGCCGCGATTGCATTTTTGCCTTCCTTCCCGCTCAGGACTCAATCGGGCGCGCTTCGTCGATCAACATGATGGGAATATCGTCCCGTATCTCGTAGAGAAGTTTACACGACTTGCAGATCAACCCGTCCTGCGCCTCCGTGAGAACCAGCTCGCCCTTGCATTTCGGACAGGCCAGAATATCCAACAGTTCCTTGCTGACAGCCATCCGTCGCCTCCATAAAATGGTTGGTTGAATCTTCGTGTGGCCCTTGTATCAAAGCTCCTCTGCCGGATCAAGCTGAAAGCAGAGCTGACGAATGAATATCGATCAAAGAACCCGGCCGAGCTCTGAAAGTAGATTCGGCACGGAACCGCATGGATCGCGAAAAAAATCTTAAAGGGAATAACGAATTGCATTATTATTTTCATGAAAAAATCATTCCGAGATAAAGAGACGGAAAAAGATTCAGCAGACAACTTTGAGGCAAATGGCCGCAAATTTTTGTCCGCCCGGGGATTGGGGTCATTTGTTTTTCCTCGGAATGCACGCGATGAACAAGTTGCGTTCGTAGTCCGATTCCAGTTCCAGATCCGGAACGGCAGCCAAAGCCCTTAAGATTCCTGTGCCGATGCCCCGATAGGGGAGTTCGTTGCCTTTGGTTGCAAAGGAGGCGATAAGCGGATTACGGATGACCGATACGCCATTACGAATATTCTCGATGGTGAGATTGTTGGGCAGAGCGCCCGGACTGATCAACTCAATGCGATTATCAAACATTAAGACGCGGCACGGCGCAGAGATGAAGTAATCCCGATGCAGGAGCATGTTGACGACAAGTTCCTCCAAAGCAGCCGGGGGTACCTCCAGATCGCCTTCCGTGTTGATTCCCTTATCCCCCTGGAGCCGTCGGAGATTGCGCGTCAAAAAGGACATTACCTTCCGATGCAAATCCCGCATGCAGCCGTCGATGTCCTGGCTGTCGCGGTACTTGTCACCGGCAGGGTCATTGCCCACAAAGGAAACGGCCTTGACAAGGAAGACCGGGCGGTGACGCTGGGGGTTTTGCCCGAAGATCATAAGCCCGGCAAGATTGAGCGTCGTTTGGCGCGCCAGACCCAGATTGTTCAGCATCTGGCCAAGCGAAATTCCCGCTTTATCGAGCGCATCATTTAAAGGTTCGCCATACTGTTTCTCAAAGAAAGCCTTGAAGTGGTCCAATTCAATGTCTCCGGAGGTGGTCCCCTCAACGGGCACCTCATCCGCATGAACAAGATCGGCGCTTTGAAGCATCCGCTGGACCTCCTCGCGGGAAGTTACCCGGCGCTTATCCGCTGCCGATTTAACCCAAAAGACGCCGTCGTTATCGGCGTATGGCTTTGAAATGCCTTCCGGCACGGTGACGACCATGACCAATTTCCCGCCAACAGAGACATTTTCGGTTTCGGGGTTGATGGAAGGACGAACACAATCGGTTGCCGTGTTTGAAATCAGTTGATTGATCCTTCGAATGTCGCTGGAAGACAAGCCGGTGACCGAGCCGTCATCGTCAACGCCGATCAGAATTCTGCCTCCCTTGCGATTTGCAAATGCCACCATTTCACCCGCCAGAGATTTGGCGTTGGTGACATCCTGACCCCGCTTAAATTGAGTCCGTGTGTCTTCACCGCGACTGATCAATTCAATGAGCTCTATTGCTTCCATAGTTGGTAAATCTCCTTCCGACGAGCGAAGGCCTCGTGCCCGCCTTCCATAATAGACACGATGGCCTTCTGTACCTCGGGCTCGTCAATACTGCCGACCGTGATGTCGGCGCTTTTTCCGACAAATGAACACGCGCCTATCTGTTCCGCGTCGCCCAACACTGGAAAATTTGCGTTGTGTGTCGCAAAGATAAACTGGATATTCAGCTTAAGAGTTCGTACCAGCTTGATGACATCCTCAAAGATGGTCTGGTTATCCAAGTCATCTTCAGGCTGGTCAATGACGATTACATCGTTGTCGCGTTGACTCAGAATAAAGAGGATCAGGGCCGAAGCCCGCTGCCCCAGCGAATGATCACGGAGCTCCTTTCCGTGATACTCGATTTGGAAGATGTTCGGTACCTGCCAAGTGAGCAAGGCCGCCCTGGCTTCGTTGAAATACCTTCGGAACAACTCGCCGGAATCACCCAAATAGCTGCAGATCGTGTCTATTGCTTCGTAGACGGAGATGAAATCCGCATGCGAATCCAGCACGCCCTTCAACGTCGCCTCCCGTAGCTTGCTTCCGCGGAAATGATTCTGCAACTCTTTTAAAAACGCAACCTTGTCACCCTTATACCGAGGGATAATTCGAAGCGCGGTCTGGCTTTCGTTCAGTTTCTTAATTTCCGCCTCGATCTGTTTGAACTCTTGGTGCCACATATCGGAAAGCCGCTTCATTTCTTTCAGAAGCTCGTCTTGAAGGGTGCTCTTTCGCGCACGGCTCTTTCCTATTTCCTCGAGTGCCAGTTTGGCTTTCTGCAATTCGGTGTTGAGCTTTACGAAATCATCCGGACGAATACTGACGCCGGCCGCTTGTTGAAGTTGTTCGCTCAGCTTTCGCTTGATGGATGCGAAATCGTCCTTGAGCGCCTCGCGACGACGTTCCAATTCATCGAGTTTTTCGCGCAAGGTGCGCGCATCGCGTCGGGTCGCGGTGAGAACCTGACGCACACTGTCAGGGGCTTTGCGTATCTGATCAAGGATAGCGTTAATATCCGCAATGACATCGGCATTTTCTTTGGACTCAAGCTTGGACTGCGCGGCCAGTTCGGATTCCTGGTCCTTCAGAAACGAGTCGAAAGACCGGACAAAAGCATCCACGGTTTCCGCGAGGCGACGGGCGTGGGTTACGTCCGCATTGAATGCCACCTGCCGTTGAAGTTGCTCCTCAACGCCATACTTTTTGAAAAGCTCCAGACGAAACTCTGAATCCTTCCGCTTGCTCTGGTATTCCTGCTCCAATGTGTCCAGGTCTTTCAGCTTGTCAAGACTCACCATTACGTCCAACACCCGTTGGCGTTGGGTTACCATCTCTCTGCGGATGGCATCGAGTTTAGAGCCCAGCAACCGTTCAACGAGTTCGCGCTCGGACCCCTTGCCTCTCTTCACCAGTTCCTTTTGGCCGAAAAACAGCGGATTTTTCAGGGGAATACGTACGCCGGGCCGTAATTCCCCATCGAAATAGATGTCCGCTCGCTCGTTCAGGATTCGGCGGATTTCGAAACGCCGGCCTTGTGTATCTTCCACCTCGACCACGACCTTTCCGCCGCTGCCGAGCGCAAACCGGACAAGATCCTGCTTGTATTTAAGATCCAACTCTTCCGTGGATTCAGGCAACGGCAATTCAAGCGCAAAGCGAAGGGACTCGAGAACGGCTGATTTTCCGCTTCCCCGAATGCCGATTAAGCAGTTCATCTCGTCGGAAAAGTCAATTCGTTTTCCATCCAGTATACCACCCTCGAAAGTGAGTGACCGAACCCAGGAGTGCGCCTGTCTTTCAACGGCGTTAACGGACAAACGATCCGCCCCGGGCTTTAGGCTAAACTGAACCGCCTCAAAAGTGAAGGCGCCGAGTTTGATGAAAGTCGGCTCCCCGCGCCCGACTTCCTCCAGCGTCTTGGGGTCGGAGCCTTCCACTTCCGAAGGATACCAATCGGCCAGCCACCCCTTCACTTTCTCACGTTTGTCTCGTGTCCTCACTTTTTGAAAAGCCGCCGTGCGGGATCGGAACAGTTCATTCTGCCCCAGTTTGATAATCGGCCCGCCGTCAAGCCCGTCCCACAATCCGTTTTTCTCTTCCACATGCGCGAAAATGAGCATGTAGTCCTTCTCGAACTTATCCAGTTCGCGGATGGTTTCTATGAGATCATGATTGGACCGGGCATTGCTGTTGTCGTAATGGGTTTGCCCGGCGAAGGTCACCCCGAGAAAGACGTTGATGAAGTCCTGGTTTTCGCGGTTGTCGATCCAGTTCTCATGAAATATGATCAACGTATGAATGCCATTACGTCCGTCCTTGATCGATAACTCAACCCCGGGCATCAGATAGATATCCTCTTTCCTTGCAGCTTTTCGGAGCGCCTTGAACTCCTCCCTGTCGAACTTATTGTGGTTGGTGATAACGCCGACGCGGATATCGGTTTGCTTCAGCGCCGCAACATAGCGCGTCACAAAATCCTGATCCGTATCAGTGTCTTTGAATTCCTTATCTTTCCGGGTGTGCAAATGGAAGTCCGCACGCACCCAGCGACTTCCGTGAGCGAAAAAGGTCGCTATTTCAGGCATTTTATTCGTCTCCAATTCGTCTTCTGGAAACCCAATTTTTCGATCTGGGGTGCGGATGTCCCCTGTTTTCATTGGTCATCTTCTTCCCCATTACCGCCGTCCAGGCCCATACGGCATTTGATGTCGCAGTTGCTGATATACTCGGTGATGTCTTCCTTTGTGTAATAGGCCCCCATCTGCTTCTGGTTGATGTATTTTTCAAAGATATAGCCCACCACGTCCGGGTTTATCTCATTGTCGGCACGTAGCGGACGCTCGTCCAGATGCCACCGGTACTGGTCGAAAAAGGCCGCATGCTCGGCTTTGAAACGCGCGTAGAACTTTTTAGACATATCACGTTTAACAAAAAAAATGCCGAACTGCTGAAAAAAGTGAAATACGTCAATTCACGGTTCAACAAGCCGATGATATATTTCAGTTGCAACAACTTACGACAGGCAAAGCAATTTTATGCAAGAGAGGAACGACTCCGGGCTTTTGGTCGCGGTGCGGTTTCAGTTATAATAATGTTTGGTTATAAAACCACACTTTCCGAAGACTATGCGATATTGATGATGGCTAAAAAATTGGGGATGATTCCTTTCGTTCAGCAATACATGCCGGTACCTGGTATCCCTTCCATGATTCCGGAAGATTATCCTGTTCAAAGGCACATGTTATCGAGCGGCAAACTGGCAACGTGTAGGCCGAACAGCGGGCTATAGTCTTTTCTCTCGGTTTAAGGCAAGGTGCCTTCCCAAGGATATTTACTTTTACCCGCTTTGTAACGATTTTAGAAGCAAGCTCTGCCAGCAACGCTTTGAGACTATGTGAACCCTCCGAAACGATACCTATGTGCATTGACAGCTTTTTACCGTCCACTCTCCCGATACGCTTTGTGTGTTACATATTCCGCCGATACTTGCCGCCAACCTCATGAAGCGCTCCGGTGATCTGGCCAAGGCTGCACACTTTTACCGTCTCCATCAGCTCGGCAAACACATTCCCCCTGGAGAGCGCCACCTGCTGTAATTTGGCCAGAGCCGCCGGCGCCTTTTCCCGATGTTCGGATTGAAAGGCGTGCAGGCGTCTTAACTGATCGTCTTTTTCCTCATCCGAGGCCCGGGCCAGCTCCAGCTCACTCGCCATTTCCGCAAGATCCGTATCCGGATTTCTAAAGGTGTTGACCCCGATGATGGGCATTTCCCCGCTGTTTTTGAGCATCTCGTAATGGAGGGATTCCTCCTGAATTTTGCTGCGCTGGTAGCCGGTTTCCATGGCGCCGAGAACGCCGCCGCGCTCCGTGATCCGGTCAAATTCGGCCAGCACCGCCTCCTCGACGAGACGCGTCAGCTCCTCGACGATGAAACTGCCCTGGTTCGGGTTTTCATTTTTGGCGAGCCCCCACTCCCGGTTGATGATGAGCTGAATGGCGAGCGCCCGCCGGACCGACTCGGTGCTCGGCGTGGTGATGGCCTCATCGAAGGCGTTCGTGTGAAGGCTGTTGCAGTTGTCATACACGGCGCAGAGAGCCTGAAGCGTCGTTCGAATATCGTTGAACTGAATGTCCTGGCTGTGAAGGGAGCGACCCGATGTCTGAATGTGGTATTTGAGCATCTGGGAGCGGTCATTGCCCTTGTACATGTTCCGCATGGCAACCGCCCAGATCCGCCGCGCCACCCGGCCGATCACCGTATATTCCGGATCGAGACCGTTTGAGAAGAAGAAAGAAAAATTGGGGGCGAAGCTGTCGATCGACATCCCCCGGGACAGATAATACTCCGCATAGGTAAAGCCGTTAGCGAGCGTGAAGGCCAACTGGGTGATGGGATTCGCGCCGGCTTCCGCGATATGGTACCCGGAGATGGAAACCGAGTAGAAATTCCGGACCTGTTTTTCGATAAAATACTGCTGAATATCACCCATCATCTTTAAGGCAAAATCGATGGCGAAAATGCAGGTGTTCTGTCCCTGATCCTCTTTCAGGATATCGGCCTGAACCGTGCCCCGGACGTTTTGAAGGGCGAAATCTTTCAGCTTTTCATATTCGGCCGGAGAGGGATCATGCCCGGTTTCGCTCCTTTGCCGTTCCACCTGCTGCTCGATCGCGGTGTTTAAAAACAGGGCCAGCATGATGGGCGCGGGTCCGTTGATGGTCATGGAAACGGAGGTGCTGGGCGCGCAAAGATCAAACCCGTCATAGAGCGTTTTGGCATCCGCCAGGGTGCAGATACTCACACCCGATGTGCCGACCTTGCCGTATATATCAGGCCGGATATCCGGATCATGCCCGTAGAGAGTCGCCGAATCAAAGGCCGTGGAGAGCCGCTTGGCCGCATATTCGCCCGAGAGAAGCTTAAAGCGCCGGTTGGTCCGACCGGGGCCGCCTTCGCCGGCAAACATTCGGGTGGGATCCTCATCGGCCCGCTTTAAGGGAAAAACGCCCGCGGTAAAGGGGAATCGGCCCGGAACGTTTTCTTCGCGCATCCACCGGTAGATTTCACCGGGATCCGAAAACCCAGGGAGCATGATCTTGGGAATTTTCAGGTGAGACAAAGATTCCCGGTAGAGCGGCAGACAGATCTCGCGGTCCCGGACCGTATACATGAGTTCATCACCCGAAAATTCGGATTTTACTTTCTCCCATTCATCCAACACGTTGCGGGTATCCGGCCGAAGCGCCGCATCCGATTCGGCCAAGGCCGTTTTCAGCTTCGCGATGAGAGGCGCGGCATCCTCTCCCGTGACATCCGCCGCCAGCCGGGCCAGTGTCTCCTTGAGATGCCAGACCGCCCGGAGCTTTTCGGCCTGGTCAACTGTTTCCCGATGGTACTCCCGCAAGGTGTCGGCAATTTCAGAAAGATACCGGGTGCGCTCGGGCGGAATGATGATCGTTTTGGAGGAAGACTTTTTCCCGGCGGGCCGGGCAAGGGTTGACTTAAACGAAACACCGGTTTTTTCCGCAATCTTATCGAGAAGACCATGGTAGAGCGCCGTCACGCCGTCATCGTTAAATTTGGCGGCGATGGTGCCGTAGACAGGCATCTCCTCGGGCCGCTTATCCCAGGCGTTCCGGTTACGCTGCACCTGCTTCCGGACATCCCGCAAGGCATCCTCGCTTCCGCGCTTTTCGAATTTGTTGACCACGATGAGATCGGCAAAATCCAGCATGTCGATTTTTTCCAGCTGGGAGGCAGCCCCGAACTCGCTCGTCATCACATACAGGGCGACATCCGACAAGTCCGCCACCAGCGAATCTCCCTGGCCGATGCCCGCCGTTTCCGCAATGACCAGATGGTAACCGGCCGCCTTGGCTACAAGAATGGCGTCGGCGAGCGCATCGGGAATTTCCGCATGGGAGGCTCTGGTCGCAAGGCTTCGCATATAAACGCGGGGATTGCCGATGGCGTTCATGCGAATTCTATCTCCCAGCAGCGCGCCACCCGTTTTACGCCGGCTCGGATCACAGGAGATGATCGCCACCCGGACGTCTTTTAAATCGTGAAGCAGCCGGACAATGAGTTCGTCCGTGAGAGAAGATTTTCCCGCCCCCCCCGTTCCGGTGATCCCGATCACCGGAACCTTCGCGTCCCCCAGGCGGGCTCGCAGCACTGCCCGCAGATTCGCCAGATAACCGTTTTCCTTTGCCTTGGCCAGTTCAACGGCCGTGATCATTCTGGCGACAAAGCCCTTATTTGCCGCGGACAACCCGTCCACGGGCGGTAGCGCATCGAGATTAACGGGGAAATCCATGGATTTGACCATATGGTTGATCATGCCCTGAAGCCCCATGGTCGTCCCGTCTTCCGGTGAGTAGATCCTGGTGACGCCATACGCTTCCAGTTCCCGGATTTCGGCCGGAACAATCACGCCGCCGCCGCCGCCGAAAATCTGAATACCGGAGGCGCCCCGCTCTTTCAAAAGGTCGACCATGAATTTGAAAAATTCCATATGCCCGCCCTGGTAACTCGACAAGGCAATTCCCTGAGCGTCTTCCTCGATGGCCGCATCCACCACCTCCTGGACCGAGCGATCATGCCCCAGATGAATAACTTCCACACCGGTTGCCTGAAGGATTCTGCGCATGATATTGATGGAGGCGTCGTGCCCGTCAAAAAGAGAGGTGGCGGTTACGACCCGAATCGGATGGTGGGGGCTGTAAGGTGTTGTTTCGATCGTCATGAATCCTCCTTTGGGAAAAAAGGCCCGGAAACCCGGCAGACCCTTCGGGCTTCAAGGGAAACGAAATCCGCCCCTTTAAAAAAGCCCTGTTGGGTAAGGCCTTATTTCCAAATCTTCCTACCCCTGTCAAGATAAAACTTTCTTTTTCAATAAGATAAAGCTATACAGGTGAACGCTTGGCCGCGTAACATTCCCTATGATGAGAGACCCATTCTCATGCCGAAACCGTCACCTGTTTTTCATTCAGCCGATTCTTTTCACCCCCATTTCCCGCTGAAAAATGCGACAATCCAATCGATTCTGAGCAGCCTTCGCATCCGGGCCCTTGGCGCCCGGGCATGGGCCTCCGGCAGCCTGGAAAAGATATTTACCACCCAGGATGGCGTTCGTCTTCAGGGGTTTTACACTCCCCGGAAAAGGAATCCACCAAAGGGACTGGTGATTCTCCTTCACGGCTGGGAGGGAAGTGCCGAATCCACCTATATGCTTACCACTGGCCGGTATCTTTTCGCCAACGGCTACGATGTCCTGCGGCTGAACTATCGGGATCACGGTCAGAGCCATCACCTGAACACGGGGCTTTTCTTTGTCACGAACCTGGCGGAGGTCTTTGAATCGGTCCAGCAGGCGGCGGCCCTGTCAAATGGCGCACCGGTCTTTCTCGCCGGGTTTTCCATGGGGGGTAATTTTGCATTGCGGATCGCGCGGGAGTGCGCCACCTCCCCCATTGCGGACCTGCGGCATGGGATCGCCGTCAGTCCGGTGCTCGACCCTTCCCGGGCCACGGACTGCA
The DNA here is from genome assembly GCA_043797445.1 of Pseudomonadota bacterium. Classification (GTDB taxonomy): domain Bacteria; phylum Desulfobacterota; class Desulfobacteria; order Desulfobacterales; family JAFDDL01; genus JAZDPP01. The sequence goes on from JAZDPP010000219.1 coordinate 40,650, forward strand.
TTGACCGGGCACCGCTTTTCCGGGAGTACTTTCTGAAAAAATGGCGACGGTCCCTGAAGAGAAAACAGCACCTGTTTCCTGAAATTTACGATTTTAAAACCGTGCTGCGATCCAGGTCCTGCCGGGAAATGACGGAAGCGATCCTTCCGTTTCAATCCGAATTTTCTACTCCGGAAGCGTATTTTCGCGGCTACAGCCTGACCGGGAGGGGGTTGGAGCATATCAAGCTGCCCGTTAGCATCATCACCGCGGCGGATGACCCCATCATCCCGGTGGACGATTTTGTGCGACTCCGGTTACGCCCCAATACCCGACTCATTATTCACCGGCATGGGGGCCATAACGGATTTATCAAGGGTCTGTTTTCCGGAACCTGGCATGAGCGATTTATGGTCAGGCTGTTCAATGCCATCGGGAAACAGTAGAATTGGAGCGGTGTAATCGCAGCGGGTGCGACACACCGGTTATTTTCACCCATATTACCACCCCCCCGCTTAAAAGGGGGAAAGGAGAGTCTGATGGAACCAACGCCTTGGACGGCCGGACGGATACTCGAAACAGCCAGCGCCTATTGGCAGGTCTGCACACTGCACACCGGCGTCAAGCTGGAAATTTTCACCTTTCTGGAGGGGAAAACGGCAACGGCTGCAACCGTTGCCGAGGAGATTAAAGCGGACGCTTACGGCACGGAAGTGCTGTTAAATGCGCTGGCGGCAATGGGGCTCATCGTCAAATCGACCGCCGGCTACACCGATACCGATGCGGCCGTCAAATGGCTTTCAAAAAAATCAAATCAATATCTGGGGCATATTATCCTGCACCAGCATCATCTCGTTGAAACCTGGGATCGGCTGGATGAGGTGGTCCGGACGGGGGCGCCGCCCCGAATTGGATCGAGGCACAACGAAGCCGAAAGACGCGAGAACTTCCTCATGGGCATGTTCAACATGGCGATGAACCTTGCCCCTTATCTATCGTCCGAAATCGATCTGTCCGGCCGCGCCCATCTGCTGGATCTGGGTGGCGGTCCGGGTACCTGGGCCATCCATTTCTGCCTTAAAAACCCCACCCTCAAGGCAACCATTTTCGATCTGCCCACCACCCGGCCCTTTGCACAAAAAACGATCGAGCGCTTCGGATTGACCAGCCGGATCAATTTCGCAACCGGCAATTTTCTGGAAGACCCGATCCCCGGATCTTACGATGCTGCCTGGCTGTCTCAAATCCTGCATGGGGAGGGACCGGAAGATTGCCTTAAGATCATACAAAAAACGGTCTCGGCGCTCAAACCGGGCGGCCTCATCATGATCCATGAGTTTTTATTGAACGATCCAATGGATGGCCCCCTCTTTCCGGCGCTGTTCTCTCTGAACATGCTCGGGCAAACGGAAAAGGGAAGATCCTATTCCCAAGGCCAACTGGAAGCCATGCTGCGCGCGACGGGTGTCATCGACATTCGGAGAATCGAAGTCGTTACCCCCAACGATTCCGCTATCCTCTCAGGGGTAAAAAGCGCCACTCCGCCAAAGCCGTAGCACCCAAACGCGGGGTCTTTCAGCCGGAAAATTGTCACCTATCGGACAAAAAATGTTACTTTTATGCGGCTCAATTTTTCTAAATATCTAACCCGTTGATAATCTGAAATAAAGAAAATGCCATAACTGGCACGAATTTTGCGTTCATTAAACACATAGAAAAGGCAAAGCCGTTGAAAAGCGGTGACGCAAAGCCACGGATCTAACGCGATGATGCCATGACAGCCGGGTTGCCAAAACGCTTTTAAACGCCTTTGGGTTTTGCCTGAGGGCGTTTTTTGTTGGAACGGGAGCGTAACATGGGAATAAAAATATCCCCTTATTTGAAATGGCCCCTGGGCAATTGGGATATTCAGGGAATCCTGCTGGTATCGCTTCTCATTGTCAGCTGTTCGCATGCCGTTCTGGAATCGGTTGCGTTCCCGGCCATTTCCTTTTGCCAATCCAGAACACTCTCGGTTTTTATTACGATAACCGCGGTTGCCGTCACGTCGATTTTAATCCGGAAGTATACTGAACTCCGTCAACATCATGAAAAAAAGGCCCGAAGACTCCGGGAGAAGATCGAGGAACTCAATGAAAAATTGGGCAATATGGATGAGATCGATGAAGATGACACTATCTGCGCCGATGAGGCGCTGGCTCAAAAAAAAGAGTGGGGGAAAATTTTCGATTCCATCCATGACTGGGTTTGCCTGATGGATCTGAATTCAGTGATTCTTCGAACAAACCGGGTCTGTGAGAACTTTGTTGGCCTGACCGTAAAGGACATAATCGGGCAAAAATGCTGCAAACTGGTTCATAACAGGGAAGCGCCGCTGGCGGAATGTCCCCTGCCCCGAATGCTGACAACCGGCAAAAGAGAGAGCATTGAACTCCAAACCAAAGATGGCCGCTGGATGCTGATTTCGGTTGACCCCCTGTTTGATGGTGAGGGCAACTTGATAAAAGCCATTCATATCGCTCGTGACATCAGCAACCGCAAACATGCGGAAATGGAAAGGGAAAAGCTGGAAGCAATCAGCCGGCAGCTTCAGAAAGCCGACAGTCTGGGCCGCATGGCGGGCGCCATTGCGCATCACTTCAATAACCAGCTTATGATCGTCATGGGGAACCTGGAACTGGCGATCGAGAGTGTTCCACAAACAAAGAAAATCTCCGATAATCTGGCGGCGGCGTTGCAGGCAACCCATCGGGCCTCCACCGTGAGCGTTTTGATGCTGACCTACCTCGGGCAGACGTCGGACAAGCATGAATCGCTGGATCTCTCCGAAGTCTGCCGCAAAAGCCTGCCCATGCTTCGCGCCATCATTCCCCATCAGTTGAGCCTGGAAACCGATTTACCCTCTCCCGGACCGAAAACAAGAGGGAACATGAACCAGATTCAACAGGCACTGACCAACCTGATCAACAATGCTTGGGAATCCTGTGACAACTTCGGCGCTGTTTCCGTAAGCCTCAAAACGCTTTCGGCCGCGAATATTCCGCAATTGAACCGCTACCCCATCGATTGGCTGCCACAAAAGCGCGTCTATGCCAGCCTGGAAGTCCGGGACACCGGTTGTGGAATTGCCGATCAGGATATCGAGAAAGTCTTTGACCCCTTTTTCTCCAGCAAATTTCCCGGACGGGGCCTGGGCTTGCCCGTTGTTTTAGGGATAGCACGGTCTCATCAGGGGGCTGTAGCGGTGGAAAGCGAGCCCGGGCACGGCAGTCTCTTTCGAATCTTTCTGCCGGTGGTGAGTGATGAGGTCCCCTTCGGGACGGACGAATCCACCGCAATAGCGCACCATCATCAGGGTGATATCATCGGCCTGGGGAGCGCCGCCGGCAAAGGAGAGCACGCTTTGCATAACCCCTTCCACCGTTGCGGCCGTTGACCGATCCCCCATGCCGGTCAGCAGATCGAGAAGCCGCTCTTCGGAGTAAAGCGCCTCCCCTTCGTCCATGGCCTCGGTGACACCGTCCGAATAGAGAAAGAGGCCATCGCCGGAATCGAGCATTATCTCTTTCATTTCGTAGTGGAACTCCTCCGAGACTCCCAGCAGAATGCCATCGGTTCCTTCCAGAAAGAGGGCTTCCCCGCCGGTTCGCATCAACACCGGCGGGTTATGGCCGCCGTTGGCATACTGAAGCGCTCCCGTCCGGGTATCCAGAATGCCGCAGAACAGCGTCACGAACATGCAGGAATCGTTATCCCGGCTCAACTGGACATTTACCTCCCCCAGAATCCGGTCCGGGCTCAACCCCTTTGCCGCCGTCATCTTAATCAGCGTCATGGTCACCGCCATGAAAAGGGAGGCCGGCACCCCCTTGCCCGAAACATCCCCCACCACGAAACAGATGCGCTCATCACCCACGCGATAGAAATCGTAAAGATCTCCCCCCACCTCGCGCGCCGGCTTTAAAAGGGCGTACAGGTCAAACTCCGGAGCATCGGGAAACGGCGGGAAGATCTTGGGAAGAAGCCCCATCTGAATATCGCGGGCGATCGAGAGTTCACTTTCGATCCGTTCCTTCACCGCGGTGGTTTCCAGCAACTCCCGGATATGGATCTTCAGGGAATCTTTCAGGTGCTCGAAAGTGTTCGCCAGAATTCCCACTTCACCGCCCGATCCGAGGCTGGGGACCTCGATTTCCAGATTCCCGGTGGCCATTTCCCGGGCCGCGCCGGTAAGAGCGGTCAAAGGCCGGGTGATGGTCCGTGAAACCAACCAGATCACGAGAAACAGCAGCAGCATCCCCGCCCCGCCGAGGGATAACACCCTCCGGTTGAATTCATTCAGATCGGCCAGCAGCTCGTCCCGGGGAAAAAAGATCCCGAGGGACCATCCGCTGGAACAGACGGGGGCAAAATAGAGAAAACCGGACTTCCCCGCCGGGTAACTGGTAAACGGAACCCATCCCGACCGTCCCCGGATCATTTCCTTCCCGGTCTTTCGAAGCGCGATATCCTTCCTGGCCTCGGCAATGCTGAAAATCGTTTCATTCATTGCCCAGCGCTTTTCCGGATGGGTGACAAAGGTGCCGTTGCGCGAAAGGATGAACCCGTAGCCGGTCTCGTAAATCCGGATCGCAGCAACCGTCTCCTCAAGCCATTTGAGGGAAATATCCGCGGTGATGACCCCGATGAACCGCCCTGCGCTCCCCTCCTCGCGGAAGAAGGGGACCGAATACGTGGCCATGAGGATATTGCCGCCCCCTTCGTCGAAATAGGGTTCACTCCAGCAGGCGCCCCGTGTCTCGCGGGGAATCTGATACCAGTCGTGGTAAATATAACGGTAGTCATCGCCGCCGAGATAGGAAATCTCAAACGCCTGCCCCTTGCGAACGATATAAGGGGCAAAATCACGCGAAGAGGCCTCGAAAGCGTATGGCTCGAAAGCCACGGCCGTTCCGAAGATTTCCGGATTGGCGGCCAACGTTGCGCGAAGGGTTTTGAGCAGTATCTCATTGCTCAGGTCAAGATTTCCCATCAGCACCGCAAGGTTGACCGGCACTTTTTCCACGGGTCCTATCACCGATTCAATCCGGTTTACCGTCCGGTATGCCAGATTATGAGCATTTTTTTCCACGTTTCGAAGAATCGTTTCGCGGGAGTGGAGATAACCGACCCCTAAAATGACGCAGAAAATCAGGGCCGATCCGGCCAGGACCGGAGCGGCCAGCCTGAAAGCGATGCCTCTGTTTTTAATCATTGCGCGAAGAGTTCCTGAAAAACGATTCATAGGGAGGGATAGTCCAAATGAGGCCGTTTAATACCAGAATCTCGCCGACCCGCCGGTAATCCGCGCGCTGCAAAATTCCCCAGGCCTCTCCCTTGGAATCCGGGATGATAAGATCGCGCATCCGCTCGAGCATCCACCGCTGATGAACCCGGTTTGCCGGAACATGGGCGGCTTCCATAACCGAGAGGATGAGATCGAGCGCCTCCTGCGGATGATCAAAGGCGTAGCGCCACCCCTCTATGGACGCGGCGGCAAAGGCGCCTCCCGCGCCGGGGTCTTTCTCGAACGCCTCTTTTCGCATATAGATACCGTCTTCCGGGAAATTCAGATCGAATTCATGGAAGAAAAACAGCGTCATCTCCTCCGGATCGAGCCCGGAATTGATCAAAGTATGATACTCGTTGTACCACATCACCGAAGAGACCTGGACCCCGTCCCGAAGGAAAAGGTTGAGGGGACTTTGGGTGGTCACCAGATGAACCTTGAGGTTGAATTTATCGAAGAAGGCCTGGGGTTGAATCTGAAAGTCGGCCGGCCAGAGCCCGACTTTTTTCCCGTTCATCTGCTCCGGGGTATGGATTCCGGAGCTCTTCTTCGCGACCAGCATCAGGGCCGAGCGCTGGATCACCTGCCCGACGTTGACCACCTCCACGCCTTGATTCGCGAGCTGCAGCGCCGATGACAGCCAGAGGGTGACGACATCGGCCTTTTCGTCCCGCAGGTATTCCATGGCGGATCGGGCGGGCCCTCCCTGAAGAAGGGTAAGATCGATGCCGTGCTTACGGTAAAACCCCTTTTCAAGCGCCAGGTAATAGCCGGCGAACTGGGCCTGGGGACTCCAGTGAGGCAAAAAGGTCAGTTTCTTAAAACCCGACTCTCCCGCTCCGGCGAGCGATCCGAATACCAGAATCAGCAGCAGCGACAATATCCACTGGAAGCCTCCTCTTTTTGGAATCATCGGCCTTCCTCCTTGCCGTGCATAAAGAGGATCAACTCCAGCATATTCCGGTTTCCCTCCCGCCGATACCGGACCTCATCCATGAGGGTTTTTATCAGATGGATACCGAGCCCCCCGATCTTCCGGTCCGCCATGTCCCGGTTCAGATCGGGGGGGCTTGCCGCCATCATGGAAAAGGCAATGCCCTCATCTTCAAGCAGAAGAACGAAACCATCCGCTTCCGTCCGGCAGGAGACGGTGACAAAACCGGGTGTTTCCGGGTAAGCGTAACTGAAAATATTCACCAACGCTTCTTCCAGGGCCAGCTCCAGATCGGCGCATTTTTCTTCGCCGATACCGAGAGCCCTGGCCGCCGCGCTCACCGGTTCGATAAAACGCGGAAGATTTTCCATCAGGGCGGGAAGCCGGATGGAAACCTGCGGGTTTGGTTTCTCAGGCCCCTTCAACAGCCGCGGCCTTCGTTTCAAAACTCTTAAACAGGGAAAGGAATCCGGAAATCTGAAACACTTTTCTAACCGACCCCTGCATTGCGGCCAGACGGATTTCGCCACCTCTTGCTTTAAGCGTTTTAGCGGCGCTCAGGATCACCCGAAGCCCCGCGCTGCTGATGTATTCCAATCCGGAAAGATCGAGCACCAGGCAAGTTTCTTCCCGGTTCAGCGCACCGCCAAGCTCTTTTTCAAACGCCTGGGCGGAAACGGTATCCACCCGGCCCCGGACAAGCGCAACAATCGTCTTTCCTTCCACTTGAATATCGATCTCCAAACAATACCTCCTTCGTCACTTATTTCTGGGTTCCGTGTTTTTTATGGCAGCAAAATTCCAATATAAAACAAGGCCAATGATATACCACAAAATCACCTCTATTTCCGGTCGAGCTCACTGCGGACAGCGATCCCGATCTTTTCCAGCGTGTAAGGCTTTCGTATATAGACACCGGCCCCCATCGCCTGCATGGCATTGACACGATCGGATTCCGCAAAGCCACTGGCAATGATGGCTTTTTGGTGAGGATGTATTGCCCGAATGCGCTCGAAAGTCTCCAACCCGTCAATGCCCGGGGGCATCACCATGTCCAGAACCAGTAGATCGACCGAGTGGGATTTCAGATGGGCCACAGCCTCTTCACCTCCCGAGGCAGCAGCGACCTTATACCCCAATTTGCCAAGCATCCGCACGGCAATGTTGAGCTGTTCCGGAATATCATCGACGACGAGGATACTTTCCGTGCCGATATAATCCTCAAGGACCAGTTGACGATCAAGCCTTTTCTTCTCTTCCCGTGTTGCCGGAAAATAAAGATCAAAGCGGGTCCCCTCCCCTTCCTTGCTTTTAATATTTACATACCCGCCATGATCCTTTACCGTGTTCCAGACGACTGTCATTCCCAGACCCGATCCGCTTCGATCCATCTTTTTTTTGCTGTAAAACGGTTCGAAAATCCGGGCCAAGTCCTCCTGCGCAATCCCCACCCCTTCATCCGTGATACTGAGCCGCACATAGTCGCCTTCCGGAATTTTCTCATACGCTTTTAACTCGGTATCCAGATACCGGTTCCGGGTCATGAGACCGATGGTGCCTCCCGTCGGCATCGCTTCAGCCGCATTGCCGATCAGGTTCATGATGACCTTTGACAGGTGAACCGCGGAACCCTTTACGTTCATGAGATCATTTGACAATTCGATGACAAACTGAAGCTTCGGATGATAATTTTTCAATTTGCGGAATTCGGGTGAAGCCATATAGGCGGTTATCGCCTCGTTCAAATTGACGATATCACGAATTTGGACACCGCGCCTGGCAATTGTCAGCATATCCTGAACAATAGCCGCTGCCCGTTGGCCGGAATGGCGAATGTGTTCGAGGCTTTCTCTCATCGGGCTGTCCGCCGGCAGCTCCAGGAGAAGTAATTCCGGATAGCCGATCAGGGCTCCCAGGATATTGTTCAGATCATGGGCAACGCCTGCCGCGAGACTTCCCATGGCTTCCATCTTCTTCGACTGAGCCAACTGATGTTCAAGGCGTTTTCGCTGCTCGATATCCCGCGCGATGCCCTGAGTTCCTAAAAAAAGCCTGGTATCCGGTTTTTCCATGGTGTAAATGCCCTCGGCCGACACACTGAAAAACCGCTCCTCACCGGATTCCGGGCCGCAATCAGGTGAAAAGAGCAGGCGCACCTCCAGATCGTGGGTGGCACGCTTTGCCGTGCGCCGTTCATTGACCCGATAGATCGCCGTTGCTCTGTCTTCCGGAGCGACCAACTCAAGAATGTGCTTCCCGATTAATTCCCCGGGCTGTTTTTTGTATTTCGCGACCGCCGGGCTGATAAAGGTAATTTTGCCCGCCGCGTCGAGCCGGAATACGATGTCGGGGATCGTGTTGAGAATGGAGCTGAGTTCTTTTTCACTGTTTCTCATCAATAGGAGCGCATTTTGCATGCCTCTCTGCGCTGTCCGCTGCCTTATCCAGTAGTTGAACAGCAGGAGAAAAAAGCTGTTAACCAGAATAACACCGCCCGGTAAAAGCGGAGAAAAAAGAAGCTCCCGGTTCTCATAAAGGAGGTTGGCGCCCTCCCAAAGCCCGAGGATTCCGATCGCGCCCGTCAGAACCGTCGAGCCGACCTCCAGCCGGGCAACGCAACAGCTATAAAGAAGAGCGATAAGCATTGCCACAACAACTTCGCTGTGAACAACCCCTGGGGGACGGCGCGAATATGTCCGGGCCGATATCGTCTCAGCCAACTGGGCGTGAACCGCCACCGCCGAGAAGGACCCCTTGGTGGGCGTCTGATAGGTTGCCGCGAGACCCGAGGCGGAAAGGCCCACAAAAACGATTCGATCCTTAAAAGCTGCCTCGGGCGCCTCCCCCTTTAACACCAAATCAGCCGATACATGGGGCACGTTGGGCCGGTCCGAGGGAAATCGTATTTGCACGTTTCCTTTTGCATCGATCGGAATGGCGTTATCCGCCCAAACCAGATAGGCTTCCTCACCCTCTTTCCTCCGCAGGGTGAGCGTTCGATCTTTCGAACCCGATAACAAAGCCGCCAAGGCCAGATTGGGATAAAGCGCATCGCCAAATCGGATCAGGAGAGGCAGCCGTCGCAGCCGGCCGTCCGAATCCGTCTGGCCGTTTAAAAAGCCCGAAAACGAGACCGCATCTGCAAATTGTCCCAGATTACAAACAACTCCCTGCGCTTCGAAAAAAGGTAACGACTCGGTATTCCCGGCCGGTTTTTGAATGCGGGTCAACTGAAGCCGGTGCAGCTGACACGCCTCCTGTCGACTCATCCCATCGCTGAAAAGAAATTCATATCCGAGGACATAGGATCCGCCGGAAAGGGTTGCGGCCAGAATGGCATCGTTATCCGGCAGTTCGTTTGGACTCAGGCGAGTATCGAACTCAACGTCGAACTCATTGCGCAAGGCTTGCTGGAGCGTTTTCAGGGAAGTCCGGTCGGGCTCGGCCAGAATGAAATCCAAGGCGATACTCTTTGCCCCCATGCGGGCAATCTCGTTCAGCAGTTTTGCCAGCAGGTACCGGGGCCAGGGCCACTGCCCCTGGGCCGCCAGGGTTTTCTCGTCGATATCCACGATCACGATCGCATTGGTTGGGCCGGTTTCCCCGGCGCCGGACAAGATGCCATCCGTCAATTTATACTGGAGGTATTCAATAAGCGCCGGACGCATCAAATAGGTGGCGATACAGATCACACCGAGAACGAGGCCCAAAAGCACGGTCACTCCGAGCGAAGATTCCGGATTGCGGCAAGGAGGGGTCATAGGCCCAGCGAAAGCCTTAAAGATTGATTGCAGTTACGGCTCAACGTGTTCAAAGATTTCGCCTGTTAATCCGGTTGATGATGAGAAGGCTACCGAACGACCACTTCAACCCGCCGGTTTTTCTCATTGTTAACATTGTCCCCCGTTTTGATCAGGAGGTTCTTTTCGCCATGGGAGGTAACATCGATCAAGGTCCCTGTCACTCCCATTCCGACCAATAGGCTTTTTACCGTCGCTGCCCTGCGAGTCGATATTTTTAAATTATATTCCTTTTCCCCCGCGGTATCGGAATGCCCCACCACGGATATGATTTCCGATCCTCTTTCTTGAATCGCGGCAAGGATTTTCGGCAACTCCGCGACCGATTCCGGCAGGAGATCCGTGGAATCCGTCTTGAAATACAGGATGAAATGAATCGGCACCGGCGGCTGAATGGCCAATGCTTTCCCGAAAAGAACCTGAATTTGGGTTGGATCCATGCCGGCCGGTACGCTGGGCGCCGATTTCTGATCTTTTATCGCCGTGAACTGATTCGCGGCATCGATGTTAACCGATCCGGCCGGATTCGAAACCGTGATATGCCCGACAGCACCGTCCGGATCCGGAGCCAGAACCACCAGGCTTTTAGGGGCACATGCCGTCAACCACCCCCCTGCCAAAATTAAACAAATTAAAATCAGATCTCTGAGAGCGACCAATTTTCACCATCCTGGGGAAAAATGAGGTTAATGAAAAGCCGTCAGCCGGTTTGAAATATAAACGGTTGATCAGTCCACCTTTATGAGCACATGGGTCCCCCGCACTCCGATGGTAGCTTCCGGCATCACCAGCCGGACCGATTCGGGGGAAAGCTTAGCTATTTGCCCGGAGAGGAAACAAACCGTTCCCCGAAGAATCCGTGCGATAAAGGACAGTTTCTTCTCTAATGGCTCAAACAGATAGTCATCAATCCAAACTTCCGAGTTCGGTCCCATGGATATCAACGTATCGTCCAAAAAAACAAGACCGATGGCACCCCGGGGGTCTGTCTTTACCCTATCGCCTTTTTGAATCTGCATCCCCCTGGCAGCCGCCTTGACCTCTCCATTTCGTTCTAAGGTTGTCCCACCTTCAACGGCCTTGATGATTCCAACAAAGGATTGCGCATCGGCAATTCCGGCATACCCGGCCGATAAAAGCACCAGGCTCAACAGGGTAACGATCATCCGTCGCATAGCCCCCCTTCCAGCTGAAACGCATGGCGTCCTATATAATGGTTGCCCATCCCCCCAGGGTGAGGCAAGGGCCTTAAAAAAAACCATCGCCGCAGGATTTGATCCATAATGGAAAACATGTTGGCACACTTGTTTCAAATCGTAAACGGTTTATCTAAAAACGTCAATTTTTCATTTTTTATACCTTCGAACGAAAAGGAAACGGTCTTCACCCCACCGCCTTCTTTTGACTCCGCTCCCAGTCGGCGCGGACTTTTTCAAGAATACGGACGGCGCGATCCGTGTAGGCGCCGATACCTTCCCAGTCGGGGCGTTTTTGTATCTTTTGCATGAGCAGGCCGTCGGTACCGAACCAGCGGGGAAGAGCGCCGCCGAGAAAATACCCCCGGTCCCGTAACATTTCGATCGCCGCACCGACCCATGGGCAATCGAGCTTCAGCCATAACTGAATCACCAGAACGCCGCTTTCCCGAAGTGTTTTTTCCAAGGCATCCATGGAAGTTGAAAAATCCGCTCCGATCGAATGGATGGCCACCCGCGCCACGGCGGCAAAATCAAATACACGGGGGCGAATATCGGACAGGGTTCCGGCGGGAATAGGAACTTCGGAGAGGCGAAACTCACGCTCATCATCGAGGTTCTCATAGAAAAACTGAAACGCTTCCTCGTATACACCGGGTAAAAAAACCGTATGCGGTTTGGGCCGGAACGTCCTGAAATCGAGAAAGGCGGCCACCCGGCCGAAAGCACTCGCCTCCTTTTCGTAAGCCGCCGCCGGCATGAGATCCACCTCCAGCGCGCGCGATACAAACCCCATTCGGATCGTCAACTTCTGGCTGAAGGGGTGATTGCAGACCGGCTCCCCGAAGACGGCCTCGACAGTGGGCATCGTGGCGGCAAGATCGAGTCCGTGCGACACCATTTGCGTAAAAATCCCCTTTCCGCCGCGATAGGCGGCATGAACCACCCCGGCACCCGACTCATAAGTCCCCGGATGCGGCGCGCTGTTATAAAGAGCATTGTGGCCGACAATATCCCCTCGCTTTGTCTTGACAAGACTGCTGATGGTCCGGTTGGCGGCGTTTTCTTCAATTAAAAGCTGAGGTTCCAAATAGGTTCGCACCGGGTATCCCTCGCCGTAAACCGAGCGAAAAAGGCGGGCCACCCCTTCGGCATCCTCGGGCTTAAACCGGCATATTTCCCACTCCTGGCCGGGTTCGATATCGCATTCGGCCTTCTGCTCTTCGTTCATTTGGTTTCACTCCTTTTCACCAACATAATGCCCGCGGCCAAAAGACTCATTCCCGCGCAAAGATGATAGATCGTCGCATACCCCCACGCCGCCAGTATCGGCGCGCCGATGAGGGGACCCAGGAAAAAGCCGCCCTGAAACATCTGAAGGCCGAGGTTGATGTTAAAGGCACGGAAGCGCGGCTTGGACACATCGAACATCAGACCATTGAAAACCGGCATGGCGATCCCCCAGCCAATCCCGAAGAGAAGCCCGAGAGCAAAAAAAACCCATTTCCCCGGAATATGGGCGAGGGCGATATAACAGAGGCAGAGGCCCGCGAGACTCCAGGCGGACAGCCGGGTCTTATCCATCCGGTCGAAAACGCCTCCGGCTGCCACCCGAATACCGATTTCCCCGACGGTGGAGAGTGTGAGAAAAACCCCCGCATAGGCCACTCCGATGGATCTTCCATATCCGTCGAGGAAAAAAAAGATGAGGGCGTGAGCGCAGTAAAGCATCAGCATGGAGAAAAGAAGTCGAATCACGTGAAGATCTTTCAGATTCTCCAGAATTTCGCTGCCGGTGAGGCCGGCTCCGGCCTTCTTCTTCTCCGCTCGTTCGGACCCGTTCCCCCCCACCGCCCAGACCAGGGGAAACATGAGCAGCGTGAGCGCGGCAAACATCAGAAGAATACGGTTGAATCCGCCGAGATGAGCGTCCAGAAAGGGAAGAACCGGCGGAACGATCGTATTGGGAATCAGGGTGACGACGGCAAGATAACCGAAGAACTGCGCGCTTCTTTGCGCGGGGATAACTTCGACGATGAGCGTCATCAGGGCGGTGCCCACCACCGCAAAGGAAAGCCCGTGGAGCATTCGAACGGCGAGCAGGCTCCAAAAACCGGTCGCAAGACTGTAAGCGGCAAGAGATACGACCGCAAGGAGGGTCCCTGAAAAGAGAAACAACCTGGCGTTTCCGGCATGGAAAAAAGGACTTATCACCGGCCGAACCAGGAGAGCCACCGCGGCCAGCGCGCCGATTAGAAACCCGAAATCCGTCGGATCGATGGGAAGGGACCGCAGGTGATCGTAAAAACCGAAAAAGACCGATATATTCGCGTAGGCCAAAAAGGCCGCCCCCATGAGGCAGAAAAATTTCCGGGTGAAAAGGAGTGCGACAAAAGAGGTCTCCGGTTTTGGGTCGACTTGGGGAGGCGCGGCCGCATCACTCAATGGCGTTCCTCCGTTTGGGCGCTTCCGGGAGTTGCATCCGGCAAAGGGGCGGCAAATTGCAGCAAGCGCAGCAGAAGGTTGCCCGCCACCCGCCGACGGTAACCGGCGCTCGCCCGGACATCGTCGATGGGAGTTATCGCCTCTCCGACAAGCGGAATAAGCGTTTCAAGGGTCTTTCGGGTGAGGGGGCGTCCGGTCAGGGCCGCTTCCGCCGCCGGGGCGCACATCACCGTGGGCCCCACGCTCCCCCAGGCAAGGCGCGCCGATTCGATGATTCCGGAGGCGGAAACACCGATCAGGGCAGCGAAACTCGCCACAGAGCAGGCCATGGCGCCTCTCAGCCCCACCTTCTCGAAATACTGTACCGTCGTTCCCGCCGGTCTGGGGATCCAAACAGCGCGGAGAATTTCTCCCGGTTTTAACGCCGTCTTTCCGGGGCCGTTGATGAAGGCGGAAAGCGGCATCCGGCGGGCACCTTCGGCCGAGAGAAGTTCGACCTCGGCTCCGAGCACATGGAGCGGCGGCAGGGTGTCTCCGGCCGGAGAGGCGGTAACGATATTGCCGCCGATGGTTCCCATGCGGCGGATATGAGGAGAACCCAGGGTCCGAATCGCCTGCGTCAGAACGGGGAAGAGATGCCGGATCAGGGAATCTTCCAAAAGCGTCTCATGGGAGGTTCCGGCGCCGATCCGCACCCCGTCGCCGGATTCAATGATTCCCGAAAGGGCGTCGATTCGTTCCAGCCCGATCAGGGCCGGCGGGTTAATCCGCCGGTTTCGAATCCAGACCATAAGATCGGTTCCGCCGGCAAAAACCCGGGCCTCAGGGTGATTGGAGAGAATTTCAAAAAGTTCTTCCAGGGTTCCGGGAAGAAAAACAGGCCGCTCGTCTTCGGAAGACGAAAGGAAGAGCGGCGCGCAAATCGTTTTCACCGGATCTTCGGTGATACCCGCTTTCATGGAGCCTTCGGTGATTACCGGTGTCATCGCTTCCGGAGCCACGGCTTCGATCGCATCGAGAATTTTTCGATATCCCGTGCACCGGCAGAGATTCCCGCTGATTGCCGCTGTAATTTCCTGGCGGCCGGGACTCGGATGCCGCTCCAGGAACTCGGCCGCCGTGAGGATCATCCCGGGCGTGCAAAATCCGCACTGAACCGCCCCGTGGTCGACAAAGGACTGCTGGACCGGATGCAGATCTCCCTCAGCCGAGCTGAGCCCTTCGATGGTAAGCACACGCGAGCCATCGAGCTGGGCCGCCGGCAGGAGGCAGGACAGCGAGGTTTTACCATCAACGATGATCGTGCAGGCCCCGCATTCGCCGGTGCCGCAGCCCTCCTTGGTGCCGGTAAGACCGAAATCCTCCCGCAAAAGATCCACCACCCGGCGATCGGCCGGAACTTCCCGATGAATCGCCTCACCATTTAGTACAAAGCTGATCTTCATACGTCTCCACTCCGGGATAGGACTTCCAGAACCCGCGCCGCGGTCATGGGAAAGCGACACGGACGACGGCCGCAGGCATCCGCCACGGCATTAGCAACCGCCGGCGCGGGCCCGTCGATGCCGATCTCACCGGCCCCTTTTAGCCCGAAAGGCCCCGAGTGCTCGGCAAGGGGAATGGCAATGGTCTCGATAGCCGGCATATCCGATGCCGTGGGGATGATGTAGGTGGTCAAATCCGTCGTTTGCATCCGGCCCTCGCCGGTCTTGACCTCCTCGAAGAGGGCGTATCCCAGCCCCTGAGCTACCGCTCCCTCCTGCTGCCCCTCAAATAGCGTGGGATTAATAATCCGTCCGCAGTCGCTCACCGTCAGATAATCGGTGACCGAAACCCGTCCCGTCAACTCGTCCACTTCCACCCGGGCCAGATGCACGGCAAAGGAAAAAAGGGCGTGTGGAAAGCCGTGAAGCCGTAACTGGGGGTCCACTCCCGGCATTTCTCTTGAAACGGGCGCCCGGAAATGAAAGGTGGCGCCACGCTCGGCCGGGTTCAGAAGGCAGCCCAGCCGGGAAAGCGAAATCTCTCTTCCCGTCGGGGAATGTCGAATGGCGCCGGGAATCAGCGTCACCTCGGCCTGATCCGCGGTCATGAAAAGATCCGTGCCTCGGGCCAAAAGCTGCTGCTTTAAGGCTTCCGCCGCACCGATCAGGGCGTTTCCGAAGGTATAGGTGGTTCTGCTCGCCGAGGAGGACCCCGAGGGATGTGTTTGCGCCGTATCCGGCAGTACCAGTTCGATGGCTTCGGGCCGCTGAGAGAGAATGTCTCCGGCTATCTGAAGATAGGTGGCCGCATTTCCCTGGCCCATGTCCACCACACCGCAGAGGATCCGAATCTTCCCCCCGGCGGTGAGCTCGATGCCGGCCGTGGCGGAATCCGGTACGACGGGACCGTAGCCCATTCCGTGCCAGACACAGGCGATTCCGGTTCCCCTTCGGGAAAACGGCCCGGCCCCTCTTTTCCAGGTGGACCGATCCCGCCACAGCGGGTGAGCGGAAACCGTATTCAGGCATTCACTCAGGCCGATCGATCCCGCCCGGGTAACACCGGCCGGGCACCGGTCCCCTCTCTTGAGGGCGTTTTTCATTCGGATCTCCAGGGGGGAAATACGGAGGCGATGCGCCATCATATCCATCATGGACTCCATGGCGGCGGCCACCTGGGGAACACCGAAGCCCCGAAAGGCTCCGGATATCGGGTTGTTCGTATAGACCGACCACACCTTTAGGGACGTATTTTCTATCCGGTAAGGACCGCCGGCATGCTCCAACCCGAGCGCCGCCACCGCTCCGCCCAGATGGTCGTAAGGACCGGTATCGTAGTAAATCCGGGCGGACAGGGCCTGCAAGGCGCCGTCCGCCGCCGCGCCGAGCCGGTAGTAAAGACGGGCCGGATGCCGTTTGGCGCCGGCCAGAAAGCTCTCCTCCCGGCTCCAGCTCATCTTGACGGGTCTTCCGGGACACCGCAGGGCGGCAAGCCCTAGGAGACTCTGAACGGTGATGCCGTCCTTTCCGCCAAAAGCACCGCCGCAATAGGGAGCGATAATCCGGATCCGTTCCATTCCGATTCCGAGGGCTTCGGCCACCTCCATACGATCCCGGAAAGGCGTTTGCGTGGAAACGACGATGTCGAGCGATCCGTCCTCACCGGCCAGCGCCCACCCGTTTTCCGTCTCCAGAAACACGGGGGCCTGCGCCGGAAGATCGAACCGGGCCTCGACGATTTGGTCGCAGGAGGAAAAGGCGCTCTCCCCCCCTCCTGTCTCGATGGCGGCGCTAAAGAGGGAGTTTCCACCCGGGTGATCCGCATGAAGAATCGGGGCGCCTTCTTTCAGGGCTTCCTCGGAATCAAATACGGCCGGAAGGGGGTCCCAATTCAGGACAATCCGATCGAGGCCCGCCGCCAGAGCGGCCTTGTTCACCGCGACCACCAGGGCCACCGGATCACCACCGTGGCGAACCCGGTCATCGGCCAGAACCGGCTGATCTTTTCGAATCACTCCCTGGCGATTGGTGCCGGTCACATCCCGGGCCGTCAACACCGCGACCACACCGGGAACCTGAAGCGCGGCTTCGGTGTCGATGCTCCGAATCCGCGCATGGGGCACACCGGCCCGCTTCACGCCCGCCCGGAGGAGGTTTTCCCCGTAGTAATCGGCGGCAAAGCGCTCCCTTCCGGTCACCTTGGTGAAGGCGTCCGGCCGGGGCATGGCCTCACCGATCTGATAAACCCGTCGCTCATCGTTCATGCGGCATCACCTCGGAAAGTGCGGTCACAAAGGCCGCCATGGCCTCGGGGAGAGAAATGGTGACCCGGATCCAGTTGGGAAAACGAAATCCGGCCATGCAGCGTACCATCACACCGTGCGTCATCAGTTTCCGGTAGGCAAGACCATCGTTGATCGGAAGCCGGATCATGAGAAAATTTCCCTCGCCGGATACATAGGAAAGCCCCAAATCGTCGAGCGCGCGGGTCATTTTTGCCTTTTCCGTTCGAACGAGCTCCCTTGTCGCCGGGACATGCTCCGGATCTTCCAGGGCCTTTAGCGCCGCTTCCTGGGCGAGACCATTGACCGAATACACGACACAGGTGCGCCGGATGACATCGACCACCTCCCGGTCTCCGGCCAGATACCCGATACGAAGCCCTGCCAGACCGTACATCTTCGAAAAGGTCCTGAAGATCACCAGGTTCGGATATTCGGCGATGAGGCGCATGCCGTCTGGAAAATCCGTTTTCTCGACAAACTCGCAATAGGCCTCGTCCACGACCACGATCCGGCGGCCGGCCACGCGATTTAAAAACCGGCGCAGGCGCTCCTCGGTCCAGTAGGTCCCCGTCGGGTTGTTGGGGTTGCAGACAAAGAGGATCTTCGTGCGGCCGTCGATCCGGCCCAGCATCCCCTCATCGTCGAAGGCAAAGTCTTTGAGTGGTACGAGCCGGGCCTCGAAACCGGAAAAGGAGGCCACCCACTCGTAGACCGCAAAGGTCTTGTCCGCAGTCACGATATTGTCCCCCTCCTGGCAAAACGCCTTGATGACAAAACCGATGACCTCATTGGCCCCATTACCCACCAGGAATTGATCCGGATGAAGATCGAAAACGGCCGACAACTTATTTCGCAGATGGTAGGCATCGCCGCTGGGGTAAACGGATGCCCGGGACGGCGGATAGGCCTCGATAACTTTTCGGGAGCCAAACGGCGGGCCCAAGGGGTTTTCGTTGTTGTTGAGACGAAAAAGCCGCGAGCATCCGGACATTCTCATCAGCACATCGTCGGGTTTACTGGGAATATAGGCTTCAAACCGCTTGATATAATCGGGGACCAGCCGGTCCATATCCGGTCTTTCGCTGAATGTCCCGTTCATGGCGATTCGGCTTTCAGCTCGAAAATTACGAGATCCCCGGCGCCGGCATGCGGCAGAATCATTCGGGGAATAAATCCGAGAGTGAAGAGTGCCGGGGTAAACTCGGTCTGCCAGGAACATCCGATGTCCATTTCAAAAAAGACCGACGTCAACCCCTCGTTTTTTAACAGCGTGAGATGAGAAGATAAATTCTCCAGGCGATCGGCGCCGGGCCAGATCGGCCGCAACGTCGATCGTCCCAGACGCCGGTCCATCTCGGCGCTCAACACCGACTGCGTCTCACCCGCCTCGCCGGCCGAAGAAACCGGCCGGACCTCCCGGGGAAACACAAGGCGCCGGTATTCGGTTTCAAGAAAAGCGTTCAGATCGGGGTGACTCCACACGGCGCACCCCATGTCCTCATGCATCTCCCGGAAACAGGCGGTCACCGTATGATAGGCGCCATCGGCTCCATTGATACCGATCTCACCCAACGCTTCAAGATAGCCGTTCGGAAGCTCGGATGTCGGCATGCGATTGATCAACACCAGGGCGGATGTTCTCGCCACGCCGCCGATGCAGGCATCCATGAGTTCTCCGGCCATTTCGGGCGGGCTTTCGGGATGAAAGATATAGGGCCCGAAAAGCTCGACCGTCTTCAGCCCCTCCCATTTCCAGGCAATCCCACCGCCGATCTCGCCTGCCGGGCCGACGGCCAGGAGAACGCGGTAATCACCGGCCGCGGCCATATCCACGATCTTCCCCGGATACCGAAACTCCGGAGGATAAACCGTCGGAAGATAAGCGTGGTTTACCAGCCGCAAAAACCATTTGATCTGCCCCGGATCCGGCGCCTGCAGACCGAACCGGGTGAGAGCCTTTATTTCCGGCGAACCGTCCTCCACCATCTCCGGGTAGAAACGTTCCTTGATGAGGGAAAGCTCCGGGTTCCCGTTTGTCCGTCGAGAAATCCGGAACCGGTCGGTCATCCGCGAGGCGATGAGAAGGCCCATCTCCTCCAGACCGGCCTCGTCTTCGAGACTCACCGTGGCGGTCATATTGAAGGCGCGAAGCCGGAGACTCTCAAGCGGAAAGGAAAAATCGGCTTGAATATAATGACTGCCGGCAAAGCAACGGATCTCCACCTCCCCCCCCGGCGCCCCGATTCGGGCGAGATAGGCAATCACCTCCTCGGCGGCAAGCGAAAGCTCATCCGCCGCCTCCTCGTCAAGACCGAACCCCATCGCCGCCTGTCCCACAAAGCTTGGTGCGAGGCGAATGAAGGCCTCCTCGGCGGGTATTTTCAAATAAAGCGGTCGGTTCGTTTTTTTCAGCATCGGCATTTTCCCTCGCGTCATCATCGGCCTTCCGGTGCTTGCCCCCTTGAGCGGTCCCGTCCGTGAGTTGCCCCGCCCCCCACTGGAATACCTAACAACTTGTTTTTTGAGAGAAAATATATGACAAAAGCTCGCTTTTTGTCAATTTAAAATTAAACTCGTGTTATTTAATCGCCGAATGTGAGCGTATTCAAAACTTATTATTTGTGGTATTCGAAACCCGATCTGATTCGACTAAAGACCATTATAAAGGAGTTATATTAATGCAAAAAAAAATGGCCTATATCGTCATTTTCCTCGTGTTGGCCGGGCTGATGGTCGGTTATGTCGCCAAAAGAGAGGTCCTGATTACTGGAAAAACCATGGGCTCTACCTATCATGTGAAGGTGATTGCCGGTTGGTACCAACGCACCGGGATGCTTCCCGAAAAAATCGAAACCCGCCTTGATGAAATCAACCGGAGCATGTCCGTTTATCGCAAAGACAGTGAGATCAGCCGATTTAACAATTTGAAGACGGTCGGCGAGAAATTTCCCGTCTCCGAAGATTTCCACCGGGTGATGGTCTTCGCATCAAAGCTCTACGAATGGACAAACCACGCGTGGGACGGTACCGTCATGCCGCTGGTAAACTTGTGGGGATTCGGAAACCAGGGGTCAAAAAATACGCTTCCCGACCCGAAAGCCGTCAGTGACGTCAGAGGGTCGGTCGGATTTCACCACATCGCCGTGGGAGAGGACCGAAGCCTTACCAAAACCCTGGCGGATGTGACGCTCGATCTGGGCTCCATCGCCCCGGGATTTGGTGTGGATGTGGTGACACAACTGCTTCGGGAAAACGGGTTTTCGAATTTTTTGGTGGAAATCGCCGGCGAAGTGTTTGCGGCCGGTGTTCGAAAGGACGGCAAACCGTGGCGGATCGGAATCAACCGCCCTGAAACGGATGCCGCTCCCACCGAGGTATATCGATCCCTCCCCCTACGGGAACAGGCTCTTGCCACCAGTGGGAATTATCGAAATTTTTTTGAAGTTGACGGCGTTCGATATTCGCACATCATCGACCCGGCAACCGGATACCCGGTTTCAAACGGAGTGGTCAGCGCTTCCGTTCTGGCCGATAATTGCACCATCGCCGACGGCCTGGCGACCGCCATCATGGTAATGGGCCATGAAAAGAGCCTTGAATTGGTGAACCGGCTGCCGGGAATCGAGTGCATCATCGTCGTCCGGGAACCTGACGGAACCTTCACCGATTACTCCTCTTCCGGAATCAAGCAGGCAGAGTGATTCGGAAAGGGGGACTTGATCATCGTTCCGGCCAGGCAAGGGCATTTTTTCCAGCCCGGCAAGAACTCGCTGTCGCTCAAACAGCTTGCCGGGCTTACAAAAACGCCCTTGCCTGGCCTGCACTTCATATGTGGGTGGCCGAAACGATGATCAAGGCCGGAAAGGGTTTCCATTTGACAATCGAAAAAAAATAAATCTATATAACCAAGGTATTAGCTGTTTATCTATTCTTTTCTGACTGCAACCTGAATCCGGGGAAATGGCAATGACGGATCCAACCGAATTGAAGACCGAACCCTCTGAAAATACTGACCCTCCGAAATCCGGCGATATCGTGTCGGCCCTGATAAAAGCCGGATACATTACCGAGGAGCAGGCCCGGTATGCACACCGGATCCGTTCCAAACTGGCCACCCCGAAGACGGTTCTGGAGGTCCTAAAGGAACTTAAACAGGTTACGGATGTGCAAATCCGGGAAGCGATTCAAGACCACCGCGTGGAGATGCGAATCGGCAACCTGCTGGTGGAACTGGGCCAGCTGAGCGAATCAGCCCTGAAAGCCGCCTTCAGCATTAAGGCCGATGAAAAAAGCAACCGGAAAATCGGGGAAATCCTCGTGGATCATAATTTTATCGACGAGCGAAAGCTCATCGAAGTATTGTCGATGCAAATGGGATTTCCATACATTGATGCCCAATTTGCCAAGATAGATACGGAACTCTACAGAAAGGTTCCTCCCAAGTGGTATGACGATCATCGCCTGATTCCCATCCGGAGGGAGGGGGATAAGATACTGATCGCCTTTGCCGATCCGCTGGACAAGCACGAACTGGATTCAGCGAGGAATTTTTTCGGCAAAAATATTCTCCCGGCCATCGCGCTCAAAAGCTCCATTCTCGAGGCTCTGAAACAAATGGAGCGAAGCGGCCGAACCGTCAACAAGGCGGAGATCGCACAGGACACGGTTATCGGTATTGTAAACAATATCATCATTACCGCAGTGAGCGAAAATGTCAGCGATATCCATATTGAGCCGATGGCAGACCGGTTGCGCGTCCGATTCCGACAAGATGGGGTGTTGGTGCCCTACAAAGATTTCGAGAAGGATATCATTCCGGCCATCAGCAGTCGCCTCAAAATCATGTGCCAGGCCGATATTGCTGAAAAACGAAGGCATCAGGGCGGCCGGATTCTTTTCGATGTCGCGGATACCCAGATTGACCTGCGGGTCTCCTTCTACATCACCATCAATGGCGAAAAGATTGTCATGCGCCTGCTCAAACAGCAGGCCACCCTTCTGAACATTGAAGATGTGGGAATTTCTCCCCGATTATACGACCGGTTTCGGGATCAGGCGCTGGACCGCCCCAGCGGCGTTCTCCTGGTAACGGGTCCCACCGGTTCCGGCAAGACCACAACGGTTTACAGCTGCATCAACTATTTAAACAGCCCCACCACGAGTATTATAACAGCCGAGGATCCCGTGGAATACGTCATTGACGGCATTGCCCAGTGCTCCATCAACCCCAAGCTGGACCTGACATTTGAAGAGACCCTTCGCCACATTGTCCGGCAAGACCCGGATGTGGTGGTTATCGGCGAAATACGGGACAAGTTCTCTGCGGAAGTGGCCGTACAGGCCGCCCTGACGGGCCATAAGGTACTCACCACCTTTCATACCGAAGACACCATCGGGTGTCTTATCCGCCTGCTGAATATGGGAGTTGAAGCATTTATGGTGGCCTCGACGGTGGTGAGCGTTGTCGCGCAGCGGCTTGTCCGCCGGCCCTGTAAAGCCTGTGTGGAGCCGGAAACGGCGAGCCTTGCCTCCCTTCGCCGTCTGGGCTATAGTGCCAAGGACGTGATCGGCGGGAATTTTCGAAAAGGCAGAGGATGCCCGGAGTGCCGGTTCACCGGCTATAAGGGGCGAGCGGCGATTCTGGAGATACTGATCCTGGATGAATTCATGCGCAATGCCGTCATCGACCGCCAAACCACCTATCAGCTCCGCCAGGTAAGCATTGAAAAAAGCGGGCTGATAACCCTGTTGGAAGACGGGATACTAAAAGCGGCAAGAGGAATTACAACCCTGGATGAAGTGCTCAGGTGCCTTCCCCAGGTCGTAAGGCCCCGGCCCCTGGCGGAACTGAGACGGATTTCCGGAGAAAAATAATGCCCCAATCAAAATCCTTTAGAGAAATTATCGAAAGCTGTCTGAAATCGAACCAGGTTCAACTACCGGTTTTCAGCAAAATCGCTTTGAAAATTCAAGCGGAGACCAATAAGGCGGAACCGGACATCAATACCATAGAAAAACTGATTGTGACAGATACAGCCCTTACCAGCCAGTTGATCAAAATGGCAAACACCGCCTTTTTCATGGGCCTGACAAAGGTCGCGACGGTAAAGGATGCCATCGTGCGGCTTGGGACCCGGCAGGTCTCCGCCCTTGTCATTTTACTGACTCAGAAAAGCAACTATCGGTCGGGAGATACCTTTATTCAAAAATACATGACACGGCTTTGGCGACATTCCGTGGGAGCAGCCATCGGCGCCAGCTGGCTGAGTAAACGATGCGGCTACCCCCAACTCAAAGACCAGGCCTTCGTAGCCGGCCTCCTGCATGATGTGGGAAAATTATTCCTGCTCACCGTGGTTGAAACCATACGAAACGACCCGAAGCTCAACTTTAAGCCATCAGAGACGTTCCTGAACGAAGTCCTGGACAATCTTCACACGGAGCAGGGGCACATATTGCTGGAGCAATGGCATCTGCCCGAAACCTATAGCATCGTCGCCCGGGATCACCATCAGGAACTCGCGGACACCGCTCACATGATGGTATTATTGGTTCAGATGGCCGATATTACCTGCAATAAAATGGGAATCGGCCTCCATGAACCCACGGATGTGATTCTGGCGGCAACACCGACGGCGCAAGCGCTCACAATGAGCGAGCTGGATCTGGCGGAACTGGAGATAGCGCTGGAAGACGCGAGTATTCTGGCGGCATAAAAGCCCTTACCACTTGATACTTAATAATTTCCGGCCCCGCCGGATAAGGACGGACACATTCATATGAAAGTCTTTTCCGAGATTATACCGCTAAGATACGCGCGGTGGGTAGACCCTATAAAGACCTGGGGACTTGTACCCACCATGGGATTTCTTCATGAAGCCCACATGAATCTGGTTCGCCGATCAAAAAACGAAAACGACCGGACCTGCGTCAGTATTTTTGTCAACCCCATGCAGTTCAACAATCCGGACGATCTCAGTAATTATCCCCGGAAACTGGATCAGGATCTGGCGATGCTGGAAAAAGAGGGGGTGGATCTGGTGTGGACCCCCACGCCGGATATCGTCTATCCGGTTGGATATCAAACCGATATTAACGTTCGCGAGCTCACCCGGGTCCTGGAGGGCGCATCCCGGCCCGGCCATTTCCAGGGAGTTGCCACGGTGGTGGCAAAATTATTTAACGTGTTCCAGCCCCACCGAAGCTATTTCGGCCAAAAAGACGCCCAGCAGGTGGCGGTCATTCGACAAATGGCGAAGGATCTTAATTTCAATATCGACATCATTGCCTGCCCCACGATCCGGGAAACAGACGGCCTGGCCATGAGTTCCCGGAATGTCAATCTCACCTCCGAACACCGTCAACAGGCGGTATGCCTCTTTCAGGCGCTGTCAGCGGCCAAAGCGGCCTGCCATGCGGGTGAAACGGATACCAACCGGATTAAAGAAATAATGACCCGCACCATTTTGACGGCATCGGCTGCCCGCATCGACTACGTCAGTGCCGCAGATGTCGAAACCCTTCAAGAATTGACAACTGTTGAGAAGGAGGCGCTTTTGTCCCTGGCCGTGTTTTTCGGAAACGTGCGACTGATTGACAATATGACAGTAACAGGATGAAACGAAAGCCTTTTAAAGACCGACTCGGTTTTGAAAACCGAGTCGGTCTGCCGCTATCAAACGGTATATCGGAATTTTTCAGGTCACTGACCATCTTCCGACACCAAAATTCAATCCGGTTCCAGTCAATCCGGTTCCAGGCTAATTTCCTCCCGGAAACCAAATCTTATCTGGTTATCCTGATACAAGACCCTTTCCGGAGTGAAATGGTATAAACTCACTTTAAACCGGGTGATAAACCCCTTCAGGTCCATTTGCTGATCTTCTTTGAAAAACTCTTTTGTAAAGGGGAATTTTCTTAAATAGGCCTGCACGGCGCATATGGCGTCAAGGCCGATTCCGCTCTTACAAATAGCGCCGGACATCTGAAGGCCTCTGATGTGCTGCCACGATTCCGCGTTGGCGTGGATGGCGGCCGCGGCGAAACCGGCAGCCAACGATTCCCCGATATGCCTTGACTCCGGCTTTGAGAAAAAAAAGAACCTGCCCTCCTGATAGACGTAATAAACCGGTGCCGCCCAGACGGAATCCGGGCCGCTGGTGGCAAGGGTCATGGTAGAGACACTGTTAATGAGGTCCTGAGCGAGCCCCCGTAACTCATCACCCCTGTCGGGAACTTCCGGACTGCCGGTCAATGCGCAACCCCGCCTCTGGAGAATGGGGTTTCATTTAGAAAATCAACCCGGTTGAGAGAACGGGACTTAAGTTCCGCCATATTGCAGGCCCCCAGCAGCAGCATGGTTTTTTTCAATTCCAGCGCTATCCGATTGATCTTTTCAATCACCGCTTCGGCTGATTCCATGGCCGGCTTTAACAGCGGGAGAGCAAATCCGACCAACCCCGCCCCCATGGCCAGGGCTTTGGCACACTCCAGACCATTTCGAATCCCACCGGAGGCAATCAGCGGAACGCTGACGGCGCCGAGGCACTGCTGCAAGGATTCCGCGGTTGGAATCCCCCATTCGAAAAAGGCGGCCGCCAGGCTCGACCCGCGATAATACTCGACTCTGGCAAAGGAGGTCCCTCCCGCGCCGGCCACATTGAGGGCGACGGCGCCAGCCGAAGCCAGCTGGCCGGCCACCCTGGCCGATAACCCGCTGCCAACCTCCTTAACCACCACCGGCACATCAGCTGTTTGGCAAAACGTCTTGATCGCCGCCAGAACATTTCGCCAATTAGTGTCTCCGCCGGCCTGTACCAGCTCTTGCAGGGGATTCAGATGAAAGGCCATTCCACTAGCTCCGACCGAAGTCACCAGTTGACCAACCTGTTCACGGTTATAGTTCAGCAGTTGGCTCGCCCCCAGGTTTCCGAGAAGAAAGATATCGGGCGCCACATCGCGAACCTGGTAGGTATGAATCAGATCCGGATTTTCCAGCATGGCCCTTTGGGACCCCACCCCCATGCCGAGGCCGAGTTGTTGAGCGGCGCCGGCAAGGTTCCGATTAATGACCTCGGTGCCGTCGGCACCCCCGGTCAGCGCGTCGATAAAGAAGGGCATTTTAAAATCATGCCCCAGGAATTTCGTGGAAAGATCAATATCCGAGAGGTTGATTTCCGGCAGCGCATGGTACTCGAATTCATACCGCTCAAACCCGTTGCTTTTTCGGAACGAAACATCCTTCTCCATACAAACCCGGAGGTGTTCGAGCTTTCTGAGGCGAATACTATTGGCGTCGTCCATTCTTTTTCACCGGACTCTGTTTATCCTTCTGGTTCCATTCTTATTCGGCATGATAACACGGCGACAAGAAGATCGAAAGTAAAACTCATCTCAACCGCACGCCGGAAACCAATTGTCTGACAATCCGGTCCATGGCATCTTGCGTTTTTACCGTCTTGGGCGCGGCCTTTTTTTTAGACCATACGGATTCCGGCCGGACCTGCAAGATGATGACGCTGTCCGGAAACGGCAGATCCGCGTCAATTCCAAATTCAATATCATAGGGTTTTCCGTAATAGGCATCAATGGCCTTGGAAATGCGGCACAACTCCTTCAGTTCGTCATTCGTGACACAGAAAACAGTCTTCCGGGCTTCAGGCACCGGCACCGTATTGATGTCGCTGCCACCGTCCCGGTACACACACTCCACCTCCTTGGACCCCATCCTCGAATTGACAATACTCAACGTGACCTTGTCAATCAGATAATTGTCCGGTGTCACGAGACCACTGACCACCGCCTCTCCCAAACCATAGCTCACATCGATCGATATTTTGGAAAGATCGCCGTTCAAGGGATTCAAAGTGAAAATCACCCCGGATATCTTGGAGTTCACCATTTTGGGAATTCCCACGCCGATGTTCAACAAAAAGCCCATGCCCTTGTTCATGCGATAAGTGATGGCTTCGACGGCGTAGGCGCTGGCCCAGGTTTTTTTGATGTAGTTCAGGAGATCTTCCTTACCTCTGATATTCAGGTAGGTTTCCATCTGCCCCGGCATGGAGACAGCGCCACTGGAACGGACCGCCACCGGAACGTTCTCTGTCTGAGCGAGCTCGCACAGCCGGTCATAATGCCTGAAGACGCTTTCGATGACCACCGGCGGTATTTCGGCATTTTCAATAAGCGCCATGGCGAATTTACTGGCCTGGGCGCTTTTCTCGAATGTAACTTCCCCCAGCTCTTGCAGATAACGGTCAAGCTCGGCCTTAACCCCTGATTCGGAAACAAACACTTCATTGGCATATAAGGTCAGAGCGAAACCCGGGCTGACCCGGATTCCGTTTTTCAACATTTCGCCAAGGTTCGCGTTTTTCTTGCCCACTAACGTGTAATCCTTACCCTCCAACTCCTCATACCATAGCGATAGGCGTTCTTCTTTGACTTTCATAACATTTTCTCCGTCCCATGAACCCAAAAATGAATGCAGGCCTTGATCAGGCTCGGCAGATGATTTCGACAATCCCTCTGTCGCCGTCTATTTTTATCAGATCGCCGGTTTTGATGGCGGTAGTCCCGTTGCCGGTACCGACAACCGTGGGCAAACCATATTCGCGACACACAATAGCCGCGTGGCACATGGAGCCGCCGACGTCGGTCACAGCGCCCGCGATTCTCGTAAAACTGGGCGCCCAGCTCGGTGATGTGGTCGTTGCCACGAGAATCTCGCCTTCTAAAAGCTCGGCCAATTCTTCGACCC
Source organism: Pseudomonadota bacterium (assembly GCA_043797445.1). Classification (GTDB taxonomy): domain Bacteria; phylum Desulfobacterota; class Desulfobacteria; order Desulfobacterales; family JAFDDL01; genus JAZDPP01. The sequence continues at coordinate 68,864 of JAZDPP010000219.1, forward strand.
GCTTAATGACCCGTGCCCTACCTTCCACGATACCGGAAGACCCAGCCGAGCCTTTCAAAATATTTTGAGCGCCACCGCTGGCTGCAGCCTCGACACCTTCCAGCCAGCCTTTGAGGACATCCGTGGTCACCCCCCACAGGACGATGGTGAAAGGCTCGGTCACAACCTCCGGCGGTACCCCCAGCGCCGACGGCGGCGTCCATTCCTGGAATTTTTCCATGACCCCTTTACGCCATTCGATTTCCTGGGGCCAATAGGACACCCCCCGGCCGCCGGTCCCGGTGGCCCAACTGGTGACATAGTCCCACAACGCATCCCGAATCTCACCGCGTTTCAGGTACCAGATGTCCTCCCGGTCCTTGATGAAATTCGCTTCTTTCAGGATGTCGGCGACTTCCCGCACCTTGTTCCAAAAAACGCTGTGAAACCAGTGCTCCACATAGAAGAGATGATCCTCCACATACGGGAAAACCTTTCTGGAAATGGATAGCGCCTGATCAAAGGACTCCAGGTCATCCTCATTTTGAATCAATTTGCGATACTCTTCGGTGATCCGCTCTCTTTCCTCAATCAGTTTTTCCGTGGGCCGGCCGACGCTCTTTCCTTCCTTCAACGCATTAATGTGCATGCGCAAATTCGCAAAAGGAATGTCCAAATTGTCGTTCCAGGAATAATGATGATGATACCAACCGGTGCCGGTGCTGATATAGAACCAGGGATAACGCGCTTTTTCCAGTTCGGCCAGCCACAATTTACCGGCGGTGGATTGATCCAGTTCCGCCATCACGGCCTTGGCGTCCTGCTCTTTGAGGAAAACGGCATCCAGCTTATGTTCCAGCGCCAGTTTGGCCAGGCGAATCAACTCCGCATCCGGTTTATACATAACGACATCAATGCCGGAGACCATTTTAGTCAAGGTGTGGATGGGGATATCGGGAAAGATGGAGTTGGCCGTGTTGATGAAGGTAACGTAAGCTGCATAGCCGAGATTGAGAAATTCAAAGTGGTACTGCCAAACTAAAAAGGCCATGTCAATAAGACGGTTGTACTGGTTTATCAGATGAAATCCGCTGCCGGTCCCCTTGTTTTCGAAGACGACGGACTCATCTTCCATCTCCGGAAGGGTTTTGAATGAAAGCGATTCCAGTTCCCGCAACAGGCCATTCATCCGATCCTTCCAGTCCTTGTCGTAGAGGCGGTCCCAGTTTTCATAATAGTACCCGGCCCGCTTTAGAAAAATGGGGATGCGCCGCTCAATTTCTTTCGGATCACTCACCCCGACAGGCGTGATATACACCCGCCCGTTCACAATACGGTGATCGATACCGTTGGCTGGAGGAACCAGAAAGGTGCGGGTGTTATTCTGGGACAGTGCCAAAAACCATGCTTCATCCCAAATCAAATCAAAAGGATAATGGGCTTCGGGATAATGCAGGCCGTCATAATACCATAGTTGGCTGCTTTCATACTTTTTTCGCGCGGGGTCGTTGGTGGAAAACTGGTAATGGTAGGGGTACATTCTCTCCCAGCCTTCGGTGCCGGGAATGATCGGAACGTCATGGGGATTCATAAATTTAGTCGTCACTGTTCTCCCTCCTAACTCCGCAAAAAAATCGCTGATTATAGTTTACCTGATCTTTCACAATGCCATCTCTGAAAAAAAGGCCATTTCTACAGCCGATACCACTTTGTCCGCTCATATCTTTCGGTGGTCCGCATGATTCGGGTCATGTAATGAATAAGGTAGGTTCGCTGAAGCTTTTCGGCGATTACCTTGTATCTCTCATCCTCAAACATCCGCCCGATGTCCACGGGAGACTTGAACGTGAGTTCCCCGATGATTTCGCAAAATCCGCCGACGAGAACATTCCACCCACCGGTTACCTCGACATAGTCAAGTTGTTCCAGCGCCGGGATATATTCGTTTATAATAAAATCGGCATATGCCTGCTTTTGCCCCGGTATCAAATCGTAATACTGGTTAAATTTCCATACGCCTCTTTGAATCTTGTAGTGATTATGCTTTACCCGACCCGTTGGCTCCAGGATACGGCTTCTATAATCAGACTTTTCCAGGGTGTCTGGGCGGCCACTTGACCCGCCAATTACGTGATGAAAATTCAAGTTCATTTCAACTCATGAATCGAACTAGTAACCTATAACTAAAAAAATTACAATATGTTATATCCAAAATGTCA
>JAZDPP010000220.1:0-11823 GCA_043797445.1 Pseudomonadota bacterium
GCGGTCGCGGGAGGTGCGGGCGGGGGGGGGGGGGGGGGGGGGGCCGCGCCCCCCCCCACATGAATTCGGGAACCGGAAACGATGCCGGTTTCCGGTTCCCGAATCTCGAGAGTATCAAACCTTCTCCATTCTCGATCGTTCAGGGTCGGAAGGGTCTAATCTTCCGCTGATATACAGCAACTTCGACCGGTCATCGGGCGCCATCAGCCGTTTTTGCCGCTCCATCCACTCCAGTTTTCTTTTCAGGAGGCCAAGCACCTTATCGAGCGAGCTGATCCGGTAATCTTCACTAAAAGAAATGGCGGTTCCGCCCGGACCCGACCGCACAATCGACCCACTGATACTGATACAGGTTCCCCTTCCCTCGCCACACTTGATGAGCCTGGAGGGAATGAGGATATCCAACCTCGTGGCGACGTTGGAACCGTTATGTCGTACCGGCTCCAGAAAGACGCCACCGTGACCGATATTGCGCGTTTCCAGCTCGATGACATCCGAGAAAACATGATCCTGATTCAGTAACAGCAGGCAAGGCAGAACCAGATCGAAGCGCTCGTGCGCTCTCCTTTCGATAAAGTCGTCCATTAGCCTCTTCTCCTTTTCAGCGCGGCCAACAGGGTGATACAAGAGCCGAGGAGCATCGAGGTTCCCGGCAGTGGAACCGGGGAGTAGTCCACGCCGTCCGGATTCATTAAAAACGCATGCATTTGCCCGTCTATCATGCCGGAACCCACGATCTGGCCCCACTCGTTGATGTCATACGCATTGGTGATGGACTCCCATTCGGAATCCCCGGAGATGAAATCGTTTAAATCGATGATTGTGGCGCCCTCATACCAGAACGCCTCTTGATGATAGACAAAGGCATGGTACTCTCCATCAGCGGTTTCGGAGTATCCCACAACAAAGCCGAATTCGTTGATGTTGTTCGCGAAGCTGTTATCGCCACCGAGAGTTCCCATATCGCGCATCGTGTCGCCATCATAGTAAAATGCATGGCTATCACCACCCGGCGCCGTTTCGGAATAACCCACCGTGTGGCCATAGCGGTTGATGGCGTTTCCGTAGCTGTTATCCCCCCCCAGGGTTCCGATATCTTCCATTCGTCCGATGCCGGCCCCGTAACGGAAGGCGTGGTCATAACCGGATGTCGTCGTACTGTACCCGGTGGCACCCCCCAGTTCATTTATATCCTTTGCGATGCTGGAATTTCCGCCGAGAGTCCCCATGCTTTGGAGATCGATTCCATCATAGAGAAAAGCGAGCGTATCGCCGGTGCTTGTCTTGTAGCTTCCGACAACCTGTCCCCAGTTATTCATCCCGTAGGCATAGCTACTGACACCCAACCGGCCGAGGCTTTGCATGGAGCCGTTCTGGTAGAGATAGGCTTCCGTTTTTCCGCCGCCGACATCACGGTAACCGACCACCTGCCCGGCGTCGTTAATACCTTGGACCTTGCTGTAACCGGAAGTGCCCGCAATGAGATTCAAGCCGTTTCCCGAGCTTACAAAGGCATGTTGCATCCCCGTGCCGTTCGCCGCATCCCCCGCGACCATCATATTATTGTTGATACTGTATGCAATGCTGGTGGAGCCGCCTTCCATCAATCCCAGATCATAAATTTGATAATTCGTTTCGTATCTCGATAAATAAGCCGGTGTCGCACCGAAAGCCGGAGCCGATAACAGGATCGATATGATGAACATAACGTAATAAATTGCTTTTTTCATGTTAACCCCCTAAGACGCATAAACCCGATTTCGGGATATTGTATTTGTTTAATGACGAATTCAGATAAAGTTTTCCATAACTGTTAGTTCTTTTACTTCTGCTATTCCATATTCTGAATACTCTTAATTCCATAAAATACATCCATCGGGCTTCCTGGTCCTAAAAAGGTCCTAAAAAAGGATTAGTCAGCGAAGTACCAAAGCCGGCTGGGCCGGCAGACACTGAATCATTGCAAAGCAAGTAAAAACGTGCCGCTTGAAAGAAGAACACACACATCCTTAAAGATCCAATGGCGAAACACCTGCGGTAAAAACCGGCCGGGATTTCAAGGACGCCGTTCAACCCGCGCTCTGAATATTTTGTAATGATAAGATTTGGGGCAAGTCATTGAGTGTTCTGAGTAGACCCTATTTTGAAAGAAGAGAAAATGGGGATTGCGCCCTATTTTCTTCCTATATTTCAGGACCGTTTTCTCTCATCTTTCTTCTCATCAAACGAATCCTTTCCCTATTTTGATGAGAAGACACTCTCAGGTTAACCGGATCCTAAAATCCCGCTCATACTGTCTTAACAGAACGAGGACATCCGCTAATTCGGAAAACCGGATTTTCAGAATTTGAAGACGCTGCAAAGAGAGAAAAACGGCCCTAAGAATCGGATAGCGGGTTGAAATGGAGCCGTGGCAGGCAGAGACAAACTATCTTCTACGGGTAGTCTACAGGTAATTCGTCACCCAGAGGATGGCTTCAAGGCGGGATTTTACCTTGATTTTTTTGTAGATATTATAGATGTGGTTTTTAGCGGTATGGGCACTGATATAAAACTTCTCGGCGATGTCGTTGTTGGAAGCGCCGGCCGCAACGGCAAGAAGAACCTCCTTCTCCCGAACCGTCAGTCCGGCGGAAGCCATTTGCGACGCATTGGAATAACCGTCCTGGTTCAGAAGCAGCCGGGCGGTTATCTTCCGTGAATACCACAGTTCCCCCCTGAGCATCGCCTCAACGCCTTTTGACAGCGCTCCCGGAGATTCATTGCGGTAAAAGACGCCCCGTATTCCCCGGGAAACAGCATCCCTTTCCAGCTTCGCGTCAGTATCCACATTGAACAATGAAAGAAAAGTGTCGGCGCGCCCCTGATTGAAAAAGGCTCCCAGCAACATCCAAAGGCGGGTGTAATCCACCGAGAAACAATCATACAGCACAAGCCTTGGCTTTTCACCGGGGGACATCGTGATGTCGAAACGGCAATCACAGGCAATTCCGGTTTCCATTTCGATATAGGAACCCAGAAGATTATTCTGCAGGTGGTTCGCGCCGATTATCGAGATTCGCTCCTCCGAAACAGGCCGTTGACTCACGGTGATGTTCCGTTGGATCGATTCCATCAAACCGTTTACTTCCGTTGCCATATGCCCATAGCTCCGTCTCACGGAATGCGGGTTGAGTGTTTCTTACAGGCTTCCGGTCAGCGAACTTTCAGAAGAACAGCTGGCCGATTCGCCGGGTGTCTTGCCAAGACCCCTTACGGGAATTCGAAATTTTAAAGAGTTTATCGGTCATTCACCGGAAAATCAAGAAGTCAGAATTTTAGTCAGAATTATGGTTCCGCAATAGCTTTATTGCCTTAATTCTTTTAGTTAACAACCTAACCGACCCGGTTTCAGCGCCGGTTTCCGTTTTGATAGAATTGTGTTAGAAATTCATGAGGATTGGGTTGGGTCAAAACGGATCGTCCGTTCGTTAGGGGTGCATTTCCTTTTTCCGAGCCAGAGAAGTACTCCCGTTAAAACCGGAAGCCACCTTTCGTCCATGACCGGAACCGGCACCGGTGCAGGCATGGAAGCCGCATACAGCGGATCACTTCCGGCGTTCACCTCTTCGCCGTCCGATGCGCCATCCGTGTCGGTGTCCGGGCTGGTGATATCCGTTCCGGCAAGAAATTCTCCCAGGTTGGTCAGTCCATCTGCGTCCGGATCACTCAAGGCGTCGTTGGGGGTTTCGGGGTCGAGGCCGAACTGCACCTCCCAGTCGTCGGGAATGCCGTCCGTGTCGCTGTCGGGAGGGGTCGTCATGCGCCAAGCAAGCGCATAATCCCAGGCGGAATCGGCCTGGCCGTCGGCGGCGATCACCTCCATGCGGTACCTGCGCCCCGGAACCAGAGGCGCCCAGATATTTTCGGTATTGTCGATTTGACTGTTGGAAATCGCGATCAGCCGGGGGGCTTCTTCATGGGTGATGTCGTAAAGGGAGAGATCCAGGTCGTAAAGCTGTGCGCTGCCGTTCCAGTTGTTCCAGACACCACCGTCAATATCCAAGTGCCAGACGAGGGCCGCAAAGATCCGGCGATGGTCTTCATCGGCGGTAAAAAAATAACAGGCCTTCCGGTTGCTTCCGGACAGTCCGCCAAACACTGGGTCCCTGTCAAATCCGCAGAAATCGATTTGCCCGCCTCCCGATGGATCATCCTCCTGGCTGTTTTGCTCCCCTCCCGCGATAATGCAGTAGCTGTTATATATGTTCAGCTGGCCGGCGCCGAAACGACTGTCTAAACCGTTCGCAGTTTGATGCGGGAGGGAAGATCGATAGTCAACGATATCGGGAGGATCCGAATTGTGGGTCACGCGCTCGGCGCCGGCCAGCAGTGACGCTTTGATCACTTCCGAGCTTTCCGCGTTATATATGGAACGACCGCTCCGGTCCGTTGTTCCGGTTTCCAGAGGGTCGGTGGAGAGAGCACCATTCGAACCGGTTTCAGCCAGCAAACTACACGCGGCCGCGACAACCGGAGCCGTATAACTGGTCGGACTCGTCGGCACGACGAGGAGAGGGCAGGCCCGCCCGGCACCATACACCGCGTCCACGGCCACGGTGCCGGTGGCATGCTCGCCGTCGGTTCGGCCTACCGTGATCGTGTTATAGGCGCTGCACAGAAGGGGCTGCTGGGTACTACCGTTATTGACGGCTGCAACTTGAAGGAACTCGTCCGTTTCAACGACAAAATCGAGCCGCCGCAAGATATCCGAAGTGCTGCCGGAGCTTCCAACCCAGCTGTGGTTGGCGACCCGGGAAGGGGATGAAAGAATCCACGGATTGATGCTGTATACCGGTTGGACCGGATGCCCGCCGTATGATAAATTCAGTGCGAGGTAACTGACGCCAATCCAGTTGTTGACTTCGTATATATCAATGTTCGTAATGCCGCCGGCCATCGACTGGGTCTTGCCGTAAAAATTATAACCGACGCTGGTGGCATGGCCGGAAACGCCCTCCGATATGCCGGTTTTGTTGACAATTGTTTTTCCGGAAAATTCACCGAGCGTTTTGTTCGGCATATAGTATCCGTTAGCGTCTCCCGCCTCTATTTGAGAGACCGTTACGCTCGCACCCGTTAAAAGCCCGGCCCCCAACTCGGCGGCAAGGTCTGTAAAACCGACATCATCCAGGTAAGTCGCCTGGGCGTCCGGTTGAAAGGTAAAGATCAAAGAAACCGAAACAAGAAAGGCGGCAAGCACCCGGGGCGTCATACCCGCTATTTTCTTTTTTCGCCCCTGTGCGGGTTGCGGTATACCCATGAGGAACAAACCTTTCCCTTTCTTCCTTTTGCAGTTCACGCCCCTTGATCCTTCTTTCCCCCGAACCGGTGCGCTTCTTCATTTTCCCTGATCTCAACATCGGATTTATCTTATTCAGCTTCTTTTTATCCGGTAGCGGTTAGGTTCCGGTGAGAACGAAAATAAAAATTCGTTAAGAAAAAGACCGGCGGTTTTCGATACGGAAAATCGCATTGACCAGGGCCTTGCAGCCCGCTATTTCCGAAAGTGTCAATACAAATTCCGTGATCTGCTTGTGACGAAATTCGCATTCCCGGCAATCAAAAGGCAGATTCTTACGCGCGGCGCGTGACAGGCAGGCATCATATTCCGGGCACCAGATATTGCGGATGGTTTCTTTTACGTCCAATTTTTCCCCATCCTCCCGGCAGGGTCTTGTCACGGCTTTCATTTTCTTTTTCCTTTCAAAACAATTGATTTCGCTTGTGGCCGACGAAAGGAAACGATCGGGAAGGAACCCTTCTTTTCGGTGCCAATTCTAAGCGCCGTTTCATTAGGGATTTATTTGCCGTAACTCTCCGGAAGATATCTTGCTCGCCGTCAGGGACATCGCGTTGAGTGCCCGGATGCGTTGGTTGGGGGCTTGATCATCGTTTCGGCCACGCAAGGGCATTTTGGGGGTGGCCGAAACGATGATCGAGGCCTTGGTTGGCTTACGGTTTATTCTCGATGACGATAGTTCAGTTCGCCTTCCGGCTGTGCAATGTCCGGATCAAGGCGTTTCAAATTGAATGGATCACACCCATTTCGCAGGTGATCTATATTACTTGCGTCTATGCGCTGCCGTTTCTGATCGCCCTGATCTTTTGGATGCGGGTGCCCGTTGGGCGCCCGGCGGCTTATCACAAAAAGCCGGACCCCTGACTGGGTCTCAAAAACACTTTATAGTTAAAAAAACATATATTTACTCTATGACTGTCACCCGGAACCCTTAATATGGCCGAACACTCCGACCCGGATGGTCGATGCCGCCTGGCTGTCGGTCGTCAAAGAAATGCTGTCAAAATACCTCCCCTCTTGCGTCCTTTTATTATCGATTTGCAGCCGGAAGGCAGGACGGCCCTCCAGCAAAATCTCTTCAACGCGAAATTGGATAAATTCTCCGTTTTTCGCCTGGCTTGTCAGGACCTTGAAAGGATATTTCGGTTCCGGAATGACCGTAATGCTGACACCAATCTTATCACCGGCGTTTCCCTCCAGTTTGGCCACCTTAGGCGTCAGCGTATAAACGGTTTCGACTTTTCCCGTCACCGTCAATTTGACGGGCGGGCGGCCGGGCTCGCTGGACTTTACAACCAGTGCTCTATCCATCTCCTGCCCGCCGTATCCGGTGGTGTCCAGGCGAATGGAAATGCCTCCCCGGGTGTGGGGTAAAATGGTTTTATCATAGGAAAGAACGGTCATACAGGAGCAGGATTGGGTCACCGATTCGATCGAAAGCGGTCCGTCTCCTTCGTTCATGATAATAAAGGTATGATCGATGCGCGTGCCTTCCGGCACCGTTTGAAACTCGTGCCGGTCCCCCGCGACCACCATCCTGGGACGAACCTCCGTCATCGCATCCTGCCCAAAACAGATACCCCCCGTCAATAAAACCAACAATTTTGCCGTCAGTATTCTGGTAATCATTTTATTTTGTCCCATAAAATCGAGGCCTCTTAATTTTATTTCCCGGTCCGTTCCGTTCAACCGTGCCCTCACCCACCCGGCCCGGCTCCGGCACAGTATTTCATCGTCTATTTATTCGCCATTTATTCGAACAATATTAGTTTTCAGTTAATAATCGGGCACCCTCATTTTTCTGTGAAAAAAGCACTCAACGCCGACGGCAAAACCATCTCCGGCATTATCGAGCCGAAAGCAGCTCCGGTGCCAGGCCAAAACTCCGGAGCACCCGCGGCGTTATACACGAATTTTTAACAATAAACTAACACACCGGCGGTTGACAGAGCGCGGCAATCGAGCTATCTAAAAAAATGTAATAAACCCTGCGAAACAGGTCCTTTGCTGATCTTCTCACAAAGACACCAGGAAGCCTGATTCAATAGCACTTTAATGCCGAATCGGGTCTTCGGGCCACTTCGTTCCCGAAATGTAGTTCGTATGTTTTATCACTGGTGAGGAGAAACCAAATGAAAAAAGCGATCCTTTTATCCATGTTCCTTGTCCTTTCGGCTGCAACGGCCGTTCGGGCCGATCTGATCACCCTTTCCCAAACTCAGGCATTTTCAGGTACACCTAATTTTAAGAGCAGCCTGCTTTACAGTAAATTCGACAGCACGTTGGGCACGCTCACCTCGGTGGGCTACACCATGGAGATAAATATCACCGGCGGTGATGGTCGCGTCGATAATGACGGAGAAGAAACTGGTACCGCTACCCTTAAAATCGGCGCCGAAGGCCGGTTGACCGAAACCGTAAATGGACCGGCACTGTATCCTGTATTAAACCCGGTCGTCGCAGTAACAGAAAAAACGCTTATGCTGACAGCCAATAACGCGGATTCCTCCGGCACCTATGATTGGGATGACGGGACCGATAACGGCTTGTTGCAGGGAACCGATCAAAGCGCTTCCCAATTCGTTTCCATCGATCCGAATCTTATTGCCGGCTACATCGGCTCGGGGGAGGCCTTCACCATCTTCGCCGATGTGGACACCTCCTTCCAAATTTCCGGTTTGAGCGGCCTTGCCGGAAGTTTCACCCCGGTTACCACAAGTGGAGTCGTGACGTTGGACTATACCTATGAAACCCCAACCGCCGTGCCGCTACCGGCCTCCATCTGGCTTTTTGGAACCACCGTATGTGCCGCAATCGGCATGCGGCGGAAAAAAACCGCTTAGTCCTATAAGGAGATCCCGATTTCACAAAAGTGGGGTCAAAAAGCGTGTCCCACCATTTGCGCAACGATCATTGCCTTGACAAACCCACCGGGCCGCTGCTACGGGATAGCTATACCTGACGACATTTTGAGGGCGGCAAGGGGCTTATCGCCGGAACAAAGGGAACGCTGGAGCGCATCACCGCCGAGGCAAAAGCGGAAATCGCCGGTAACGCGGCAAGGACTGACTGAAATAGAAGCGCTGAGACCAGTTCATATCCGGATCAACGGCAGGGCGAGATTCGCCGTTTCCGGATGAGGGCGACCACCATTTTCACCGGCGAGCAATGGTTTTCCGTTGACGATCACCAACTGATCCCCCCCGAGGGCACCCCCACGCCTCCCTCCGATATCCTTGAAGTAAACCGCCTCCTTTCCGCTTGCGCGCTGTGCTGCGAAACAAAGATCAACGGCCGCGGCACCGACGGCCGGCTCGACATTTCGGGATCATCCACGGAACGGGCGCTCACCGACCTCGTGGACAAAGCCGGCATCAATGTGAAAGCGCTCAGAAAACGCTCGCCGCTGATCAAGATCACCCACCGATCCGAGCAGCGGATCTTCATGAGCACCGTACACAAAACCGCTACGGAAGGTGAGCGGCTCGTCATGGTGAAAGGAAGCCCGCTGGAGGTCCTTGCCCGGTGCGACTTTTATTTTGCCGGCGGCCGGGACATCCCGCTGACCCCGGAAGCCCGGCTCCGGATTGAACATGCCAATGGCATCATGGCCGGTAATGCGCTGAGAGTACTCGGCTTTGCCTCCCGTATCGTGGGGCTGGACACGGGCGAGGATCCGGCGGTCCAAATGACGTGGCTGGGTCTTATCGGGCTGACCGATCCGCCCCGAGACGGCATCAAGGGCCTCATCGCGCGGTTCCATCGGGCCGGTATCAGAACGGTTATGATCACGGGCGACCAGGAGATCAGCGCCCGGGCCATTGCGTCGCAACTCGATCTTTCCGGTGGAGCCCCCCTTGAAATGCTGGATGGCACCGAACTGATAACCCTGGATGATGCCACGCTGATCCGGCGGGCTGAAACCGTCCAGGTCTATTCGCGGGTGACCCCATCCCATAAACTCAGAATCGTCAGAGCGATTCAGGCATCGGGGCAGACCGTGGCGATGACCGGAGATGGCATCAATGACGGTCCCGCATTGAAAGCGGCCGATATCGGCATCACCATGGGAGAATCCGGCACCGACCTCGCCCGGGATGTCGCGGATGTGGTGTTGGCCCGGGATCGTCTGGAACTGCTGCCGGCCTCTCTCGCGGACGGCAGGTGTGTTTATCAAAATATTCGAAAATCGGTCCACTATTCCCTTTCCACCAACTTCAGCGAGCTTCAGTTCATCACCTTGGCCATCGCCCTGGGGGTAGGATCTCCGCTGAATGTCATGCAGCTTCTCTGGATCAACCTGATCTCCGATATCCTTCCGAACCTGGCGCTCGCCTTGGAAAAACCGGAGGTCGATGTCCTGGACCGGCGGCCCAGAAATGCCGCGGATAGCCTGTTCAGCCCCCGGGATTACCGAAGGATGTTCCTGGAATCCACCACCATCGCCGGTGGTGGCCTCGGCGCCTTCATTTACGGGATGATTCGTTACGGGTCCGTCGCCAGGGCCGGAGCCTTGGCCTTCCACTCCCTTGCCATTAGTCAACTGCTTCATTCCATCACCTGCCGCTCGGAAACGGCGGGGATTCTCACACGAAAAAAGATGCCTCCCAACCGAGCCTTGAAGTGGACTCTCGGCCTTTCCCTGGCGGCTCAGGCCCTGACCCTGGCGCTACCGCCGCTGCGATCGCTCCTGGGGCTGTCAGTCATTACCCTCGTGGACGGCCTGGTGATTGCCGCCACATCCACCCTGCCGTTTTTTGCCAACGAGATTAACAAAGCGGTTCGGGAAAAATAGAAAAATATAGGCGACAGCAATAGGTTATCCGACACGATGGCGTGCAACTGGGGGCTGAAATATAAAAATCATCCTAAGTGTGCACTGCGGAAAATATGCAGGCCATGGCTGGGACGCTTAATAACGATGTGGACCATATCTACGAATATGTCCATCGTTTCCCCAGTACGAGAAGCACGCCTGCGGCGGCAATCAAGCCACACATGCCGGTTGCAGGAACCGACTGGACCGCGAAAAGATCCTGGATTTCCGCAACCGAGAGAGCGCGGTTGTAAATACGGATGTCGTCTAATATCCCATTGAAATACTGGCCGCTATAGGCAAGCCCAATGGTTAAATTTGATGCCGTCGGGACTGAATGTTCTCCCGGCACATCACTTCCGATCAACTCACTATCCAGATACATTTTCCGGGATTGACCGTCGTATGTGACGGTTACCTGATGCCATGCTTCTCTCAAATCTATGGTCGTCACCCCTAGATCATTGCTCCACCAATAATGGATGATCCCGGTAGGACTCAATCTTATCGCATTTATCTGGCTATAATTCCCATAGCTCCCCCACCCTATAATCGAGTTGACTCCCATCACGGACGGCTTTATCCAGGCATCGATTGTATAAGGATCATTGTTGATTGGTATGCTTACCGCACCCGGAATACCGATGTAATGAGTGCCGCCAAAATTATACGCACCATTCGTCTTGCCGAACCTATCCGGTACCAAGGCAGCACCGTATACAGTCCCATTGTTCCCATTGCCGCTGGTATCATTTGCACTCCCGTCAAAAAGATATTCGGCGACAAGACCGTTTCTCGGAGCCGCCGCCCATACTTGGTTAGCAATTAAGATAGCGAAAGCCGAAACAATCAGCATCACCACAACTTTATTCATCTTCAGCCTCCATTTTTCCAATATGTACAAAAACCTCAGCCCTGAAGTCATCACATCTCTCTGCTCCGTTCATGTGATATTCCATTTTAGAATTCAAAGATGAATCACGAGCGTCTTCTTATGCGAAACCTGTGTTACAAGCGGATTAAAGAGGAGTTAGAATTCTGCAAATTCCAGGGGGAGATAAGAACTTCCTTGGTCTTGAGAAGATTGATACGGGTGGCGTCAGGATAGGTCGCCTTTAAAAATGTGGTTTTCCCAGTCTGACGTGGTCCCCAGAGAAAAAAAACTTTTCTTGGGCTGAACGGGCAGACGGAGCAGTCTTTTGTACATTTATCCTTTCGCCGTCAATTTGCATGCATTTTTAACGAGGCAGGGACAAATGAACGGAATTGATGATTTGTGTCAAGGCGAAATAACTGTCTGATTCCACGCAGCAAGCGTTCCGACTTCCCAGAGGCAAGGAGTCCTGAAGTTTCACTTTTCCGACTAGGGGAGGAAATCCCCCTCCCCTCGAATATCTTTATTCACATCCGCATCACGCATCTTCCAAGTCACTTCCAAGTCACGTCCAAATCTCTTTATAATAAACCCCTGCCGTGGGCTGGGTGGAACGCTAATTAACGGTTCATCTGTACGTTCAACCCCTCTCCTTCAAACCGGAAGCGATGATGATCCCCCATGGGATTTTCTTTGGCGTCCCCCAAAATCCGCATGGCGACAAATTGGGAAGAATTCTCCTTAAACACCCGGTTCTGGGGGTCCACCGGTTGCCAGGTGGTGTTGTCATAT
>JAZDPP010000221.1:0-12668 GCA_043797445.1 Pseudomonadota bacterium
CAAAATGCAAATAACCAAAACTTGTTGTGGTTCTGAGCGTGAATGCGATGTTTTGGATTTCGATCATTTCAATATTTGGTATTGTTTCGGATTTCGATATTCGGATTTCGAATTTTGGTTCCGGCTTGTCCGGGTTAGGGATATCAAATTTGCTATCGGCAAACAACAGGTCGGTTAAGGAACCGTCAATGGATAGAAAAAATTCAACGGTTGTTCCCCCCCGGATTCCGAATGTGTCGAATCGGCTCGCTAAATGGGCTTTGGGGGGTGTTTTTGCTTTTTTCCTCGTCCCTGCCATTATTGCAGCGCTTTTTCTGTTTCCCTCGGTTCGGACCGAACTGAAAAACCAACTCCTCGGCCAACTGGAAACCTATCTGAATGCGAAGGTCGGCATCGGCGCGATCACAGGGGATTTGCTAAAGGGCCTTACCCTTGAAGCCCTGCGGGTGACAACGGATGATGGCGATATCCTCCGGCTGGAAAGTCTCTCCCTGGGGTATTCCATTCCGCTCATCCTCAAAAAAAACATCCATATCCGGGAGGTCCATGTCCGGGGCCTTCAGGTAACCTATGTTTCCCATCCGGACGGCACATCCAATTTTTCAAATCTGTTAAAACCGGTTGTTGATGAAACCGACTCGCCCTCATCGACGCCGTCGCCGGTTCAACTCGTCATTGGAAAGCTGGTTCTTGAAGACAGTGTATTTCGGTATCGGGAGAGCCCCGGTTCCCCGGGGGCGGGCCAAACGATCGGGCAAGAGATCAGGATAGAAAAATTGGCCGCCCGGTTTTCTTATGGCGAAGAGCTGACACTTCAAATTGCGGATGCAGCCGTCGGCATGAACAATCCGAATTTCCCCCATCTGGCCGTTCAAGGGACCGTGGGGTTTAATCCGAACACGCTTCGACTCGACCTTCACGACGTGGATATTCGTACCGGCGACTCTTTCCTTCGGTTGGCCGGCACGTTTCTGTTTGATGGGGAAACGCCGTCATTTGATCTTCATCTGGCATGTGAACCGGTTCGTTTGTCGGATTTAAAAACCGGGTTCTCCATTGGGGCGAATGCCGACGGAGAGGTGCGGGGACAAATCGGCGCCAAGGGGAATTTCTCAAAGTTCTTCCACCAGATCGCGCTTAGCTATGCGGAGACGTCCTTAAATACGGAGGGTGTCGTCACCATCGGGGATTCGGGGAGAATCGGTCTCGATATTTCCGGCGCCGGCCGTCATGTCAATCCGGCCGCGATTCCCTTTGCAACACTGACGGCCGAGGCAGGTGACGTGAATGCCGATTTTCGAATCAACGGCCGGTTTTCACCGGATTTTTCTCAAAAAGAGGGGGTGGTGGAGATTCGAATGCTTCCCTCGAAGAGCCCATGGATCGAGATTACTAAAGGCAATATCCTCGCGGATCTTTCCGAGAACCGCTTTACGCTGAGCGGGGTTGAAATCGGCACCGCCATGGGGGCCATTCAGGCAGCGGGCGAGGTTCAACTGAAACAGAGCGGCTTAAGTCTCCGTGATGCGACTCTTTCCGCCTCATTCGGCCGTCTTCAACTGGAAGGATCCCTTTCAAATGCGCTATTGCCGGATGCCGAAAAGCATCTGGACTTGAAGACGAAGGGGACGGGAGTGAATCCGGCGGCCTTTTTTCCCGGGAAAAGGGCTCAGGGGATATTGAATTTCGATATTCGCCTCGAAGCCGAGTTGCCGCCGGACATGGTCTTTCAACAGAGCCGAGTCACTCTCACCGCCACCGCTGCTTCGTCACAAATAGGCGGTATGTCGTTAACCTCCGGGCAACTTCTGGCCGGTTGGGAAAATGAGCGACTGAGAATCGACTCTTTTGAACTCGATACCGATTTCGGAAAAGTGAAAGCCGATGGCGACATTTCTCCTTTCCGGCGCACCGGTCATCTGAGAGCAATCGCCGACATTCAGGATGCCGGTCAGGTGTATAAAAGACTATGCGGGTATTTTCCCGATTTGCCCGCCGATCTTGCGCTGACCGGTGCTCTCCAGGTGGAAGCGGATGTAACCGGTTCCGCCGATGCCGCCGGGATATCCCTGACCTGCAAGGGGCGGGATGTCGGCGCGAAGGGGATTTTGACGAAATCTTTTCAATTAAGCGGAAAACGGACAGGCCCCCTGACGCAACTTGCGGGAGAGACCCGGGTCGAATTGGATCTGTACCATGAAAGCGAAAATTGTCTCACAGTGAAAGGGAAAATCGATTCCCTGAAAGACGGCGCCCAGAATATCACGATCGACACCCTGTCTTTTGCCTCCCCGAAGATAGCGATACTGGATTCGCTTGAAAATAAGGGGCCGATTCACGTGCGCTGGGCCGGGGACGCTCTGGTTATTAACGCTTTGCGGATGCAATCCGAAGCGGCGGCGCTTTCCCTGACGGGAGAGGTTTCAGCCTCGGGCCGGGAGAACTTGCAGCTCCGGCTATCGGATCTGGAGCTCAGTCGCCTATCCTGGCTCTGGGAAAAGCAACGGAACATGAGCGGTGTGGTCTCCGCCTCGGCCTTGGTCCGGGGAACGCCGGCCGCTCCGGTGATCGATGCTAAAATAACCGCCACCCGGTTGACGGGATATCAGATGACAGGGGCGGATCTGGAAGCCGATCTGGCCTATGCCGACTCAAAGGCGGACCTGTCGGTTTTGCTGACAAAAAACGGGGACAAGCGGTTGTCAACCAGAGGAACTATCGGGTGTCGACTGCAATTCAACCCTTTTCAGCCGGATTTCAGCAAAGTTCACCTTGACTTTTCCATTCAAACTTCGGGGTTGCGCCTATCGGATCTGCCTATTCCAACATTCAAGGAGATAGCCTTTGACGCGGCCGTCGCTGTCGATATGAGGGTCTCTGGAGAGGCGGGCACACCGGATATAAAAGGAAATATAAAATTAACGGATGGATACCTGATCCTGCCCAAAAACGGGTTGACCTATGAAACCCTGACGGGTAATATTTTCTTTTCCGGAGAGACAATTGAAGTACGGGATTTATTTCTCAAAGGTGACAAGGAGGGGTATTTGCGGGGCAACGGTACCGTCGGCTTGAAAGGAATAATGCCTGACAATTTCGATATTCGCCTTGCCGGTGAAGATTTCTTCATCCCTTACCAGAAGGCTATTACCGCCCGGGTAACGCCTCGCCTGAAACTGACCGGATCATTGGCGGCGCCGGTTTTAACCGGAGATCTGTCCATTATTGAGAGCAAAATAAATCTTGACCGAATGGCGGGTCCATCGGTGCCTGAAATTCAAATTATAGAGCGTCCGACGGACCCAAAGGACGCGCGCCTGATTATCATTGAGGAAAAGCAACCCGCGTTTATGAATGCCTTGGCGGCAGCGGTGACAATAAGAGCCCCGAAAAACGTTTGGCTCAAAGGTCAGGATATCAATGCCGAGATTGCCGGAGAGATGGGGCTGAATAAAGAGGCGGGGAAACCGTTTTCGCTTCTGGGGGGGCTGAGTTCCCTCCGGGGAACCTACTATTTTCGTGGCAAACCGTTCAGAATTGAAAAAGGGACGGTTGAATTCATAGGGCTGGAAGATCCCAATCCGAATATCGATATCGAGGCGGTAACGAAAATTCAGGAGGCGGATATCATCATCCATATTACCGGAACGGCCCGCAAGCTGGTGCTGACCCTGGACAGTGATCCCCGGATGGAGCAGTCGGATATTATTTCTTATATGGTGTTTGGAAAGCCGACGGATTCCTTAAAGGGCGGGCAGGCCTTTAATGCCGAAAAGGCGGCCATGCGCTTTTCCGGTGGCCTTCTGGCGGCCGAACTGAGAAATATCCTGGGCGATGTTTTTTTCCTGGATGCCTTTGCCGTTGAGCCCGGAGAAAACGGGGAGGGCGCCGTGTCCGTTGGAAAGTATGTCCGGCCGAATATGTATGTGACCTATCGGTACGGGCTCGCCGAAGAAGAGCCCAGTCAGGTCGAAATATCTTATGAATTCAATCCGAATATCCGGGTGGAGACGCAGTTGGGAAATGATAAAAACAGCGGCGTGGATCTTTTCTGGCAGCTTGATTTTTAATGTTGGATTCCGGCGAAGCGTGACACCGCTCGGATTCCTTTCGATCGCGCCCGGTTTAAAAAAAGGAGAAGATCAAAACAAATGGAGGTTCTAACGCAACGGGGCCGGATGCTGATACTGGCGGGTTTATTGATCCTCGCCCCATTTAAACCGTTTGCCGAAGAAATCGGCGAGATAAAACCGATCAGCCGTTCCAGGGCACTGTCTTTAGCCTTGTCCCAGCATCCACGGCTGAAGGTGTTTCAAAACCGCCGGGATATGGCCGTGGAGCGTGTTACCCAGGCAAGATCCGGGTTTCTTCCACGGATTGCCTTTAGTGAACGTTACAGCCGGACCAATACCCCCATGTGGGCTTTTGGCACCAAGCTGAACCAGGAGACCATCACCCAGCTTGATTTCGATCCGGACCGGCTGAATCATCCCGATGCCATCGACAATTTTTTGGGAACCCTCTCCCTTCAGTGGTCGATTTATGACAGCGGCCGCACCTGGTACGGATCCCAGCAGGCCGTGGAGGTGGCCGCCGTAGCGAATCTGGATCTGCAACGGACCCGCCAGCAGGTGATTGCCGCCACGGCTATTGCCTATGACGGGGTGTTGCTGGCGCTCTCGCACCTGCAGGTCATTGATCAGGCCATTTCCCTTGCCGAAGCGAGCCTTCGGCTGGTAACGCAGCGCTTTGAGGCCGGCTTTGTCGTTAAAAGCGATCTGTTGCGGGCTCAGGTCCGGTTGATGGATTTGAAGCAAAAGCGATATACCGCCGACAGTCGCGTTGCGGTTGCGGGTGCGGCGCTCAATGCCGCGATGGGAGAGCCGATGGAACGCCGGTATCGGCCCACGGACGAGTTGGGGATGGCGAGCGTTCCCTCCCGGTCGATGGCGGAGTGGATCGGAATGGCGCTGTTGCAACGGCCGGAACTTCAGCAACTGACGAAACAGGAAACCATTGCCGCCAAGGAGATCGACAAGCAGCAAGCCGCGCATCTTCCGAGCTTCGGCCTCTTCGGCAATTACGATATCAACTCGGAGGGTCTCGACTGTGACGCCGGCAGCTATACGGTGGGCGCGATGATGGAGGTGGCGCTCTTTTCCGGCTTCCGGGATGTGTCCCGGACCCGGGAGGCACGGGCCGCGGTGAAAGCGGTGAGGGCGTCACGGAGTGATCTCGTTGCCGGAATAGAGGTGGAGACAAGGCAGGCCTTTTATGAAACCGCCAGCGCCGGGGAGCGCATTGGTGTCGCCGAAACCGCGGTGAGTCTGGCGGAGGAGAACAGAAGAATCGTTTCCGACCGGTATCAAAACGGATTGCTGACGATTGTCGAGCTGATGGATGCCGAAACGGCCCTTCAGGAGGCCCGTAACAACCGGTGCCAGGCCCTGTACGATTACCGGGTTTCTTATGTGCGGTTGCAGCTGGCGGCTGGCGTGAATGGTGAACAGTGAACGGTGGATGGTGAACGGTGAACGGTAACCGTTGTGCCCTATGCGTCTTATGTGTCCTCTATGTCTTATTCGGTTAATTGGCAAAAGCGCAGATAATATCCGTGAAAGGTAGTTACAACTCCATCAAAATCCACCACTTGAAACTTCCGGCTCAGCCGGATCAGGAGAGAAGGATGCAACGTTTCATACCGATAATGACAGCTTTGGCTATTTTTCTTTTGGGGAGCGGTTGCGGCGATAAGAAGGAGCATGGCGCCGCCGGTTCCGGAGCGCCTGTCAAGGTTCGAACGGCAACGGCGCGAATGGAAAGCGTTGCCGCCCTTCATGAAGCCGTGGGCACCGTCGAGGCCATTTTGGCCAGCACGCTCACCGCCAAGGTCATGGGAACGGTCAGCGACGTAAAGGTCGAAGAGGGGCAAATCGTTCGTAAAAACCAGGTGCTGGTGGTGCTGACGCAGCAGCAGATTGCCGCCGGCCACCAGCAGGCGCTTTCGGCGCTGGAAGAAGCACGGCGGGCGGAGTCCGCGGCACGGGCGGCGGCGCGCGCGGCCGAAGCCAATGACCGGCTGGCCCAATCGACCTATGAGCGCTACCGGAAACTGGCGGCCGGAGAATCCGCCAGTTCCCAGGAGCTGGACGAGGTAAAGGCACGGGCGGAATCGGCCAAAGGCGCTTTTTCCCAGGCCGAATCGATGGCGGCCGCCGCCGGAGAGCGGGTCGCCATGGTTCGGGCAGCGCTCGATTCCGCAGTGGCGACCCGGGAGGACCTGGTGCTCAAAGCGCCCTATGATGCCGTTGTCACTGAAAAGATGGTGGAGCCGGGAGATCTCGCCGCTCCGGGGCGCCCGCTCATTCGTCTCGAGGCGGGAAAGGGCCATCGCGTGGTGTTTGTGCTGGCGGAGAATCAAATTCAAACGGTCGCCCCCGGTCAAAAACTGTCGGTCGTTTTCCCGACACTGCCGGATGTGCGCACAGAGGGAACCGTGGAAGCCGTCATGCCGGTATCGGATGCCGCCACCCGGTCGGTGGAAGTAAAGCTCGCCTTGCCCCCCACGCCGGGGCTTCGCTCCGGTGTTTTTGCCCGGGTCCTGGTTCCCGGCGGGGAATCGAAAATGATCCGGATACCGCAAAGCGCCCTCGTAACCCGAGGGCAGCTGACCGGCATTTTTAAGGTGGATGACGGGGAGGCCCGGTTTCGACTGGTGAGAACGGGGCGCATCGACGAGAGAGACGTGGAGATTCTCTCCGGTCTCGCGGAGGGAGATCGATTCTTGGTGGCACCCGGCCCGCGGATGGCCGACGGCCTTCGCGTGGAGGAGGGGGCATGACCATCAAATTGGGACTTTCCGGCAAAATCGCCCGGTTTTTTATCGACTCCAAATTGACGCCGCTCATCATCATCGCCTCTCTTCTTCTCGGTATTGCGGCCGTTTTCGCGTTGCCGCGCGAGGAGGAGCCCCAGATCATCGTGCCGATGATCGATATCTTCGTTGCCATGCCCGGCGCTTCTTCTGAAGAGGTCGAGCAGCGCGTCACCCGGCCCATGGAAAAGCTGCTCTGGGAAATTCCGGGCGTGGAGTATGTCTATTCCACATCGAGCCCGGGAATGGCGATGACGGTGGTGCGTTTTTTGGTCGGAGAGCCCGAGGAGCAGTCGATCGTCCGGCTGCAATCGAAGCTTCTGGCCAACTTCGACCGGATTCCCCATAATGTGAGCCAGCCCCTCATCAAACCCCGCTATATCGACGATGTGCCGATTCTCGCCCTGACTTTTACCGGGGAGGAGGCTGATCATTTCACCCTTCGTCGCGTGGCGGCCGAAATCGAGGACCGGATCAAGCGGGAACCCAATGTCTCCATCACCCAGTTGATCGGTGGCGGCAGACGCACGCTTTATGTGCGTCTCGATCCGGTGCGGCTCGCGGGCTACGGGCTCGATGCCGGCCAGGTGGCCGGGATGATCTGCTCGGCCAACCAGGAACTCGATGCGGGAAGTTTTCCCTCTCCCGCCGGGCAGATTCTGATTCATACGGGCGGATTTCTGCGCGATATCGAGGAGGTGGGGCGGGTAGTGGTGCAGGTGGCCGGCGGGCGGCCCGTTTATCTTCGGGATGTGGCAACGATTGAAGACGGCCCGGAAGAACCGGATCAGTATGTCTTTTTCGGCAAAGGGCCGGCCTCGGAAGAAAAGGCGCTTTCCGGCGAAAAGACATCGACCATCGGCGCAACGCCGGCCGTAACGCTCACGGTCGCAAAGCGTAAGGGCACAAACGCCATCAGCGTTTCCCGAAGCGTTTTAAAGCGATTAAACGAGGCGAAAGGCAATATTATTCCCGAAAATATCACGGTCGGCGTCACCCGGAACTATGGCGAGACCGCGAAGGAAAAATCGGACGAGCTTTTACTTCATATGCTGATTGCCGTCATCTCGGTGAGCGTTCTCATCTGGTTCACCCTGGGCCATCGTGAATCGGGCGTTGTCGCCCTTGCGATTCCCGTGACGCTCGCCCTCACCCTCACCGTATTCTATTTATACGGCTATACGCTAAACCGGATCACGCTCTTTGCGCTGATCTTCTCCATCGGTATTCTCGTCGATGACGCCATCGTGGTGGTGGAAAACGTGGTGCGGCATTACCGGTTGCCCGAAAACGAGGGCCGACCGAAGATGGAGGTGGCGCTCGAAGCGGTGGACGAGGTGGGAAATCCGACGATTCTCGCGACGCTGACGGTCATTGCGGCCATTCTCCCCATGGCGTTTGTGGGCGGGCTCATGGGGCCCTATATGCGACCCATTCCGGTGGGGGCATCGGCCGCCATGGTCTTTTCGATGATGATCGCCTTTATCGTCACCCCCTGGGCATCGGTCCGTCTGATCCGGGAAAAGGGCGGGGGGCATGACGGCCATGACCCGCACGGCACGGAAGACTGGTCGACCCGGCTCTACCGGCGCATCATGGATCCGCTGATTCATCGCCCGCACTTGAGATGGGCCTTTTTACTCCTGGTGGTGGTCTTGCTTCTCGGCGCCTGCGCGATGGTTTATTTCGGGCTCGTCGGCGTCAAAATGCTTCCCTTCGACAACAAGAGCGAATTCCAGGTGATTCTCGATATGCCGGAGCGTGCCACTCTCGAAGAGACCACGGGCGTTTGCCAGGAGATGGGAAATTACCTCAAAACCGTGCACGAGGTCGTTGACTTCCAGATCTACGCGGGAACCTCGGGACCGTTTAATTTCAACGGGCTCGTCCGGCATTACTACCTCAGGGCCGGGCCCAATATGGCCGATATTCAGGTGAATCTCGCCGGGAAAGGAAAAAGAAGCAAACAGAGTCACGAAATCGCCAAGCGGGTCCGCCCGGCCTTAAAGAAAATCGCGGATCGCGCCGGCGCGCGCATAAAGGTCGCCGAGGTGCCGCCCGGCCCGCCGGTTCTCTCCACCCTGGTCGCGGAGGTCTACGGTCCCGATTACGAGCGGCAGCGCGAGATTGCGGCTTCGATCATGAGGATCTTTGAAGAGACGCCGGGCGTGGTCGATGTCGACTGGTATATGGAGGAGAACCAGACCCGGTACCGGATCGATATAGATAAGGAAAAGGCCGCCTTAAACGGCATCTCGGCGGGGAAAATAAGCGAGGCGCTGCAGGCAGCGCTTTCCGGTCTCCCCGTGGGACTCCTGCATCAGCCCCGGGAAAAGGAGGATGTTCAGCTCCTGATGCGCCCGGAGCTTGCCGCGAGGGCGGGCATCGAGCGCCTGGGAACGGTAAAACTCATGGGCGATAAGGGGCGGCTCGTCGCTCTCTCTTCTCTTGTTACCTTTCAAAAGACGGAAAACGATAAGAGCATCTATCACAAGAACCTGATGCCGGCGGTGTATGTGACCGGCGATGTGGCCGGCGCCATGGAAAGCCCGGTTTACGCCATTTTGGAGATGCAAAAGAAGATAGACGCAATGAAGTTGCCCGAAGGTTATAGTCTGGAGCAGTACACGGCCCGCCTTCCGGAGAGCGACCAGCGCTTTTCGATGAAGTGGGACGGGGAGTGGCATATCACCTACGAGGTGTTCCGGGATCTGGGGATTGCCTTCGGCGTAGTATTGGTGCTGATCTTTGTTCTCGTCGTCGGGTGGTTTCAGTCCTTTTCAACGCCGCTTGTCATCATGGTTGCGATCCCTTTTTCCCTCATCGGCATACTTCCTGCCCACTGGGCCATCGGGGCCTTTTTTTCGGCCACCTCCATGATCGGCTTTATCGCCGGGGCCGGCATTGTGGTGCGAAACTCGATCATCCTCGTTGATTTCATTGAACTTCGGGTCGGTCAGGGAATGCCGCTCGATAAGGCCGTGGTGGATGCGGGCGCGGTACGGTTCCGGCCCATGATGCTGACGGCCGCGGCCGTGGTGGTGGGCGCATCCGTAATTCTCTTTGATCCCATCTTCCAAGGGCTCGCCGTCTCGCTCATGGCCGGAGAGGTGGCGTCCCTCATCTTCTCCCGAATGGCGGTGCCGATTCTCTACTATATGGATAAGCGATGGGAATCCGGTCATAAAAAAGAAGATGAGATGTGTATCGATGTGTAAATAGGTTACATCTAAATTTTCGCAATTCCCAATTCCCAGCCTGGGATTTCTATTACCTTAAGCCGCCGGTTTTCGTGTCCTCATGAGTGAGCAGACAATTTCCCTAAATTTTGAATAGAAATTTCCAAAGCTTGCGAACTCTCTCCTCGCCATTGCCACTCCTCAAAGGAAAAATTAAACGAAAAATACCCTTCACCGAGAATTGCTGCACAACAATTGACAATAACCCCATTTGCAGTTACTGTTGCCATGATGAACAAGCTTGTAAGGATTTTAAAAATACCGCTAATGAACCTTGCTATTCTTTTAATCATTGCAGGGTTAGGTGCAAGCCTCCTTGGCTGTGGGTCAAGAATAGGTAATCTACCTTCAGATAGCGTAGGTACTAATTTTATTGGA
Source organism: Pseudomonadota bacterium (assembly GCA_043797445.1). GTDB lineage: Bacteria > Desulfobacterota > Desulfobacteria > Desulfobacterales > JAFDDL01 > JAZDPP01. The sequence goes on from JAZDPP010000221.1 coordinate 10,492, forward strand.
ATTGAACAATTAGGAGACAATAAGAAACCAAATGAAGATAATGGGATTGTTTATACATTATACGGAGGCCATATAGACATCGCCCATGCGAGAATTTGTGCAGATTGGACAAATCTTTTTGCAACAAAGTCATTTGAATGTTTAATGCAAGGAAATAATTACTACGAAGAAAATTTCCAAAGCAATACTTTTAGAGTTGAATTCACTTATCCATCTAACTGGAACACCTTGCCAAACAAAAAAGAAATAGCAAAAATAATCGCTGTAAATTCAGCGCCAGTTTTCTCTTTTAATATGGCAACTTGGCATGAAATTTCAACTTGGTTCGGATATGAAACTACAGGAATCATCTCAGAATTTAATTCAGCTTTTTCCTGGGAAGATAGCTATTCTAACCTCATAGGTTGCCACTCAGCCTATCATGCTCTTCTAAAAGATAAACTACGTTTTGACAATGCATTTACTATTGCATTCAATAAGGAATTAAAAAAATTAAAGATCTTAGATGCTGACTCAGCAAAACAAGCAAGTGAAAAAGTCCAAAATAAATGGTATAAAGGTAAGCTCTTCACATTCGGTTTTGCAGAGATATATAAAAGAAATTTTGATATTGGACTTAAAAATGGTTATGTGACTCCTTTCTTAGTACCTGATTTCCCGGATAATAAGTCAGTAAAACCTAAACCCTATCCTGTCCCAAATATGCGAACATTATCCAAACATAATTTTTCTGCCAGGTTCCTCATTATACCACATTTTCCCCAAAAAGATAAAATCCTCGAGATTGTTTCTCTATCCAAAGATAGAGAATACATAGAACCAGATAAAGATTTTAGAAAAATTATGGAAATAATCGAACAAGAAGGGATTCATTTATTTGGCCCAAATGTAAACAAACCAGATTTATAATAAGAAATTGATAGCAACAAAATTGCGTTACCTATGAAATTCTCCGTCGACAGGAAGGATGCACGCAGGGGACGAAACCTTGCTACTGGCGACGAGCATAACTAGGGGCTAGGGAGCGTGGTGACTTTCCGATTCACCTGTACTCCGCGCAAAGATCAACCGCCAAAATAGATAGCCGATTCCGTACGAATTTTATGGACTTAAGGCACTTGAGGCTGATTGTTTTACAAACGTCCGCACAGCGCGGCCCATGAGCGCAAAAAGTTCCTCGGTTGCCGCTACCACAGCAGCGTCTCCACCAGTAATCGCGCCTTCAATGGCCATGCCCCCAGTGGCGCCGTTTTCCGCAATCGCAACCGCGCGATCAAGTTCTCGTGCCCGCCGCGCCGACATTAATGCCATTTGCTTGAATAACGTAACTTCATCATGCGCTTCAAAATATACAGGCGAAGCCTGTAAAGCCTTCTTCAATTTTTTGTCCACGCCTTTTTCGTCTGTATTAAGCGCTTTTGCCGCATAATCTTCGTACACAATATGCCGATCATGTACAAGCTGCGTGGTTTCGCGCTTGATCTTCTCTTTCTGGAAAGAAAAAGCAAGCTTCACATAATACCAGAACCCGGCCGGCGGCAATGCCTTCGCATGATAAGGCTGGCAAATATCTTCAAGATAATGCAAAGCCCACGCTGTGAAACGATACCCCCAATAATGATGACCTTTCGCATGGGCAAACTTCGCGAGCCGCGAAAACAAAAGCATCCGCTCAAGTGTCATGCCATCAAGAATCTCGGGCGCGCTCATGCGAACAGCAAAATTCTCGTTTACAAATTGCATATGAAAAGGCGCCTGACTGCTGAATCCAGTCTCCGAACCATACGGAATTTTGCCGAAACCATAATCCGCATACTGCCAAAGATCCTGATCCATCCCCTTGTCAGGCTCATCTGCAAAAGCCACGAGAACATCAAGTGCGGATGGCTCAGAAAACGATGGCGCAAATCCCGGTCCAACCCCAGACATCGTCTCAGACACAGCCGTAATGCTTGGCGCATACTTCAGATTCATCCGCGCAGCCCCCAAAAACTCCGCAACCACTGCATGCGAATCCGCGCGTACAAATGACGCATGCGCAACCATCGGATCAAACACCATCCGCTTCACACGCTTCGATACATATCCCGCACGCGAAAGCCGCTCCATTTCGTCATAATAATCGCTGAAAACCCCAGGAAGCCCGTCTTTTTCAGTCAAAATAAAATCGCTTAGCT
>JAZDPP010000222.1:0-12648 GCA_043797445.1 Pseudomonadota bacterium
AGCCGCATGGTTGATGGAGTCGATGGCGGACCCGCACTGCATCTCCACGTAGGATGCCGACACATCGTAACCGAGACCTGCTTCCAAGGCAGCCCACCGTGCCGGGTTTCCGGCATGAGAACAGGGGATCGCGCTGCCGAGAATCACGGAATCCACCCTTCCTTTCTCAGTGATCCTCGTTTTTTCTACAAGTCCTTTGATTGCGATTCCCCCCAATTTTGAGCTAATAATGTCTTTAAGCGTTCCCCCCATTCTCCCAAAGGCGGTCCGAACGCCGTCTACGAATACAACCTCTCTTTTCGCCATAAAATAGTTCCTTTCATGATGGCCTTCTTTACCAGCCATGCCAAATAATTTCAGTTCATAATCATCCGTTTGTCTTCAAAGCTTTCAGCTCATAATCATCCGTTTGTCTTCAAAGCGATTTCCATCATTTTGTTGATATCATCATAGTACATGGCGTTTTCCAGGCTCGTGATATCCGTCCACTTTTCGGAAAGTTCTTCCACCGAGGGTACTTTCGAGAACTTAACCCCGGGTCCGGTAACAATGGCCGAACGGCTATAGTATCCCGCGAATGCGTTTATGTAAGCGCCGGTATCCCGGCATTGCTCCGAACACAGATACAGGGTTGCAGGGGTAATAAAGTCTGACAAAAAGGCTTGTGCCAATTCCGGAGGCAACAACCCCTCGGTCATTCTTGTCAAGGCGCTGGGGACAATCACATTGACGTTGATATTGTATCTGGCCCCCTCGAGCTTCAACACATTGGTCAAGCCCAACAATGCCGTTTTGGCCGCGCCGTAATTGCTTTGGCCGAAATTTCCAAACAGCCCCGAACCCGAGGAGGTCATCACGATCCTGCCGTAGCCCTTTTCCCGCATATGGGTAAAGGCGGGTCGAGTCACGCAATAGCTACCCCTCAGATGGACATTCAAAACGGCATCCCAGTTCTCCGGTCCCATTTTGGCAAATGTTTGATCTCTGAGAATTCCGGCATTGTTGATGAGGATATCGAGTTTGCCGAATGCATCGATGGCGGTCTGGACGATGTGTTCACCTCCTTCGATCGTGGCCACATTGTCAAAGTTTGGAACCGCTTCTCCCCCCGCGGCTTTAATCTCTTCGACAACCCTGTTTGCCGCCGCTTCACTCGATCCGGAGCCATCTGTCTTGCCTCCAAGATCGTTCACCACCACTTTGGCGCCCCTTTTTGCCAACTCAATGGCATAATTCTTACCCAGGCCCGAACCGGCGCCGGTCACCAGCGCAACCCGTCCTATAAAATTAATTTCCGACATTTTGACTCTCCTTTTATACGTATCCTGTCTGTCCGTCTCGCCCGGAATGCCCGGCAAACTATCAAAGGGGATGACCAGTCGGACTGCCGATATCCCCCCGTCAACGCCGGGCTTCCCATTTGGCAAAGCATACCTTCATTGAGTGGCTGGGACTTTTGCCATGAGCTCGGCCACCAGACGTTTGTACTCCTCACCTTTCAGGAAATCCAGCCGACGCATACCAAGCGGGTCGATGGTCTCCCTGAGCAACTGCAGCTCGTTTTCCGCCGGTGGAGCCGTCTCGGGCATCCCCTCGGCCATGATCAAGTCAAAACCGGTATTCTCTCTGATCTTTTCAACGCTCACTCCCGTGTGCATCGATTTCAACCGTGCCCGGCCCGAATTCTCCTCAAAATCGATCACGCAAAGATCCGATATAACCTCAATGGGCAACCCCCATTTCATCGAGCTCTGTTTCCGTTCCTCGCCGTACCCCACGCCTGAGATGAAATCCACCTTATCCACATACACCCTCTTGGAATGCTGCGGCACAAAGTACAGGGTACGCGGCATGTTCACCGTGTTGCTCGGAGCATTCCGGGAACCGACAAAACAGCGGGCCGGCCGGCACTTGTCCCCCAACAGGGAAAGGTTCGTATGGCCTTGTTTGTCTATCTGCAACGGTTGCATGATGATAAAGTATTTGCCTCCGGTGACCATTTCAAAAACATCTTCGGTATCAAAAAGCGTTTCGATGCATTCTCCCGGGAGCTTGTCGTGAATATAGGGAAATCGAACGTCCCGGGTAAACGCATATTTTCCACCGGCCAAATTTATGACGGACAATCGGGGAGCATAGAGCTCTCTGGCGAGTACCAGTGCGATCAAGCCCGTGACGCTGGTGGCCAAAACGGCATAATTATCCTCCGGGCCGAACGAGCGGGCGATATAGCAGATAATCTGCTCTTCAGGGGTATAGCTTTTCATGGTGTTATGCTCCTTTTATCCTGTTCTCGAGATACCTCTTAAAATCCGCCGGATCCATTGTGGCCCTGCCGTATGCAGCCATTTCTCCGGCATCGTAAGGATAATCCGGATAGCAATTACAGGGATGCGCGCCCCGCGGCGCTTCTATCACTCCATCCACATAAACGCCGAGAATGGCGCTGTTCTGAATCGCGCCGACCGGCACGATCCTCTCGGCGCTGATAATCACCCTGTTGGCCGCTCTCACAAACAGGCGATCCCAATAGGCATCTCCGAGAATCCGCGCGTTGCCCAACGGGTCTGCCTCGTTTACATGAATGATGGCCAGATCCGGCACACAGGCAGGCATGGCGACAAGGGTCTCGCCGGCATAGGGATCCTGAATGAGTCGCAATTCGGGATTGACCGTCAAAATATCCGTCCCGATACCGCCTCTTACCGGGTAAAATGGGATGCGGTCCGCCGCCGCCTTGAACTGGCAGGCGAACATATATTCATCCAATTCTTTTATCTCGACGGAGGCCGTACACCTAGCCCTATTGAAATTCCCGGCCGCCCCCGGCGCCCCCTCAAAAGAGACGAACCCGAACACGGCGGTTTTCACCTTTCCCGCCCCGATCAGGAGATCCAGATCCATCGCCGCATAGGAATAAACGATCAACTCCTTAACCGGCGATGCGGCAATTGCCCGGATCAATGCCATGGGTTTTCGAAAGGGACCCCATCCGCCGATTACAATGGAGATACCGTCCCTCATTTCTTCGACAACCCGGTCGATAGTTGTTCTTTTGTCAATCATCATAAATAAGTATCCTTGTCTTTGTAAGTTCTGTATCCTTGTCTTTGTAAGTAGTATCTGGAATTGGACCAACGAAAGCCATATGACTTAAAATATTACGGACGCGCATTCCGGCTGCTGAACGGAACCTCGGCTTCCCAGATGGATGTTTGCAACCGCCCCGCGGCGATTTCCTCAAAGATGCTTTTGTCTCCGATTTCGGCGTATCCCGCAATAAACATCGTTTTCCCATTCGCGCCGCCGACGGTACAAGTAACCGGCGATACTCCCGGGGTGAAAATCCGGTGGGTCACATGACCGGCTGCATCGAAGCGCAGTATTTCGCTGCCGGAAACGACGCAGGGCCAGACCCCGCCCTCATCGTCGCCAACCATGCCGTCGAAGAATTTGCCCTCCGCCTTCGCGTGCAACCGGCGGCCGCTCAGACCGCCGTCTTCGGCAATATCATAGGCGTGCACCGCCCCGAGAAAAGATTCCACCAGGTACAAGGTCTTTCCATCGGGGGCGATGGTAATTCCGTTTGGAAATCCGAGATTTTCAAGCAAGATAGATATGTGGCCGTTGGGTCTCACAAGAATGACCCGGCCGATGGGTGCCGGCGCTTCCCCATGGAACACCCTGGCGCCCGTATCATCGACATAGAGGTTTCCCCGGCAATCCATCACCACATCCCCGAGATATCCGGTTGCCAACGAACTCAAATCTGCATGAATGGAGACCTCGCCACGCGAGAGTTTCAGAATTTTTCTATCCATCATGGACAGGATAAAAAGGGAGCCGTCCTCCAGAACCACCAACCCGTTTGGGCGGTTGTCCCCTTCACATGTGTATAGTGTTTCAAGTTGCCCGCTCGCGGGATCCACTTTTACCACCCGCCGGCCGGCCATGTCGGACAAGACGATACAGCTTCCGGTCCAACGTATTCCCTCGCCGAAAATCAGTCCCTCAGCAACTTTTTTTGCTGCTATATTAATGATATCAGCCATGATAAAGCCTCCTTATCGCCCCAAGAATCGGTTCATATCGCGCCTTCCGATTTCAGTTTCTCCGCGATGATCTCTCGAAGCACCTTTTTGTCCAATTTGCCGATACTAGTCGAAGGGAACTTGTCCGTGAACTCTAACCGCTCCGGGGCTTTGAAGCGGGCGATCTTGCGCTCGTTGAGCAGAAAATCGCGAAGCTCATCGAGCGTGAAGGCCGACCCGGGTTTGGGAATTACAAAGGCGCAAATCTTCTCCCCAAATTATTTGTCCGGCATGGCCACTACCGCCACATTTTGGACTTTGGAGAAAGATCCCACGTGTATCTCCACTTCCTCAGCGTTGACTTTTTCCCCTCCCCGATCAATACAGTCCTTTATTCTCCCCATCCAAGTGAAGTTCCCCCGATCGTCCAGCTTGCCCAGATCGCCGCTCCGCATATTTTTAAAACCACCGATCCAAGTGCTCTCCCAGCGTGACGTCCTCCCAATACCCCTTTTGTTTGTGCTGATAGACAAATTCTTCCGGATATGCGACACATCCCTCCACTTTTTCCTCCTTAAGCTTTTCAAGCCGTTAACATGATGCCGGTGCAGTTCTCTTTTCACAGCCGGCAATAACGATCCTTTGTCCTGAATGATCCTTTGTCCTGAATGATCCTTTGCCCTGCCATTGGGAAAGCAATATCCGCGCCAAATCGAACATATAGCGTTTTTATTATTTAATTCGGATTATTATGAAGCTAAAATTATTAGATCCTCCCGAAAGACACAATATACTGTAGTTTGTAAATCCGAATTGTTGGAGAAATAAATTGACAATCTGACGTTCACCTGCCATCATGAGCCAAAATACGGTTGAACCTCTTCCATTGCCGGAAATTCCCTTCTTGCTTTTTAGTTTAACATCTTGATTCATAAGCTATTTCATCCAGGATGGGATCATCCGGGCGGTCATTCAGGAGGGATACGATGCAGAAAAACCAGGATTCTTCAATACCCGCGGCCGATGATTCCGACCGCCTCTTATCGCTCGCTTCTCTTTTCGAGGATCGATTCTCGATCGATTGGCTCGAAGACCTTTCCAAAGAAAGGGCTTCACGAATTCTTGCAGCCATGGGAAAAGGGGTCCGTAAAGGGTGGCTGAAGGAAATTGCGCCGGGTCTTTTCCGTTTTACCGATATTACTAAGCGTGAGCATTTACTGGATCAGCTCGATCCACAGTATCGAAAAAGCCTCCATTCGCAAATCGCGGATATTTTTATTGCCGAGCTTCCGGATCATGCCAGTCGAGCAAACGCAATTTCCTATCACCTTCTCCATTCCACGAACGATGTCGATAAATGCGTCATGCTCCTGGATGCCGGCGATATGTACATGAACAGCTACCGTACAGAGGAGGCCTTGAAGTGTTACAGCAAAGTTCTTGAGGACTTGTCCGAGATTCCGGGAGAGCAAGCCGATGCCCTTTTTATGAAGACGGCTATCAAATACACCCGACGCTCCCTGGTCCGTAACGATACCGAAAAGATGCATACCATCTTGCGGGAGGCCTTGGCAAGGGCCGAAAAAGCCAATGCATATGCCTTCCAGGCCCAGTTGAAGATGCATCTGGCGAAAAACGACTGGCTTCGTGGACGGCACAAGAGCGCTTTTAAACTTTTCAACGAAGGATGGTCCATCGTCTTGGAGATTGACAATCCCGCATTGATGCGCTCGGCAACGGCTTTTCAGATTTTTTTCTTTTATTGGCAAGGTAAATACAAGGATATTGTCAGGGCATATGAAAAATCCGTCTCGGATGTAGAGAAGTTTCCTAAGGGAAGTTTCCCTCTATTAGCCACCATGATGGCGGCTTTGGGCTACGCTCATTGCGGGCAGAGTTCACAAGGACTCGGGTTGATCGGCGCCATAGAATCCAGTTGCCGTGATAAAGGAGACCTATACGGGGCATTGTACGCTAAAAATACCATTTCGGAAATCCTGATGGATATCGGACAGATCGATGAAGCGATTCCGAATATGGAGTCCACCCTTGTTGAAGCAAAGGACCTGAAAATCAGTTGGGTATTGCTGACCGCAAAGCTGCAGTTGGCCTGGGCTTATTACCTCCATAAAGATTTCAATAGAACCATCGTCATGATTCGTGAATATATTCAGGACAGCAAGAAAGTGAATGTGGTAATTCCTGTTCCTCCTTTATTGGAAATGAGCTGGGCAATGGAGCAAGGTATCCTTCCGCAGGAACCCGATCTGAAACTTTCGGATATCATTCGTAATGCAATGAATGGAGAAAATGTTCACTGGAAAGGGGTTGCTCATCGATACCAAGCCCTGCTTGATAAGAGAAAAGGGTTGGCCGATGAAAAGTTGGTTCAAACGCTGAACCTTGCCCTAAAATTTTTATGCCAATCCGGGGTACAACTGGACCTGGCACGAACCGAGCTGGATCTGGCACGCACGTATTTGTCAATGGGATTGAATAATAAAGCGAAAGAGAGCGCTCAGAAAGCCTACAAGGTGATGACCCCCATCAATGAAGCGATGTTTCCGGACGATCTGAGGACCCTTATTTCAAAACCTCGCCAAGGAAAAGAGCTTCTCAACGAAATTCTTAAGCTGGGGCAGCAAGCCGTTACAATAAGGGACAACAAAGAGTTAGTCCAACATATTATCTCCACCATCAATCGAATTACCGGTGCTGAAAGAGGGGCTATATTTCTTTTCGATGAGACTGCCGGGCCTTCGGCGGTGAAGCTCCGGGCCTCGAAGGGCCTCACCTATGAAGATGTGAATGATTCCGGCTTTGCCACTTCCATGAAGATCATCGAGCAAGTAATTCAAACGGGCAAGGGCTTTGTCAAGGAGACAAAACAAACTAAAGGGTTTGGCAGCAAAACGGTTCGATCCTGCATTTGTGTTCCTTTGATTCTTCGAGACAAGTTAATAGGCGTTTTGTACCATGACAACCGGCTCCTGGACAGCGCATTTAATAAGTCAGACATAGATCTGCTGTCCTATTTTTCCGGCCAGGCGGCTATCGCTTTGGACAATGCCAAAGTATACGAAGAGCTTCAGCAGCAAAGTCACAAACTTAAGGAAGAGAAACAATACTACAAAGAAGAACAACAATTTGAATCTCGATATTTTGGCGACATTATCGGTGAATGCCGAGTCACCCAGCACTTGCTGACCCAGGTTAAAAAAGTTGCCGGAACCGAGGCCACAGTGCTTCTCCTGGGTGAAACCGGCGTCGGGAAAGAGTTACTAGCCAGCGCCATACACCAGCAAAGCCTTCGGTGCAGCAAGCCATTTATCAAAGTCAATATCAGCGCCTTAACGGAAAGCCTGATCCCCAGCGAGCTGTTCGGGCATGAGAAAGGGGCCTTCACCGGAGCCACAAACCGCAGAGTGGGACGCTTTGAATTGGCCGATGGCGGAAGCCTGTTTCTGGACGAGATCGGGGATCTGAACAAAGAGGTCCAGGTAAGTCTGCTGCGAGTGCTGCAAAACAAGGAATTTGAGCGTGTCGGAGGCGATCAAACCCTGCGTTCCGATTTTCGCCTTATTGCCGCAACTAACCGCGACCTTGAAAAAGAAGTGAGTGCCGGTCGTTTCAGGGAGGATTTATATTATCGGCTAAATGTATTTCCCATTCAGGTGCCGCCTCTCCGCGCACGGATGAAGGATATTCCGCTCTTGGCCCACCATTTTCTAAGAGTCCATTCCACCAAACTCGGCAAGAAGTTTGATGGGATCCGGGTGGAAGAGATGGATAAGCTTCTTCAATACGACTGGCCAGGGAACGTAAGGGAGCTGGAGAATGTCATGGAACGAGGAACCATACTCAGCTCACCGCCCGTATTCGAAGTGCCGGGGCTGAGTGTGCACCCATCCAGACCGACGTCCGAAAAGGATTTGGAAACATTGGAAGAAGTGAATCGCCGTCACATCCTCATGGCACTTCAGATGACAAAATGGAAAATTCGGGGCAAGGAAGGAGCAGCCGGACTGCTCGATGTCAAACCGACTACATTGGAATACAAAATACATAAGTTGGGCATTCGGCGATCCAGTTAACCACCGCAAAACCGAAACCGTAAAAGGTTTTCAAGCAAGCCTTCGCGCTCATGGCTTCTGGAAAGAGTCTATACCATATTATCCCGGTATTCCTCATTTAATACTACGAACGAGGGGATATTTATCAGCATCACTTTTTCGCGGACCCTCATGAGGAATTCTCTCCCCTCCCGGGTTATGGGAAAGGCCTCTTCTATATCCAAGTAGATTTTTCTCCTCTTTTTATGATGACGCTGCAAGCTCTTTTCAAGAACCGGAATGGTATCACTATCCAATCCTCCTTCAATTCGAATCGTTGTGGATCCATTTCCATTGGATATCTCTTTGATGTGAATCATGCTTCTTTCTTCCACCTCCTCTTTTTCTTTACCGTTCTCAGGCGGTGCCCCCGCCATCGTAGACAAGACAAGCGCCTGTGGTATATGAGGACGCTTCGGATACCAGGTAGAGGAACGGCGCCGGCCATCTCAAATGGCTTCGGCAGTGCCGCCATTTTCCACAATTTTCTTCGCTACCTTTTCGAGTGTTCCGATTTTTCAATGACGGGACTCCGTCATTTCCTGAAAAAGTTCAACCGTAACCCCTTCATCGGTAGCAAAACAAAACGCTCGGAGGGACACCCCCTTCGGCGTTTTCAGATTCATGCAGTCGGAAAACGGTGTCCAGCCTTCATCCTTCAACCGTTCATGCAATCTTTCAACATCTTCCACTTTTATGCTCAGCGCAACCGATCCCAATCCACCGAAACGCAACCCGCCAAAATCTTTCATGGAGGGGGCTTTCATTCGAATGAGTTCCACGGCCGCACCATCCGGCGCTTGTTGCAGGTACACCATCTCGCACTCAAAACCGGGAATTCCGAGCATTGCGGACAACTTGCCGCCTCCCACCTTCTCTTGGTGCCAGATCACCTGGAAACCCAACAGATCCCGATAAAGATGAACCGTCCGCTCCACGTCCCCGATGATCATACTGATATGGTGCAATATACCGGCCATTTTTTCCCTTCTTACGCCCCCTCATTGTTTTGAAATTCTTTTCAGACCGAATCGACCCTACGACTAAAGCATGCAAATCCGGTACCAATTGGCATCTATATAATATCCCCTTTGTTTTTAAGTACATATAAAAAAAGGTATCGATGCGATTACCGGGACCTACAAATTACTGGATTTTATTACAACAAATAACTGGAGAAAGGAACCGTCGAAGACTACGGCGTTTTTTCGATTAATCATCGCATTTTTCGCCGGTTCCCGGCGCGGAGTCTCGGCAAATCCATAAAAAGTTCCGCGAAAGTTTAAATAGTTGCGAGTCCATCAAGCGTTAACCGAAGGTGATCTTCGGTGGCTTTCTGCTGGGCAGTTGGTAATATTTCGCTTTTGGATATCCCAATACCATCGGAAACAGTTGTGGATGATCAGCCGGAATACCAACGAAGTCTTTGAAAACGGGTGAGGACGTAATCGCATATTGAAGCATTCCGGCCCAGCACGTCCCCAACCCCATTGTCGGCGCCAACAGGTCCAGATAAGAAAGGGCAATACACAAATCCACCATGCCGGTCGATGCATTCTTCGGCGCCGATGCCACCACCAGCGCCGGCGCATTCCAAAGTATTGTATCGCGACCGGTCTCCCAGGCCTTGACGGTTGTTGCCAAGTATGGCTGAAGCGCCAGGAGCTGAGGCTTCTCTTTAATATCCCGGCGAAAGCACTCAACTGCCATGCCTGCAATTTCATGCAATTTGTTTTTATCCGTCAGAACCCACCATTCCACCAACTGGCTGTTTCCCCCCGTCGGGGCATAACGGGCTGTCTCAATGAGCCGTTTTATTTTTTCCTCTTCGACAGGCCTGTCCTTAAAGGCACGAATGGAACGCCGGGATCGTAAAAACTGGACCGCCTGTTCTTCATTCACCATAAGCTCGCGTTTGATTCGAACGCAATCTTCCCGCTGAATATCCCAGTGGCTGAGCGATCCGTTGGGACATACCGCCACGCAATGGCCGCATCCAATGCAGGCTTTATCTCCACCCGGGACCAAACCGGGATAGCCGGTGTCCTTCCGGAGTCGAATTAAAGCCATGGGGCACTCCGCCGCACAGATGCCGTCTTTTTTGCAGTTGCTTTCATTTATTCGTAAAAAGGACATGGTGAACTATCCCGCTTTTCTCTCATTTCCCGTTAATTTGTTGAAGGAATGCTCGATCGTATATTTTAACGGCATCTTTGAAATTCTTCTTGCACCGCGGACACGTGCTGATCATGGTATGGGCGCCCGTCCTTCTCGCTTCGTCCATCACGTCCACCGCGACCCCTACCGCCATCTTAGGATTCGTATCCTTGATCACCCCCCCGGCGCCACAACAACGAGCGAGGCCCTCACTGCGCGCCATTTCACTGAGCCGTGCTCCGGGAATTGCCTGGATCACCTTCCGCGGCGCCTCATACCTCCCCCCTCCCAGACGACCCAGCTGACATGGATCATGATAGGTCACCACTGCTTCTTTTTCCTATTTCTTGAAATGCAGTTTACCTTCCTCCACACCCCTCGCTAATACCTCAGCGGATCGCCGGTGATTTTTTGTGGGAAAGTTGATAATTTGCGTTGCAATTCCGGGCCGCAGACGAGTCTCTCTGCGGCTACGGCCCTACGATCCGGGCGTGTAGACCGGCTCTATATTCAGTCCGCGCAGTGTCTCAACGTAATCTTGTACAGCGTCTTCCAGATTGTATTGCGGCGAAAAACCTAATTCCTTTTTTGCCCGGGATATGTCGTAGACACTGTACACGTTACATCCGATGTTGAAGCTATCAAGCCCCGGCCCGATTTGAATATCGGCGCCGGGATAGATCTTTCTCACGGCATCGGCGAGATCTGTGAGCGTCGACGCCTGACCGCTGCCGATATTGAATAACCGGTGAGTCGGGTTTTCCGCAAAGCAGGCCAGGACAATCCCATTGGCGGTATCCCTGCTGTAAATAAGATCGTCCTTTTGCTCGGCCCCCTGGGGATGTCTGAAAGGTTTGCCAAGCATTGCATGCTCAATCATTCTTCCGTGGACCGACATGGGCGACGTCGCCCCGTGCTTCAGGAGTTTGCCTGGCCCCCACGTCGCGCTGAACCTTAGTGCGATGACGTCTAATCCGCGCTGCTGAAAATATTGGAATGCAACCCGCTCTCCAAACAATTTTGTGAGGCCGTACCACCCCATATTCCCGTCCGCCGGATAATCCTCGCTGACCGGTTTGTACGTGGGGTGACCATACTCGCCATTTGCCTCGTTGTACACCCCCTTTGTGCTCATGTAGACCACCCTTTTCACATTGCATTGCAATGCCGCATCCATCACCCTCGCCGTTCCCTCCACATTCACCCTTATCGCCATTGCCGGGTTGGAGCCCGCTTCACTCAGCATGGCGGATGCGTGGATGATTCTGTCAATGCCATACGTTTTGACTGTTTGAAGCAATTTGTCAAAGTCCAAAAGGTCTCCTTCGACAATTTTCATTTTGTCTTCGATATCGCTGAGAAGTACAGTATCTTTGTGGCGCGAATAGACGACCGGAATTTCTCCGATCTCAACGAGCCTCCTGGTCACAAAAGATCCTATCGCGCCCATTCCACCAGTCACTAAAATTGCCATGCGCCTTCCTCCTAATGATGTGTAATCGGTCACATATTATTGGGGCTCGCGTCGCCCCCTCTATCGGTGGCTCCCCATCTGTTCTTCTTTGAGGGTTTCATCGTTCTTAAACAAGTCCCTCCTCAAAGGAGGCGACACATCCCTCCATTTATCCTTAAGCTTTTCCACCCTTAACATGATGCGGGTCCATTTCACTTTTCACAGCCGGTAATAACACTTCCCTTGGCCTTCTATTGTGGAAGCAAGATCCGAGCCAAATCGCCATATAACGTTTGTGACTATAATATCGGCATATTCTGAGGCTCCATTTTTTGGATACTCCCGGAATGCCCAATATGCTGTAGCTAATAAATTCGAAATGTTGGAGAAATAAAATGGCAATCTGATCCTACTTTTTCACAGTCGAAAATCGGCGGAAAAATAAAAAAAATATTAACCCGGCAATTTAATAGAAGAGCTATGCTGCGTAAGCAATTTTCGGATGTTTAAAGTATTTGGCCATTCGGTTTGACATTTTTTGAGGCTTCCTTAAATGGGATACTGCCTTTTTCTTCAACTGGTCTTGCCAATGTTCCTGAATGACTCAATGTCGACTTGCCCAAATTTCAGTTGCTTTTCGATAATTTTTCGCATGGTTTTTTCCACGAAAATTTTCCAATTTTGGGTTGGATTTGCTGATTCTGTAAAATCATTTTCGACTGTGGCAATGTAGGAAATGTAGGATCAGATTGCCATTTTCTACGGCGTCAGAATCCGGTTGTGTTTTATAACATATCGCTATAACAGCACAATCTAATCATGTGACAGTCCTAATCCCGCCAGTTTTACAAGTGGCCAATACGTAAAATCAGCTATTTAGCTTGCATGTTCACCT